>JBGQJC010000017.1:0-42784 GCA_041498815.1 Alphaproteobacteria bacterium
TATTACGACTTCTCGCGCGCGACACCCTTCACGCCCTCGGACCTGGAAGCGATCGAGAAGCGCATGCGCGAGATCGTCGCCCGCAACGAGCCGGTGCTGCGCGAGGTCTGGGACCGGACCAAGGCGATCGAGTTCTTCAAATCCCAGGGCGAGCACTACAAGGCCGAGATCATCGAAGCGATCCCGGAGAGCGAGCCGATCACGCTATACCGCCAGGGCTCGTTCATCGACCTCTGCCGCGGCCCGCATCTGCCCGCCACGGGAAAGCTCGGGACCGCCTTCAAGCTGATGAAGGTCGCGGGCGCCTATTGGCGCGGCGACTCGCGCAACGAAATGCTCCAGCGCATCTACGGCACCGCCTGGGCGAACGATAAAGACCTCGCCGAGTATCTGACGCGCCTGGAAGAAGCCGAGAAGCGCGACCACCGCCGGCTCGGGCGCGAGATGGAACTTTTTCACATGCAAGAAGAAGCGGTCGGGAGCGTCTTCTGGCACCCGAAAGGCTGGACGCTCTACCGCACGATCGAATCCTACATCCGGGCCCGCATCGCGGCCGAGGGCTATATCGAAGTGCGCACGCCGCAGCTGGTCGACCGTTCGCTATGGGAGGCTTCGGGACACTGGGAAAAATTCCGCGAGGACATGTTCACGGCGGAATCCGAGAACAAGGTGCTTTGCATCAAGCCGATGAATTGTCCCTGCCACGTCCAGATCTTCCGCCAGGGATTGAAAAGCTACCGCGACTTGCCGCTGCGCATGGCCGAGTTCGGTTCCTGCCACCGCAACGAGCCGTCGGGCGCCCTGCACGGTTTGATGCGCCTTCGGGCGTTTACCCAGGACGATGCCCATATCTTCTGCACCGAAGACCAGATCACTTCGGAAACGAAAAGCTTTTGCGATCTTTTGTTGTCGGTTTATCGCGATTTCGGTTTCACCGACGTGACGGTGAAGTATTCCGACCGGCCGGAGAAACGCGCCGGCTCGGATGCCGTCTGGGACAAAGCCGAAGCGGCGTTGAAGCAGGCGACCGAGGCCGCCGGGCTCGAGGTCGCCTACAATCCCGGCGAAGGCGCGTTCTACGGGCCGAAGCTCGAATTCGTGTTGCGCGATGCGATCGGGCGCGAATGGCAATGCGGCACGCTCCAGGTGGATTTCGTCCTGCCCGAGCGTTTGGACGCTTCTTATATCGGCGAGGACGGGGCGCGCCACCGCCCGGTCATGCTGCACCGGGCGATCCTGGGCTCGATGGAACGGTTCATCGGGGTCTTGGTCGAGCATTATGCGGGGCGGCTGCCGCTGTGGCTGGCGCCGCTTCAGATCGTGGTCGCGACCATCACCAGCGACGCCGACGCTTACGCCGGCCAAGTCATGGCCGCGCTCGAGGAGGCGGGGCTTCGCGCGGAATCCGATCTCCGCAACGAAAAGATTAATTACAAGGTCCGCGAGCACAGCCTGGCCAAGGTTCCGGCGATGCTGGTGGTGGGCAAGCGCGAGGCGGAAGAGGGAACGGTGGCGGTGCGAAGATTAGGCGGGGAACAGCAAGAATCCCTTGCGCTCATGGATGCGGTCACTAGACTGAAACACGAGGCGGCGGTGCCCTCCGTGGCCGCCGCAGGGAACGGCCGTTCATCCGCGGGTCATTAAGGGATTGGTAATTCCGGGCGCCCGAGGATGGGGCATATCCCGGCTGTGTCTGATCTATAGAGGGGAGGAGTCTACATAGTCACAATCGCGCCTAAAGCATCGCGTGCGCCAAGCGGCCCGCGCGTCAACGAAAGAATCGATATTCCATCGGTCCGGCTCGTCGACCAGAACGGAGAAATGGTCGGAGTCGTTCCCACCCGAAAAGCACTGGACATGGCGTTCGAGGCCGGTCTCGATCTGGTCGAGATTGCGCCCAATGCCGACCCGCCGGTGTGCAAGATTCTCGACTACGGCAAATACAAATATGCCGAACAGAAGAAGCGCAACGAGGCGCGCAAGCGCCAAAAGGTCACCGAGGTCAAGGAGATCAAGCTGCGCCCCAACATCGACAAGAACGACTATGCCGTGAAGATGCGCAGCATCGTCGGATTCTTGAAAGAGGGCGACAAGGTGAAGGTGACGATGCGCTTCCGCGGGCGCGAGATGGTGCACCAGGAGATCGGCATGAACGTGCTGATGCGCGTGCGCACCGACCTCGATCCCATCGCCAAGGTCGAGCAATTTCCGCACTTGGAAGGCCGCCAAATGACCATGGTCATGTCGCCCAAGTGACGGGCGGTCACCCGGGTCCGGGGAGCCTTTGGGCGGGCGCTTTGCCCCGCGCGGGACGTAGGTTTTGGCCCGGCACCGGGCCGCCGCGGGGAGGCCTTGATAGCGGCCTTTGCTGCCGGCCCGCGGCCTTGCTTTTAGGCCTTGCCCCCGTTATAAACCGCCTCTCGTTTCGGCGGCGCGGCCGGGCCATCGGGCCCGGGGCATGCCCGACCGCCGGTTCCCGGATCCGTCCCCCCTTGCGAGGAACGCGAAATGCCCAAGCTCAAGACCAAGAGCGGCGCCAAGAAGCGGTTCCACAGGACCGCCTCCGGCAAGATCACGATGGCCGCCGCCCACAAGCGCCACCGGCTCATCTCGAAGCCCAAGCAGATGAAGCGCAAGGCCCGCGGCACGCGCGTCATGCGCGACTGCGACGCCCAGATCGTCAAAAGATACATGCCGTATCTCAGGGGCTGAACGATGGCGAGAGTCAAACGCGGCGTTACCCGGCACAAGCGCCACCGCAAGGTCCTCAAGGCGGCGAAGGGCTTCCGCGGCCGCAACAAGAACGTCTTCAGCGTCGCGATCGAAAAGGTCGAGAAGGCGCTGCAATACGCCTACCGCGACCGCCGCACCCGCAAGCGGGATTTTCGCGGGCTTTGGATCCAGCGCATCAACGCCGGCGCGCGGCTTCACGGCCTCACCTATTCGCAGTTCATCGGCGGCATCAAGAAGGCCGGGATCGAGATCGACCGCAAGGTGCTGGCCGATCTGGCGTTCCGCGAGCCCGACACCTTCCGGGCGCTGACCGAGCAGGCGAAGGCGGCGCTCGCCGTCTAACGCGCGGGGGTTTCGGCGCGCGCAAGCGGCGCCGGTCTTTGCGCCGCCCCAGGTGACTCATGGACAATCTGGACGCGCTCAGGTCCGAACTTATGGCGGCCGTCAAATCGGCCCAAAGCTTGGATGCGCTCGAATCGGCCAGGCTCTCCGCGCTCGGCAAGAAGGGGCGCCTGTCGGAGCTGATGAAGGGCCTCGCGAAACTGGAGGCCGACGAGCGCCGCGAGGCGGGATTTGCGCTCAACCGCCTCAAGGACCAAATCAGCGGCGCGATCGAAGACCGCAAGCGTGAATTGTCCGACGCCGCGATCGAAGCGAAGCTCGCCACCGAAACCATCGACGTGACCTTGCCGCCGCGCCCGGACGTTTTGGGCGCGGGGCGCATCCATCCGATCTCCCAGACCATCGAAGAGATCATCGCGATCCTGGGCGAGATGGGATTCACCGTGGCGGAAGGCCCGGACATCGAGGACGACTTCCACAATTTCACGGCACTCAACATTCCGCCCAACCATCCCGCGCGCCAGATGCACGACACTTTCTATTTACCGCAATCGTCCGCGGGCGAGATCAAGCTCTTGCGCACCCACACCTCCCCGGTCCAGATCCGCGCCATGCAGAAGGTGAGCGCGCCCTTGCGCATCATCGCGCCGGGACGCACCTACCGCTGCGATTCCGACATGACTCACACGCCCATGTTCCATCAGGTCGAAGGGCTGGCGGTGGATACCAGCACCCACATGGGCCATTTGAAGGGCTGCCTGATCGATTTCTGCCGCGCCTATTTCGAGATCGAAGACCTTCCGATCCGGTTCCGGGCCAGCTTCTTCCCCTTCACCGAGCCGTCGGCGGAAGTCGACATCGGCTGCTCGCGCAAAGGGGGCGAGTTGCGCATAGGTGCCGGCGGCGACTGGCTCGAGATTCTCGGCTGCGGCATGGTCCATCCCAAAGTGCTGGAAGCCTGCGGCATCGACGCCCGCGAATATCAGGGATTCGCCTTCGGCATGGGGGTCGAGCGCCTGGCGATGCTCAAATACGGCATTCCCGATCTGCGCACCTTCTTTGAGACCGATCTGCGCTGGCTGCGCCATTACGGATTCCGGGCGCTCGACATCCCGTCTCTCGTCCTCGGGCCGGCGCCGTGAAGTTCACGCTCTCTTGGCTGCGCGATCACCTCGAAACCAAGGCTCCGGTTTCCGAGATCGCGGACACGCTCACCATGATCGGCCTCGAAGTCGAAAAAGTGACCGACCGCGCGGCCGAGCTCGCCCCCTTTACGGTGGCGCAGGTCCTGGAGGTGAAACCCCATCCCAACGCCGACAAGCTGCGCTTGGCCGTGGTCGATACCGGGCAGGGCACGCTCGAGGTCGTGTGCGGCGCGCCCAATGTTCGTTCCGGCATGAAGGCGGTGTACGCCCGCGAAGGCGTCGTGATTCCGGCCAGCGGCGAAAGCTTGAAAAAAAGCAAGATCCGCGGGGTGGAAAGCGCCGGAATGCTGTGCTCGGCGGCGGAGTTGCAGACCGGCGAGGACGAGGAAGGAATCATCGAATTGCCGGAGGACGCCCGCGTCGGCGAGCCCTTCGCCGCCGTGCTCGGGCTCGACGACCCGGTGTTCGACGTGGCGGTGACGCCGAATCGGGGCGATTGCCTGGGCGTGCGCGGGATTGCCCGCGATCTTGCCGCAAGCGGACGCGGGACCTTACGGCCCCGCCCGATTGCCTCCGTACCGGCGCAAATGCCGAGCCCGATTGCGGTGCGCTTCTCGTTCCCGGGCGAGGCCGGGCCGGCACCTTGCGACATGTTCGCGGGGCGCGTCATCAAGGGGATCAAAAACGGGGCAAGCCCGAGCTGGCTTCGGAACCGTCTGAAGGCGATCGGGCTTCGCCCCATTTCGGCCCTCGTCGACATCACCAATTATCTGACCATCGATCTGGCGCGGCCGCTCCATGTGTTCGATGCGGCGCGCATCCGCGGGAATCTGACCGTACGTTTGGCCCAGCCCGGCGAGCATCTCTTGGCCTTGAACGGCCGCAGTTACGAGCTCGAGGCCGGCATGACCGTGATCGCGGATGCGGACGGCGTGTTGAGCCTCGGCGGCGTCGTCGGCGGCGAACCCTCGGGCTGCACCGAGGCGACCACGACCGTGTTCCTGGAATGCGCGCTGTTCGATCCGGTCCGCACCGCCGCAACCGGCCGTGCCTTGCAGATCGAGTCGGATGCGCGGTACCGGTTCGAGCGCGGGGTGGACCCCGCCTCCGTCGTCCCCGGCATCGAGGCGGCAACCCGGATGATTTTGGATTCCTGCGGCGGCACGGCAAGCGAAATCACGATCGCGGGCCGGGAGCCCGATTGGCGCCGCGTGATCGAATTGCGCCCCGCCCGCGTTCACGAGCTTGGCGGCCTTGCCTCGCCCGAAATGCGAACCAAGAAAATATTGGAAAGCCTGGGTTGCACGGTGAATGCTTCGGAGGCCGCGTTCCAGGTCTTTGTGCCGTCGTGGCGGCGCGACCTCGAAGGCGAAGCCGATCTGGTGGAGGAAGTCTTGCGCCTGACCGGGTTCGATGCGATTCCCGCCGTATCGCTTCCCCGCGACACCGGATTGCCGCGCCCGGCCGTGACCGCCGGCCAGAGGCGCGCGGGGTTGATTCGCCGGGCCTTGGCCGGACGCGGAATGGTCGAAGCCGTGACCTGGTCGTTCCTGGCCGATAAGGATGCGCGGCTTTTCGGCGGCGGCAATCCGCGTTTGCGTCTGGTCAATCCGATTTCCGCCGATCTCGACATGATGCGTCCGAGTGCCTTGCCGAATCTGATCCTGGCTGCGGGCCGCAACGCGGCGCGCGGATTTTCCGACGCGGCGCTGTTCGAGATCGGCCCGGCATTCGCCGACGACACCGCCGACGGCCAAAGCCTGGTCGCGGCGGGAATCCGGGCCGGGGCGAGCGGCCCGCGCAATTGGGCGGCGAAACCCCGGGTGGTGGACGCCTTCGACGCCAAGGCCGACGTCCTTGCCGCTCTCGCTTCGGCCGGCACCGCGCTTGGCACCGTCCAAGTTGCGCCCGGCGCGCCCCCTTGGTTCCATCCCGGACGTTCGGCGACGCTGACGCTCCAAGGCGGCGCGGTTCTCGGTCATTTCGGCGAAATCCATCCCAAGGTTTTGACCGGCCTCGACGTCGCCGGGCCGGTTTCCGGGTTCGAGTTGTTGCTCGATGCGATCCCGTTGCCCAAGAAAAAACCGGGCAGGGCCTTGCTGCGGCCTTCGCCCTATCAGGCGGTCGAGCGCGACTTCGCCTTCGTGGTGGACGAGACGGTCGCGGCCGAATCCGTGGTGCGGGCGGCGCAGTCCGCCGACCGTAGTCTGATAACCGACGTCACGGTGTTCGACCTTTATGCGGGGAAGGGCATCGCCGCGGGCAAGAAGTCGCTCGCGGTATCTGTCAGGCTCGAGCCTTCCGACCGCACCCTGACCGACGACGAAATCGAGGCGGTGACGAAGCGCATCGTCGCCAATGTCGAGAAGGCGACCGGCGGCACGCTGCGGAGCTGACCCGATCCCGCCGGAGGGTACGATGCCGGTGCACAACAACGACGTCGCGAGCCGGTTCGAAGAGATCGCGGATCTCTTGGAAATCGACGGGGCGAATCCGTTCCGCGTGCGCGCCTACCGCAACGCGGCGCGTCTGTTGCGCGGGCTTTCGACAGAAGTCTCGCAGATGATCGCGCAAGGCCGCGACTTGACCGAGCTTTCCGGGATCGGCGCCGATCTCGCCGGCAAAATCGCGGAGATCGTCAAGACCGGCACCTGCGATCTCTTGAAGAAGCTGAAGCGCGAGCATCCCCCGGCGCTGACCGAGCTTCTCAAGATTCCCGGCCTTGGCCCGAAGCGCGTGCGGGCGCTCTATCACGAGCGCGACATCCATACGCTGAACCAGCTTCACCGCGCCGCCAAGGACAAGCGCATCCGCGATCTGCCGGGTTTTGGTGCGAAAACCGAGCAGCGAATCTTAGAGGCGCTCGAAACACAAAAGAAGCGCCCAGCGCGGTTCAAGCTTGCCACCGCCGCGAGCTACGCCGAGAGCCTGGTTAAGTATCTGCAAAAGATCAAAGGCGTCGACCGGGTCGAGGTCGCGGGCAGCTTCCGCCGTGCCCAGGAGACCGTAGGCGATCTCGATATCCTGGTGACGGCGGAGGCCCATAGCCCGGTCATGGAAAAATTCGCGGCCTATGATGAAGTGGCGAAGATCGTGGCGAGCGGCGGTACCCGGGCGACGGTTCTGCTGCGCTCCGGCATCCAGGTGGATTTGCGCCTCGTGCCAAAGCAGGACTACGGCGCGGCGCTTTACTATTTCACCGGCAGCAAGGCCCATAACATCGCGGTGCGCGGCATCGCGCAGAAGCGCGGTCTCAAGATCAACGAATACGGAGTCTTCCGCGGCGAGAAACGGGTCGCGGGCGAAACCGAGGAGTCGGTGCTGCGCGCGGTCGGCCTGCCGTTCATTCCCCCGGAGCTGCGCGAGAACCGGGGCGAGATCGAGGCGGCGGCCAAGGGCAAGCTGCCCAAGCTCGTCGATCTCTCCGATCTCAAGGGCGACCTGCACGTCCATACCACGGCGACCGACGGGCGCGAGAGCCTGCGCGGGATGGCCAAGGCGGCGCGCGCCTCGGGCCTCAGCTACATCGCGATCACCGAACATTCGCGCCGCCTCACCATGGTGCATGGCCTCGACGCCAAGGCGCTGCGCAAGCAGTTGGCCGAAATCGACAAGCTCAATGCCGAAAAGCCCGGGATTGCGATCTTGAAGGGCATCGAGGTGGATATCCTGGAAGACGGCAGCCTCGATCTCCCGGACGAGGTCTTGGGCGAGCTCGATCTCGTGGTCGGCGCCGTACACAGCAAGTTCAATCTCTCGCGCGAAAAGCAGACGGCCCGGATCTTGCGCGCGCTGGAGCGTCCGCATTTCACGATCCTGGCGCACCCGAGCGGGCGGCTGATTCCCGAACGCGAGCCTTATGACGTGGACATGGCGCGCATCATCCGCGGGGCACGCGAGCGCGGCTGCTTCCTCGAGCTCAACGCCCATCCCGAGCGGCTCGATCTTTCCGACACCTATTGCCAGATGGCGAAGGCGGAAGGGGTCTTGGTCAGCATCAATTCGGACGCCCACGGCGCGGAGGATTTCCGCAATCTGCGCTTCGGGGTGGGCCAGGCGCGGCGCGGCTGGCTGGAGGCAAAGGACGTGCTCAACACGAGGGCCGTCAAGGAGCTTCGTCCGCTCTTGAAGCGGACGATGGCCGCCTAGAACCCGCGGCCCTTGAGACCGACGAGAAATCCGAGCGTGCCGCAGAAGCGCGCCAAATCGCGCACCAGTTTGTGGCGGTCGAAACGGACCAGATGGACGATGATCTTGCCGGCATGACGGGGCAGCGCGCGCAGCGCGATTTTTCGCATGGCTTTGCCGCCGCGGTGCTTGCGCTCCAGATAAAGCCGCGACCAGCCCATGTGCCAGGAGCCTTGCCAATGGGACTCCAGGCTCCACGGCGCCGAGGCGCCGCCGATATGGCGCGCTTGCGCCTCGGCAACCAGCACCAGCGACCAGCCGGCCTGGCGCAAGCGCAAGCACAAATCGTCGTCCTCGTAGTAAAGGAAGATTTCGGGATCGAAACCGCCCACAGCATCGAAAGCGCGTTTGCGCAAGAGCATGAGCGCGCCGGACAGGAAGCCGGCGCAAATATCGCCCTCGGGAACTTGATCGATGCGCCGGCGCGGCATCTCTTCGCGCGTGAACAGCGATTCATTGTGGCTGCGATGGACGAAGCCATTGGGATCGAGCAGGAGGGGGGCGAGAATCGCGGCATCCGGGTAGCGGCCGGCCGCGGCGACGAGCTTGGCGATCGCCGCATCCTCGAGCGTGGCATCGGGATTGATCAAAAGCGCGAATTCGCCCGAGGCGTGTTTCACCCCCTCGTTCGCGCCGGCGCCGAAGCCGACATTATCATCGATTTTGAGGATGACCGCCTGGGGCAACGCCGCCGCAACCAGATCGAGCGTGCCGTCATGGCTGGCATTATCGACGACGATGACTTGGTTCGCGCGCGCGATGGACTTCAGGCACGCCTCGATCACCGCGGCGCTGTCATGGGTGACCACAACCGCCGAAACCCGCTTCCAGGGATCGGATGACTCTGCGTTCGGATTCGGCATCGGGCGCCTCCGGGGCCCCGGTAACTTAGCAGGGGGAAGCGGGCGCGCAACTGCGATGGCGGACGGCCACGCGATTTGCTCTTATGTCGGGGGACTTGGGAGCCTGATCTGGGCAAGGCACGGGACATAGCAAAACGGCTGGAGCGGTTCGGCAGGGGCCTGATCCCCATCGGCCTCAGGATGGCGGCCAAGGCGAGCTGGAACCTGGAGCGCCGCTACGGCCACTACCGGACCGCCAAGCTTGGCGCCTGCGTCGACGCCGACGGCGCGCCAATCCCCTGGTACACCTATCCCGCGCTCGAATATCTTCGCCAACTCGATTTCTCGGGCTGCGACGTGTTCGAGTTCGGCTCCGGCAACTCGACGCTTTACTGGGGCGCCCGCTGCCGCCGGTTGTTTTCGGTCGAGGACGACCCGGCTTGGCATAAAGCGGTGGCGCCAAAAATCGCCGCCAATACGATCTATATGTTCGAGCCGGATGCGGATCGCTACGTCACCGCCATTGCCCGCTCGGGAGCGCGGTTCGATGGCATCGCCATCGACGGCAGCGTGCGCAAGCGCTGCGCCGAGATCGCGGTGAATTTCTTGAAGCCCGGCGGACTCGTCATCCTCGACAATTCGGATTGGTTCCCCAACACCGCGGCGCTGCTGCGCCAGGCCGGGCTGATCCAGGTCGACATGCACGGCTTCGGCCCGATCAACGCCTATACCTGGACGACGTCGCTTTTCTTGCAACGGGGTTTCGGAATGAAGCCGATCGAGGGACGCCAGCCCAGTTTCTCGCGCTGCGCCGTGCGCGTGGTCAAGGATTGATGCCCGCCGGATGGCCCTAGCCCGCCGACTGGACGCGGACGTAGTAATTCCGCTTCACGCGGCGCAGCCTTTTCCGGAAAAAACGCAGGAAACGCGGTCCCGTAAGCGGCCCGATCATGTCGTAGATCTTTTCATCCGAATCCGTGTCCGCGGCGATGACGGGCGGGTGATGAAGGGGAAATTCCATGGCATGGGCCGGCAGACCGGCCAGGATGTGGGAGGGATTCTTGTGCTGCGTTCCCTCCGGCCCCCAGCCGATGTTGGAAATCAGGTTCCGGTCGGGGACGGCGAACAGCTGCCCACGCAGATAGGCGCTGAAGATCACCGCCCAATCCCATTGCACGATCTTTCGCGCATGGGCGAGATCGAAGCCGCTACCATAGAACAGGCGCTCTGCCCTCGTTTTCGCGTGACGATCGAGCCAGCCGTCGGCGGCGAGTTGCGGGTATTGGGACAGCGTCTGGTCGACGCCGCGCCAGGCGCGCCGCCATCCGGCCCAGCCCCAGCAGAAAAACAGGCGCGAGAAGCGATAGCTGAAGGGAGCGGTGCGAGGCTCGCACGGAAGCTTGGTGCCGAGGATGGCGTGGACGCGCGGCTCATCGCGATAGCGGGCCAGAAGCTCGGCGCAGTAACGGAAGAATGCCGGGTGCGGCAGGATGTCGTCCTCGACGACGATGGCCTCGCCGACCTCGTCGAACACCCGGTTGAGCCCGGACTGGATGCGGGTGCTGCAACCGAGATTGCGGTCGGCGAAATCGGTTTCGAGCCGGCAGTCCCAGTCGATGCGCCCGAAGATCGCGCGGGTTTCCGCGCATTTCGCCCGGTCGCCCGGAACCTCGTCGCGCGGCCCGTCGGCCAGCACGAAGAGCCGCTTGGGGCGCGCCGCCCGGACACGGGCAAATACCTGCGCCGTGAGATCCGGCCGGTTGAAAACGACCATCACCACCGGCGTCTCGAACGGTTCGTGGCTCAAGACCGGTCCCTGGGACGCCCGGCCAAGCGGCGCAAGCGCTGCGCCAAGGTCTTTCGCGGTTTGGCCGGCTGCGCAAATTCCGCCAGCTCGACCATCGGCGCGCCATCGTGCATTTTCCGGACCGGCGTGCCCATGGCCTCGAAATGCGCCGCCAGCCGGGCGCGAAGGTCGCGCACCAAGCCCTCTTCGGATTCGGCGCGCAAGAACACGCCCTTGTTGGCGCCGTAAACGATGGGCCAAAGGCCCCGCCGGAACAGGGGATGGGTGTGTACGACCTCCGAGATGTCCGGGAATCCGGGATTGAGAAAATCGTCGAACACGAGCCAGCCGTTTGGCATGAGAGTCTTTTGCATGTGGTCGAGACTATTGCTGACGGCCGCGAAGCTGTGCTCGGCGTCGATGTGGACGAGCTGGAATTGTTCGCGGTTGCCGCTCAAAAACTCGGCCTCGGTCGTCCGGTGCAACACGAGATTTTTTTCGAGGCCGGTGCCGTTTTGGCGGTCGAGCGCGGCCAAAGTTTTTTTGAGCGCCGCGATGCGGGCGTCCGGCGTTTGGCCCGCCGCTTTGGCGCGGAGGAGACCGGCCTCGTCGGCGAAGGCGGGCGAGCCTTCGAAGTCGGCGTAGAACGGATCGACGCCGTGAATGCGGACCTCGGGGTAGAGGCTGGCGATCGCGGCCAGGCTCCGGCCGCAAAACACGCCGACCTCGAGCACCGGCGCGCGGGGGTGGAAGACGAGGGCGCGCAGCGCCGAGACGAGGAGATAGGCGTCGAACTCGAAGAAGCCGCGCAAATTGGCCACGAGCGCGAAATCCCGCCGCAGCGCCTCGCCGACCGGGGCGTTGGGCCCGCGTTCGAGTCCCGCACGTTCGTTCATCCGGATTTGTGACGCCAGCGGCGCGCGGCTTCCCGGGCTTTTTCGCGCGCGGCGGAACTCAGGGATCGCTCGAGGTGCGCCTGAAGCTTGAGGGCGTTGTCGCGAACCTGGCCGCTGGCGCGGCTGGCCGCGAGTTCCGCCCACATGAAAGCCGAGACCTCGTCCTTGGCGACACCGGCGCCGTCCGCCAGCAACATTGCGAGGTTGAGCTGGGCGGCGGCATCGCCCCGCTCGGCATCCTTCAGGAAAAATTTTGCGGCGGTCGCGTCGTCGCGCGACTCGCCCTGCTCCATATCGGTGATGTCGCCGAGGTTGATCTCGTTCAGGGCGGGGGTTTTCCAGCGCGCCGCGCTCATCGGGGCCTCCACAGCCTTATCCCGGGGATTATAAAGAAATTCAGCGCCTTCGCGGGCGCTGGCAAGGGCAAAAGGCTACCTTAGATGAATTCTAAATGAACGGGCCGCTCAAGTCACGTTCAGGCGGGGGATGGCATGATCCCGTCACCAATCGCCAACCACCGTTCAACAAGGAGAACGCTCATGACCTGGAAGACCCCGAAAATCGCCGAGATCTGCGTCGGCCTCGAGATCAACAGCTACGCCTGCGCCGACCTCTAATCGGCAGCAGCAAGACTTCCGCAAACGGGTGCGGCCTTTTAAGCCGCGCCCGTTTCACATGCGGGCTCGGCGTGGACAAGACGACCGCGCGAGGAGCCAACGCAGGCCAGTGACAGATTTTGACCCAGGTCAATGCGGCGATTGTTGCGTGAATTAGTACCAATGCTAATCTCGCCGCGGCCGATTAACCCATCATGGGCGGCGTGCCGCAGGTTTACGGGTCAACACACTGCAAAGGAGTTCGATTATGCGACTTGGCACATGCCTATTGGCAACCGCTTTCTGCGCCGCACTGCCCCTTTCGGCGGCACTGGCGGGACCCCCAGATTTGAAGGGCCAATGGGCCGGCAAAGGCGACGAGGTGAACGCGAAAAACGAGTTCTTCCAGCGCGACCTCACCATTTCCATTCTCGATCAAAACGGCCGCCTTTTCTGGGGCACCGTTTCACACCCGGCCATCGGCACGACCGAGAAATTCATCGGCGTCATACGTTCCGACGACAAGACGTTCTATCTCGTGGACGTCGATGACCAAGGGATGGCCGAAGGCGAGATCCTGGGCCCCGACCAAATCGAGAGTTGCCATTTCGAATCTGGCCACCACGCAATCGCAAGCTGCACGCTGCTCGGCCGCAAGCACTAAGCGGCGAGGCTTAAGTCAAGAAGGGCGCGGCCCCGAAGCCGCGCCCCCTTTGCATGTGAGCGGGAGTTGTGCCGGGGCGGGGCCGCCGGATGACCGCCGTTGCCGTCCCGTCCGCGCGATGCTAAAAGCGCGCGCGGGGCCATTCCGGCCCCTCCCGATCTTCTGGCTGCGGCTTCGGCGCGGCATTCTCCCGGGCAATGACCGACCTCTCCCACATCCGCAACTTCGCCATCATCGCCCACATCGATCACGGCAAGTCGACCCTGGCCGACCGCTTGATCGAGCTTTGCGGCGGGCTCGAGGCGCGCGAGATGCGGGACCAGGTGCTCGATTCCATGGACATCGAGCGCGAGCGCGGCATCACCATCAAGGCCCAGACCGTGCGCCTGACCTATAAGGCGCGAAACGGCGAGACCTATCAACTCAACCTCATGGACACGCCGGGCCATGTCGACTTCGCCTATGAGGTGAACCGGAGCCTCGCCGCCTGCGAGGGTTCGCTGCTGGTGGTGGACGCGACCCAAGGCGTGGAGGCGCAGACGCTCGCCAACGCCTATCAGGCGATCGACAACAACCACGAGATCATCCCGGTTTTGAACAAAATCGATTTGCCCGCGGCCGAGCCGGCGCGGGTCAAGCGCGAGATCGAGGACGTGATCGGGATCGACGCGAGCCACGCCATCGAGATCTCGGCCAAGACGGGGCAGGGCGTCCCCGAGGTTCTGGAAGCCTTGGTCGCGCGGCTGCCGGCGCCGGCCGGGAACGCCAAGGCGCCCTTGAAGGCGCTGCTGGTGGACAGCTGGTACGATTCCTATTTGGGCGTCGTGATTTTGGTGCGGGTGAAAGACGGCGTATTGAAGCCCGGCGTCAAGGTCAAGCTGATGGCAACCGGCGCCCAGCATGAGGTGGACAAAACCGGGGTGATGACGCCGAAGCCCCTCGACGTGCCGCAACTTTCACCGGGCGAGATCGGATTCATCACCGCGGGCATCAAAAGTGTCGCCGACTGCCAGGTGGGCGACACGATCACCGACGCAAGGCAGCCCGCGGCGTCTCCGCTGCCGGGATTCAAGCCGTCGGTTCCGGTCGTCTTCTGCGGGCTGTTCCCGGCGGATGCGGCGGAGTTCGAGAGACTCCGCGACAGCCTCGCCAAGCTGCGCCTGAACGACGCGAGCTTCGTCTTCGAGGGCGAAACCTCGGCCGCGCTCGGTTTCGGATTCCGCTGCGGGTTTTTGGGACTGCTGCACCTCGAGATCGTGCAGGAAAGGCTGCGGCGCGAATTCAACCTCGAGCTGGTCATGACGGCGCCGAGCGTCATCTACCGGGTGACTCAGACGAACGGGACGGTGCTCGAGCTGCACAACCCGGCCGACATGCCGGACCCGGTGAAGGTCGCCATGATCGAGGAGCCCTGGATCAAGGCGACGATCCTGGTGCCCGACACCTATCTGGGCGCGGTGTTGGCGCTGTCCGAAGAACGCCGCGGCATCCAGATCGACCGCACCTATGCGGGAGGGCGCGCGATGCTGACCTACGAGCTGCCCTTGAACGAGGTGGTGTTCGATTTCTACGACCGCCTCAAGTCGGTCTCGCGCGGCTATGCGAGCTTCGACTATCAGATGCACGGGTACCGGGAATCGGACCTCGTCAAGCTCGCGATTCTGGTCAACGGGGAGCCCGTCGATGCGCTCTCCAGCATCGTTCACCGCAGCCACGCCGAATCGCGCGGGCGCTCGGTGCTGGTGCGTCTCAAGGATCTGATCCCGCGCCAGCTGTTCAAGGTAGCGCTTCAGGCCGCGATCGGAGGCAAGGTGGTGGCGCGCGAGGACATCGGGGCGCTTCGCAAGGACGTGACCGCCAAATGCTACGGCGGCGACATAACGCGCAAACGCAAGCTTTTGGACAAGCAGAAGAAGGGCAAGAAGCGCATGCGCGAATTCGGCAAGGTGGAGATTCCGCACAGCGCCTTCATCGCCGCGCTCAAGACCGGCGAGACGAAATAGCGCTTAATATCGGATGACGGGATATCGGATGACGTGCGCCGTCAGTTGAAGCGCCGGCGCCGGTCGCGCCTGCGGAACAGCGCGACGAGCGCGACGCCGGCCAGGAAAAATCCCAGAAATCCGAAGCCCAGCGCCTGATAGACCGGCCCTTGCAGCAGCGGCAACAGGCCGTGATTCCACAGAAAGCCGGGGAGAATGTTCTGAATGAATTTTAGGCTTCCGGGACTGAGCTGATACCAGAGCTGACCCGCGACCAGGGCGAAATTCTGGCCGCTCAGCCAGAGGGCGGGCGCGGTTCCCGCGATGGCAAGCGCCGCAGCGACGAAGATCCAGCCCAGGATGCGCGCGACGATCATTTGCCCCCCTTGCAGGCCCGGACCCGAGCCCGCGCGCGCCTTCAAAACCCCGGTAAATTAGCAGGTGAAACCGCTTGCGCAACCCAGAAGCGGGCCGAGCCCTTGTTCCCGAGGGGACTGTGCCGGGCGGGCGGCGCGGCGCCCTTGGCCGGGCCGAGCCCCGGCTGCTATCTTGGCGCCCGGAATGGCGGTGCCGCCGCGCGCTTGCGTGTTCGCGGGCGGTGCGTCGCAGGGCCGGAGGGGTGGCCGAGTGGTTTAAGGCGCACGCTTGGAAAGCGTGTGTACGGGAAACCGTACCGCGGGTTCGAATCCCGCTCCCTCCGCCATCATCGGGAGAGGGCGCGCGAGGCGCCTTCTCCCGATGGTGATGGGAAACGCCTTCGAAACCGGAGAGAGGGTGCGACACCAAGCCATGCGTCCGCGCGGCGGGAGCCAACGCCGCAGCCTCATGAGCGGCGGAAGCCAACGCCGCAGCCTCATGACACGAATCGTTTCGCCACTGCGTGCATCGGCGGTCATGACCGTCCCACGAGCGGAAGCCGTGGTCGCATGACGGGTGCGCGTATCGCGCCCTGCGATGGATGGCGGCGGTAAAACCAATTCTTTACGCCCTGCGCCAGCAGCAGGTAGCACACGACCATCGCGCCAAGCGCCAAGAGGAAGGCCGGTGGCGGCGGTACGAAGCCGAACCAGCGGCCGAGCGCGGTATATGGCAGCAAGATTCCCGCCGCGACGACCGCGAGCGAGGTCGCTACGAGCAGGAGATTTGGCTGGCTGCGTAGCGGGTTTCGACGGGTGCGAATGATAAAGATGACGAGCACCTGCGTGGCGAGCGACTCGATGAACCAGCTGGTCTGGAACAGAGGTTCGCTCGCACGGAACACCAACAGCAGCAGGCCGAAGGTCAGGAAGTCGAAGACCGAACTCACGGGCCCAAGCACGAACATGAAATTGCGGATGAAACGGATATCCCAATGGCGCGGCTCGGCGACCAGCTCTTCGTCCACCTCGTCCATCGGGATCGCCACCTCGGAGAGATCGTAGAGCAGGTTGTTGAGCAGCACTTGAACAGGAAGCATGGGCAGGAAAGGCAGGATGAGCGAGGCGCCCGCCATCGAAAACATGTTTCCAAAATTCGAGCTCGTTCCCATCATAATGTACTTCATGATGTTGCCGAAGGTGCGCCGACCTTCGCGTACGCCGCGCTCGAGAACGCCCAGGTCGCGTTCGAGAAG
This sequence comes from Alphaproteobacteria bacterium, assembly GCA_041498815.1. Lineage (GTDB taxonomy): Bacteria > Pseudomonadota > Alphaproteobacteria > DATDPM01 > DATDPM01 > DATDPM01. The sequence goes on from JBGQJC010000017.1 coordinate 16,787, forward strand.
GATGATGTCAGCGGAGTCCTTCGCGATGTCGACGGCACTTTCGACCGAGATACCGACGTCGGCGGTGTGAAGCGAGGGCGCATCGTTGATACCGTCACCGAGAAAGCCGACGACATGGCCCCGGCGCTTTAGAGCCAAGATAATTCGGTTCTTCTGCGAAGGAGTGACCCGGCAGAAGAGGTTGGTCTCCTCGATGCGCGCGCCAAGCGCCTCCTCGCTCAGTGCGGAGAGCTCCGCTCCGGTGATCAACCCTTCGATCGGGATGCCGAGCTGGGCACAGACGTACTGGGTCACCCGCTCATTATCGCCGGTGAGAATCTTAATGCCGATCCCGCTCCGCTCCAGCGCCGCGATGGCCGCTCCGGCACCTTCCTTGGGCGGATCGAGGAATGCGGCGAAGCCGGCGAAGACGAGTTCCTGCTCGTCGGACACGACGGCATGGTTCTGGGTCACTGGTACCTCTCGCCGAGCGATGCCGAGCACCCGGAACCCGTCCTTGCCAAGCGCTTCGAAGAGCGTGTTGGCTCGTGCGAGCGCCGCCGTGTCGAGCGGTAAGCTTTTCGCCTCGCCCGGCTGCTCATAATGGCTGGATAGCTTCAGCACGTCCTCGGGCGCGCCCTTGACCACGAGTATGCGACGGCCCTCGCGCTCGAGAAGTACAGAGACTCGGCGCCGCTCGAAATCAAACGGGACCTCATCGAGCTTCGTCCACCCTATCGAGTCGCGGGACCCGCGCTCGAGAATCGCGGTGTCGAGCGGGCTCCTGAGCCCGCTCTCGAAGTGGCTGTTGAGCCAAGCCAGATCGAGCACGCGCTCGCTGTCCGCGCCCGAAAGGGCGAGATGGCGGATTAACCGGATCTTGGCCTCTGTGAGCGTGCCGGTCTTGTCCGTGCACAGTACGTCCATACTGCCGAGATCGTGGATTGCGGCAAGGCGCTTCACGATCACCCGCTCCTTTGCCATGCGGAGCGCGCCGCGCGCTAATGTGACAGATACGATCATCGGCAAAAGCTCGGGCGTGAGACCCACGGCGAGAGCGAGGGCAAAAAGGACGCTCTCCAGCAGCGGACGATGGAACAAACTGTTCACCACGAGCACGAAAAACACGAGGAGTATGGTTAGCCGCAGAATCAGCATGCCGAACTCGTAGGTGCCCCGCTCTAGTGCGGCGGGCGGCGGCGTGTGGCGCAACGTGCCGCTGATCTCACCGAGTTGGGTCGTCTTGCCGGTGGCGCAGATGAGGAGCCTGGCCGAGCCGCTGATCACGGAGGTTCCCATGAAAGCGGCATTGCTCGCTTCCGCCACATCCGCGCGCTCGATTCCGTCGAGCGCGGCATGCTTTTCGGTCGGGTACGATTCGCCTGTCAGCAACGCCTCGTTGACGAAGAAGTCCTTGGCCTCGAGCACGCGGCCGTCGGCTGGTACCAGATCGCCAGCCGCCAGCAGGACCACATCGCCAGGGACGACGTCCTCGGCCCGGACGGTAAGTTCTCGACCATCGCGCAACACTTGCTCGTTGAGAGCAACCGAAACCCTGAGCCGCTCGGCCGCCTGCTCGGCCCGGTACTCCTGAACGCTGTCGAGCAGTACGCTTAGCAACACCATCGTCGAGATGATGAGGAAGCTGGTGAGGTCGCCTGTAGCCGCGGAGATCGAGGCAGCGAACAGCAGGATCAGGACGAGCGGGTTGCGGAACCGGCTCAAGATCTTGAGCAGCAGCGAGTAGCGCCGCCGGGCTTCGAGCCTGTTGGGCCCATAGCGCTGGAGGCGTGTCGCCGCCTCGGCGGAGCTTAAGCCGCCTGCACCTGCGCCCAGTTGCCGCTCGAGGTCGGCTAAAGGGATTTGCCAAAAGGTTCTGCCGGCCTCATCCCTCAGGGTCATGCGCTCCTCCAACGCATTTGTATAGCGACAGGCGACAAGAGGCGCAGCGATAAAAATCATTGCCGTCGCTGCTCAAGCTCAAGATATCAACCAGCGTGGCAACGTGACCCTGGATCGGCGCGCCGTCTTAATCCGCTCGCTTGTTGATTTGGATCAAGGTGGCGCCGCGTCCGAGCTGCAATTCTTACTTAGTCTGTAAGGACCCCACGATGGAGTTTGGGTCAGCAGGCGAGAGGGAGGGTTCGATGGCCGAAACAATTACAAAAGTGCCCGTGAAAAGCCAAGCCAAGCCGCCCGAGACAGCGGCGGAACCATCGGCGAGGACGCCGGCGGAGACGGCAGCGGAGCCGGCGGGCGAGGGTGTTTGGCAGGTGCTCACAAACTTGCGCCAGGAACTTGACCACGTGTTCGATGACTTCTCGCGGCGCGTCACGTTATTCCCGTTCGGCCGGCGGGTGTTCGACTGGGAGCCGTTCGTGCGATTGGGTGCGGTGGGCCGCGGCGTGGCGCCTCTCGTCGATGTGATCGAGCGCGAGGGCGCGTTTGAAGTTACGGCCGAGCTCCCCGGCCTCGACCAGAAGGATATTGAGGTGACCCTGTCGGAGGGCGTCCTCACGATCAAGGGCGAGAAAAGGGAAGAAAAAGAAGAGAAGGGCGAAAGCCACTGCCTTTCCGAGCGGCGCTTCGGCGTGTTCCGAAGGACCTTTCAACTGCCGCGCACGATCGACGCGGATAAGGTCACGGCGAGCTTCGAAAACGGCGCGCTCAGGATCGCCCTTCCGAAAAAGCCGGAAGCCATGACAAAGGAACGCAAGATCGAGATTGCGGCAAAATAGTCGGCGGGATGGCGTTGACACGTTAACCCACCGCTCAAGGTCGGATGGCGCTGCCCTCGGGCATGCAGACGATCTCCTACGCCCGCCACCGCTTCCCGCCAGATGTGATCCGGCACGCGATTTGGCTCTGAATAAACCGCACCCGACGAGCGTTAACGTGTCAGAGCCGGATCGCGAGATAGGAAAGGGTGGCCGCATTGGCCAGCATGAGGACGGTGGCAAAGGCCCGGATCGCCGGCCCGGCCCGCTTCATCAGCAGGGAGCCGGCCAAGCCCACGGCCATCAGGGCCGGAACCGTTCCCAGCGCGAAGCTGGCCATGGCGAGCACGCCGGCGATGGCGCTCCCGGCCGTGGCCGCGGCGGCGAGCGCGCCGTAGAGCAGCCCGCAGGGAAGGAAGCCGAGGACGACGCCGAGCAGATATCGAGCGCCCGGCTCGCCACCCCGAACGATCAGCGGTTCGGCGAGCGAGGCGAGGCGCCGGGAAAGGAAAGCGATGCCCGGGGCCGAGACCGCATTGGGGAAGAGCCGCGCGCCGCGACCGAGCGCCTGAAGAAAAAATACGGCGGCGGCGAAGCCGAGGAACACTGCGGCAATCCATCGTAGGGAGGTGACATCGGCGAGGCTTCGCACGAGGACCGCGCTGACGGCGCCGAGCAGGCAATAGGTCGTGAGCCGCCCCAAGTGATATGGGACCAACGCGGCGCCCCTCAGCCGCGTCCACTCGCTCATCCGGGCCGCCGGCGTGCGCTCGAAATTGACCGAAACCTGAGCCAAAACAAAAGGCCCGCACATGGGCGCGCAGTGCATCAAGCCGCCTGCGAATCCCGCGATGAACAGGGCGCCGAGCAGCGCGGCGTAACTTTCGCCGGCCGCGCCGATCGCCATCACTGCGTGATGGGCTTGGTCCATGGCGAGGAGAATGGGCGGCGCCGATACCCGAGCGCAAGACGCGTTTAAACCCGCATAGTCTTGATGGGTATTGCGGAGCAGCCGACAGCGTCTTAACGTTATCCGGGCCCGAGACGGGGGAACGGGGAAACAAAATGAACGCTGCAACGAAGGTCGCGGCGGCGACGTCGTATGACGACGACGTCGTGAGATATTTCATGATCGCCGCGGTATTCTGGGCGATCATCGGTTTCCTGGCCGGCCTTTATATCGCGCTCGAGCTCGCCTATCCCGCCTTCAACCTCGGTCTCGAGTGGACGAATTTCGGCCGGCTTCGCCCGGTCCACACCTCGGCCGTCGTTTTCGCCTTCGGCGGCAACGTCCTTCTCGGCACGTCGCTCTACGTCGTCCAGCGCACCTGCCGCACCTCCCTCTTCGGCGGCGAGCGCCTGGCCATGTTCGTGTTCTGGGGCTACCAGCTGTTCATCGTGCTGGCGGCGAGCGGCTATCTGATGGGAATCACCGAATCCCGCGAATACGCCGAGCCGGAATGGTACACCGACCTGTGGCTCACCCTGGTGTGGGTCGTCTATCTCCTCATCTTCACGGGCACCATCGTCAAGCGCAAGGAACCCCACATCTACGTCGCGAACTGGTTTTATCTCTCTTTCATCGTCACCGTCGCGATGCTGCACGTGGTGAACAACCTTGCGGTGCCGGTTTCCTTCTTCGGCACCAAAAGCTATTCGCTGTTTGCCGGCGTGCGCGATGCGATGACCCAGTGGTGGTACGGGCACAACGCGGTCGGGTTCTTCCTCACCGCCGGTTTTCTCGGCCTCATGTATTACTTCGTGCCGAAGCGCGCGGATCGGCCGATCTATTCTTACCGGCTGTCCATCATCCACTTCTGGGCGCTCATCTTCCTCTACATCTGGGCGGGGCCGCACCATCTCCATTACACCGCGCTGCCGGAATGGACGCAGACCCTTGGCATGACCTTTTCCATCATGCTGTGGATGCCGTCTTGGGGCGGGATGATCAACGGCATCATGACGCTGTCCGGCGCCTGGGACAAATTGCGCACCGACCCGGTGCTGCGTTTCATGATCACCGCCGTTGCGTTCTACGGCATGGCGACCTTCGAGGGCCCGCTGATGTCCATCAAGTCGGTGAACGCGCTCAGCCATTACACCGACTGGACCATCGGCCATGTCCATTCCGGGGCCTTGGGCTGGGTCGCCTTCGTCAGCTTCGGCGCGATCTATTTCCTGCTTCCCAAGCTCTGGGGCCGTAAGGAAGTCTATTCGCTGCGGCTCGTCAGCTACCACTTCTGGATCGCCACCATCGGCATCGTGCTCTACATCACCGCGATGTGGGTTTCGGGGATTCTGCAGGGGCTGATGTGGCGCTCTTATGACAACCTGGGATTCCTCGAATACTCCTTCGCCGAGACTGTGGCGGCGATGCATCCCTTCTATGTGATTCGCGCCATGGGCGGCGCGCTGTTTTTCGCGGGCGCGCTGGTGATGGTCTACAACCTGTGGCGCACGGCGCGCGGCGATGTCGAAGCGCCGGCCGCTGTCGCGGCCGCCGCCGCCGCCGGGCGCTGAGGACCGGGCGATGCTGAAACACGAAGCCTTCGAGACCAACGTGATCCTGCTTCTGGTCGGGATTTTGGTCATGATCGCAATCGGCGGGCTGGTCGAGATCGTGCCGCTGTTCACGATCGAATCGACGATCGAGAAGGTGGAGGGCATGCGCCCCTATTCGCCGCTCGAGCTCATGGGGAGCAACATCTACGTCCGCGAGGGCTGCTACGTCTGCCACAGCCAGCAGATCCGCCCCTTCCGCGACGAGGTCGAGCGCTACGGCCATTACAGCCTGGCGGCGGAAAGTATGTACGACCATCCCTTCCAATGGGGATCGAAGCGCACCGGGCCGGATTTGGCCCGCGTCGGCGGCAAATATTCCAACGACTGGCACGTGGCGCATCTCAACGACCCGCGCGCGGTGGTGCCCGAATCGGTCATGCCCTCTTATGGATTCCTGAACCGGCCGCTGCGTTACGACGACATCGCCGATCATCTGCGGACGCTGCGCATCGTCGGCGTGCCGTACAGCGACGAGATGATCGCCGACGCCAAGGCCGATCTCGAGGCGCAGGACGCGCCGGGCGCCGATACCAAGGGCCTATTGGCCCGCTATCCCAAGGCCAAGACCGGCGATTTCGACGGCAATCCCGGCGCGGTCACCGAGATGGACGCGCTCGTCGCCTATTTGCAAATGCTGGGGACGCTCGTGGATTTCACGACCTACAACCCCGATTACGCGCGAAAGTAAAAGGACATGGAGTCGAATTTCCTCCTGCGCGCGCTGCATTCCCTTTGGACCGTAGGGGCCTTCGTGCTGTTCGTCGCGATCGTCGCCTGGACGCTGTGGCCGTCGCACAAGAAGCGTCTCGAGCAATACGGCCGCATTCCGTTCGAGGACAAAGACTAGAGAGAAGAGGCGATGCCGACCAAGGTGGAAAAGGACGCCGTTACGGGGACTGAGACCACCGGCCACGAGTGGGATGGGATCAAGGAGCTCGACACGCCGCTGCCGCGCTGGTGGGTATGGACGTTCTACGTCACCATCGTTTGGGCGGTCGGCTACTGGATCGTCTATCCCGCCTGGCCCGGCCTGCGCGATTACACCCGCGGCGTGCTCGGATGGTCGCAGTACCGGACCTTGGCCGAGCAGATGCAGGCGGCGGACGCGGCCAAGGCGGCGTATGTCGACAAAATCAAGTCGGCATCGGTCCAGCAGATCATGGCGGACAAGGAACTGCTCGATTTCGCGCAGGCCGGCGGGCGCGCGGCTTTCGCCGACAACTGCGTGCCGTGCCACGGCTCGGGCGGGACCGGGGCCAAGGGATACCCCAATCTGGCCGACGACGATTGGCTGTGGGGCGGAACCATCGACGCCATCTTCACCACCGTCATGTATGGCGCCCGCAACGGCAACGAAAAGGCGCATTCCACGGACATGCCCCGGTTCGGGGCCGACGGCATTCTGACCCCCGAGCAGGTCTCGGACGCGGCCGATTACGTGCTCTCGCTTTCGGGAATGAAGGGCGACGAGGCCGCGATTAAACGCGGGGCGCAGATCTTCGCCGACAACTGCGCCACCTGCCACGGCGCGAACGGCGAAGGCAATACCGACATCGGCGCACCGCGCCTCAGCGACGACATTTGGCTCTATGGCGGCGACAAGGCGACGGTGGTGGAAACCATTACCAACGCGCGGCGCGGCGTGATGCCGGCCTGGAGCGAGCGGTTGTCCGAGACCACGATCAAGATGCTGGCGGTCTATGTCCACTCGCTGGGCGGCGGGCAATAGGCCGGCCGCATCGATTGAGAGACTGACGCCATAAACGGGGCGTTCCGGGCCCGGGCTTCGGACCGGCATGCGCCCGTTTCAGCGCCACCATTGAGCGCCATGGTCCATATCGAAGACGCCGTATCAGTGACCGCGGGCGGCAAGAGCCCGCTTTATGCCCCGCGCATTCCCGTCCATCCCAAGCGGGTGGACGGGATTTTCCGGCGCCTGAAATGGGCCGCGCTGATCTTGCTCCTTGGAATCTATTACACCGTGCCGTGGATCCGGTACGACCGCGGCCTGGGCGTGCCGGACCAGGCGGTGCTGATCGATCTGCCGGCACGCCGCGCCTATTTCTTCGGGATCGAGATCTGGCCGCAAGAGGTCTATTACGTCACCGGGATACTGATCGTCGCGGCCATTGCCTTATTCTTCATGACGAGCTTGGCCGGGCGCATCTGGTGCGGCTACGCCTGCCCGCAAACGGTGTGGACCGATCTTTTCATGCTGGTCGAGCGCTGGATCGAGGGCAACCGTGACGCCCAGATCAAGCTCGATCAAAGCCCGATGACCCGCGAGAAGCTGTTCAAGCGCGCGCTCAAGCACGGCGTGTGGCTGGCGGTCGCGGCGCTGACGGGCGGCGCGTGGGTTTTGTATTTCACCGACGCGCCGACGGTGGTGCGCGAGATCGCAACCCTTCAGGCCTCAAGCGCGGTGTGGACGACCATCGCGCTATTGACGTGCACGACGTATCTCTTGGCGGGGCACGCCCGCGAGCAGGTGTGCACCTATATGTGCCCTTATGCCCGCTTCCAGGGCGCCATGTTCGACGAGCACACGCTCGTCGTCACCTATGAAAAATGGCGCGGCGAGCCGCGCGGGCACCATAAGCCGGGCGAATCCTGGGAAGGCCGCGGGCATTGCGTCGCGTGCAACCAGTGCGTGGCCGTCTGCCCCACCGGCATCGACATCCGCGACGGCCAGCAGCTGGAATGCATCGGTTGCGGCCTGTGCATCGACGCCTGCAACGCCGTCATGGACAAGGTGGGCTTGCCGCGCTGGCTGATCGGTTTCGACACCGAGGCGAGGCAGCTTGCCCGCGAGCAGGGCCGCGAGACCGGGTATCGCTTGCTTCGGCCGCGCATGGCGGTTTACGGCGCGTTGCTCGCGGTCGTGGGCGGCGTCATGCTTTACAGCCTCGCTACGCGGCCGACCATCGGCCTTAACGTGCTGCACGACCGGAATCCGCTTTATGTGCTGTTGCGCGACGGCAGCGTGCGCAACGCCTATACCGTCAAGATCCTGAACAAGCACCGCACGGCCGGCGAATTCGAGCTCACCGTGACCGGCATCGAGGGGATCGACCTTCGCGTCGTCAGCGAAGACGAGGAAAAGAAAAACGAGCTCGATCTGACCGGCGGGCCCGACACGGTGACCCCGTACCGGATCTTCGTTCACGCGCCGCGGGCGAACCTCACGGCCGAATCGGCCCCGCTCCGCCTGACGCTGCGCGACGAGACGAGCGGTGAAACCGCCACTTATGATACGGTGTTCCTGGGACCGCGCCGATGACGGAAGGATCGCTTCAGCCGGTGAGTTTGCGCGCCGCCGCCGAGAGCCGGCGGGCGGGCCGGGCGGTGGCTTGGCTCTTGGCCGCGTTTTTCGTGGTCGTGGCCGCCGCCAACGGCGCCCTCATCGCTTATTCGCTCGAGAGCTTCACCGGCGTCACCACCGAGAACGCTTACGAAAAGGGGCTGGCCTATAACCAGACGCTGGCACAAGCGAAAGCGGAGGTCGGGCTTGGCTGGCAAGTGGGGGTGGATTTTTCGGCACCCGACCGCGGCCATGTGCGGCTCGCGGTGACATTGCACGGCCGCGACGGGGCGGCGCTGACGGGCGGCGTGCTCACCGCCCATTTCATTCGCCCGACGAGCCAGGGCTTGGACACCGACGTGGCGCTCGCCGAAACCGGGGCCGGGCACTACGAAGCACAGCCGGTGCTCCCGCTCCCCGGGGTTTGGGACATGGTGGTGACCGCAAGCCATGACGGCGCAAGCAATCAGACGACCCGCCGAATCTTCGTTCCCGAGTGAGGCCGCGGCATTCTGCCGCCACTGCGCCGCCCCGCTCGCGCCGGGCGACGCGGCATCGGGATTCTGCTGCCGCGGCTGCGAGGCCGCGTTTGGCATCGTCCGCGACCTCGGCCTTTCAAGCTACTACCGCCGCCGCACGCTCGATTCCGCTCAGCCGTCGCTTAAGCCCGAAACGAGGGACGGCACGACCGACTTCACCGCATTCGCGGCGACGGCGGCGGACGGCACCCGGCGCGCGCATTTCATGGTCGAAGGGCTTCACTGCGCCGCCTGCGTGTGGCTGATCGAGTCGGTGCTTTCGCGCCAGAGCGGCGTGGATACGGCACGGATCAACATGACGACGCGCCGCCTGACGCTCGCTTGGCACGGCGCAAAAACGAGCGTGAACGAGCTGGCCGCGCTTGTCGAGGCGCTCGGCTACAGGCTTGTTCCCTATGATGCGGCGCTGTTGGCCGCGGCGTCTTCCGCGCGCGACAAGGAATTGTTGCGGGCGATGGCGGTGGCGGGATTTGCCGCCGGCAACGTGATGCTCCTTTCGATTGCGGTGTGGGCCGGATTTGGCGAAGGCATGGGGATTGCTACGCGCGAGCTTCTCTATTGGTTCTCGGCGCTGATCGCGCTGCCCGCGATCGCCTATGCCGGGCGGCCGTTTTATCGCGGCGCGATCGCGGCGCTCTCCCATGGCCGTGCTAACATGGACGTTCCGATATCCCTTGCCGTGATCCTCGCCTCCGCCATGAGCCTTTATGAAACCGCGACCGGCGGCCGCTACGCCTATTTCGACGCCGCAACAGCGCTTCTGTTCTTCCTCCTAATCGGCCGGTATCTGGAGAGCCGGGCGCGGGGGCGCGCGCGGTCCGCCGCTGAGCGGCTGGTGGCCCTTTCGGGAAGCGCCGCCACGGTCGAGGAGCCATCGGAGGCGCGCCGGTTGCTGCCGCCGGCGCAATTGAAACCGGGGATGACGGTGATCGTCGCGGCGGGCGAGCGGATCGCCGCCGACGGCCGTGTGCGCGAAGGCGCTTCCGAGGTGGATACGAGCTTGCTCACCGGCGAAACCGTGCCGGCGCGGGTCGCTCCCGGATCGCAAGTCTACGCCGGCACGCTCAACATGAGCGGGCTGCTGCGGATCGAAGTGTCGGGCGCAGCCGGGAGCACCCTGCTTGCCGAAATCGTCGGACTGATGGAGGCGGCGGAGCAGGGCCGCGCGCGCTTTGTCGCAATCGCCGACCGCCTAGCGCGGGCCTATGTTCCCGCGGTCCACTTCTTTGCGGCGGCGACGTTCGTGGTGTGGTTCTTCGCGCTGGGCGCGCCGTGGCAAGCCGCGCTCTTGAACGCCGTCGCGGTCTTGATCGTGACCTGCCCTTGCGCCCTGGCGCTGGCCGTTCCCGTCGTTCAGGTCGCCGCGGCTGGGCGGCTTTTCGGCCAGGGAATCCTGCTCAAGTCGCCGACGGCGTTGGAGCGTCTGGCCGCGATCGATACTGCGGTCTTCGACAAGACCGGCACGCTGACGGAAGGAGCGCCGGTCTTCCTCCGCGATCCGAGACTGGCGCCCGATGTGTTGTCGGCGGCGGCGAGCTTGGCCGCGGCAAGCAAGCATCCGCTCGCTCGCGCGCTTGCCGCAGCGGTGCCCGGGGCAAGGCCGCCCGACGGGATCGAGGAAATCCCCGGCTTCGGCCTTCGCCGCGCCGGCCCGGACGGCGAAGTCCGGCTTGGCAGCCGGCGCTGGTGCGGCGGCAAGGCGCAAGACGACGACGCGGCCGAGCTATGGTTTGCGGCGCCAGGGCAAGAGCCCGTGCGATTTCGCTTCGCCGAGGCGCTGCGGCATGACGCGCGGGACGTGATCGCGGCGCTGTCCTCCCGTGGCATCGCCGTCGAAATGCTTTCGGGCGACCGCGCCGAGGCGGCCGGCAATATCGCGGCGGTGGCCGGAATCGAACGCTGGCGCGCGGACTGCACCCCGGCCGACAAGGTCGCGCGCCTGAACGCGCTCGCCGGCAGCGGGCGGCGCGTGATGATGGCGGGCGACGGGCTCAACGACGCCCCGGCTTTGGCCGCGGCCCATGTTTCGATTTCGCCTTCGTCCGCCGCCGACATCAGCCAGACCGCGGCCGACATCGTGTTTCAAGGACGCAATCTTGCGCCGATCATCGAGGTGATCGACGTGGCGCGCCGCGCCAACCGTTTGGTTAAGCAGAACTTCGCGCTTGCGCTGCTTTACAATGCGGCGACGGTGCCTCTGGCGATGATGGGGATCATGACGCCGCTGATTGCGGCGCTGGCGATGTCGAGCTCATCGCTACTGGTTACCGGTAACGCGCTCCGCCTGACTTTGGGGACTACGCGGTGGATGTCATCATCGTCTTGATCCCGATTGCCCTATTTCTCGGGCTCTTGGGCCTGGGCGCCTTCATCTGGGCGCTCAAGACCGGCCAGTTCGACGACCTCGAGGGCGCCGCGCGCCGCATTCTGTTCGACGACGAAGTTGATCCCCCTTCTCAGACCCCGCCGCAAGAGCCCTGAACCGCGGCCCCGCAATCCGGCGCCTTGACAATCGTAGGCACCGCTCGCCCGCCGCTATTGACCGGCGCGACGGCCCGTAAGCAATTCGTTGCCGATCGATCCCCGCACCCGGGTCAAACGGCGCAGGGCACGCTCAGCAAGCGCCTGAGCCTCCAGCATCACCGCTTCATCGCCGGCGGTTTCCACGATGTCCGAATAGCGTTCGAATGCAAACTCCAGCAGGCGAAGCCCATCCATGACGCCGCTTGGCGTTGCTTGCCCCACGGCAACGGCCTGTTCGCCGCCAAGCTTCTCGGCGATCGATCCGGCACAGGCCTCTTCGTCCGCCGCCGCGTCATCGAACAATCGTGCGGTTTCCGGATCGCCTTCCTCGCGCAGCGCCGCCGCCAGCAAACGGTGCCGCTCCGCGGACGAGCGTTCCATGGCCGCGGCTTGGCTGCGCAACATGTCTACCGATTCCGGTTTTTCCATTTTCCGGAATCCGAACGGTCCATCGCGGCCTTCGCGGCGCCATGCTTTGCGGCGCTCCCGGCGCAACAATCCGGCGTGATCCAGTTCGTCCTTGGCAAACTCCTCGGCGAACTGCCTTACTTTTTCGTCCTCGGTTCCCGCCGCCAGATAGCTATAGAAAGCGAAGGCGCGCTCTTCGTTGCGAACGGCGATTGCCAGCGCCCGGTAAGGCGTCAAAAGATACGAGCTTGCTTCCTCTTCATCGAAGTTCTCCGGAAGCTCCCATCTGATGTCGGCCGGATCGGGAGCCTTGCCGACGATCATCCGCGAGCGCGCATCGACCTGATCGGCGTGCTTGTCTTCAATGCCGGCGAGAAACGCGAACAGCGCGGCAACCTCGTTCTCGCCCTGAATACGCATGCGTTGCGAGAACTGGCGATATCGCTTGCCCGCCTCGCGTTCCATCGCATGGGCGATCGCGATTAATTCATCGACGGATGCGACGCGTCCAGCCGGTTCGGTCTTCAGAAGACCCATGGGCATGACTCCGTTCGCGGCTATCTCAACGGATTAGTTCGAACGCTTCCGCCTGATGGTCCGATTCAAAATTAGGGCCATGAGGCTCGCCCAAAATTCGGCGACGGCCGTCCCAATTGTCTTTGAGGTATTGGAAGTGTATCATTTTTTTCGCTCGAACACAGCATCGGATGAAAATGCCGAGAGCGGCGTGCGAACGGCGGAGCGGATTGGCGCGGTGAAATGGAAGCTAAACTTCGATCCCACGGCCTGAAGCAACGAATGGAGCACGGGAAAACCTCGAACCCGTTCTCGCCCCAATCTCGTTGCAAATCGGCGCATCGTCGCCGGGGGCCGAGTCGCCAAAGCGTCGCATTGACGCTTGCCGTCGCGGCGGCGATCTGGATATTCGCTTTCGCTTCGTCGGCCATCGCGCAGACCGCTACGCGCCTTCCGCAATTTCTCGACAAGATACAATTGACCGAGATTTTCCCAGGCGCCGAACGGCTGGGCCCGGTCGAAGGAACGCCGCCTGCGGCTGCCGCCTACAGGGGCACGGAGACCACCGGCTACGTCTATCTCGATTCCGACGTCGTCAGCTCCAACGGGTATTCCGGAAAGCCGATCGATATCGTGATCGGCATCGACCTCGGCGGAAAAATCGTCGGTGCCAAGCTCGTCGAACATCATGAGCCGATCGTTCTGGTCGGAATTCCCGTCGCGAAGATCGAGAAGGTCATCAATGATTACGTCGGCAAGAATATTCTTCAAACGCCGGCGGCAAATTCGGCCGCGTCGCCGGTCGATATCGTCAGCGGCGCCACCGTCACCACCATGGTCATTGCCGACAGCATCACCCGGTCGGCGACTCGATTTTCCCGTGCGCGCGGCCTCGGCGGCGCACAGAAAGAGGCCGCCGCGGTCTCCGTCACGAAAAAAATCGATGATTCGAAAACGGCGGCGGAAAATTGGCAATCGCTGCTCGGCGACGGATCGGTGCGTAAACTCACGCTCACCGTGGACGACGTCGATCAAGCTTTCATCAAATCGGGTAATCCGCTCGCCGTCGAGAAGCCGGAGGCGGGAGGGGAGGAAACCGAAAACGAGGATTTCATCGATCTCTATCTGGGTCTGGCCAGCGTGCCTTCGATCGGCCGGAGTTTGCTCGGCGATGCCGGCTATCGGCAATTGAAGGAGCGGGTGAAGCCGGGCGAGCAGGCGGTGCTTATCGCCGGAAACGGCCGGTATTCCTTCAAAGGATCTGGATACGTCCGGGGCGGAATTTTCGACCGTATCGAAATCGTTCAGGGCGAAGATATTTTCCGCTTCCACGACCGCGACCAGAAGCGCCTTGGCGATATCGCCGCCGACGGCGCGCCGCAATTCAGCGAAATAAGCTTGTTCAGCATCCCGGAAGGCCAGCGCCTCGACCCGACGGCCCCTTTCGTCCTGAAGCTCTTGGTCCAGCGGCAAATTGGCGGGCGCGACAAAGCGTTTCTGATCTTTGAATTGAGTTACACGCTGCCGGACAAATACGTCATCGCGGAAAAGCCGGCACAGCCACCGGCGGCGGCAAATTCGAATCCGCCAGCTGCATCGCCACCGGCCAGCGCTCCCGCAACGACGTCAGCGGCGGCAGAGCCGCAAGAAGAGCCGTTGTGGCTGCGCGTATGGCGTACCAAAGTCGTCGATATCGCAATCCTCGCGGCCGCCATCCTGGTCCTGACGGGTATCTTCTTCTTCCAGGATTTCTTTGTGCGCCGTCCCGTTCTTTATGACCGCGTGCGGCTCGCCTTTTTGGCGTTTACCCTGGTCTGGATCGGCTGGTACGCCCAGGCCCAACTTTCGGTCGTCAACATCCTGGCCTTCGCGAATTCGCTCCGCACCGATTTCCGCTGGGACTATTTCCTGGTCGATCCGTTGATCTTCATTCTCTGGTCCGCGGTCGCCGCGGCGCTTCTGTTCTGGGGCCGCGGTGCCTATTGCGGCTGGCTTTGCCCGTTCGGCGCGCTTCAAGAGCTGACGAATCGCGGGGCGAAACTGCTTCGTGTGCCGCAGATCAAGGTGCCGTTTGCCGTGCATCAACGGCTTTGGCCGATCAAATACATCATCTTCCTCGTTCTGTTCGGCCTCTCTCTATATTACCTGTCGCTTGGCGAAGAGGCGTCGGAGGTCGAGCCGTTCAAGACCGCGATCGTGCTCCGATTCGTCCGCGACTGGCCCTTCGTGCTTTATGCCGTCATGCTGCTCGGTGCCGGACTTTTCATCGAGCGATTCTTCTGCCGGTATCTCTGTCCGCTCGGCGCCGCACTCGCCATTCCGGCGCGCCTGCGCATGTTCGATTGGCTCAGGCGCTACAAGGAATGCGGCAATCCGTGTCAACGTTGCGCCATTGAATGTCCGGTACAGTCAATCCATCCGGAAGGACATATCAACCCCAACGAATGCATACAGTGCCTGCATTGCCAAATGCTCTATCATCACGATCACAAATGCCCCGTCGTGATTCAACGGCGTCTCAAGGCGGAAAAACGCCGGGCGGCGACCTCGCCGAATATGCGCCCCGCGGTACGGACCTCGGAGAGCGTCCAGGCTTCGCCATGAGACGAATGGATTGATGATGGGGCTGACGATGCGCACCGCCGAACTTGCGCAGGATCACTCCATGAAACTCTTGGGTTCCGCACGACGGCGTAATGGCTCTTAGGGGCCGAACTTGATCTAGGTCAAAGATAAATCGGCAAGTAAAAAGATATATTTTTCAGTCATGTTCTACTTTCGGGCGATTCGCTCCGAACCGGCCGCGATGACGTTAAACCAAAGGAGAAACGCCGATGGCATCCGACGCTCCGTCAAACTCCCCAACCTCCAAACCCGACATCGACGGCGATGAGAAAAAGGCCGAGTCGCCCGCGGGCGGCGGGATCAGCCGCCGCCGCCTGCTGGGCACAACGGCAACCGTCGCCGGCGTTGCCGGTGTCTCGGGCGCTATCGGCGGCGCCGGGCTCACGGCCATGGCGGGTAGCGCCCTGGCCGATGACAAGAAGCGCGAGCGGGAACGGGAGCATCGCGGCGCCGAAGTACGTCCCGGCGATCTCGACGAATATTACGGCTTCTGCAGCGGCGGCCATTCCGGCGAAATCCGGATCATTGGCATGCCATCCATGCGCGAGCTGATGCGGATCCCGGTGTACAACCGCTGCAGCGCGACGGGCTGGGGCCTTACCAACGAAAGCCGCAAGATTCTGACCGAGGGCTTGTTGCCGCAGACGAAGGAATTCTTGAAGTCGCGGGGCGGCATATTCATGAACGGCGATTTGCACCATCCGCACATGTCCTTCACCGATGGGACGTTCGACGGGCGTTATTTATTCGCCAACGACAAGGCCAATTGCCGGGTCGTGCGGGTGCGTTGCGACGTGATGAAAACCGACAAGATCATCGAAATCCCGAATGCTTCGGATATCCACGGCCTTCGACTGCAGAAATATCCGAAGACGGGATACGTTTTCGCCAATAGCGAACACATCATCCCGATCCCGAACGACGGCAAGATCCTCGACGACCCCAAGCAATATTGGTCGGTCTACACGGCGGTGGACGGTGAAACCATGAAAGTCGCGTGGCAGGTTTTGGTCGACGGTAATCTCGATAACACCGACGCCGACTATCAGGGCAAATACGCGTTCTCGACCTGCTATAATTCGGAACGCGGCATGACGCTCGCCGAAATGACCTCCGCCGAACAGGATTGGGCCGTCATCTTCAACATCAAGCGCATCGAAGAGGCGGTCAAAAAGGGCGATTTCAAGGAAATGGGCGGCGTTCCGGTGGTCGACGGTCGCCATGGATCGCCTTACACTCGTTACGTGCCGATTTCGAACAATCCGCATGGTTGCAATACGGCGCCCGATGGCATTCATGTGGCGATCAACGGCAAGCTGTCGCCGACCGTGACGTTGCTTGACGTCCGCCTGTTCGACGATTTGTTCGACGACAAGATCAAGCCGCGCGACGTGGTGGTGGCCGAACCCGAATTGGGCCTGGGCCCGCTGCATACGGCCTATGACGGCAAGGGCAATGCCTTCACCACCCTTTTCCTCGACAGCCAGATGGTGAAGTGGAACATCGACAAGGCGCGCCGCGCCTATAAGGGCGAGAAGGTGAACCCGATTGTCCAGAAGCTCGACGTGCACTACCAGCCCGGTCACAACCACTCGAGCATGGGCGAGACCAAGGAAGCCGACGGCAAATGGCTCGTATCGCTCAACAAGTTTTCGAAAGACCGGTTTCTGCCGGTCGGCCCGCTGCATCCCGAGAACGACCAGCTGATCGACATTTCCGGCGACGAGATGAAGATCGTTCACGACGGCCCCAGCTTCGCGGAGCCGCACGACACCTGCATCGTTCACCGCTCCAAGGTCAATCCCGTCATGATCTACAAACGCGACGATCCGATGTGGGAAGACGCGCGCAAACAAGCGGCCAAAGACGGCGTCAAGTTGGAAGAAGCCAAGGATGTAATTCGCGACGGCAACAAGGTGCGGGTCTACATGCACTCGATCGCGCCGATCTTCAGCCTCGAAAAGTTCACGGTGAAACAGGGCGATGAGGTCACGGTCTACGTCACAAACATGGATGACGTGGAAGACCTCACCCACGGCTTCACCCTGGTGCGACACGGCATCTGCATGGAGATCGGGCCGCATCAAACGTCGTCGGTGACCTTCATCGCCGACCGGCCCGGCGTCCATTGGTACTACTGCCAATGGTTCTGCCACGCGCTGCATATGGAGATGTCGGGACGCATGATCGTGGAGCCGAAGAAAGCATGATCGGCGCGCTGCGGCGCGGCGTGGAGCGGGGACCTGTAGCGGTGGCGGCCGGTATCCTGCTTTTCGCCGCGAGCGCGGCGGGTAAAACCATCGAAGTCACGGCGGGCGGCGACAATCTTCGCCGCGCCGTCGCCGGCGCCAGACCTCACGACACATTGAAAATGGGTCCGGGCGTATACGAGGGGCCGGTCACGATCGACAAGCCCCTGACGCTCGAGGGCGAAGCGGGCGCCATCATCGACGGCAAGGGTTCCGGCCGTGTGATCGAAGTGACATCGCCCGATGTCGTCATCCGCGGCCTCGGCCTCCGGGGTTCGGGAACCCGGCTCGATCAAATGGATGCCGCGGTTTTTCTGGAACAGACTGCGGCGCGCGCGGTCGTCGAAAACAATGACATCGAAGGGAACCTCGTCGGCGTCTATGTCCACGGGCCGGCCGATGCCGTCGTGAAAGGCAACAAGATCATCGGCCGCACGGATTTGTGGCAGAGCGAAGCCGGCAACGGCATTTATCTTTGGAATGCGCCGGGCGCGAAGATTCTCGATAACGACATCACCGGCGGTCGCGACGGCATTTTCACAAATGTGAGTCGAAACGACGTCTTTCATGGCAACCGGCTCCACGGTGTCCGCTTCGCCATCCATTACATGTACACGAACGACAGCGAGATCAGCGACAATATCTCGATCGGCAACCACGCCGGGTTCGTCATGATGTATTCAGACCGGCTGGCGATCCACGGCAACGTATCGGTCAATGATCGCGATCACGGCTTGCTTCTCAATTACGCGAACAACTCCGATGTCGAAGGAAATGCCGTGCTGCGCGGCGGCAACAAATGCCTGTTCATCTATAACGCCAACAAGAACCGGATCGACCGGAATTGGTTCGAGGGCTGCCGGATCGGCATTCACTTCACCGCCGGATCGGAACGGAATACATTTTCCGAGAACGCCTTCATCGGCAATGAGACCCAGGTCATGTATGTCGGCACCCGATATCTCGACTGGTCAAAGGACGGCCGCGGCAATTATTGGAGCGACGATCCGGCCTTCGATCTCAACGGCGACGGCATTGCCGACACCGCTTACCGCCCCAATGACGTGATTGACCAGGTGGTCTGGCGATACCCCGCCGCCAAACTGCTCCTCAATAGCCCGGCCACCCAGGTGGTGCGCTGGGCCCAGTCGCAATTCCCGGCGCTGCACCCCGGGGGCGTCATCGACAGCGCGCCGCTCATGAAACCGCCCGAAATTCCCACCGCGCATCTGGCGCAAGCCGCCGCCCAGGCACCGCCTGCGCAGCCAGAGGGGAAGGCGGCACCATGAGCGAGACCACCATTACGCTTTCCGGCGTCACCAAACGCTACGGCGCGCAACTTGGCGTCGAAGCCGTCGATCTGACATTGCGCGCCGGCGAGCGTATTGCCTTGGTCGGCCACAACGGCGCCGGCAAGAGCACCTTGATCAAGCTCATGCTCGGATTGATCCGTCCCACCCAAGGTCAGGTGCAGGTATTGGGTGAAGACCCTGCGCACGGCGCCGCTATCCGCTCCAAAATGCAAATCGGCTATCTGCCGGAAAATCTGGTGTTACATCCGGCAATGACCGGCTTCGAGCTCATGGATTTCTATGCGCGTCTTAAGCGCCGGCCGGTTGCCGGGAACCGCATGATTTTGGAGCGTGTCGGCATCGCCGAGGCGGCGGGCCGCCGCATCCAAACTTATTCCAAGGGTATGCGTCAGCGTATCGGCCTGGCCCAGGCCTTGATCGGAAAGCCGCAAGTATTGCTATTGGATGAACCGACCAGCGGTCTCGATCCGGTTTTGCGGCAAAGTTTTTACGAAATCGTCGGCGAGCTCGCGCGCGACGGCGCGACTGTTTTGATTTCGTCTCATGCGCTGGCGGAGCTGGAAGGCCGGTCGGATCGCGTTGTGGTCATGAATCTCGGCCACAAGGTCGCGGATGGGACGATTTCCGAATTGCGGCACTTGGCCGAGCGGCCGGTGCGAATTCGCCTTACATTCGAGAGCGATGCAGTGACGCTTGCGCCCGAGATATTCGGCAATGCGGCGCAATGGGAATGGATCGGCAAAGGCGTCTTGGAGATCCAATGCCCCGCCGCCGATAAGTCGTCCCTCATTCGAAAACTTGGCCAATCGCGCCTGCCATTTCGCGACATCGAAATCTCGGCGCCGACCTTGGACGATATCTATGCCCATTTCCTGCGGCGCGAAATTCATCAGGAGGCGGCCCAGTGAGGACGATCGCGATCCTTGCCGGAAAGGAAATTCGCGACGGGCTGCGCAACCGCTGGGTGGTCGCGATGACGCTGCTGATGGCCGCGCTCGCCTTGAGTTTGGCGCTTCTCGGAAGCGCGCCCACCGGCACCGTCGGCGTGAGCCCGCTTTCCGTCATCATCGTCAGCCTCTCAAGCCTCACCATCTTCCTCGTGCCGCTCATCGCCTTGCTCATTTCCTACGACGCGATCGCGGGCGATATCGAGCGCGGGACCATGGGGCTGCTTCTTTCCTATCCGGTCACCCGGCGCGAGGTGATCGCCGGCAAATTCCTTGGTCATCTGGCGATCCTGGCCATTGCCACCGTGATCGGTTACGGCGCGGCCGGCGTCGCCCTCGCGATTACCGGCGGCGATGTCGAGGCCGGGGCTTGGGGCGCCTTTGCGACCATGGTCGGAACCAGCATCCTGCTCGGCGCCGCCTTCATCGCCCTCGGATATTTGGCGAGCACGCTGGTGCGCGATCCGCGCACGGCGGGCGCCATTGCCATCGGGCTGTGGCTCTTCTTTGCGCTCCTTTACGACATGGTGCTGCTCGGGCTGTTGGTCGTGGACCAGGGAAAAACGGTTACCGCCGAGGTGCTCAACATCCTCCTCCTGGCCAATCCGGCGGATGTTTACCGGCTCTTGAACCTGACCGGCTTCTCGAATGTCAGCCTCTTCGCCGGCATGGCCGGATTGGCCGATCAGCTCGATATCGCCACCAGCGTACTCGCCGCAACGCTTGTCGCCTGGACGGTCTTGCCGCTTTCTCTTGCCGCCACGGTCTTTGCGAGGAGGGATTTATGACTCTCCGGCCGTTCCTGCGCGCTTTCATTCCAATTCTACTGCTGCTGGCGCTTCCCGCTTGCGGCAAGAACGAGCAAGCATCGGCGCCACCTCCGCCCAAGGAAATCTCCGCCGATTCGATCGCCGAATTCTGCAATATGGCGCTTTCGGAACATTCCGGACCCAAGGGCCAGATCTTCGTCAAGGGCAGGAACGAGCCGTTCTGGTTCGCTTCGGTGCGCGACACCTTTGCCTTCACGCTGCTGCCCGAAGAGCCCAAGGCGATTACGGCCATCTATGTGACCGACATGGCGAAAGCGAGGACATGGGACGAACCCGGGCCTGGCGTCTGGACCGACGCGCGCAAGGCCCTGTTCGTAATCGCCAGCCGCAAGCGCGGCGGCATGGGCGAGGATGAGGCCGTGCCGTTTTCCGACGAGGCTGCGGCCCAAGCTTTTATGGCGGAAAATGGCGGCCGCATGGTGCATTTCGACGAAATGCCGAAGGACTATATTCTGCCCAATGGCGACGATATGAAGAACACGGGGATGAAGAAGGACGCGCCATGATCGGCATGCCGGCACAACGATTTACCCGCCGCCGGTTCATTCGTGTCAGCGCGGCTGCCGCGGGCTTGGCGCTTTTACCCGCCGCACTAATCTCGTCATCGGGCCAATTCGTCGCGGCCGCGGCCGATCCGGAACGGCATTTACGGGTTTGGCGGGGCGTCTCACTCGGGGCCGACGCGATGCTGCAGATTTATCATCCTGACGCCACGGCGGCCGACCGGTTGATTGAACGCTGTCTGGTCGAAATCGCGCGTCTGGAGCGCATCTTCAGCCTCTATGTCGACGACTCGGCGATAACGCGCTTGAATCGCGACGGCCGGATCGCGGAACCGCCGCTCGAATTCGTCGAGCTTCTTGGGCAAAGCGCGGAAATCAGCCGGCTCACCGGCGGCGCCTTCGACGCCACCGTCCAGCCGCTTTGGAACCTATACGCCGGGCATTTTTCGAAGCCCGATGCGGATCCGGCGGGACCGGCCAGAGCCAATATCGACGCGGCGGCGCGGCGCATCGGATTCTCCGCCCTCGAAATCGATCCTCGCGAAGTGCGTTTCTCGCGGGCGGATATGGCGATCACCTTGAACGGGATCGCCCAGGGCTACATTACCGATCGGATCGTCGGCATCTTGCGCGATGCCGGGATCGATCGATCGCTGGTCGACATCGGCGAAACGCGCGCGATCGGAGATCGTCCGGCCGGCGGGCCCTGGATCGTCGGCCTCGAAGATCCCGTCCGTCCGGGCCAAGTGGCCAGTCGCATCGAGATCGAGAATCAGGCGGTCGCCACCTCGGGCGGATATGGAACGCAATTCGATGCTCCCGGCCATTTCAATCATCTCTTCGATCCTGCCACCGGCAGGACAAGCTGGCGCTACCTCAGCGTTTCGGTCGTCGCGCCGATGGCCACCACCGCCGACGCTTTATCGACCGCTTTTTCGCTCATGTCTCTCGATAAGACGCGCCGCGTCGTCGACGCGCTCGACATCAAGGCCTATTTCACGCTTCCGGGCGGCGCGCGCATTTCTCAGGGGACATTGGCGGCGCGATACTCTTGAATGGATGCAACCGGCGGTGAGGGAAGGGATGGCATCCGACGGGAAGCTGCTTTGACCGCAATTCCTCGCTATCGCTCGCAAATCGGCTCGGCGCTTTTCTCCGCCGGCTTCCGCCCGTTCTTTCTGCTCGCGGCATTCTGGGCGGCAACGGCCATTCCGCTTTGGCTGATGTTCTATATCGGGCAAGGCCAAGCACCGGGCGCTCTGCCGCCGGTCGTATGGCACGTGCACGAAATGGTCTTTGGCTTTGGTGGCGCGGCGGTCGCCGGGTTTCTTTTGACGGCGATCCCGAATTGGACCGGCCGGATGCCGCTTCAGGGCGGCCCGCTCGCCTCTCTTGCCCTGCTTTGGCTTGTCGGCCGGGTAGCGGTGCTGCTTTCGGGCAAAATCGGCACCGGCAGCGCAGCCGTTCTCGACCTTGCCTTCCCGCTTGTTATTCTAGGAGTGGTTGCCCGCGAGATTTTGGCCGGACGCAATTGGCGCAACCTGCCGATGCTGGCCGCACTTGGTTTGCTGCTTGTGAGCAATCTCCTCGTCCATCTCGAAGCCCTGGGCGCTGCCTCGACGGCATATCTTGGCAATCGATTGGGCGTGGCGACCCTTCTTATGCTCATCAGCTTGGTTGGCGGCCGCATCATCCCGAGCTTCACGCGAAATTGGCTGGTCAAGGAGCGGCCGGAATCTCCGCCGCCCGCCGCCTTCGGCCGATTTGACATCGCCGCCCTCGTCATGACGGCAATGGTCCTCGCGTTATGGATTTTTGTCCCGGAAAACCGCGCGGTGTCCTGGACCGAAATCATTGCCGGATTGGTTGTTGGCGTGCGGCTGGCGCGTTGGCGCGGAATCGGAACGCTGAGCGAGCCGCTGCTCTGGATTCTCCATCTCGGCTATGGCTGGCTCGCACTTGGTTTGTTGCTGGTCGGCTTCAGCGGTCTCGTATCTTTCTTGCCGCAGACCGTGGGCGTGCACGCGCTGACGGCCGGGGCCATCGGAACCATGACGCTTGCCGTCATGACCCGCGCATCCCTCGGTCATACCGGCCGGCCGCTCACCGCCGGTCCCGGAACGACGGCTATTTATCTCTTCGTGACGCTGGCCGCGATCCTGCGGCTCTTCGCCCCGCTTGCTCCCGCGCATTACCAACTCGTCCTGTCCCTGTCGGGTGCAGCGTGGAGCAGCGCCTTCGGGCTGTTCGTGCTGCTCTATGCGCGACCTCTGTCGCTCCGGCGCGTTAGAGACGAAGCGGCGCGACCAATCTGAATAATAACCCGAGTTGCGTGCTCCCGATCGCCCTCTTGCCGGCGCCGGTATGAGCATCACGTCCAGGACGGCCTTTACATCCGGTGCGAGCGGTTGTTTGGGCTTTGACTGAGCTGGCCGCCGTCCGCTTTTTGCCAGAGGCGAACTTAAATGAGAGCAACGGAGTAACCACGCGATGTCAGATTTCGAACGGACCCACCGCCCTTTTCAATGCCCTCCGCCGCTGCGGCGCGCAAGACCGCCGTTCCGCCATATGGCGATCCGATCGAGCCCGTAACACCGCATAGGGCGGCAATAGCGCCTGGAAAAAGCGTAATCCCGCTCCGGTCCTGGCCGCGGCCGGCGGTCGGTTGTGGCCGTTCGGATACACCAATATTTAACCATGGTTAGCCATGATCTCATTGAACCTGCCACAATTCGACGCCGGATGCGTTCATGCCGGACTTTGTAACCAAGCCCCGTTTGGTCGCGGCACTGTTGACCCTGTCCATGGCAGGTGTCTTCGCCTTGGACAGCCTGACGCCGCCGGGCATTGGCGACGGCATCGGCTATGCCGTCGTGATAACGCTGTGTCTTTGGCTCCCCGGCAAGAGGGCGGTTCTCGCTACCGCTGCCGCCTGCACGGCGTTGACGATTACGGCCCAGTTCCTGACCCCGGAAGGAGGCATAGGGGAACTCGATTTGATCAACCGGGCCTTCGTGATCGCGGTGATTTGGGTCAATGCGGCGCTGTTGTATCAACGCAAGAAGACCGAGCCAAAGCAGATCGCCGGCGAGAGAGCCGCGCGAGAAGGGAGTGCGGCGAAATCGAAGTCCTTGGCCAACGCGAGCCACGAGTTATGGACCGCGTACCTCTCGCCAATGGGCGGCATATGTGTCGCACTCCTGGGCGCCGGCGTCCTTGTCGGCTGGTGGACGAACACGCCGTCACTGACGACGGTGCTGCCCGGCTTGGTCGCGATGAGGCCGATCACGGCCGTGGCATTCGTCTTTTCGGGCGTAGCCCTCTTCCTTTTTCACTTTCAGGCGAGGCCGGCGCGTTGGGCCGCCCGTGCCAGCGCCGTCCTGGCCGGGCTGATCGGTGTCCTGACCCTCACGGACTATGCGACCAGCTTCAATTTCGGAATCGACCAATGGCTCTTCGAACGCTTAACCGCCCCCAATGGCGCCGCAGCGCCGGTATGGCGCATGTCGTACTTTGCCTCCTCCAGTTTCACGATGTTTGTTGCCGTCCTTTTGACACTGGACGCCAAAGCCCCATGGCTGCGGCGGATTTCAAATTCGCTGGGAATAGTGGGGCACCTGATCGCGGCACTGGCGCTCTTGGGATATGCCTATGACGTGAATTCTCTTTATGAATTCATGGGAACTGCACCTACGGCGCTGCACACGGCCACGGCGTTCTTTGTTCTTTTCACCTCGGCGGCATTGGCCGTTCCGGACCGCGGATGGGTGGCGATGCTCATCGGTGACGGCGTCGGGAGCACGATGATGCGGCGGCTGCTTCTGGCGACCGTCACAATTCCCCTGATCATCGGCTTTCTGGTCATAAACTTTGGACGTTACCACTCGATCAACCCGAATTTCGGGATCGCGATTCTCGCGCTCTCGACGGTCTTCGTCCTCGCTTTCGTCGTCTGGCAAAGTACGACATTCCTCGATCAATTGGATGCCGACCGCCTGGGAAAGGAGGCGGCGTTGCGGGCAAACCAAGCCATGCTGGCGACGGCGGAAAGCGTCGCCGGGGTCGGCAGCTGGGACTGGGACGTCCCCGGCAACAAACTGATCTGGTCCGAAGAGCATTGCCGGTTGTTCGGCTATCGGCCCGAGGCCTCCAATGCGACAAACGAGAATTGGCTTGCGCGCGTGCATCCGGATGACAAGAACCGGGTGCAGGAAGCGGCGGACACCGCCATGGCCGGACAGAAGACCTACGACATCGATTACCGGATTGTCCTGCCGGACGGGACGGAGCGAATTATCAACTCGAAAGGGGAGGTTTTTCGCGACCCAAGCGGCAAGGCCATCCGCATGGTCGGGACGGTCCATGACATTACCGAGCGCAAGCGCGCCGAGGAGGCGCTGCGCGACAGCGAGGAACGGCTGAGCCAAGCGGTCCGCGTTTCTGGCATCGGGATCTACGATCACGACCAGCGCACGGACGCCATCTATTGGTCGCCGGACCAGCGAAAGATCTTTGGCTGGAGTCCGGACGAAACGGTGACCCTGCAGAAATATTTCGATGCCGTCCATCCCGAGGACCGGGAGCGCATCATGGCGGCCGTTCGGCGCGCCCACGACCCGGGGAAGGACGTTCCCTACGACATTGAGCATCGAATCCTGCGCCGCGACGGCGAGGTCCGATGGATGACCACACGGGCGCATACGTTCTTCGAAGGGGAGGGCGAGGCACGCCGTGCCGTGCGCACCGTCGGTGCCATGCTCGACATCACCGAGAGGAAGCGCGCCGAAGAGGCGTTGCGGCAAAGCGAGGTGCAGCTTCGCCAAGCGCAGAAGATGGAGGCCGTGGGGCAGTTGACCGGCGGTGTCGCCCACGACTTCAACAATCTGCTGAGCGTGATCATGGGCAACCTCGAATTGATTCTCGAGCGCGCCGAGACCGATCCCGCGCTCAAAAAGCTGGCCCAAGCGGCGCTCGATGGCTCATTGA
>JBGQJC010000018.1:0-42241 GCA_041498815.1 Alphaproteobacteria bacterium
CGAGGAACGTTGCATCGCCTGCAAGCTGTGCGAAGCGGTGTGTCCGGCGCTGGCCATCACGATCGAGGCCGAGCCCAGAGCCGACGGCAGCCGGCGCACCACCCGCTACGATATCGACATGACCAAATGCATCTATTGCGGATTTTGCGCCGAGGCCTGCCCGGTGGACGCCATCGTCGAGGGACCCAATTTCGAGTTCGCGACCGAAACGCGCGAGGAACTGATCTACGACAAGGAGAAACTCCTGGCCAACGGCGACCGCTGGGAGGCCGAGATCGCCAAGAATCTCGAATCCGATGCCCCCTACCGGTGAGGCACCGGGGTGGGCACAAAACAGGGGATTGATTTGAGCATCGCACATAAGCCGGGCGGGCTGTCCGGGGCAAGGCCGGCGTGATCGTCCAGGGTCTCATGTTCTATCTTTTCGCCTCCGTTGCGGTCGCCGCCGGCGTGATGGTGATCTCCGCCCGCAACCCCGTTCATTCGGTGCTGTTCCTGATCCTCGCCTTCTTCAACGCCGCCGGGCTGTTCTTGCTTGCCGGGGCCGAATTTTTGGCCCTCATTCTCGTGATCGTCTATGTCGGGGCGGTCGCGGTGCTGTTTCTTTTCGTCGTGATGATGCTCGACATCAACTTCGCCGAACTCCGGCAAGGATTCCTGAACTATCTCCCGATCGGAAGCGTCATCGGACTCATACTTCTGGTCGAGCTCGTGCTCGTTTTCGGCGGCTGGGCGATCGCGCCGGGAGCGCCCGCCGCGGGCGCGGCACCCATTCCGGCGCTTGATGCCGTCACCAATACGCATGCGCTCGGCCTCCTGTTCTATACCCGCTATGTCTATCTGTTCCAGATCGCGGGCTTGATCCTTCTCGTCGCCATGATCGGCTCCATCGTCCTCACGCTTCGCCGCCGCAAGGGCGTGCGCAAACAGGATATCGCCGCCCAGGTCGCTCGCGGCCGCACGGTCGAGCTCAGACACGTACCGACAAGGGGAGGGGTCTAGATGTTTCCGATCGGGCTCGGCCACTATCTCACCGTCGCCGCGATCCTGTTCACGCTCGGAATCTTCGGCATCTTTTTGAACCGCAAGAACGTGATCGTGATTCTGATGTCGATCGAGTTGATGCTGCTTGCCGTCAACATCAATCTCGTCGCTTTTTCGGCGTTCCTGGGCGATCTGATCGGCCAGGTCTTCGCCATGTTCGTTCTCACCGTCGCCGCGGCCGAGGCGGCGGTGGGCTTGGCGATCCTTGTGGTCTATTTCCGCAACCGCGGCACCATCGCGGTCGAAGACATCGACGTGCTGAAGGGCTAAATGTTCGCCGCCGCCGTTTTCCTGCCCCTCTTGGGGGCGCTCGCCGCCGGACTTTTCGGCCGGTTTTTGGGCGACCGCGGGGCGCAGATCGTGAGCTGCGCCTGCCTGATTTTGGCCGCGATATTCTCGGTATTTATCTTCAAGGACGTCGTCATGGATGGCAACGTCCGCGATGTTGCCATTTACACTTGGTTCGAATCGGGCACGCTCAAGGTTTCCTGGGCGCTCCATTTCGATTCGCTTACCGCCGTGATGGTGTCGGTGGTGACGATCGTTTCGGCCGCCATCCACGTCTATTCCATCGGCTACATGGAGCACGATCCCGGCATCCCGCGCTTCTTCTCATACTTGAGTCTGTTCACCTTCTTCATGCTGATGCTGGTGACGGCCGCAAACCTCGTGCAGATGTTCTTCGGCTGGGAAGGGGTTGGCTTGTGCTCCTACCTCTTGATCGGGTTCTGGTACGACCGCCCCAGCGCCAATGCCGCCGCGATCAAGGCCTTCATCGTGAACAGGGTGGGCGATGTCGGATTCACGCTCGGGATCCTGGGCGTCTATCTGCTGTTCGATTCGGTCAATTTCGACACGATCTTCGCGGGCGCGGCAGGCATGGCGGGCCACAAGGCGAATTTGCTTGGGTATCAGGTCGACGCGCTGACCGTCATCTGCTTGCTCCTGTTCCTAGGCGCGATGGGGAAATCGGCCCAGATCGGGCTCCATACTTGGCTGCCCGACGCGATGGAAGGCCCGACGCCCGTCTCGGCGCTGATTCACGCCGCGACCATGGTGACCGCGGGTGTGTTCATGGTGGCCCGCATGTCGCCCCTGTTCGAACACGCGCCCGGGGCGCTTCAAGTGGTGGCGGTAATTGGTGCCACCACCGCTTTCTTCGGCGCAACCGTGGGCGCGACCCAGAACGACATCAAGCGGGTCATCGCATATTCGACCGTGAGCCAACTCGGTTACATGTTCTTCGCCATCGGCGTTTCGGCCTATGGCGCCGCGATCTTCCATGTGATGACGCATGCCTTCTTCAAGGCGCTGCTGTTCCTGGGCGCGGGCTCGGTGATCCACGCCATGTCGGGGGAACAGGACATGCGCCGCATGGGCGGCATCTGGAAGTTGATTCCGCTGACCTATGCCCTGATGTGGATCGGAAGCCTTTCTCTGGCCGGGATTCCGTTCTTCTCCGGGTTTTGGTCGAAGGACATCATTCTCGAATCCGCCTTCGCCGCCCACAGCGGCGTCGGGCTCTATTCCTACGTGCTCGGGATCGCCGCGGCGTTCCTGACCGCCTTCTATTCCTGGCGGCTCATTTACATGACCTTCCATGGCCGGGCGCACGCGGACGAAAAGGTCATGGCCCATGTCCATGAATCGCCCAAGGTCATGACGATCCCGCTCATGATTCTTGCGCTCGGCTCAATTTTCGCCGGAATCTTGGGCAAAGACAGCTTCGTCGGCAGCGGCATGAAAACATTCTGGAACGGTGCCTTGGCCATGCTGCCGGAGCACGCCGCGCTCCAAGCCGCCCATCACGTGCCTGAAATCGTCAAGCTGCTTCCGACCTTCATGGCGCTTGCGGGCATTGCGCTCGCGACACTGGCTTATGTCGCGATGCCCGGAATCCCCAAACGTTTTGTCGAACAATTCCGCGGAATTTACAAGTTCCTGCTCAACAAGTGGTATTTCGACGAGCTCTACGACCGTCTCTTCGTGCAGCCCGCGCTTTGGCTGGGGCGCGGGTTCTGGAAATCGGGCGACGGGGCCCTCATCGACGGCGTCGGGCCGGACGGGATCGCGGCCGCCACCCGGCTCATCGCGCGCCGCGCCGCGGCGCTTCAGACCGGCTACGTGTACCACTACGCTTTCGCCATGCTGATCGGGGTCGCGGCGTTCGTCACTTGGTATCTCTACACGGTTGCGAGGTAGGGCATGGAGAACTGGCCGATCCTCACGCTCGTGACCTTCCTGCCGCTGGTGGGCGCGGGCTTTATACTCGTGACTCGGGGCGAGCCCGATATCGTCGCCCGCAACGCGCGCTATCTGGCGCTGTGGACCTCTGTCGTCACCTTCGCGCTGTCGCTGCTGCTGTGGGTCAATTTCGACACCACCACCGCCGATTTCCAATTCGAAGAGAAGGTGCGTTGGCTTCCGGGCATCAATGTCTTCTACCACCTGGGCGTTGATGGCATCTCGGTGTTCTTCGTTCTGCTGGCGACCCTGCTGACGCCGATCTGCATTTTGGCCAGCTGGGAATCGATTACGAGCCGGGTCAAGGAATACATGATCGCCTTCCTGGTGCTCGAAACCATGATGGTGGGCGTGTTCTGCGCGCTCGATTTCGTGCTGCTCTACATCTTCTTCGAGGGCGTGCTGATCCCGATGTTCCTCATCATCGGGGTTTGGGGCGGCGAGCGCCGCGTGTATTCGGCGTTCAAATTTTTCCTGTTCACGCTCTTGGGCTCGGTTTTGATGCTGCTGGCCGTCATCGCGCTTTATGTCCGGGGCGGCACTTCGGACCTTCCCACCCTTATGCAGCTCGCCATTCCGGCCAATGTCCAGGTTTGGATCTTTCTCGCCTTCCTCGCCTCCTTCGCGGTGAAGCTTCCGATGTGGCCCGTCCACACTTGGCTTCCCGATGCCCATGTCGAGGCTCCGACCGCGGGCTCGGTGATCTTGGCGGGCGTGCTCCTCAAGATGGGGGGCTACGGATTTCTGCGGCTTTCGTTGCCGCTCCTGCCGGACGCGACGATTTATTTCGTGCCGTTCATGTTCGCGCTCAGCGTCGTCGCCGTGATCTACACGTCGCTCGTCGCCCTTGTGCAAGAGGACATGAAGAAACTGATCGCCTATTCCTCGGTCGCCCACATGGGATTTGTCACCATCGGCATCTTCGCCCTCAATATCCAGGGTCTGGAAGGCGCGATCGTCCAGATGCTCTCTCACGGTGTCGTTTCCGCCGCCCTCTTCCTGTGCGTCGGTGTCGTCTATGACCGGGTGCACAGCAGGCTGATCGCGCGCTACGGCGGACTCGTGCATCGCATGCCGGTTTATGCCGCGCTCTTCATGGTATTCACGCTTGCGGCCGTCGCGGTGCCGGGGACGAGTGGCTTCGTCGGCGAATTCCTGGCACTTCTGGGCGGGTTCCTCGTCAACCGCTGGGTCGCGGCGTTCGCCGCAACCGGCATGGTGTTGGGGGTCGCCTATATGCTGTGGCTCTACCGCCGCGTGATCTTCGGCCGGCTCGAGAAAGAGGATTTGAAACGGATCCTCGACCTCAGCCCGCGCGAGATCGCGGTTTTCGCGCCCCTTGCCGCCGTCGTGCTGTGGATCGGGATCTATCCGGAGCCTTTCCTCGATGCGATCCACGCCTCGGTCGCCAATCTTCTGCAGCACTATGAGACGGCGGGGATCGCCCACGCCGCGGCACTGGCCGCGAATTGACGGAACGATTGGGATGAGGGGATGAGCTTGGAACCGATTCCCGCCTTTGGCCCGGCCGCGCCCGAAATGTTTTTGGCGGTGACCGGGCTCGCCTTGCTCGTTTACGGCGTCTATCGCGGCGATACGGTCACGCGGCTGCTGTCGTGGATGGTGGTCTTGGCGTTTCTCATCGCCTTGGTCATGCAGTTTGCGGTCGGAACCGCGCGCACCGTTACTTTTTCCGGCATGTTCGTAACCGACGGCTTCGCCGTGTTCATGAAAATTCTGGTGCTGGGCGCTTCGTCCTTCGCGCTCGTCAGTTCGCTCGATTACCTAAGGCGCGAAAAAGTCGAGCGGTTCGAATATCCGCTGCTGGTGCTGTTCGCCACGCTCGGCATGCTCCTGATGATTTCGGCGAATAACCTGATTTCGCTTTATCTCGGCCTCGAGCTGCAAAGCCTCTCGCTCTATATCCTCGCCGCGATTAGGCGCGACACCCTGCGCTCGAGCGAGGCGGGGCTCAAATATTTCGTCCTCGGCGCGTTGTCGTCCGGCATGCTGCTTTACGGCGCCTCGATGGTCTACGGCTTCGCCGGAACAACGGAATTCGTGCGGCTGGCCGGCATTCTGGCGCCGGCATCGGGTACCGCCCCAAACATCGGTGTCATGGTCGGCCTCGTCTTCGTCGTCGCGGGCTTGGCCTTCAAAGTCGCGGCCGTTCCCTTCCACATGTGGACGCCCGACGTTTACGAGGGCGCGCCGACACCCGTTACGGCCTTTTTCTCGGCGGCCCCGAAACTGGCGGCGATGGCCTTGCTCTTGCGGGTCATGATCGGGCCCTTCGGCGCGCTCGCCCAGCAATGGCAGCAGATCTTCATCGTCATTTCCGCAGGCTCGATGATCCTGGGCGCTTTCGCCGCCATCAACCAAACCAACATCAAGCGGCTCTTGGCCTACAGTTCCATCGGCCATGTCGGCTATGCGCTGGTGGGTTTGGCCGCCGGCGGCGAATCCGGCGTGCGAAGCGTGATCATCTATATGACGATCTATCTCGTCATGGTGATCGGGACCTGGGCCTGCGTGCTGTGCATGCGGCAGCACGACCGGATGGTGGAAGGTATCGACGACCTTGCGGGATTGTCGCGAACCCATCCGATGCTGGCCTTGGGGCTCGCGATCTTCATGTTCTCGATGGCGGGAATTCCGCCGCTCGCGGGGTTCTTCGGCAAGCTTTATGTCTTTCTCGCCGCGATCGACGCGCAGCTTTACACGTTGGCCGTGATCGGCGTGCTGAGCAGCGTGGTGGCGGCTTTTTACTACCTCAAGATCGTAAAGCTCATGTATTTCGACGAGCCCAAGGATGCGCTGCACCGCCCGGTCAGCCGGGAATTGGGTTGGGTGATCGGAGGGACCGGTTTGTTCACGCTTCTTTTCTTTGCCTATCCGGGGCCGATCCTGACCGCGGCGAGCGCCGCCGCCGCCGCGCTGTTCTCGGGCTAGCCCGCGATGGAGTTGCGGCCGCCGCTTCGCCTCCTGGCCTTCGATTCGATCGACAGTACGAATGAAGAAGTGGGCCGCCGCGCCGCACAGGGCGCCCCGGAGGGCCTGGCCATCGTGGCCGAAACGCAGCTCGCTGGCCGCGGCCGGCGCGGGCGGACCTGGGAATCGCCGCGCGGGAATTTCTACGGCTCGCTGCTGCTGCGTCCCGCCTGCGCCCCAAGCAAAGCCGCGAACCTCGGCTTCGCCGCGGCGCTCGCCATCGCCGATGCCCTCGATCCTCTCTTGCCCGAAGCCGTGGCGTTGCGGTTCAAATGGCCAAATGACGTGCTTCTCGACGGCAAAAAGGCGGCGGGTATCCTGCTCGAATCCCGATTGACCGGCGATGCGCTCGAGTGGGTCGTGATCGGGACCGGCGTCAACGTGGCGAGCTTTCCGAAGCGTTCGGAATTTCCGGCAACCAGCCTTTTGGCGGCGGGCTGCGGCGAGGTACCGGTGCGCGCGGTGATGGAACGCTATTTCGATGCCATCCGGGTCTGGTACGAGGTCTGGCGTGACGACGGCTTCGCGCCGATTCGCGCCGCCTGGCTCGCACGCGCGGCCGGGTTGAACGCGGCGCTCGAAGTCCGATTGGCCAAGGAGCGCGTCCGCGGCCGGTTCCTGGAACTCGATTCCGAAGGTGCGCTGATCCTGGAGACGGGGGCGGGCAGGCGCGCGATCACCGCGGGCGACGTGTTCTTCGCCGATCCGGTCGCGGTTTGAGGCCATGCTGCTCGCGATCGATTCCGGCAACACCAATATCGTATTTGCCGTATACGACGGCGAAACCTTGCTGCACCAATGGCGGAGCTCGGCCGATGCCGAGCGCACCGCCGACGAATTCGCGATTTGGCTCACGCAGCTCATGGCGCTCGACGGATTGAAGCCGGCGGATATCGATGGCGCCGTCATCGCCAACGTGGTGCCCGCGGCCCAGCATAGCTTGATGACGCTCTGCCGGCGCTACTTCGACTGCGAGCCCCTGGTGTTGGGGGAATTGGGCGTGGAACTTGGCATCGGCGTTCTTGTCGACCAGCCCGACGAGGTGGGGGCCGACCGGCTGGCGAATGCGGTTGCCGCCCACGAGCGCTATCGGGGTCCGGTCATCGTCATCGATTTCGGCACCGCGACCACCTTCGATATCGTGGATGCGGAGGGCAATTACTGCGGCGGCGTCATCGCCCCCGGCATCAATCTTTCGCTCGAAGCCCTGCATATGGCGGCGGCCAAGCTTCCGCGCATCGCGGTCAAAAAGCCGGATCGCGTCATCGGCAAGGGCACGGTGTCCGCCATGCGCTCGGGCGTCTATTGGGGTTACGTCGGGCTGATCGAAGGTTTGGTTTCCCGCATCACGGCGGAGTTCGGGGCGAAGATGACGGTGGTCGCGACCGGCGGCTTGGCGCCCCTGTTCGCCGAGGCGACCAAAATCATCGCCCAGCAGGATCAGGATCTCACTCTGCGCGGCCTGATGCTTGTCTACCGGCGCAGCGCTGGAAAGCGCCCGCAAGGCCGATGACGGACCCCATCGTTCCGGGCGACGAGCTTCTGTTCCTGGCGCTCGGGGGCGCCGGCGAGATCGGCATGAACCTCGGCCTCTACGGCACCAAAGGCCGCTGGCTGATGATCGATCTCGGGATTGCTTTCGGGGATGACGAAACGCCGGGCGTCGATATCGTGATGCCCGATCCCGCTTTCATCGTGTCGCAGCGCGACCGGCTCGACGGACTCATCCTTACGCACGCCCATGAGGATCACATCGGCGCCGTGCCGTATTTGTGGCCGCAATTGCGCTGCCCCCTCTATGCGACGCCCTTCACCGCGGAAATCCTGCGCCTCAAGCTGGCCGAGGCCGGGGTCGAAGCCCCAATCACCGTCGTGCCGTTGTCGGGCGAATTTACCGTGGGCCCGTTCCGGATCGAGCTCGTGACCCTCACCCATTCGATCCCCGAACCCAATGCCGTCGTGATCCGCACGGATTTCGGTACCGTGCTCCATACCGGCGACTGGAAGTTCGATCCCGATCCTTTGGTCGGCGATCTCGCCGACATGGAAGGGCTGGTCAAGCTCGGCGGCGACGGCATTCTCGCCATGATCTGCGATTCGACCAATGTATTTCAGCCGGGCACCTCCGGCTCCGAGGCGGACCTCCGGGTGCGCCTGATCGAGATCGTCGGCCGGTATGAGAACCGCGTGGCGATGACGAGCTTCGCCTCCAACATCGCCCGCATCGAAACCATGGCGGCGGCGGCGGCTGCCAACGGCCGCAGACCCGTGATTGTCGGCCGGGCGCTCGTGCGCATGGTCGAGGCGGCGCGGCGCACCGGCTATCTGTCGGGGGATCTTGAATTGCTCGATGAAAGCGCGGCGCGGAACTTGCCGCGGCGCGAGGCGCTCTTGATTTGCACCGGAAGCCAGGGCGAGCCGCGCGGGGCGCTCGCGCGTGTCGCCGCCGGCAATCATCCCCATGTTGCGCTCGAGGCCGGCGACGCCGTCATATTTTCCTCGCGCATCATTCCGGGAAACGAGCGCCCGATCGGGCGAGTCGTGAATCGTTTGGTCAAGCATGGCATCGAGGTGGTGACGGAGCGCACCGACTTCGTCCATGTCTCGGGACACCCGGCGCGGGACGAGCTCATCCGCATGTACCAGATGGTGCGCCCAAAAATCGCGGTCCCGGTTCACGGCGAACCCCGCCATCTGGCCGAGCAGGCACGCCTCGCCAAGGAATGCCAGGTGCCCGAGGCCGTGGTGGTCGAAAACGGCGCGGTGCTGCGGCTTGCCCCTGGAAAGGCCGAGATCACGGGCCGGGTCGAAAGCGGCCGGCTCGCGGTCGACGGGGGCCGGCTGGTTCCCGCCGAAGGCGAGATGCTGCGCGAGCGCCGGCGCATGACCTTCAACGGCGGAGCGGTCGCCACACTCGTCATCGATTCCTCGCTCAAGCTTGCGGCCGAACCCGAGATCTCTTTACTCGGGCTGTTGGAGAACGGCTCCGATGCGCCCCTGATGCGCGAGGTCGCGCGCGAAATCCGTGCCGCCTTCGAAGGCCTTCCCGAAGACCAGCGCGAGGACGACGCGGCGGTGCGGGAAGCGGCGCGGCGCGCCTTGCGCCGTGTTTTGAACCAGACCCTTGGGCGCAAGCCCGTGACGCAGATTCACCTGGTGCGCCTCTAGCTGCGGCTTGTTCGCAAGGGCGGCCGCGCCGTATAAGGGCGTCCCGAACAGGGAGTTCCTCGATGATCGGACGGCTCAATCATGTGGCGATCGTGGTGCCCGACCTCGAGGCGGCGCGCGCTCTTTATCGCGACACGCTCGGCGCCAAGGTGTCCCAGGCCCAGGATTTTCCCGCCCACGGCGTCTCGGTGGTCTTCGTCGATCTCCCGAACACGAAAATCGAACTTATGCATCCCTTGGGCGAAGACTCGCCGGTCGCAAACTTCCTGGTTCGCAATCCGGCGGGTGGCGTTCATCACATCTGCATGGAAGTGGAGGACATTCTGGCCGCCCGCGACCATTTGAAGTCGCGTCAGGTTCGCATCCTGGGCGATGGCGAGCCCAAGACCGGGGCGCACGACAAGCCGGTCCTGTTCCTGCACCCCAAGGACTTCTGCGGCACGCTGATCGAGATCGAGCAGGAATGAACTGGTTCACCGGCTCGGCCGTATTCCTGATTCTGTGGTTCCTGGTGCTGTTCATGGTGCTGCCCTGGGGCGTGCGCGTGCCGGACGAGCCGGAGCCGGGACACGCGACCAGCGCGCCCGCCAATCCGCGGCTCGGCCTCAAGGTCGTCATTACAACGGCAATTGCCGGCGTTCTGTGGTTCGTCGTCGACTGGATTATTGCGAACGACATTATCTCGTTTCGCTCGCCGCCGGGATCCTGAACGCGGGGGCGGGACCTTGAGCTGGTACTGCGACCTCGCGCCCGGCCACCCGTTCCACGGGCCCTATCACGAGCGCGAATACGGATTCCCGCTGACGGGCGAGGATGCCCTGTTCGAGCGCTTGGCGCTCGAGATCAACCAGGCGGGTCTATCCTGGCTTCTGGTGCTGAAGCGGCGCGAGGCATTGAGACGCGCCTTCGATAATTTCCAGGTCGACAAAGTCGCTCGTTACGGCCCGCCCACCGTCGGCCGGCTCTTGAAGGATCCGGGCATCATCCGCAACCGCCGCAAGGTCGAGGCGGTGATCGAGAACGCCCGCCGGATCCGGGAGCTCCGTGGCCGGTTCGGGTCCTTTGCCGCCTGGATCGATGGCCACCACCCCCGTTCGAAAGACTCCTGGGTCCGGCTTTTCCGCGAGACCTTCGTTTTCACCGGGGGCGAGGTCACGGGCGAATTCCTCATGAGCATCGGCTATTTGCCCGGCGCCCATCGGCGCGACTGCCCGGTTTTCGCGGTCGTAGCTGAGCTTGAGCCCGCCTGGATGCGCGGCCAAAATGGGCAGGCCAAGGCGCCGGGTCAAAAGCCGAAACAGGCTTGCCCGGGAAATAAAATTACCAAGAAGCTAAGGACTCGAAGGAAATCAGGGACAAGACGAAAATAAAAAATGGCAAAACCGTTGGCACGGCTTTGCCATTTAAGTGCAGTCTTCGCTCTCTAGATTACGATTGCGGAGCCTAGGACTTCCACAACCGCGTTCCGGAACGATTTCCTCCCCAAACTCGGGCCGCTATTCTTTGTAAGCGGTTTGGCTCAACGGCGGGAACTCTAGGCCACCCGTGCTTAGGCGTCACCTGTTTTTTGCCCTGGAAAGGGGCGGAAATGTGCGAAATTTGACTTGACTTGGCCCTGGCATCGCGACCAATCGTCGCGGTCCATTTTGCCCCGTGAGGCGCAGGCTCAAGCCGGAAGAAGCCCATGAAACAGGCGGCCGTTCTCGCTCTTGCAGCTTTCCTACTGGCACCCACCCAATCGGGACTTGCGGCGGAAACCGTCGTCATCACCAGGAGCGATTGCGCCCGGCTGGTCAAGCACGTGCCCGCCCCCGACGTGGCGTACAAGGCGGGCGAGGATGCTTACGGGCGGCCGGTGGTTCCGGCCGACCTCAACGGCGGCTACGGCGACATCAAACCGCCCGACGTCATCACCTTCGATATCCAGGTGAACCTGCGGAATTTCCAGGGCGGGCCCGAAGCCGATGCGCAAGCGCATAGCGCGGCGGTCACCGCCGCCAATAAATCGGCCAATGCCGCGGGCCTCGCGCTCATCGCCGCCAGCACCGCCGAATCGGCGGCAACGGCCAACCCCGACAACGCGGCCCTCGGTGCGGCCGCGGCGGCAACGCGGACGGCCGCCACCTCCGCCACCGCGGCGGTTGCGGCGGGCGATAAATCCGCCGCCGCGGTCCAAGCGGCGAATTCCGCGGCTGCGGCCTCTGCGGCGTTGCCCGGCGACCCCGATTTGGCCGAGGTGGCCCAGGAGCTTGGCGCCTCTGCCCAGGACGCGACCCAGGCCAACGACGCCTTGAACCAGAAATTCCGCAGCGCCGAGCGCATCGGCCAGTACCTCGGCCAGCCGGTGGTGGGTAACGTCACCGTCGTCGGCGACCAGGTCTTTTTCAACAACCGTCCACTCCAGGATCCCGAGCAGGCGGAGCTTGCCGTCCAATGCCAGAAGGTGCTGGGAAGCCCGCACTAGGCGCATTGCCAAGGCTTTGACCATTCCCTAAAGTCTCCCGCGCCGCGTTTAACCCCGAAAATCGAACGTTTCGAAGGACGATGCGCCGCTCCGTTTATTTTCTTCCCACCTCGAAGGAGACTCCCTCCGAAGCCCAGATCGCATCCCATCGCCTGATGCTGCGCGCCGGGATGATCCGGCAATCGAGTGCGGGGATTTACACCTGGCTTCCGCTCGGACTTCGGGTGCTGCGCAATGTCGAGCGGATCGTGCGCGAGGAACAGGATGCCGCGGGCTGCCAGGAGCTGTTGATGCCGACGATCCAACCGGCCGAGCTGTGGCGCGAGAGCGGGCGTTACGAGGACTACGGCAAGGAAATGCTGCGCGTCTCGGACCGGCACGGGCGCGACATGCTCTATGGCCCGACCCACGAGGAAGTCATCACCGAGGTCTTTCGCAGCTACATCAAGTCGTACCGGGACCTGCCGAAGAATCTCTATCAGATCCAGTGGAAATTCCGCGACGAGGTGCGGCCGCGCTTCGGTGTGATGCGGGGGCGGGAATTCCTGATGAAGGACAACTACTCCTTCGACCTCGATAATGCGGGAGCGAAGCGGTCCTACGACAACATGTACGCGGCGTATTTGAAGACCTTCGCCCGCATGGGGCTGCGCGCCATTCCGGTCAAGGCTGATCCGGGTGCCATCGGCGGCGATCTGAGCCACGAGTTCCATGTGCTGGCCGAGACCGGTGAAAGCGCGGTCTATTACGACGCCGCTTTCGACGAAGCGGATCTTTCGGGCGAACCGGAATCCTTGGCGAAGCTTCAGACGCTCTACGCCGCCGCCGACGACAAACATGATGTTGGCGCCTGTCCCGTGGCGCCCGAGCGGTTGCGCAGCGCCCGGGGCATCGAGGTCGGGCATATTTTCTATTTCGGCACCAAATACTCGGCGCCCATGGGAGCCAAGGTGACGGGGCCTGACGGCGAATCGATTACCGTCGAGATGGGCTCCTACGGCATCGGCGTGTCGCGGCTGGTGGGCGCCATTATCGAAGCCAATCACGACGACGGCGGCATCATCTGGCCCGCGAGCGTCGCGCCCTTCCAGGTCGGGCTCATCAACCTGAAGAAGGGAGACGAAGCCTGCGATTCCACGTGCTTCGACCTTTACGCCATACTGCTGGAGCGCGGCGTGGACGTGCTCTACGACGACCGCGTCGAGAGCCCGGGCGTCAAATTCGCGGACATGGATTTGATCGGGCTCCCTTGGCAGGTTATCGTCGGCCCGCGCGGGATCAAGTCGGGCCAGATCGAGATCAAGGAGCGGCGTAGCGGCACGCGCCAGGAAATGACGCTCGACGCCCTGTTTGCACGGCTGCCCGCAGAGCCCGGCCTTGAGCCGGGCCTGGCGCTTCTTCCGGGCTGAGCGATGGCATTTTCCGCCTTCGAGCGCACGGTGGCGGCGCGTTATCTGCGCCCCAGACGCAAGGAAGGGTTCATCTCGGTCATCGCCGGATTCTCGTTCCTCGGCATCGCGCTCGGTGTTGCCACCCTCATCATCGTCTTGTCGGTGATGAACGGCTTCCGCGAGGAATTGCTGAAGCGAATCCTGGGCCTTAACGGGCACCTCGAGATCTACGCCTCGGAAGGGGTGCTCACCAATTACGACGCGGCGGCCGATGTCGTGCGCGGAATCCACGGCGTGGTCCAGGTCGCTCCCATGATCGAGGGCCAGGTGATGGCGACCGCTTCGGGGCGGGCCTCGGGCGCCGTGGTTCGCGGCATCAAGCCGGAAGACTTCCGGGCGCGTAAGATTCTGGCGGATCACATCCAGGAAGGATTCATCGACAACTTCACGGGCGAGGATGCGGTGGTGATCGGCGGCAGGCTCGCCGAGCGCCTGGGCGTGAAAGTGGGCGACAACATCACGCTGATCGCCCCCGAAGGGCGGCCAACCGCCTTCGGCACCGTCCCCCGGATGCGCGCCTATAAGGTGGTCGCGACCTTCGAGGTCGGCATGTTCGAATACGACAGCACCTTCATTTTCATGCCTCTGGCCGCGGCCCAGATCTATTTCCGCGTTCCCGATGCCGTGACCTCGCTCGAAGTCGTCGCCTCCGACCCGGATCACATACGACTCGTGCGAGACGCGATCATCACGGCGTTGAATAGACCGCTACGGGTCACAGATTGGCAGCAGGCGAACTCGAGCTTCTTCAACGCCATTCAGGTCGAGCGCAACGTCATGTTCCTGATCATGATGCTCATCATCGTGGTCGCCGCCTTCAACATCATCTCGAGCCTAATCATGCTGGTGAAGGAAAAGGGCCAGGACATCGCGATCCTGCGCACCATGGGGGCGACCAAGGGCATGATCATGCGAATCTTCTTCCTGAGCGGGGCCGCCATCGGCGTTGTCGGCACGCTCGCCGGATTCGCGCTCGGCCTGGCGTTCGCCGACAACATCGAGATCATCCGCCGCGCGATTCAGGGCCTGACCGGAACCGAGCTGTTCGCGCCCGAGATCTATTTCCTGTCCCAGCTTCCGGCCAAGGTCGACTCGGGCGAGGTCGCGACCGTCGTCATCATGGCGCTTGTCCTGACCTTCCTCGCCACCCTGTACCCGTCCTGGCGGGCGGCGCGGCTCGATCCGGTCGAGGCGCTTCGCTATGAATGACAAGGGGCCGGCGCTCGAATTGCGGGCGGTTGCCCATTCCTATCCGCAAGGGACGGGGCGGCTCGAGGTCCTGCGCGGCGCATCACTGTCGGTCAAGGCGGGCGAGATCGTGGCCTTGATTGGTCCTTCGGGCTCGGGAAAGTCCACCCTTCTTCACATCGCCGGGCTTCTCGAGCACCCGCAATCGGGCGAGGTGGTGATCGACGGCACCGCCTGCGGCGGGTTGTCCGATGACAAGCGCACGGCCCTGCGCCGCCGCTGTCTCGGCTTCGTCTATCAGTTCCACCATCTGCTTCCGGACTTCTCGGCCCTGGAAAACGTGGTGTTGCCCCAGATGATCGCGGGTGTGGGGCGCAACAAGGCGGCGGATCGCGCCGCTGACCTCCTCCGTTTGATGGGGCTGTCCGAGCGCAGCGGCCACCGGCCCGCCCAGCTTTCGGGCGGCGAGCAACAGCGGGTCGCTATCGCCCGGGCGATTGCCAATAAGCCAAAGCTGCTGCTCACGGACGAGCCCACGGGAAATCTTGATCTCAAAACCGCCGAATCCGTGTTCGGCGAAATCTTGAACCTCGTGCGCAAAAGCGGCATCGCGGCGCTGGTCGCCACCCACAATCCCGATCTCGCGGCCCGCATGGACCGCACGTTAAAGCTCGAAAACGGCCGCCTCGTGGCGGCATAGATCCGCCCTAAAAGGCGCGGCTGACATTTTGCCGTGTCTGTGGAATCCTGACCGCCATTCGTTTTTGTGGAAGCGCCCGTTCCGCACGCCGGATTCGTCCATCTCCGCGTTCACTCCGCCTATTCGCTCTCCGAGGGCGCGATTCCGGTCAAGGAATTGGCCGAACTCTGCCGCGCCGAGGCCATGCCGGCGGTGGCCGTCACCGACACCAGCAATCTCTTCGGCGCGCTGGAGTTCGCCTCGGCCTGCGCCGAAGCCGGAGTCCAGCCCATCATCGGCTGCTTGCTGGGTTTGCGCCGGAGCGATTCAAGGGCCGGCAACGGCCATCGCGCACCCGACCGGGTTTTGCTCCTGGTCCAGAGCGAAGCCGGATATCACAATCTTATCAAGCTGGTGAGCGAGGCCTATCTGGGCACGGAAGGCGGCGAGGCGCCCCAAGTCCCGCTCTCGTCGCTTGGCGCCCGGGCCGAGGGCCTGATCGCGCTCGTGGGGGCCGGCGACACTGCCGTCGGGCGGCTGCTCGCGGAGGGGCAGATCGAGGCCGCGGAAACGGCGCTTTCCGAATTTGCCGGGGCGTTCCCCGGCCGCCTCTACGTCGAAATCATGCGCCACGGTCTCGAGGCCGAATCCCGGACCGAGCCAATGCTTCTCGATCTCGCCTACCGTCACGATTTGCCGCTGGTCGCCACCAACGACGTCTATTTCGCGGATGCCTCGATGTTCGAGGCGCATGACGCGCTGATCTGCATCGCGGAGGGCACTTATCTCGACGAGCCGAACCGGCGGCGCTTCACCCCCGAGCACCGGCTCAAATCCGCCGAAGAGATGCAGGCTCTGTTCGCGGACCTGCCCGAAGCCGTCGACAATACACTGGCCATCGCCCGCCGCTGCGCCTTCATGCCCGAACCGCGCGAGCCGATGCTGCCGTCGTATCCGACGCAGGCGGGTCGCGACGAAGCCGAGGAATTGCGCGCCAACGCCCGCGAAGGCCTGGCGCGCCGGATTTCGACTCAAGTGTACACCTCCGACATGGATGAAGAAGCGCGCGAGCGCGCCGCGAAGCTCTATCTCCAGCGCCTCGATTACGAGCTCAACGTCATCATCGAGATGGGATTCGCGGGCTATTTCCTGATCGTCGCCGACTTCATCCAATGGGCGAAGGCGCAAGGCATTCCGGTCGGGCCCGGGCGTGGCTCGGGCGCGGGTTCGGTCGTGGCCTGGGCGCTTACCATCACCGATCTCGACCCTTTGCGGTTCGGCCTGCTGTTCGAGCGGTTCCTCAACCCCGAGCGGGTTTCGATGCCCGATTTCGACATCGACTTCTGCCAGGAGCGGCGCGACGAGGTGATCCGCTACGTCCAGGAGAAATACGGCCGCAGCCGGGTGGCCCAGATCATCACCTTCGGGACGCTCCAGGCCCGCGCCGCTTTGCGCGATGTCGGGCGCGTGTTGCAGATGCCCTACGGACAAGTGGACCGCATCTGCAAGCTCGTGCCCTACAACCCGGCCAATCCGGTCTCGCTCGAAGATGCCATCGCAAGCGAACCGATGCTCCAGAAGATGCGCGGCGAAGACCCGATGGTCGCGCGTCTCATGGACATCGCCCTCAAGCTGGAAGGGCTATACCGCCACGCCTCGACCCATGCCGCGGGCGTCGTGATCGGCGACCGGGCGCTCGATGAGATCGTGCCGCTCTACCGTGATCCGCGCTCCGACATGCCGGTGACCCAGTTCTCGATGAAATACATCGAGGCGGCGGGGCTGGTGAAGTTCGATTTCCTGGGACTGAAGACCCTGACCGTCTTGGCGTTCGCGCAAGACCTGATCCGGCGGCGCGCTCCCGGTTTCGATCTCGGCGCGATCCCGCTTGATGACCGCGCCACCTACGAAATGCTGGGGCGCGGCGACACCATGGGGGTGTTCCAATTGGAAAGCTCGGGGATGCGCGACGTGCTTCGCAAGCTCATCCCGGACCGGTTCGAGGACATCATCGCGCTGGTCGCACTCTACCGGCCCGGCCCCATGGACAACATCCCGGTCTACATCGCCTGCAAGCACGGGAAAGAGCGGCCCGATTACATGGATCCGTCGCTCGAGGAGATTCTGAAGGAGACCTCCGGGGTCATCATCTATCAGGAGCAGGTGATGCAGATCGCCCAGGTTCTCTCCGGCTATACGCTGGGCGGCGCCGATCTTCTGCGCCGGGCCATGGGCAAGAAGATCCGCTCCGAAATGGACGCCCAGCGCCGCCATTTCGTCTCGGGTGCGGTGGCGCGCGGCGTGCCCGAATCGCGCGCCTCCCAAGTCTTCGATCACGTCGCCAAATTCGCGGGGTACGGATTCAACAAGTCTCACGCCGCGGCCTATGCCCTGGTCGCGTACCAGACGGCCTATGTGAAGGCGAATTTCCCGCTCGAGTTTTTGGCCGCCTCCATGACCTACGAATTGGGCAACACCGACAAGCTCAATCTGTTCCGCCAGGAGATCGAGCGGCTTGGATTCGATCTGCTGCCGCCCGACGTGAACCGCTCCGCCGCCGGATTCACCGTCGAGGCGGGGGACAAGAAGGCGATTCGTTACGCCCTGGCGGCGGTTCGCAACGTCGGCGAAGGGGCGATGCAGGAACTGGTCCGCGTTCGCGACGAGGGTCGGCCGTTTACGGATCTGTTCGATTTCGGCCGGCGGCTGGACACCAAGGTTTTGAACAAACGCCAACTCGAGAGCCTGGCTTCCGCCGGCGCCTTCGATAGTCTTGAGCCCAATCGCGCCCGTGCGCACCAAGCGGCCGAAACCCTGATCCGCATCGCTTCGGCCGCCAAGGCGCACACGCGAAGCGGCCAGAAGAGCCTGTTCGGTGACGGATTGGCCGCAGCACCCCCGACCGCTCTGCCCGATGTACCCGATTGGCCGGCAAGCGAGCGCTTGGCGCAGGAATTCGAGGCGATCGGATTCTATCTCTCCGCCCACCCGCTCGATTCCTATCAAAAGGTGTTGCGCCAGATGGGTGCTATTGAAAGCGGCGCGCTGGCGCTTCACGTGGCGGGCGGAACGACGCGCCTGAAGCTCGGCGGCATCGTGACCCGGAAGCAGGAACGCACGTCGGCCCGCGGCAACCGTTTTGCCTTCGTCCAGCTTTCCGATACCGGCGGCGCCTACGAGGTCGTCGTGTTTTCCGAGCTCTTGGCATCGGCGCGCGATCTCCTCGAGCCGGGCGCGCCGGTTCTGGTCACGGCCGAAGCGCGGCTCGATGGCGATTCGGTGCGCTTGACCGCCCAGGCGATCGAACCCCTGGAGGCGGCCTCGCGCCAGGTCGCGACCGATTTCGTGATCGAGCTGTCGGGCGAAGGCGCAAACGATGCGGTCTCCGGCCTCAAGGCGCTGATTGAAGCCCAGGGGCGCGGCAAGGCGAAGATCCGGCTCATCGTTCCCTTGGAACGCGCGAATGACGGGGCGCAACAGCAAGCGGAAATTCTGCTTCGCGGCGGTGTCGCGCTGACACCGGCCGCGATCGCCTCGATCCGCGAGCTCCGGGGGGTGCGCGCCGTGCGCGAAATCTAAGCCGGACAACCGAAGATT
Organism: Alphaproteobacteria bacterium; assembly: GCA_041498815.1. Lineage (GTDB taxonomy): Bacteria > Pseudomonadota > Alphaproteobacteria > DATDPM01 > DATDPM01 > DATDPM01. The sequence goes on from JBGQJC010000018.1 coordinate 18,827, forward strand.
CCAGATTTACGGCGCACGGCAAGCACTTGATTTACCAAGACAACCATTTCGCCCCTAAACGCCTTGCCAAGGGTCCCGGGGCGGGGTATCAACCACGCCTCTAAATTCGCACGCGGGCGCGCGGCCCCCCAAATCGGGGGTGTCGAATCCGGTGCCGGGCTTTGCCCGGCCATGGTCCCGCGGTGGCTTAACCGGAAAAGGAACGTGTTATGGCTCTGCCCACATTCACCATGCGCCAGCTCTTGGAAGCCGGCGTTCACTTCGGACATCACACCCGCCGCTGGAACCCGAAGATGGCCCCGTATCTGTTCGGGGTCCGGAACGGCATTCACATCATCGACCTGCAGCAAACGGTGCCCATGCTGTACCGCGCCATGGAAGCGGTGCGCGCCGCTGCGTCGGGGGGAGGGCGGGTACTATTCGTCGGCACCAAACGGCAAGCCGCGCTCCCGATCGCCGAGGCCGCCAAGCGCTGCGGGCAATATTTCGTGAACCACCGCTGGCTGGGAGGGATGCTCACCAACTGGCAGACGATCTCGCAATCCATCCATCGCCTGCGCGAGATGGACGAGAAGCTCTCCGACGAAAACATCGGCCTCACCAAGAAAGAGAGGCTGCATCTCACCCGCGAGCGCGACAAGCTCGAGCGCGCGCTGGGCGGCATCAAGGAAATGGGCGGGCTCCCCGACATCTTGTTCGTGATCGACACCATCAAGGAGGCGATCGCGATCAAGGAAGCGAAAAAGCTCGGCCTCCCGGTGGTCGCGGTTGTTGACAGCAATTCCGATCCCGACGGCATTCCGTACCTCATCCCCGGCAACGACGACGCCATGCGGGCGATCGAGCTTTATTGCCAGCTGGTCTCGAGCGCCGTGCTCGATGGATTGCAGCAGGAATTGATCGATTCCGGCGCCGATATCGGCGCCGCCGAAGAGGCGCCGGCCGAACCGCTTCCCGGTGACGCCGCCGGACCGGCTGCCCCGGCGCCGGCCGTCGATGAAGCCGGGCGGCCGCGCCGGCCGCGAAAGGGCCCAGGCGCGCCGGGCGACGATGGGCGGCGCACGGCCGGCAGGAAAGGGCGCGCGCCGAAGCACGGCGCCGAAACCCTGGCGGGCGCAGAAGATAATTCCGGGCACGACTAAATCCCGATAGGGCGGGGACATGGCCGAGGTCAGCGCATCGCGCGTCAAAGAGCTGCGGGAAAAAACCGGCGCCGGCATGATGGATTGCAAGCGCGCGCTCGACGAGGCCGGCGGCGACCTGGAGCAGGCCGTCGATTGGCTGCGCAAGAAAGGCCTGTCTGCGGCCGCCAAGAAGGCGGGCCGGGTCGCGGCCGAAGGCTTGATCGCCGTCGCGGTTCGCGGCAAATCGGGCGCCATCGTCGAAGTCAACTCCGAGACCGATTTCGTCGCGCGCAACGAAACCTTCCAGAAATTCGCGGCCGGGGTCGCGAAAATCGCGCTCGATGCCGGCGGAGACCTGGAAAAGATTCTGGCCGCGAAGTTCCCGGGCACCGGGCGCAGCGTGCAGGAAGAATTGACTCATATGATTGCCACCATCGGTGAAAACATGTCACTACGCCGGGCGGCCGTGCTTTCGGTGGGCGAGGGAGTCGTCGCGTCCTACGTGCACAACGCCGCAGCACCCGGCTTGGGGCGGATCGGCGTGCTCGTGGCCGTCGAAAGCAAGGGGGCATTGGGCAAGCTCGAATCGCTCGCCCGCAACCTCGCCATGCATGTGGCGGCGGCCAATCCGGTTGCGGTGGCGCCGGCCGACGTCGATCCGGCGCTCATGGCGCGCGAGCGCGAAATTCTGGCGGTCCAGGCTCGCGCATCCGGCAAGCCCGAAGAGATCGTCGCCAAGATGGTGGAAGGGCGTCTGCGAAAATTTTATGAGGACTCGGTCTTGCTCGAGCAGGTCTATGTCATCGATGGCGAGAGCAAGGTGACCCAGGCGATCGAAGCGGCGGCGGCCGACAGCGGCGCGCCCGTCAAAGTAACGGGATTCGTCCGCTTGGCGCTGGGCGAAGGCATCGAGCGCAAGCAACAGGATTTCGCGGCCGAGGTCGCAGGTCAGCTCAAGAAATAAGTGCGGCCCGGAGTCGCGCGGGCGGGCCTCAATTGGTGTATGATCCGGGCCCGGAAACTGGCATTTTGGGACGGTCATGGGGGCTTCCAATCCATCGCTGAGCCGCAGCCGGGGAAAGCCCGCCGAGATCGAGGCCGCCAAATTGCCCGCCCAATACCAGCGCGTGCTGTTGAAGGTTTCGGGCGAAATTTTGATGGGTGCCCGCGATTTCGGCCTCGACCGCGCGGCGGTGGAGCGGATCGCGGCCGATATCGCTTCCGTGCACCGACTCGGCATCGAGATTGCGCTCGTAACGGGCGGCGGCAACATCTTCCGCGGATTGTCCGGCGCGGCCGAAGGCCTGGAGCGCGCGACCGGCGACTACATGGGGATGCTGGCCACCGTCATCAACGCGCTTGCCATCCAAAGCGCCTTGGAAAATGTGGGGGTTCCAACCCGCGTGCTTTCCGCGATCCCGATGGCGAGCGTTTGCGAGCCCTATATCCGCCGCCGGGCGCTGCGGCATCTCGAGAAACGCCGGGTCGTGATCTTCGCGGCGGGCACCGGCAATCCGTTCTTTACCACCGACACCGCGGCGGCGTTGCGCGCTTCCGAGATGGGCTGCGATGCGCTCTTGAAGGGCACTAAGGTGGACGGCGTCTACAGCGCCGATCCGGCAACGCATCCCGACGCGAAGCGTTTCGATCGTCTGACCTATCTTGAAATTCTGTCCCGCGACCTCAAGGTCATGGACGCGTCGGCGATATCGCTTGCGCGCGAAAGCGGCATTCCGATCCTTGTCTTTTCAATCCACAGCCCCGGTGCCTTCGCGGAGGTTATGAAGGGAGCGGGAAAATTCACGGTCATCAGCGAGGAGACGTAGAAGGTGGCTGCGTTCGACAACAAGGACTTCAACCGGCGCATGGACGGCGCGCTCGAAATCCTGCGCAAGGAATTCGCGGGCCTGCGCACCGGCCGCGCCTCCGCAAACCTGCTTGAACCCGTGCAGGTCGAGGCTTATGGCAATCGCATGCCGCTCAATCAGGTGGGCACCGTCAACGTGCCGGAGCCGCGGATGATCACCGTCCAAGTTTGGGACAAATCGATGGTCAAGGCCGTGGAAAGCGCGATCCGGGAAGCGGGTTTGGGCCTGAATCCCATGGCCGACGGCCAGCTCGTCCGCGTGCCGATCCCGGACCTGAGCGAAGAGCGGCGCGACGAGATCACAAAAATCGCGCACAAATACGCCGAGCAGGCGCGCATCTCGGTGCGCAATGTGCGGCGCGATGCGATGGACAAGCTCAAGCGCATGGAGCACGACCACGAAATGTCGGAGGACGAGCACCGCGACTGGAACACCAAGGTGCAAAAGATGACCGACGAACACATCAAGAAGATCGACGACACGCTCGCCGCGAAGGAACACGAGATCAAACAGGTATAGGCATGCAGCCGCTCCCGCAGCATCTGGATCCGCCGCGCCGTCCCCTCCATGTCGCCATCATCATGGACGGCAACGGGCGCTGGGCGCGCGCGCGCGGGTTGGTGCGCACCTCGGGTCACAAGCGCGGCGCGGATGCGACGCGCGCCGTCGTATCGGGCGCGGTCGAGCTCGGGATTTCGTATCTCACGCTGTACGGATTTTCTTCGGAGAACTGGAAACGTCCGGCGGACGAGGTGGACGACCTCATGGGGCTGTTGCGGATGTATCTGCGCAGCGAGATTGCCGACCTTCACCGCAACGGTGTCAGGCTTCGCGTGATCGGCGACCGCAGCCGGCTTGCACGCGACATCGTGGCCCTGATCGAGAACGCCGAGGCGCAAACGCGCGGCAACACGGCGCTCAATCTGACGATCGCGCTCAGCTACGGCGCCCGTGACGAGATCGTCCAGGCGGCCAGGCGCATCGCCGAAGACGTGGCGGCGGGCCGGAAAAGCCCGGACGAGATCGACGCCGAAGGTTTCGCCGAATATCTCGCCACCTCCGGCATCCCCGATCCGGATCTCGTGATTCGCACCAGCGGCGAAAAGCGCCTCAGCAATTTCCTGCTGTGGCAATCGGCTTATGCCGAGCTCATGTTCACCGACAAGCTGTGGCCCGATTTCACAAAGCAGGACCTGGAAGATGCGATCGGCGAATTCCACCGGCGCGAACGCCGCTACGGCGCCGCCGGTGCTTAAGGCCAAGCGCACCGAAATCGCGTTGCGGCTGCTCTCGGCGGCGGTGCTTGCCCCGCTGGCTTTTGCGGCAGCCTTTCAGGGCGGGTACATATTCACGACCCTGGTCGCGGTCTTCGCGCTGGTCATGGCGTGGGAATGGGCGAAGCTGTGCGCGGCGCATCATTTCGGCCGCGCCGGCGCCGTCTTGATCGCGGCCGTGGCGGCGATGCTGTATGCCAACGTGTTCTATGGAACCGAAGACGCGCTTATCGTCATGGCCGGTGGCGCGCTGTTCGTGTTTTTTATCGTGCGCGCCATGGGCGCCGCGCACCCGCCGTGGCTTGCGGCGGGCGTCGTTTACATCGGCATTCCGGTCGCATCGCTGTTGTGGCTGCGCGACGCCTCTTCCGGGCGCGCCATCGTCTTGTGGCTTCTCGCCCTGGTCTGGGCAACCGACATCGGCGCCTATCTCGCGGGCAAGGCGATCGGCGGGGCGCGGCTCGCACCTGCAATCAGCCCGCAGAAGACCTGGGCGGGCGGCGTCGGCGGGCTTGCCGCCGCCGGTCTTGTCAGCTTGGCTGCGGTACGTTTGTCGCACCCATCGCATCCGGGGCTGCTGATTGCGCTCGGCATCGCCTTGGGAATCGCGGCGGAACTGGGCGATCTGCTCGAATCGGCGTGCAAGCGGCGCTTCGGCGTCAAAGACATGAGCCGGGTGATCCCGGGCCATGGCGGCGTGTTCGACCGGGTGGACGGGCTGCTGGTTGCGGCGCCGGTTGCGGGGCTCCTGATCTGGGGCGGTTTGTCGCCATGGCCATGACCGCAGCCCTGCCTGGTGCCGCGCCGCGCCGGGTGACCATCCTCGGGTCCACCGGGTCGGTCGGATGCAGCACCGTCGATCTGATCCAGCGCCATCCGGACCGCTTCGTGGTCGAGGCTCTGTCGGCCCGCAACAACGTCGCACTCCTGGCCAAGCAGGCGCGGCGCTTGCGGCCGCGGCTTGCCGTGGTCGCGGACGAGAGCCGTTATCTCGCGCTGAAGGAAGCGCTTTCGGGGACGGGGATCGAAACCGCGGCGGGAAACTCCGCGCTGATCGCGGCGGCCGACCGGCCGGCGGATTGGGTCATGGCGGCGATCGTAGGCGCGGCTGGTCTCGAATCGACGATCGCGGCGGTGCGGCGCGGCGCGGTCGTGGCGCTGGCGAACAAGGAGTCGCTGGTTTGCGCCGGCAGCCTCGTGACCAGCGAGGTGGCGCGCAGCGGCGCGCGCCTCATCCCCGTCGACTCCGAGCATAGCGCGATCTTCCAGGTGTTCGATTTCGGCCGCGCCCAGTCGGTCGAACGGATCATCCTCACGGCCTCGGGCGGGCCGTTCCGGACTTTCACTCTCGAAGACATGGCCAACGTCACGCCCGAGCAGGCCGTGGCGCATCCCAACTGGGACATGGGCGCCAAGATCTCAGTCGATTCGGCGACCATGATGAACAAGGGTCTCGAGGTGATCGAGGCCCATTATCTTTTCGGCTTGCCGGAAGAGAAGATTGAAGTGCTGGTTCACCCTCAATCGGTGGTTCACAGTTGCGTCGCCTATGTGGACGGTTCGGTGCTGGCGCAAATGGGCGCGCCCGACATGCGCACGCCGATCGCTTATGCGCTCGCCTGGCCGGATCGCATGGATACGCCGGTTGAACGTCTCGATCTTGCGGCGCTGGCAGAGCTGACCTTCGAAGCGCCTGATTCGACGCGCTTTCCGGCGCTTCGGCTTGCCCGCCAAGCCTTGCAAACCGGGGGTGCTGCCCCTACAATCCTCAACGCCGCAAACGAAATCGCGGTGGCCGCGTTCCTGGCCCGGCGTGTCCGGTTTCTCGATATCGCCCGCATCGTTGAGCGGGCGCTCGAGGTCGTGCCAAACCGGCCGATCGCATCGATCGGCGATGTCCTCGATATCGACCGCTTTGCCCGGACCGTCGCCGACGCTGCTATCGAAAAACGCGAAGCTTCCTGACTCAATTCAGCGGATCTTAGGTCATGGCATTTCTAACCGGGGCTTGGGACTACGTCGTTCCCTTCCTCGTCATCCTCACGATTCTCGTTTTTGTGCATGAGCTCGGCCATTACCTGGTCGCTCGGTGGTGCGGCGTCCGCATCGAAGTTTTTTCGATCGGCTTCGGGCCGGAATTGTTCGGCTGGACCGATCGCGCCGGCACGCGCTGGAAAGCGAGCGCGATTCCATTCGGCGGCTACGTCAAGATGTTCGGTGAACGCGACACGGACGAGTCGGTCCTGAGCGCGGCCGAACGCGCCGATTCATTTTATTTCAAGCCGCTCCACCTGCGCGCCGCGGTCGTCTCTGCGGGTCCGGTCGCGAATTTCCTGTTTGCGATTCTGTTGCTGACCGGATTGTTTGCGACGGCCGGCGAACCATTCACGCCTCCGGTGGTGGGCGCGGTGACGCCGGGAAGTGCTGCCGAGATCGGCGGGATCGTGCCCGGCGATCGATTCGTCAGCATCGCCGGAAAACCGGTCGATAGGTTCGAACAGATTCAAATGATCGTGCGCGACAATCCCGGCGTGCCTTTGCCGGTGGTGGTGAAGCGCGGCGCAGACGAAGTGGCGCTCAAGGTCACGCCGCAGATGCGCGAAGACACGGATCACTTCGGCAACACGCAACGCTACGGGTTCTTCGGCATATCGGGAGGTACCCGGCAATTCGTGCGTTTGGGTCCCGCGGCTGCGGTCTGGCGAGCGGTGGCGGAGACCTACACGATTTCGGCGTCCACGCTCCAGTCGGTCGGGCAAATGATTATCGGCACCCGGACGGCGGACGATCTCGGAGGGCCGCTGCGTATCGCGCAAATTTCGGGCGAGGTGGCCCAAGTCGGGCTCGTGTCGGTCGTCTGGTTCCTGGCGGTGCTCTCCATCAACCTGGGACTCATCAATCTGTTCCCCGTGCCGGTGCTGGACGGGGGGCACCTCCTTTTCTATGCCGCCGAGGCCATTCGTGGTAAACCATTGGGGCAAAAGGCGCAGGAAATAGGGTTCCGGATCGGGTTTGCCCTGATCGTGGGTCTGATGGTTTTTGCGACTTGGAACGACTTGATGCACCTCAAGGTGTTCGAGTTTTTGAAGAAGCTCGTAACCTAAGAGGAGCGTTTTTTGGAGGGGGGCGTGCGCGGAACGGTTCGAGCCGTAGCGTGGGGTATGCTCGTGGCCTCGCTCATGGTCCTCTCGCCGCCGGCGAAGACGCAAGAGACCTTGCCTCCAGAGGCCGTACCCCAGGAAGCCGTGCCCCCCGGGACGGCGCCGCCGGAAGCCGCGCCCGAACAACCGGGTGCCCCGGCGCTGGTGCCGCAACAACAGGCGCCCCAACCATCGGTCGAAGGGATGCCGATCCGCGACGTCCTGATCGAAGGCAACCAACGAGTCGAGAACGGCACGATCCTGTCCTACATGGCGATCAAGCCGGGCGACGCCTACGACTCGGCGCGCGTCGACCGCTCGCTCAAGGCGCTTTATGCCACCGGCCTGTTCGCCGACGTCACGATCCACACCGAAGGCGATATTCTCGTCGTCCACGTGGTGGAGAATCCAATCATCAACCGGCTCGCTTTTGAAGGTAATAGCCGACTCTCCGACGAAACCTTGCAGCAAGAGATCCAGTCGCGGCCACGCATCGTCTATTCCCGCGCAACGGTTGAGCGCGACGCGAATCGCATCCTCGAACTCTACCGCCGTGGCGGGCGCTTCGCCGCTACCGTCCAGCCGAAAGTCATTCAGTTGCCCGAGAATCGCGTCGATCTGGTGTTCGAAATTAGCGAGGGCGGGATCACCCTGATCGAAAAAATAAATTTCGTGGGCAATCACGCGTTTGGAGACGACTCGCTGAAGAGCGTGATCATGACCAAGGAGACGCGCTGGTACAGATTCTTCGCCACCGACGACACCTACGATCCCGACCGTCTTTCATTCGACCGCGAGTTGCTCCGCCGCTTTTATCTGAAGAACGGCTACGCCGATTTCCGCGTCGTGTCCGCGGTCGCGGAGCTCGCCCCCAACAAGGAACGCTTCTTCATCACCTTCACGGTGGAGGAAGGCAAGCGTTACAAATTCGGCAAGGTGACGGTCGAGAACCATTTGCGCGACCTTGACGCCAACGAGTTGCGCAAGCTCGTCACGACGCGGGAAGGGAGATGGTACGACGCCGAGGCGGTTGAACACGTCATCGACACTATGACCGATTTCGCGGGGCGCTTCGGGTACGCCTTCGTCGATATTCAACCGGACGTCAAACGCGACGCCGAGACGGCCACGATTCAACTGACCTACGTCATCAATGAAGGCCGGCGCGTCTATGTGGAACGGATCAACATCACGGGCAATACCCGGACACTGGACAAGGTGATACGCCGTGAGATGCGCTTGATCGAAGGAGATGCCTTCAATACGGCGCGGCTGCGGCTGTCGCAGCAGAAGATCCGGAATCTCGGGTTCTTCGAGAAGGTGGACGTGACCAACGTGCCGGCCAGCGCCCCCGACCGGACCGTCGTCAACGTCAATGTGGAAGAAAAATCGACCGGTGAGTTGCAGATCGGAGCCGGTTTTTCGACCACGGAAGGCCTTTTGGGCACTTTCTCGGTGAAAGAAAAGAACTTTCTTGGCCGCGGACAAGAACTCGGTTTAACGCTGCTGCTGTCGCAACGCACCCAACAAATCGATCTCAGCTTCACCGAGCCCTATTTCCTCGATCGCAACGTCTCGGCCGGATTCGATATCTTCGACATTAACCGCAATAATCAAACCCAAAGTCAATTCGACCAGGATTCGATCGGAGTGACGCTTCGCGCGGGCTATCTGGTGACGGAACCCCTGCGCCAAACTTGGCATTACACGATACGCCGCGACAACATCACGAACATCAGCTCGACGGCTTCGACCTTCATCAAAGATCAAGCGGGGCTAACCACGACCTCCGAAATCGGCCAGGCGCTCCTCTTCGATAAGCGGAATGACCGCTTCGATCCGACCGAAGGTTATTACATTCAGGTCGAAACCAATTACGCCGGCGTCGGCGGCCAAATAGATTATTTCAAGGGCCTCGGCGAAATCGGCTATTTTTATCCTTTCGCGGCCGATTGGACCGGTACCATTATTGGCCGCGCTGGAAAGGTTATCGGCCTTAACGGGCAAAACGTGCGCATTTCCGACCGGTTCTTCTTGGGCCAAGACAGCATGCGCGGTTTCGCGACCTCGGGGCTCGGGCCGCGCGATAGCGTTACATCGGATGCGCTGGGCGGCAATGAATACTACGATGGTACCGTCGAACTCGCATTTCCGGTCGGACTGCCCAAGGCATTTGGGATCACCGGGCGCGCCTTTATGGATGCCGGCACGGTGACGGGAATTGACGAGACCAGCCCGCAGATCCAAGACACTGGATCTCTGCGTGCCTCCATCGGCGCCGGGATGGCGTGGCGATCGCCGTTCGGACCGGTCCGGGTCGATCTCGGATTTCCGATTGTCAAGGAACCTTTCGACAAGACCGAACTCATCCGTTTCAATTTTGGGACAAGGTTTTAAAGAATGTTGCACCGATTCGCATGGCTAACGTCTTTGATCCTCCTCGTGCTCGCGGCCCATCCGCCCAGTGCGGTTGCGGCGGACGCGCCGAAACCTGCCGCCGAGGCCGCGAAATCCGCCGCCGCGGAGGCCGCGAAACTTCCCCCGCCGGTCACCGCGGTCATCGACATCCAAAGGATTCTCAAGGAATCGACCGCGGCGCAAAGCGTCAAGACCCAGCTTGAGGACCGGCGGAGCAAACTTCGCGATGAATTCGCAAAGCTCGAAAACGAGCTGCGCGGCGCCGGACAGGAACTGGAGCGCCAGCGGGGCGTGCTCTCCGCCGATGCCTTCGACGAAAAGCGCCAAGCGTACGAAAACCGCGTGCACGACGCGGAGCGCAAGGCGGACTCCAGCAAGCGCCAGCTGGACGACGCCTTCCAGCAAGCGTTGAAGGAGATCCAGAGCGCCATGCTCCAGGTGGCGGAGAGCGTCGCCCAACAGATGAACCTCGATCTCGTGTTACCGCGCTCGCAGGTCATCTTCGTGAGCAAGGATCTCGACATCACCGATCCGGTCCTCAAAGGTCTCAACGCGAAGCTGCCGCAGGTCAAGCTCACCGCCGGAACGGTGCCCGAGGGGTCGGAACAAGGCGCGCCGGAAATGAGCACGGGTGCCGGCAAGATCAGTCCCTTGAACAAGCCGGCCGCGACCGCGCCCGCTCCGGAATCGGCTCCCGCGGCGGCCCCGGCTCCGGCAACCCATGCGCCGCCCGCGCCCAAGCCGTAGCGTTGGCGAGCAGAGGTAAATGGCGGATCCGCGCTTCTTCACGGTTCATGGCCCTTTCACCTTGGCGGAACTCGCGCGGGTTTCAGGCGCAACGCTCGATGCCGGCGCCGACGGGGCGGCCATGTTCCGCGACGTGGCGCCGCTGGATACCGCCGGCGCCTCCGATGTGAGCTTCTTCCACAACAAGCGCTACGCCGCGGCTTTCTCCGCCAGCGCGGCCGGCGCTTGTGTCGTCGAGCCCGCCTTCGCCGCCAAGGCCCCGGCCACGATGGCCCGGCTGATTTCGGACCAGCCGTATCGCGCCTATGCGCGCATCGCCGAAGCCTTCTATCCGGAGGCCGGTGCCGAAGAGCGGTGGGACGCGGCGATACCTATCCATCCGACGGTGCGGCTTGGCCAGGCAACCACGGTCGGGCCCGGGGCGGCGATCGGGCCGCGCGCTGAAATCGGGCGCGGCTGCCGCATCGGGCCCAATGTCGTCATCGGGTCGGGAGTCGTTATTGGCGATGACACGACGATCGGGCCCGGCGCATCGCTCAGCCATTGCCTGGTCGGCTCTCGGGTGGTGATCGAGGCCGGGGCCCGCATCGGTCAGGAGGGATTCGGCTTCGCGCCGGATCAAGGCGATTACGCCAAAGTGCCGCAGTTGGGCCGGGTGATCGTTCACGACGAGGTGCTGGTGGGGGCGAACACCACGATCGACCGCGGCAGCGGTCCGGACACCGTCATCGGGCAGGGATGCATGATTGATAATCTTGTGCAAATCGGGCACAACGTCCAGTTGGGCCGCGGCTGCATCATCGCCGCCCAGGTGGGTATTTCCGGAAGCACGAAACTGGACGATTATGTCGTGGCAGGCGGGCAAGCCGGGTTCGCCGGCCATCTCCGGATCGGCCGGGGCGCCCGGATTGCGGCCAAAAGCGGGGTCATGCGAGACATTCCGGCGGGGGCCACCTATGGCGGCTTTCCCGCCATGCCGATCCGGCAATGGCATCGCCAAAGTATCGCGCTGTCCGGTCTGGTCGAGGGCAAGCGTAAGGGTGGCTAGGACATGGAAACCACGGCCTTAAAGCAAACCGCGATCGCAATCGACACCGACGGGGTGATGCGGATGATACCGCATCGCTATCCGTTCCTTATGATCGACCGCATCGTCGACCTCATCCCGGGCGTGGGCGCGACCGGCATCAAGAATGTTTCGATCAACGAGCCCTATTTCCAAGGCCATTTCCCGGCGCGTCCCGTGATGCCCGGCGTCCTTTTGATCGAGGCGATGGCGCAAACGGCGGCGGTGGTCGTCGTGCATGCGCTGGGAGAACAATTCCAAGGCAAGCTCGTTTATTTCATGTCCGTGGAAAACGCCCGGTTCCGCAAGCCGGTCCTTCCCGGCAGCACGCTTCACGTCCACGTCACGCGCCTACACAACCGCGGGAACGTTTGGAAATTCTCCGGCGAAGCGAAGGTCGACGGGACCTTGGTGGCGGAGGCGGTTTACACCGCCATGATCCTGGACGCCTGAATTGGCGAACATCCATACGACGGCGATCGTCGAGCCGGGGGCTTCGATCGACGCCGATGTCGCGATCGGTCCATATTGCCATGTCGGTGCCGAGGTGACGCTCGCGGCCGGCGTGCGGCTCGTGTCGCATGTGGTCGTCGCCGGGCGCACCAAGATTGGCGAGAACACGCGCGTCTATCCCTTCGCCTCCATTGGCCATCAACCCCAGGACCTGAAGTACAAGGGCGAGCCGTCGTCGCTGGTGATCGGCCGCAACAACGTCATCCGTGAGCACGTCACCATGAATCCGGGAACCGAAGGCGGCGGGATGGTGACGACCGTCGGCGACAATTGCCTGTTCATGGTCGGTTGCCATGTGGCCCACGACTGCCGCATCGGGAATTACGTCATCATGGCCAACAACGCGACATTGGGGGGCCACGTCGAAATCGGCGAATACGCGATTTTGGGCGGGCTCTCCGCCGTGCATCAATTCGTGCGCATCGGGCGCTATGCCATGATCGGGGGCATGTCCGGCGTCGAACAGGATGTGATCCCCTACGGATCGGTGATGGGCGATAGGGCGAAGCTGTCGGGACTCAACATCATCGGATTGAAGCGGCAGGGTTTCTCGCGCGAGAACATCCATGCCTTGCGCACCGCCTACCGTCTGCTGTTCGCCCAGGAAGGCGCGATCACGGAGCGTCTCGACGATGTAATCGAAATGTTCGACAGCAACGAACCGGTGATGGAGATCGTGACGTTCATGCGCGCGGAATCGGCGCGCGGCGTGTGCCAACCGAAATCGGGGAATGCCGCCTAAGCTCGGAATCATCGCGGGGCAAGGCGAGCTTCCCGCCCGCATCATCGAAGCGTGCCGCGAATCGGGCCGCGACTTCTTCGTGGTCGCAATCGAAGGCCAGGCCGATCCCGCCGCGGTAGCAAACACGCCTCATATGTGGTCGCGGCTCGGGGCCGCCGACGGCGCGTTTGCCAAGTTGCGCGAAGAGGCGGCCGAAGAGGTGGTGCTGGCCGGCGCGGTTCGGCGCCCGTCGCTGGGAGCCCTTCGGCCCGATCTTCGCACCGCACGGTTCCTGGGCCGGCTGGCGGTATCGGCGCTCGGCGACGACGGCCTGCTCTCGGCGGTCGTGCGCGAGTTCGAAGAGGCGGGATTCCGCGTGATCGGCACGGATGAGATTCTGGGCTCGATGGTAGCAATGGCGTGCCTCTATGGGAAACATGCGCCGGACGCGCAGTCCCGCGTGGATATTGAAATCGGGATCGAGGTCGCGCGCGCGCTGGGGGCGCTTGACGTGGGCCAAGCCGTGGTGGTGCAGCAGGGCGTGGTCTTGGGCGTCGAGGCGATCGAGGGCACCGATGCGCTGATGGCGCGCTGCAAGAACCTGCAGCGCGAGGGCCCGGGCGGCGTGCTGGTAAAACTCAAGAAACCTGGCCAGGAGCGGCGCGTCGATCTTCCCACCATCGGCCCGCGCACGGTGGCCGCGGCTGCGCTTTCGGGTCTCCGGGGAATCGCCGTTGAAGCCGGCGCCTCGCTCATACTCGATGCCAAATCGGTCGCGGCCGAGGCCGACGAGGCCGGAATTTTCGTCATCGGCCTTCGGGTGCCCGAGTGAACCGCGCGGCGGAGCGCGGTGAAATCTCCGTATTCCTGATCGCCGGCGAGCCCTCGGGCGATGCGCTCGGCGCCCGCCTGATGGCTGCCCTCAAGAAATCGGCCCCGGGCCGCATCCGGTTCGCCGGCGTCGGCGGCGCCGAAATGGCGGGGGAGGGGCTTTCGAGCCTGTTCCCGATGGCCGAGCTTTCGGTCATGGGCGTATTCGAGGTGGTGCCCCGGATCCCGCGGCTGTTGCGGCGCATCGGCGAAACGGCCGCGGCAATCGCAAAGCTTCGGCCCGATGCGGTGGTGACGATCGATGCCCCGAGTTTTTGCCTTCGGGTCGCGCGCCGGATGAAAAAACTGGCGGCGGCGGGCGGCCCCGATATTCCCGTCATTCATTACGTGGCGCCTCAGGTCTGGGCCTGGAGGGCCGGCCGCGCGCGCACGCTCGCCCGGATCGTCGATCACTTGCTGGTCTTGCTTCCCTTCGAGCCGCCCTATTTCGAAAAATTCGGATTGCCTTGCACCTTTGTCGGCCATCCCGCGCTCGAGAGCGTCATTGGGCGCGGCGATCGCGCCGCTTTCCGGTCTCGCCATGGCTTCGCCGCGGACGATCCGGTTTTGTGTCTTCTTCCGGGAAGCCGTCACAGCGAGGTCGCAAGACTTCTGCCGGTCTATCGCGAAACGGTCGAACGCCTAATGACGGCCGTGCCGCGACTGAAGGTCGCCGCCGCCGTGGCAATGCCGGTCGCGGATCGGGTTGCAACCGCGGTTGCGTCTTGGCCCGTTCCGGTGGCCGTCGTTCAAGGCAACGAGCGGTTCGGCGCCATGGCGGCAAGCGACGTGGCGCTCGCCGCCTCGGGCACGGTGACATTGGAACTGGCGCAGGCGGGAACCCCGATGGTGGTCGCCTATCGCATGAATCCGCTCACGGCCTGGCTGGCGCGCCGCCTTGTCCAGGTGCAATATGCCAATCTCGTGAATCTGGTCTTGGGGCGCGGGGCGATCCCCGAGTTGCTGCTGGAGGATTGCTATCCCGAGGCATTGGCGCCGGCGCTCTTACGGCTGCTGCAGGACGAGGGTGCAAGGCAAGCCCAGCGCGCGGCGATGACCGAGGCTCTCGCGCGTCTAAAGGGCCCCGGGCCGAGTCCGAGCCTGCGCGCGGCCGCAGCCGTGTTGAAGGTCATTGGCGCCCGGGGGTAAGCGCCACCAAAAGTTTGCAGAGGTGAAACATGGACACCGACGTCGCGGCGAAGACGAAATTCCGGATGCTCCACACCATGTTGCGGGTGCGCGACCTCGATGCGTCGCTCGGATTTTACTGTGACCGTCTCGGCATGAAACTCTTGCGCCGCCACGAATACCCGGACGGCCGGTTCACGCTCGCCTTCGTCGGCTACGGCGGCGAAGACGACCACACGGTCCTCGAACTCACCTACAACTGGGACCAGGACAAGCCCTACGAGATCGGCACCGGTTACGGCCATGTCGCGATCGGCGTGCGCGATATCTATCGTGCTTGCGAGGGTCTCAAGGAAAATGGGGTGAAAATCACGCGCCCGCCGGGCCCGATGAAACACGGGACGACGGTGATCGCCTTCATCGAAGATCCGGACGGCTACAAGATCGAGCTGATCGAACGCTCGTAGCCGGGGGCTTTCTATCCGCGTTTATCGAGCGGCACATAGGGCCGCGCCGTATGGCCGGTGTAAAGCTGGCGCGGGCGCCCGATCCGTTGATTCGGGTCTTGGATCATTTCCAGCCATTGGGCGATCCAACCCACGGTCCGCGCGACCGCGAACATCACCGTGAACATATAGGTCGGCAGGCCCAGCGCCTGCAGGATGATCCCGGAATAGAAGTCCACGTTCGGGAACAGCTTGCGCTCAATGAAATATTCGTCCTCGAGCGCGATGCGCTCGAGTTCCATCGCCAACGGCAGCAACGGATCATTGCCGATGCCGAGTTCGTTCAGCACCTCGTGGCAGGTCTTGCGCATGACGGTCGCGCGCGGGTCGTAATTCTTGTAGACGCGGTGACCGAAGCCCATGAGGCGGAAGGGATCGCTCTTGTCCTTGGCCCGCTTGATGAACTCGGGGATGCGCTTTTTGTCGCCGATCTCGCGCAGCATCTTGAGGACCGCCTCGTTCGCCCCGCCGTGCGCCGGGCCCCAGAGCGAGGCGATGCCTGCCGATAGACAGGCGAAGGGATTGGCGCCGGAAGAGCCGGCGAGGCGCACCGTCGAGGTGGAAGCGTTCTGCTCGTGGTCGGCGTGCAGGATGAAGATGCGGTCGATGGCGCGGGCCAGCACCGGGCTCACCTTGTATTCCTCGGACGGGACCGCGAAGGTCATGTACAGGAAATTCTCGGAAAACTTGAGGTCGTTGCGCGGATACATGAATGGCTGGCCGATCGAATATTTATAGGCCTGGGCGGCGATCGTCGGCATCTTCGCTATCAGCCGGTAACTTGCCACCATGCGCTGCGCTGGATCGTTGATGTCGGTGCTGTCGTGATAGAAGGCCGAGAGCGCGCCAACCACGCCCACCATCACCGCCATCGGATGAGCGTCGCGCCGGAACCCGCGGAAGAAATAGTTGATCTGCTCATGGAGCATGGTGTGGCGGCTGATGTCGCGCTCGAACTTGGCCTTTTGTTCGGGGTTTGGAAGCTCGCCGAACAACAGGAGGTAACAGACCTCCATGAAATCGCTCTTTTCCGCGAGTTCCTCGATCGAATAGCCGCGATGCATGAGAATGCCGGCATCCCCGTCGATGAAGGTAATCTTGGATTCGCAGCTTCCGGTCGAGGTGAAACCGGGATCGAAGGTGAAATAGTCGGTTTCGTTATAAAGACTTCGAATGTCGATCACCGACGGGCCGGTGCTGCCGTCAAGGATCGGCAGATCGATGCGCTTGTTCGTGCGGTTGTCGATCAGGGTGACGGTATTGGCGGAGACTTCCGGAGCTTTCTTCGCTGTAGCTTTCTCACCCATGTCACAGGTCCTTTGCTATGGCATCGGAACGATAGCACCAAGCACGCGTTCTGAAACCGTCCGTCAGGATTGATATGGCGGCACTTTCGTCCGGCTGCAAACGGATAATGCGCATCTCCTGCGCACCGCCGGGGCGCCTTTACAAATTCGTCACATCTTCGAGGCGGCCCAGGACCTCGTCCCGGCCCAGCGTCGCCATGATTTCAAAGATGCCGGGAGAAACCTTCAAACCGGTTAACGCCGCCCGCAGCGGCTGGGCGACTTGGCCAAGCTGGGCCTTGTCGGCCTCGGCGAAAGCCCGGGTCTCGGCCTCCAATGCCGCTTCGCCCCAATCTTTAACGCCGGCCAGGCGGTCCCGCAGCCGCTTGAGGCGCAGCCGTGCCTCCGGATCGAGCAGGCGCTCGGCCTCGGGGGATATGGGGATGGGGCGGTCGCGCACGTAAAACAGCGCGCTTTCCGCCAGCTCGACCAGCGTATTCGCCCGCTGCTTCAGGCCGGGCATCCCGGCCTTAAGCCGCCGCAGCTGCGAATCGTTCGGCTCGCGCCCGATGATCTTGGCGATGAACGGGACGATCGTTTCCACGAGCTTTGCGTCGTCGGTTGCGCGCAGGTAATGCGCATTGACGTTGCTCAGCTTCGCCAGGTCGAAGCGCGCGGCGGACCGCCCCACCGCATCGAGATCGAACCAGGAAACCGCCTCCTCGGTCGAGATGATCTCGGAATCGCCGTGACTCCAACCCAGGCGCAAGAGGTAGTTTCGCAGCGCCTCCGGCAGGAATCCCATCTCGCGATAGGCTTCGACGGAAAGCGCGCCGTGGCGCTTCGAAAGCTTCGCGCCATCGGCCCCGTGGATGAGCGGGATATGGGCGAACTCCGGCATCGCCCAATCGCAGGCGAGGTAAAGCTGCGCCTGGCGGAAAGCGTTGGTCAGATGATCGTCGCCGCGAATTACATGGGTGATGCCCATGTCGTGGTCATCCACCACGACCGAGAGCATGTAGGTCGGCGTTCCATCCCCCCGCAACAGCACCATGTCGTCGAGCTGTTCGTTGGCGACCCGGACCTCGCCCTGCACGCGGTCGTTGATGACGGTCTCGCCGCCCTGGGGCGCCTTGAGGCGGATGACCGGCCGCACGTTCTTCGGCGCGTCGCTGGGCTTACGGTCGCGCCAGCGGCCGTCGTAGCGGATTGGCCGGCCTTCGAGCCTCGCCTTTTCGCGCATCTCGGCCAGTTCCCCGGGGCTGGCGTAACAGTAATAGGCGCGGCCCATCGCCAGCAGGGAACGGGCCATTTCGGCATGGCGTTCCGCATTCTTCGATTGGTAGACGACCTCGCCGTCGGCATCGAGGCCGAGCCAGCCCAATCCATTCAAAATGGCCTCGATCGCCTCTTTGGTGGAGCGCGCCCGGTCGGTATCCTCGATGCGCAGGCGGTATTGGCCCCGGTAATGGCGCGCGTAGAGCCAGTTGAACAGCGCGGTGCGGGCGCCGCCGACATGGAGGAACCCGGTGGGCGAGGGGGCGAAGCGGGTGACGACCGTCATACACTCACGTCGGATCAGAGGGAGAATTCGCAAGGCCCGCGGGGCGGTGCTATGTACCACGGCGGCGGAGCCGCGGGCAAAGCCGCAGCCATGACGGCACTGGCGGCATTTCTTCCCTGGCGGGCGGCCGCATCGCTCGCCCGCCTCGGGGAATGGGCAAAAGACAACGCGGTGTCCGAGCGTGAGCGCTGGCCGCTTTTCGCGCCGGTCGCGATCGGTTCCGGAGTGGCGCTGTATTTTGGCCTGCCCGCCGAACCGCCCCTGTGGCCCGAACTGGCCGTGACCCTTGCCGGCGCCGGGCTTGCGGCGCTGGGCCTAATTCGAGCCCGCGCCGGGCTCTCAAGCTTCGGCCCGGGCCTTCTCGTCGCCGGCCTTCTTGTTTCGCTCTTCGGGCTCGGGATGAGCGCGGCCAAGATTCGCACCCTTGAGGTTGCCGCACCCGCGCTCGAGCGGCGCATCGGCCCGGTCATCGTCACCGGGCGCGTGGTATCGGTCGAGGATCGGCCCGGCGGGCGGCGGCTCGTCCTCGATCGCGCCGCGATCCCAGGCATCGCGCCCGAGAAAACGCCGGCACAGATCCGCGTAAACCTGCGCGCCCACGAGCCGGTCCTGTTTCCGGGTCTTTGGGTGCGTGTCCGTGCGGTCCTGAGCCCGCCGCCCTCGCCCGCCTCGCCCGGGGCCTATGACTTCGAGCGCGAGGCCTATTTCGCCGGCTTGGGCGGCGTGGGCTTCGCCCTCGGCCGGGCCGCCGAAATTCCGCCAGCCGAAGCGGATGCGCCCGCCTTTCTGACCTCGGCCGGGCTTTGGCTGTCGCGGCTGCGCCAGGACGTCACCGCCCGGGTGCGCGATGGAATCGGAGGCGAGGAAGGCCCGGTCGCGGCCGCGCTCATGACCGGCGAGCAGGCCGCCATCTCGAATGACGTCATCACGGCGATGCGCAATTCGGGGCTCGCCCATTTGCTCGCCGTATCCGGCTTCAATTTTGTGCTCATCAGCGGGATGCTGTTTTTTCTCGCGCGCGCCGCGCTTGCCCTCGTGCCGCCGATCGCTTTGCGGTTTCCGATCAAGAAATGGGCGGCTCTCGTCGCACTCGTGGGTGCCGCCGCCTATTACGCGATCACCGGCGAATCGATTGCCACCGAACGCGCCTTCATCATGGTGTCGCTCGTATTTCTCGCGGTGCTGGCCGACCGCTCCGCGATTTCCATGCGAACGCTGGCGTGGGCGGCGACCCTGGTCTTGCTGATCGAACCCGAAAGCTTGCTCGGCGCAAGCTTCCAGCTTTCCTTCGCCGCCGTCATGGCTCTGATCGCGGTCTATGAAGGGCCCGGGACCAGGGCGCTAGCGTCCCTGGCGCCGAAGGATGGCGACGCGCCCAAGGGCGCCCGCTGGATGCGGATCTCCACCACCTATGTCGCCGGGATTCTGCTGACGACGCTGGTCGCCAGCTGCGCCACCGCGCCCTTGCTCGTCTATCACTTCAACCGCTTCGCCACCTACAGCCTGGTTGCGAATTTGGCGGGCGTGCCCTTGACCGCCATATGGATCATGCCGTGGTCGCTCCTGGCCTTCGTCCTTATGCCCGTCGGGCTCGAACATCTGGCGCTCGTCCCCATGGGTTGGGGCGTCACGGCACTGAACTGGGTCGCCAAGACCGCGAGCGGCTGGCCCGGCGCCGTGGTCACGATCCAGGCGATGCCGGTTGCGGCCCTCATTGTCGTCACCGCCGGCGGCCTTTGGCTGTGCCTCTGGGAGCGGCCGTGGCGCATGGCCGGGATTCCCGTGATCGCCGTTGGACTTGCCCTCGGCCTCTTCGTGCGGCCGCCCGATATCCTGGTCGACGAGGACGCGAAGCTGTTGGCGGTGCGCGCAGCAGACGGTTCGCTGCTGCTTTCGTCGACCCGCGCCGCAAGGCTTCACGCCGATACTTGGCTGCGCCGCGCCGGGCTTAACGAGCCCGCGCCCTGGCCCTTGGGCGGATCGAGCGACGACGGGCGGCTGGCGTGCGATTCGCTCGGCTGTATGTACCGGGCGCGGGGCCAAACCGCGGCGCTGGTCAAAGAGGAGGGCGCGCTTGCGGAAGACTGCACCGTGGCGAGCGTGGTCGTGAGTCTGGTGCCGGTGCGGGTTCGCTGCCAGGGTCCGAAAGCGGTGGTTGACCGCTTCGACCTGTGGCGCAACGGCAGCCACGTGATCTGGCTCGACCCCAAAAGCGTTCGCGTTGAAAGTGTGCGGCGCTGGCAGGGCAAGCGCCCTTGGGTGCTCTCACGCGGAAGGCCCGATACGGAGGACGACGAGAACGAGGACTAATATTTCCGCATCAAGCTGATGAGCCGGCCCTGCACCTTCACCCGGTCGGGACCGAAGATGCGGGTCTCGTAGGCCGGATTGGCGGGCTCGAGCGCGATCGAATCGCCTTTGCGGCGAAGCCTCTTCAGCGTCACTTCCTGATCGTCGATGAGGGCAACCACGATGCTCCCGTTGTCCGCGGTGTCGCAGCGCTGAATGATGACCGTGTCGCCGTCATAGATTCCGGCATCGATCATCGAATCCCCGTCCACCTCGAGGGCGTAATGCTCGCCGCTGCTGAGGATCGAAACGGGGATATCGATGGTCGCCGAATTGTCGCGCAGCGCCTCGATCGGCGTGCCGGCGGCGATCCGCCCATAAAGCGGCAACTCGACCGCGTCGCATTCGGCGGCAAGGGTGGCCCCCGGCAGTGCCCCGCGGAAATTCCCGTGGATGACATTGGGGGCGAACCTTAAATTGCCGGTCTGGCCCGGGGCCGGCTGGGCGGTCTTGTCCGGCAGACGCACAACCTCCAAGGCGCGCGCCCGGTGGGCAAGCCGCTTGATGAAGCCCCGCTCCTCGAGCCCGGTAATCAGGCGATGGATGCCCGACTTCGACTTGAGGCCCAAGGCCTCCTTCATCTCGTCGAAGGACGGGGAGACGCCGGTCTCGGCAAGCCGGCCGTTGATGAACATCAGAAGGTCGTGTTGCTTTCGCGTCAGCATGTCGCTAGTCCGGTCTCTCAAGATATGGAACAAAACAAAAACGGATACGCATGTTCTAGTTTGGTTCCATTGGCCCGTCAAGCCGGAATCGGGAAGCGCCGCCGCGCCTTGCCCGGGTTATTTCGGCCTCCTGTGAAGGGTGAAATTCTGGAATCGCTCTATGTTTGTGCGGCGGCGAGCAAGATGACGGGAACCCGGCTGCCGGCTTTTGCGGCAGGCGCCATCGGCGGGCGCACCACCAGGCAATCGGCTCCGGCGAGGACGGAAAGCATCGAGCTGTCCTGGCGCCCGAAGGGGCTTGCCACGGCATTGCCGTCGCGATCGAGGCTCAGGCGCGCGCGCAAATAGTCCTGGCGGCGATCGTTGGCATCGAGGTCCTGCGCCAAAAGTGCTGTCTGAGGCGGCTGAGGCGCATCGGTCGCACCGAGCATGGCGGCGATGGCGGGGCGCAGATACACCACCGCGCAAACGAGGGCCGAAACCGGATTGCCCGGAAACCCCAACACCGGGAGCCGCCCGATTCGCCCGAACAGCAGCGGCTTTCCCGGCCGCATGGCCACCTGCCAGAAATCGGCGGTAAATCCGATCTCGGAAAAGGCCTTCTGCACCAGGTCGTGGTCGCCGACCGAAGCACCCCCGGAGGTAACCAGCAGATCGGCGTCTTCGGCGCGTTCCGCCGCTCCTTTGAGCGCCGCAATCGAATCGCCTGCAATCCCGAGGTCGATGGGGGTACCCCCTTGCGCGGCGATGAAGGCGGCCAAGGCCGGCCCGTTGGAGCCGACGATCTGGTTCGGGCCGGGGGTTTGACCGGGAGGCACGAGCTCGTCGCCGGTCGAAAGGATCGCAACCCGCGGTTTGCGGCGCACGGTAAGTTCCGCGACGTTCATCGCCGCGGCAAGGCCGATGTCCCGGGGGGTCAGCCTCCGGCCCTTGGCAAGGCCGATCTCGCCGGATTTGAAATCAAGCCCGGCGGGCCGGATGAACCGGCCCGGCTTTGCGGGTTCCAGAACCGTCACGAGGTCGCCATCGGCCTTCGCATTCTCCTGGATGACGATCGCATCGGCCCCGGCTGGAACCGGCCCGCCGGTGAAAATCCGCACCGTTTCACCGGCTTGAAGCACACCGTTGAAGGCGCGCCCCGCGGGCGCCTCGCCGATGCGCCGCAAAGTCGCTGGGGTCTCGGCCACGTCCCCGGCACGCACGGCGTAGCCGTCCATGGCCGAGACCGCGAGTTGCGGCTGAGTGAGCCGCGCCGCAACATCCTCCGCCAGTACCCGGCCCGAGGCCTGGGACAACGGCACCCGTTCGCTTTCAAGCGGCTGGAACGCACCCAGAATCCGGTCCAAGGCCTCTTCGACCGATATCATCACTCGGCCTCGAAGATTCCTGATTTGCCACCAGATTTATGGGTGAGTCTGATGTCGGAAATCGTGATGGCCCGGTCGGCGGCCTTGCACATGTCATAGACCGTGAGTGCGGCGACCGCGACCGCGGTCAAGGCTTCCATCTCGACGCCGGTGCGGCTTTCGACCTTGCAGGTCGCCGTAATATCCACGGCATCGCGCGAGGGGTCGCAGGTAAGCTCCACCTCGATCGAGGTGAGGGGCAGGGGATGGCAGAGCGGGATCAAATCCGACGCGCGCTTGGCCGCCTGGATCCCGGCCACCTTCGCCACCGCCAGCGCATCGCCTTTCTTGGCGGCACCATTCATGACCATGCGCAAGGTTTCGGGCGCCATCATGACCGACCCCTTGGCGGTGGCGGTCCGCAGCGTAACGAATTTGGCCGAGACATCGACCATGGCGGCGCTGCCCTTGGCGTCGAGGTGCGTGAGCTTGGCCATTCTTACGCCCTCTCAGCGGCCAACGAGGTGCCGAGAAGTGCTCGGGTCGCCGCCGCCACGTCCCGCTCACGCATCAAGGATTCGCCCACTAGATACGCATCCGCCCCGGCATCGGCCAGGCGGGCAAGATCGTCGTTGGATTTGATGCCGCTTTCACTTACCAGGATCCGGTCGTCGGGAACCACATGGGCAAGGCGCAGTGTCGTCTCAAGATCTGTTTCCAAGGTTTTGAGATTGCGGTTGTTTATCCCGATGAGCCGAGACCGCAACTTGAGCGCCCGGGCGAGTTCTTGGGCATCATGGACTTCGATCAAGACGTCCATCCCGTGGTCC
>JBGQJC010000019.1:0-41672 GCA_041498815.1 Alphaproteobacteria bacterium
ATCTCGACCGGCCGGTCGACGCCGCGGCGCAAGACGTGCAGTCGGCGATATCGGCGGCCACGCGCCAATTGCCGCCGGAAATGCCGAACCCGCCGTCCTATCGCAAGGTCAATCCGGCGGATTTCCCGATTTTTTACATCACGCTGTCGTCTCCCACGCTTCCCATGTCGGTGGTCGATGCTTACGGCGAGACGATATTGGCGCAGCGCCTCTCGATGCTCGATGGCGTGGCCCAGGTTTCCGTCTATGGTTCGCAGAAATACGCCGTGCGGGTTCAGGCGAATCCGGATTTTCTGGCGGCGAAAAATATTGGCATCGACGAGCTGGCGAACGCGCTGGCCAACGGCAACGTCAACCTGCCGATGGGTACGCTGAACGGCACGCATCAGGCTTTGACCGTCGAGGCAACCGGCCAGCTTTTCGACGCCGCGGCGTTCCGGCCCCTGATCGTCGCCTATCGTGGCGGCGCGCCGGTGCGAGTCCAGGATGTGGCGAACGTCATCGATGCGGTCGAAAACGACAAGGTGGCGAGTTGGGAAGGCGACACCCGCGCCATCATCTTGGCGATCCAGCGCCAGCCCAACACGAATACCATCGAGGTCGTCAACCGCATCCAGGCCGTGCTGCCCGCTTTCAAGGCGCAAATTCCGGCATCGGTCGATCTCCACGTCCTTTACGACCGCTCGCAGACGATCCGCGCATCGGTCGCCGATGTCCAGTTCAGCCTGGTGCTTGCCTGCGCGCTCGTCGTGCTGGTCATCTTCCTGTTCCTGCGCCGTCTGTCGGCGACCGTCATCGCCAGCCTCGCGCTGCCGCTTTCGGTCATCGGCACGTTTTCGGCGATGTATCTCTTGGGCTACAGCCTCGACAACCTTTCGCTCATGGCGCTCACGCTATCGGTCGGATTCGTGATCGACGACGCTATCGTGATGCTCGAAAACATCACGCGCCACGTCGAGAGCGGCGAAAAACCCTATGACGCCGCGCTCAAGGGCTCGCGCGAGATCGCCTTCACGATTCTCTCCATGACCGTGTCATTGGTCGCCGTCTTCATCCCGGTCCTGTTCATGGGCGGGATTGTCGGACGGCTGTTGCACGAATTTGCCGTCACTATCTGCGTCGCCATTCTCGTTTCCGGCGTTGTGTCGCTGACCCTCACCCCGATGCTGTGCAGCCGTTTCATGCGCGGCCACGAGCAGCAAAGTCAGGGCCGCATGTTTCGCGCTGGCGAAAAAGTTTTCAACACGATGCTCGCGGGCTACGAGTCGACGCTCTCCTGGTGCCTGCGCCACCGCGGCGTGGTGATGCTCGCGTTCGCCGGCACGATCGCCGGAACGGTCTATCTTTACGATGTCATGCCCAAAACCTTCCTGCCGAGCGAAGACACGGATCAAATCATCGCTTTCACCGAGGGCGCCGAGGACATTTCATTTGCCGGTATGGTCCGGCACCAAAGGGAAGTGGCCGAGGTCGTTCGACAGGACCCGAACGTGCTCACCTTCATGTCCACCGTGGGCCCGTCGGGCTCGCGCGCAACCGGAAACGTCGGCCTGCTGTTCATTCGCCTGAAACCGCACAAGGCACGGGCGCTCAACGCCGACCAGATCATCCAAGAGCTTCGGCCCCAGCTCGATCGGATCACGGGCATCAAGGTCTATATGCAGAATCCGCCGCCGATCCGGGTCGGCGGCTATCTCACCAAGGCCCAATATCAATACACGCTGCAAAGCCTCGACTTTCAGGAGCTGTATGATTGGGCCGGCCGGCTGACGCGCAAGCTCCAGGAAACGCCCGGTTTCCAGGACGCGACCAACGATCTTCAGATCAAAAGCCCCCAGGTCAACGTCGAAATCGAGCGCGACCGGGCATCGGCCTTGGGCGTCACCGCCGATCAGATCGAGATCGCGCTGGGGAGCGCCTATGGCACGCGCCAGGTTTCCACCATCTACACCTCGAGCGACCAATACCAGGTCATCCTCGAGGTGGACCCCAAGTTCCAGCAAAACGCCACGACCCTGCCGCGGCTTTACATCCGCAGCACGTCGGGTCAACTGGTGCCGCTCCAGGCGGTCGCCAAGGTCACGCGCGGCGTGGGGCCGCTCACCGTCACGCATCAAGGTCAGCTTCCGGCCGTCACCATTTCATTCAACCTCGCGCCCGGCACGGCGCTCGGCGATGCGGAGGATAAGCTCAACCGAATCGTGCGCGACCTCGGCATGCCGAAAACCATCGAGGCAAACTTCCAGGGCACCGCCCAGGCGTATCAATCCTCGCTCCAGGGCATGGGTCTGCTGCTGTTGATGGCGGTGCTCGTCGTCTACATCGTGCTCGGCGTGCTGTACGAAAGCTTCGTCCATCCCGTGACGATCCTCTCCGGCCTGCCGTCGGCAAGCCTCGGCGCCTTGCTCGCGCTCCTGTTGGCGCACCAGCCGTTGAGCCTCTACTCCTTTGTCGGCGTCGTGATGCTGATCGGCATCGTCAAGAAAAACGCGATCATGATGATCGACTTCGCGATGGAGCGGCGCCGCAGCCAAGGGATAGACGCCGCGCGCGCCATTTTCGAAGCGAGCCTAATCCGCTTCCGCCCGATCATGATGACGACCATGGCGGCGATCATGGGCACGCTCCCGATCGCCTTCGGTTTCGGCTCGGGGTCCGAGGCCAGACGCCCGCTCGGACTTGCGGTCGCGGGCGGGCTTGCGGTGTCGCAGTTGCTCACCCTCTATCTGACGCCGGTCGTCTATCTCTATCTCGATCGCTTCGAGGCCGTCTCCGCGCGCGTCTTTGCGCGGCTGCGCCCAAGCCGAAAGGACGCGGCCCCGCGGCCGGCGGAATAGGCGCCGATGATCGCCAAGCCCAGGGTCGAGATCGAATATTGCACCCAATGCCGCTGGCTGTTGCGGGCGGCGTGGATGGCGCAGGAACTTTTGACGACCTTCGAGGCCGAACTCGGCGGCGTCGCACTCGTTCCCGGCAGCGGCGGCGTGTTCGAGGTGCGGGTCGAAGGCGTACCCGTCTGGTCGCGGGCGGGCGAGGGGCGCTTTCCAGAAATCTCGGAACTCAAGCAGCGGGTGCGCGATCGCGTTGCTCCCGAGCGCGACCTCGGCCACGTCGACCGGAAGCTCGATCCGAAGGAATCGCCGTGAGAACACGCGCGAACGCCGCATCACAACTTTGTTACTCGCGTTGCCCTTGATTCGATGGCGCGCTTGGTCCCGAATCCCCGGCAACGGCGCCTGATCGACCGCGGATCGAAATAACCTCAGGGAGTGAGAGATGCTCAAAAATGCGCGCCTTGCATTGCCGATGGTGCTGTTGCTTGCCGGCTGCGCTACCGGGGCGAAGGACAGCCTCAGCGATTCCAAGGAAGGCTATGTTTCGAATAAATCGGTTGCCGCTGCAGACTGGACACAGGCCGAAACCGTGACCGTGACAATTACCGATTTCGAATTCCAGCCGGCGCAGCTTTCATTCGAATCGGGCCACGCCTACCGCCTCCACCTCGAGAACAAGGGCAAAAGCACCCATTTCTTTGCGGCCGAAGGATTCTTCAAGGCGATCGTTTCCGAAAAGCTGATCGAGAACGGCGTCCCGGTCGACCATCCCCTGCCCAAGGCGATAGTACTTGCGCCGGGCGAAACGAAAGAGCTGCTGTTCTTGGCCGTGCAGAAGGGAACCTACGGCCTCAAATGCACGGCGCCGTTCCACGAAGCGATGGGCATGTCCGGCAAGATCGTGATTTCCTAGCCGGCCCGCGGCCGGGCGCCGCCGCAAGAAAGCGTAGCGGCGGTTTCCGGCGAGAGGCGTGCCTACAAATCAACGCCGCTCATGGCGAGCGCGCGCTTCCATTCCCCGTCGATGTCGTCGCCCAATACGATGTCCGCATCCGCGGGCGCGACGTACCACGCGTCGTGCGCGATTTCGGCTTCGAGCTGGCCGGGTCCCCATCCGGAATAGCCGATGGCGATCAAGGTCTTGTTCGGACCCTTTCCTTGAGAGATGGCCTTGAGAATGGAGGAATCGCTGGTGACCGACAGGCCGTCGGCAATGTTGCGAGTGTCCGCATCCGAGTAGTCGGGCGAGTGGACAACGAAGGCCACCTGCGGCTGCACCGGTCCGCCCAGGAACAGACGTAACTGCCCGGACGCGCCGTTTCCTTCGATCCCCAGGCCCTTCAAGATCTCCGACGTCGGCGCCGTACCCAGCACCCGGTTGACGACGATTCCGAGCGCCCCGTGCTCGTTGTGCTCCAACATGAAGATCACGGTCTTCGAGAAATTCGGGTCCTCCAAGGTGGGCGCCGCCACCAGAAGCTTGCCTTTCAAACTTCCGGGGTCAATCGACGGCTTACCTTGCGAGCCGGCGCCGATGGGCGTGGCAACGATCAAGATGCAAGCCGCCGCAAACGCAACGATCCGGGACAGGCCAAAAGTCATGAATCACTCGCCGTCATTCCGAAAAGGCTTTACCAATTCATAATAATTGGGCGGTCTATAGTGTCGCGCAAGGCCCGCCCGGAGACCAGCCCCAGGCCGCGGCCCCGCCCGGCCGGTATTGAGGACGATCCTGCGCTGGCGTACATTCAGCCGCCATTCCGCTTTGACCGAGCGACACGCCCAACAGGGGGAAGGAAACTTCATCATGCCTTACGTTTCACGCGATGAAAACGGGAACATCGTCGGCATCTTCCGGTCCCCGATAGGCGGGGCGAGCGAGGAGTTGGCCGCCGAAGATCCCGAGGTGATTCAGTTCCTGTCCGATGGCGGGTCGAGCGAGCAGCTCAAATGGGAACTCTTCGTTTCGGACCTCCTCATGGGCCGGCTGATCGAGGACCTGGTCGACGTCCTTATCCAAAGAAACGTCATGACCATCACCGATTTGCCCGCGGGCGCGCAGCGCAAGCTGATGCGCCGGCGCCACCTGCGCGACAAGATGCAGGCGGCGGACGGCTTGTTGACCGACGAGGGCGGCGTCCTCTAGCCATCCCGTTTCAAACCGACCCTCCCGCGGCGTTTTTATGGCCTCGCCTCCGCCTCATGGCCGCGGAGACGGCCCAACCAGAACGCTCCGTCCGAGAATGAAATGTTAAGCATTTCAATACGTTGATCGCGTCCAGCCCCAGATAGGGCACGCCGTCCAGGACGGAGAGACTTGGGCTGAGACGAGTCGTTCTTGCGGCGGCATACGCCAAAGCACCTCACAGGCGCTGCGCCAGCACCTGCAAACCCGGCTTCAGCTTGAAAAACTTGCGCCGCAGGGCAAAACCATGGCGCGCGAGAAGAAGGTCGAGACTCTTGGCCGTGAAATAACTGACGTGCTGGGGCGGATACACCAGATTCCAGGATACAAGGTCTTTGGGCACCCGCCAGTGGCCGATGTCGGGTGTGGTGACGAACAGATATCCGCCCGGACGGCAGAGTTGCGCCAGGGCCGCCGCGAAAGATTCGGGGTTCGGCACATGCTCCATGACTTCCGAGCAATAGATGAAATCGAACGTGCGGCCCGCTCGAGCAAAGTCCTCGGCCGTGCCGCAGGCAAACTCGCATTCCGGGAATCGGCGCCGCGCATAGGCGATGGACGGCGGGCTGAGATCCAGGCCGACCGTCCGCGCCCCGACGCGCCGCATCGCCTCGACGACGAAGCCGCCGCCGCAACCGACATCGATGACATCGCGCCCGCGGATGAACCTCACGAATTTCACGGCCTTGATGAAGGCCCTGTACATGCGTGAGCCCGCCTTGGGGTAAGACTCGATCGTAACGCCGGCCTCGCCCCGGTACATGCGGGCGAGTTCTTCCCGGCTCGGCATCGGATCGAGAAAGAGATAGCCGCAGGCGGTGCAACGGGAGTGCGCGTATCCGTCCTTGTGAGCGAAATAGCGCGCGGTGTTCTCGCCGCACATCGGGCAACTCGCAGCGGCACTCATGCCCCGATCCGAAGCGTGCCTTTCCGCCACGTCACTCGGATGCGGCTTTGCCGCGCCAGATAAAATAAAGGTTGCGGCTATAAATCAAGAACCCCGCGGCCTGGCCCAAGATGAACACAGGGTCGCTCTTGTAAATGGCGTAAATGAGGAGAATCGCACCGCCCGCAAGGCTGAAGTACCAGAATGCCACGGGGATGACGCTGCGACCCTGGCGCTCACTTTGAATCCACTGCACGAAGAAGCGCATGAAGAACAATGCCTGGCCTAGAAACCCCACGCCCAGCCAAATCGTTGTCGGCTCCATCTCGGTCATTCCTTATTGGCGATTTCGGGCGACGTCATGCGGCGCTGCAGCCACATGACGCCGAATAGATCGACGATTCCCACCCATAAACGATTCATCACGCCGTATTTCGAAACCCCGCGCAAGCGCGGGCGGTGGCCGACGGCGACCAGCACCACTTCGCGCCCCTGGCGCCGGAAAAGCGCGGGCAGGAACCGGTGCATATGATCGAAAAACGGCAGGCCCAGGAACGCCTCGCGCTCGAATAGCTTGAGCGAACAGCCGGTGTCGGGAGTCCGATCCTTCAGCAGCCGGCTGCGAAGCCCGTTGGCGATGCGCGACGAAACCCGGCGCAGCCAATTGTCTTGGCGCTTTTGCCGCAGTCCGGCGACGAGCGGCGCGGGCGACACGCCTTTGGGGAGTGCCGCGATCAGCCGGAGGATTTCGGCCGGGTCGTTCTGGCCGTCGCCGTCGAGCGTCGCGATCAGGTGCCCGCGCGCCGCTTTGACGCCTTGGTAGATCGCGGTGCTCTGGCCGCAGTTTCGGGCGAGCCGCACCACCCGGAGTTTCGGGAAACGCGCCCGCGCTTCGGCGAGGCGCGCCGGCGTTTCATCGCTGCTCCCATCGTCCACATAGACAACCTCGAATGCGGGTCCCGAGGAACCGAGCGCGGCATGGATCTCCGCCACCAGCGGCAGCACGTTTTCGGCCTCGTTATAGACCGGGACGACGACGGAAAGGGCAGGGGTCTCGATTGCCATGGGCATCAAATTGAAAAGCGATCACTTGGGCAGAAACACGAAGTTGAAAACGAAAGCTTCCGGCGCGGTCCCCCGGTGATTGCGGACCGGATCGAATCGGTCAAGGCTTGTCAGCCTGTTTTCCGTCACGAACAGCCCGTCATAGCCAAGGCTGCAAACGAAGCGGAGCGTGTCTTCGATCGGTTCCTTGGTGTGCGCCTCCTGAATTTCGACGACAAGGGTAGGGCGCCATTTTTGAATCGTGCGGGTGGCCCCCAAAAGCACGTTGCGCTCGAACCCCTCGACGTCGATCTTGATGAAACCGGGCTTGCCCACGTCCTCGTCGTCGAGCCGCCGCGTCTCAACCGGCACCTCGATGACCTCGCCCGTGAATTTGTCCTTGCGGAGCGTCGCAAGCTGGTTCGAATAACCGGCCTTGCGCCGCGGCACGATCAAACGGTCCGTGCCGGTTACGTCGGAAAGTGCCGTATTTCGCAGCGTCACATTGGGCCAGGTCACGGAGCGCCGGAGCAAACCGAAAATTTTCGGGTTCGGTTCGTAGGCATAGACGTGACGGCAAAGCTTTGCCAGGAAATAGGTGTAGACGCCCTTGTTCGCCCCCGCGTCCACGCTTGTTTTCAAAGGGTTCACAAGATACCGTAGCAGCCGCAATTCCGGTTCGCGGCCGAACCAGCCCTTCATCGCACGATACCGCCACAGCACCGGCGCAGGGATCACCGTGTTCACGATTTTCTCTTCGAGCGTCATGGGCGGAACCCGTGGCGCCCCGATAGCCTTGCCGTGGAGCATCTGCCGGGCTTTCTCCCGTGGAAATGACGGCGCGTCCTTATACCATGATGCGGCATCGGCAATGGACCGCGCGGTGCCGTGGACAAACGCGCCCGAGCGATGAGCCCGCCGCATAGCGCGATCCTGCCGCGTCTCGCCGCGGCGCTTGGGACGTGGCCGGGATTTGCGGCCGTCCTTGCGCTCTACATCGCGTTCCACTTCGCCCTGCGTTTGGCGCTTTCGCCCACGATCGGCGTGGACGACGTGGCCGAGGCCATCTTCGCCCAGAGTTTGCAGTGGTCGTATTACCCGCGCCAGCCGCCCCTTTTCACCTGGATGCTGTGGGGCGACTTCAAGATTTTCGGCGTCAATGCCGCTGCAGTAGCAGGCCTCAAATACGCGCTCGTCGTCCTCTCTTACGTATTCTTCTATCTCGCAGCGCGGCGCATGTTCACGGACCGCTTGCTCGCGCTTGCGGCGGCGCTCTCGCCTTCGCTCATCTACGCGGTCGGCTGGGGCGTCCATGTCGGCTTCACGAATACGGTTCTGCTGACCGCCGCCTGCGCCGCGACGTTCTATATGTTCTTGCGTTTGTGCCAGCAAGGCGCGCCGGCGGATTACCTGGGCCTGGGCCTCGCGCTCGGCATCGGACTTCTGTCGAAATGGGGCTTTCCCGCGTTCGCGGGGTCGCTCTTCGCCGCCGGCCTGTTTCAGGAAACGTCGCGCCGGCGGCTTTGCGACCCGAAGATCCTCCTCACCCTCGGCGTGACATTGGGGCTCGTGGCTCCGTTCTTCCTTTGGGGATTCGAGGGCGCCGGGGTGCACGGCATCTTTGCCAGCGCGATGCAGCACGGGGGCCATGCGCCCTATCTCGCCGGCGTCGCATCGGGTCTTACGGCCCTCATCATCGCCGTAACCATGTTCCTGGCACCGCTTTGGATCCTGGCGCTCGCCGTCTTTCCCGGTGCGCTGAAGGCGCCGCGCCGTCCGGCGGGCAATTTCGATGTCCGGCGGCTTCTGGAACATTTTTTTCTCGTCATGGCCGTCGTCGTCCTCATCGGGGTATTCGCCGCGGGAGTCACCTATTTCAAAAGCCGTTGGATGCACCCGGTCCTGATCCTGTTCCCATCGTATTTTTTCTGTCTGGTGCGAGATGCCGGTTACACGGCCCGCCAGATGAAACTATGGGCGCTGATCCTCACGGGGGCGGCCCTTGCCGTCATCGCCACGCGCCTCGCTCAAGACCTATGGGGGCCGCCTTTCTGCGGCAAATGCCGGTTGCTGAAGCCTTACCCGGAACTTGCGCGTGTGATCGGCTCCCGCGGCTTCTCGGGCGGCACGATCGTGGCGGGCGACGAGCACATCGCCGGAAACTTCCGCTTGGCCTTTCCCGATTCCCGCATCGCGACCGGCAAATACGCTTTCTATATGCCGCCGCCGCGGCTAAGCGTTGATGGCGGCCAGTGCCTCGTCGTTTGGGACGGGCGGGAGGGGGACCAAGTTCCGCCCATGCTGGCGGCGTTTTTGAAGGACGAATTCGGGGTAACGGGCGATGCTCCCGTTCAATCCGCCGAGGCCCCTTACCGCCACGGCGATCAAAGAAAGCTCCAACTCGATTTTATGATTCTTGCCGGCGTCGGAAGCTGCCGGTAGTGCCCGGCGTGCTAAACTGCGTTCCTGAGGCGATGCGAGCCATGAGCAATCGGTTTGAACGGGCCATAGCGGCCATCGATGCGGCGAATGCCGCGGACCCCAATGTCGCGGTCGTGGGCGGGCGAAAAGTCCCCAAAGAAGTTCTCTACGCGGAGCAAATGACCCGCTGGCTTGGCATGCTTGCACCCGGTGCGTCGGAGGCGCTGCGGCTTGCGGTGCGCGCCCAGCACATCCGCCGCTTCGAAATCCCGCGCCAAGATTATCCGATGGACCGGATCGGTTATCTCAAATGGCGCACCGATCTGAAGCACTTTCACGCGCGGGTCGTGGGCGAAATTCTGAGTGAGGTCGGCTACGATGCGGCCGCCGTCGCCCGGGTCCAGGCGCTCGTGCGCAAGGAGCGGCTCAAGGAAGATCCCGAGGCGCAAGGTTTGGAAGACGCGGCCTGTCTCGTTTTCCTGGAAAATTATTTCGCCGACTTCGCGAAGGAGCACGACACGGATAAGGTCGTCTCCATTTTGCGCAAGACCTGGAAGAAGATGTCGCCCGCCGGCCAAAAGGCGGCGCTAGCGCTCAAAATGCCTCAAGCCGCGCACGCCTTGGTCGAAAAGGCGCTGAGCCCCGCCTGAGCCCTTGCTACGCCATCAAGGCGCGCACGTAATTGGGAAGCGCGAATGAGGCGACGTGAATTTCGGGGTTGTAGTAACGGGTCGAAAACCCCGATTTGGTGAAACGCTCGGTAATCACCGCCACCGGCTGCTTTCTCGCCGCCTCGTTGTCGGTCGCCCAGCCGAATGCCATGAACCCGCCGGCATAGGTCGGGACCGGGGCCAGAAAAAAGCTGACGTCCTTGAACAGCGGCAGCAGGCGCCGGTAGCTGTTGGTGAGTTCCGCCTTCTGCAAGAACGGCACGCCGTTCTGGGTGACGAGAATGCCGCCCGGCTCGAGGCAGCGCTTGCAGTCCTTGTAGAACTCGGCGGAAAACAGCACCTCGCCCGGCCCAAGCGGATCGGTCGAATCGACGATGATGACGTCGTATTTGTCGTCCGTGTCCGCAACGTATTTGGCGCCGTCGGCGATGATCACGCGGGCGCCCGGCGAAGCGAAAATATTCTCGCCGATCGCTGGCAGATACTTGCGGCAAAGATCGATCACGCCCGGGTCGATCTCGACCAGGGTCGCGGCCAAGCCCTTGTGGCGCAGCGTCTGCTTCAGCATGCCGCCGTCGCCGCCCCCCACGATCAGCACCCGCTTGGCCTGTCCGTGGGCCAGGATCGGCACGTGGGCCAGCATCTCGTGGTAGATGAACTCGTCGCCCTCGGTCGTCTGGACGATGCCGTCCAGCGTCAAGACCCGGCCGAACACCGGGTTCTCGAAAATCTGGAGATCCTGGTGTTCGGTTTTTTCTTGGAAGAGGGTCTTGGTAACGAGAAGCCGGAGCTGGTAATTGGCGTGGAGCTGTTCCGAGAACCAGGTCACGGCATGAGGCCCCGCCTTTGCTCGTTGAGCTGGATCCAATCGGTCCCCAGCATCCGCCGCAAGACCGGCACCGCCTTATAGGGGTCGCAAGTGCCGCACATGAAAATGTCGATCGCCGCGTATTCCCGCTCCGGCCAGGTATGGATCGAGATATGGGATTCCGCCAGCACCGCGACGCCGGATATGCCGCCGTTGGGCGAGAAGTGGTGCAGGTGAATATGCAAGAGCGTCGCGCCGCAGGCGGCAACCGCCTCGCGTAGCGCCTGCTCGATCAGTTCGAGATTGTCGAGATCGCGGGCTTTCCACAAATCGACGAGCAAATGCGTGCCCGCGTAGCGAAGCCCGTTGCGCTCGACGAAATAATCCTTGGTAGCCGGAAGAAGCTCCGTCAGTGCCGGGCGCCGTGCCAGTGTCGCCACGGGCTCGTCGTGCCGCTTCATTTCCGACTTTTTAGATCTGCCCCGGTGAACCGGACCCAAAAAAGAGACGGTGGCCAATGCCCCCTCCCAGGTCTACGAGCCGTGCGTTGCCGGCTCCGAATGCGCCGCGTTTAATGAGGTATCCACGACGGGATTGCAAGTGAAAATTGATTCCCTGTCCCCGTCGCCGGTGCCGGCCCCACGCCGGGCACCGTTTTTCACCCCAAGTTTTTCCGATCTATCACAGAATTTTCCGGAACGCGAGTCTTTGCGCGGGCGAGGTGCCGCCGGCCGCCGCGTCAGACGACCTTGCCGGGGTTCATGATCCCTTGCGGGTCGAGCGCGGCTTTCACGCGCCGCATCAGCTCGATTTTGAGTGGCGAGGCGGTGCGTTCGAGTTCGTCGCGCTTGAGCCGGCCGATCCCGTGCTCGGCGCTGATGGTGCCGCCGAAGGCGAGCGCGATGTCGTGGACGAGCCGGTTGAAATCCGCCCAGCGCGCCAGAAACGCAGGCCCATCCGCGCCTTCGGGCACCGTCAGGTTGAAATGGATATTGCCGTCCCCGGCGTGGCCGAAGGCGACGACGCGGATGCCGGGAAGCTCGGCCGCGACCGCCGCCGAAGCCTTGGCGATGAACGCAGGGACCGCCCCGACCGGGACCGCGATGTCATGTTTGATGCTGGCGCCTTCGCGCTTCTGCGCCTCGGGCAACGCCTCGCGCAGCCGCCAGAGCGCGGTGCGCTGGGCCTCGCTTTTCGCCACCGCCGCGTCCCGGACCAGGCCTTCCTCCAGCGCCTCCGCCAGCAGCCGCTCGAGGCGCTCGGAAAGCCGGGCGTCGGGCTCCGGGCTCGCCATCTCGATCAGGACCAACTGCTCGAACGGGCCCGAAAGCGGGTTCGCCGTGCCGGGGATATGGCGCAGGACGAGCTCGAGTCCGAAGCCGGAGACGAGCTCAAAGCCGGTGACTGTCTCGCCCGAGGCGGCCTTGGCCCGCGCCAGAAGCTCGGGTGCCGCCGCCAAGTCGCGGAGCGCCACGAAGGCGGTCGCGGCCTCGCGCGGCTTCGCAAACAGCTTCAAGACCGCCGCGGTGATGATGCCGAGCGTCCCCTCGGCGCCGAGGAAGAGTTGCTTCAGGTCATAGCCGGTGTTGTCCTTGCGCAGCCCGGTCATAAGGTCGAGGACGCGCCCGTCCGCCAGCACCACCTCAAGGCCGAGCACCAAATCGCGCGCGGTCCCAAATCGAAGCACGGCGGTGCCCCCGGCGTTGGTCGAGAGCGCGCCGCCGATCTGGCAGCTTCCTTCCGAGGCCATGGTAAGCGGGAACAAACGATCGGCCGCCGCCGCCGCGGCCTGGACATCGGCGAGCACGCAGCCCGCTTCCGCGGTCAGCGTGTCGTTGAGCACGTCCAGTTTTCGGATGCGGTTCAGCCGCCCGAGGTTAAGCACGATCTCGCGCCCGTGCTCGAACGGAACCGATGCGCCGACAAGGCCGGTGTTGCCGCCCTGGGGCACGATCGGAATGTTGCCGGAAGCGCATAGGCGCACAACCGCCGCGACCTCGGCCACCGTTCCCGGGCGCACGACCAAGGCCGCCCGCCCGCGGTAGAGCCCCCGTTGATCGCAAAGATAGGCTGCCGCGTCCGCCTCGGCGACGACGCCCTTGGGGCCGACGGCCTCCGCTATGCGGCGAAGCGTTTCGCCCGGATCGTGCTGGGAGCGCGTCGAGCCTGCCATCGCTTCAGCCCGCCCGTTGCGGCGAGTGCCGCCCCCTTTGGGAGGCGGGGCCTTGAGCCGCAAGCGCCTCGCCCGCCGCCCGCCGCAGCCGGTCGTTGATCGCCTCCCCGAGCCCGGATGCGGGAACGGGCATCACCGCGATGCCGGCGAAGTCGCCGCGGTCGAGCTCGCGCAGCATGGCAAAAAGATTGGCGGCGGCCTCGCCAAGGTCGCCGGCGGCGCTCAGATTGCGCTCCGCCGCATATCCCGCGGGCACATTGGCCCCGAAGGCAAGCAGAGCCTCTTCGGGGCGCAGAGGGCCGCCACGGGCCTCGAGCCGAAGCGGGATCGAGGGCGCGTAGTGCCGCAAGGCCAGGCCCGGCGATCGCGGCGCGGAGGCCTCCTCGGCGGCACCGATGCACGCAAGCGGGCCGATCTCGGCCTCGATTGCTGCGCGTGGCACGCCTCCCGGCCGCAGCACCAGAGGCTCCAGCCCCGTGAGATCGAGAACCGTCGATTCGATACCGATGCGGCAAGGCCCGCCGTCCAAGACCAGCGCCACTTTGCCCGTCAGCTCCTCCGCCACATGCGCCGCCGTCGTCGGGCTCACCAAGCCCGACCGGTTGGCGCTCGGCGCCGCAAGCGGCCGCCGCACGGTGGACAGAAGCTTGAGCGCCACCTCATGCCCCGGAACGCGCACCGCAATGGTTTCGAGCCCGGCACAGGCGAGAAGCGAGACCGGGCAATCGGGGCTACGCGGAAGCACGAAGGTCAATGCGCCGGGCCAAAACCGGCGGGCGAGTCTTTTGGCCCGCTCGTCGAACGCGGCGGTGCATTGCGCGGCCTCAAGGTCGGCGAAATGGACGATGAGCGGATTGAAGCGCGGCCGTTCCTTGGCCTCGAACACGGCGGCGACCGCGCGGTCGTTGGTGGCGTCGGCGCCAAGCCCGTAAACCGTTTCGGTCGGAAAGGCGACGAGCCGGCCTTCCGAAATGAGGCGCGCCGCGCGCGCGATGGTCTCCGGTGTCGGCCGGGCAATAATGGAATCGTCCGCCATCATGGCCCTGCGCTCTCCTTGCCCCGGGCGACGAATTCGGGATTGGCAAAGCCCGGTTTGCCGTAATGAAGCGGCTCTCCGTCCATGGTCTCGACCCGGCCGCCCGCGGCCAGGAGGACGGCGTGTCCCGCCGCGGTGTCCCATTCCATGGTCCGCCCGAAGCGCGGGTAAAGATCGGCCTCGCCGCTGGCGATGAGTCCGAATTTGAGGGCGCTCCCCGCCTGAATGGTTTTCATCACCGCGACGCCCGCCAGGAACCGGTCGAGTTTCTGCACATCGCCGTGGGAGCGGCTCGCCACCACGACCGCGCCGGAGCATGGAACCGCGCGCACCGCGATCGCGCGGAACGGTCCGTCGCCGTCCTTGCGCACGGCGGTGCCGGGACCAAACGCGGCAAATGTCAGCGCAAGCGCCGGTGCGTGCACCACGCCAAGCACCGGCAGCGCGCCTTCGACGAGCGCAATGTTGACGGTGAATTCGCCGTTGCGGCTCAAGAACTCGCGCGTGCCGTCGAGAGGGTCCACGAGCCAGAATCGCGTGGCGGTAAGCCTTGGCACGCCGGAGCGCGCCACCGCTTCCTCGGCCACCACGGGAACGCCCGGCAGCAACGCTTCGAGCGCCGGCACGATCGCGGCTTCGGCGGCCTCGTCGGCGTCGGTCACGGGCGTCCGGTCGGCCTTGCTGCGCGCGGTCGACTTCTTCGCGTAGTGCTCCAGGATGATGGCGCCGGCGCGAAGCGCGATCGCGGCCACTTCATTCAGCATCGCCTTGTCGGGCTTGCCGGTCATCAGGATCTCCCGTTCAACCCGCGCGCATCGCGGCGGAGCTATGGGCAGAGATTAACGCCCGTCACCCCGAACGGGAAATCGACAGTGCGGTGAATCGGAAGGCCTGGGTGGTTGCCGTCCAATGGTCGTGTGGCAGTCCTGCCTTGTGTTTCAGCTGGCGCAGGAATTGGACCGGGTCCGGAAGCTGCTCCCATACCGCTGGCAAGAACAAACCGCGGCGCTCGCCGTCCGC
Organism: Alphaproteobacteria bacterium; assembly: GCA_041498815.1. Taxonomy (GTDB): domain Bacteria; phylum Pseudomonadota; class Alphaproteobacteria; order DATDPM01; family DATDPM01; genus DATDPM01. The sequence continues at coordinate 15,079 of JBGQJC010000019.1, forward strand.
CAGGATCGCCCCGTCGACACCTGGCCGCAGCGCCCGGATCAATTCCGCCTCGCTGGCGCAGGGAATCGGGACCGGCTTCGTCAACAGCGAGATCGAAAGCTCCACTTGGCCCCATTCCTCGCGTGTGAGGGGTTTGAAGCGGCTATCTGCGAAGGCCGCCCGGTACGCGTTCTCGGCGACATCCTCGATGAGGGGCCGCCACGCCTGGGGCGAGCCGACGCAGCCGCGCAGTTCCTTGACAATCTTCAGCGTCACGAAACACGCGCCGGGCTCCCGAAGCTCCGGCGGATATTCCTGCGGCACCACCGTCAGAGCCCGCCCGCGTTCCAGCCCATGGGCGATCGAGGTTTTAGCGACCTCAAGCAGCGTTTCGCCGTGCTTTTCGCGAAGCCGTTCGTCGGGCCCCTCCTCGAAGAACAAATAGCTTCCGTATCCGACCACCCGATCCTTGCCCCCGGCGGTGTCTCCCGAGTTGCGGAGATCGACCGTGCGGCAGACAAGGCCTCTGCGCGCGGCCAGCGCCAGCAGGCCTAAAATGGGCACCCGGCCGCAAGCCTGGTCATGACCGATGTCGCCTGGGCGCAGCCGCTCGATCGCTTCTGTGGTCGTGGCGTCGATCCGCTTTGCGCCGTCATAATCGAGGTAATGAGAGAGATCGGATGAGATCACGACGAACGTTTCCGGCCCACCCCACAAGAGGTCGAGGGCTTGCGCCACCTCTTCGGCCGTGGCGCTGCCGGCCACGATCGGCACGATGGCGCAGTTGGGGAACAGCGTTTGAAGAAACGGCAAGTGCACCTCGAGGCTGTGCTCGTCGGCATGAGCCTCGTCCATCACCGTAACTTGCGGGAGCGTCAAAAGCTTTTTTACCGCCTCGCGGTCGACCGGAACCGGCCCAAGCGGCGTTGCGAATGCCTCGGCAGAAGGAACCGCCAGCCCGCGAAGCGCAACGCGGTGGGCGGGCCCCATCAATACGACGCGCGTGATCTTGTCGGCCGCTGGGGCCAAGCGCGCATAGGCACTCGCCGCGACCGCGCCCGAATAAATGTAGCCGGCGTGCGGGGCAATGATCGCCTTGGGGACCGGGCCTTCGGCCTTGGCCGCCGTCAACAGGTCCTTCACGGTGCGCTCGAGCGTGGCCCGTTCGCCGGGGTAGAAATGCCCCGCCACCGCCGCCGGCCGCACCGTCCGCATGACGCGCCCCCGCCTTGAGGCCCTGCTGATTATTCGGAGTAGGCCATTAGGTAGCCACGCCCTTGCCGGGTGTAAAGGGATTGAACCATAGAAATTATGTGCCTATTTCATCTGTAGCGGGTGAAGCTCGGTCCTAGCGCCCAAAGGTGCGTCGGCCCACATGGATATGATGGAAACTTGCGACGATATTGGCTCCGGCCCCGAGGTTGTACCGGGCCGGCATTGGCATGCGCTCCCGGACGGGCGCCTCCAATGCGACATCTGCCCGCGCGCCTGCAAGCTCCACGAGGGCCAGCGGGGCCTGTGTTTTGTCCGCGCCCGCAAGGGCGGCCAGGTCGTACTTACCACCTACGGCCGCTCCAGCGGCTTCTGCATCGATCCGGTCGAAAAGAAGCCGCTTAATCACTTCCTGCCGGGAACGCCGGTCCTCTCCTTCGGCACCGCCGGCTGCAATCTCACCTGCAAGTTCTGCCAAAACTGGGACATCAGCAAATCGCGCGAGGTCGATCGCCTGAACGACCAGGCGAGCCCCGAAACCATCGCCCAGGCAGCCGAGCGCCTGAATTGCCGCTCGGTCGCCTTTACCTATAACGATCCGGTGATCTTCCACGAATACGCGATCGATGTCGCAGACGCCTGCCGGGCGCGCGGCGTCAAGGCGGTCGCGGTCACGGCCGGTTACGTGTGCCCCGAGGCGCGCTCCGAGTTTTACCGGCACATGGATGCCGCCAACGTGGATCTCAAGGGCTTTACCGAGGATTTCTACCGCAAGGTTTGCACCGGCGAGCTCGGCGCCGTGCTCGACACGCTGGTCTATCTCAAGCGCGAAACGAAGGTCTGGTTCGAGATCACCACTTTACTCATCCCGGGCGAGAACGATTCGGAAGTCGAGATTGAGGCCGAGACGCAGTGGATCATGGAAAACCTCGGGCCCGACGTGCCGCTCCACTTCACGGCCTACCACCCCGATTGGAAGATGTTGGAAAAGCCGCCGACGCCGCCCGCGACGCTCACCCAAGCGCGCGCCATCGCAATCAAGAACGGTCTGCGCTACGTCTATACCGGCAACGTGCACGATCCCGCGGGCTCAAGCACCTACTGTCATGGCTGCGGCGCGCTTGTGATCGAGCGCGATTGGTACATGCTCGGGCGCTGGAACCTCGATCGGGAGGGGCGGTGCGTTTCTTGCGGCATGCCGTGCGCCGGCGTCTTCGAAGGCCCGCCCGGCAATTGGGGCCAGCGCCGCCAGCCGGTTCGCCTGCGCGACTATGCGGCGGCCTAGCCTCGGGCTTATCGATCGGCGCTAAAGCGTGTGTTCGGGATCGAGCGCTTGCCGGAGCTTGCGGGCAAGTTCCATCCGCCGAAACGGTTTTTGAATCATGATCTCGCCGGCCGCAATCTTTCCGTCCCTGGCGGCCGCCTTTTCCGTATAGCCGGACATGAAAACGACCGGGATGCCGGGGCTTATCCTTTGCGCCTCCCTGGCCAGCGCCCGGCCGTTAAGGCCTCCCGGCATCACCATGTCGGTCAGGATAAGATTGATGCGCGAGTTCTCGGCCAGAAGCTCGAGCGCCGACTTGCCGTTGCCGGCCTCGAGCACGGCGTAGCCGAGATCCCCCAAGAGTATCACCGCGAGCGACCGGACGTCGGCGTCGTCTTCCACCACAAGGACGGTCTCGCCGCGCGCCTGATAATCGGTCTTGGCCGCGATACACGGCCGCGCCGCCGTTTTTCCGAGCCGCGCGCGCGGCAGATATAGCCGCACGGTCGTGCCGTGGCCAACCTCGCTGTAGATCGTCACGTGGCCGCCCGATTGCTTGATGAAGCCATAAACCATGCTGAGGCCGAGACCCGTTCCTTGCCCTACCTCCTTGGTCGTGAAAAACGGCTCGAAGGCGCATTTGAGGACCTCGGGCGGCATGCCGGTGCCGGTGTCGCTCACGGCCAGCACGACATAGTGCCCAGGCACCACATTGGCATGCGCCGCCGCGTAATCGTCGTCGAGCCGGCCGTTTGTCGTTTCGATCGTGAGCTTGCCGCCGTCCGGCATGGCGTCGCGCGCGTTGAGAGCTAGGTTGAGGATCGCATTTTCGAGCTGCGCGGGATCCACCTCGCACAGCCACAGGTTGGCACCTCGGACATTTTCGATCGCGATGATCTCGCCGAGCGTGCGCCTCAACAGATCGCTCATGTCGATGACAAGTTCGTTCAGGTCCACGACCGACGGCCGAAGCGCTTGCTTGCGCGAAAACGCCAATAGCCGCTCGGTGAGCAAGGCTCCCCGTTCGGCGGCTTTGGCGGCGGGGCGCACCAGGGCGCGAAATTCGGGATCGCCGCGCACGCGCTCTTCAAGCACGTCGAGATTGCCGATGATCACGGCAAGCAGATTATTAAAATCATGCGCGATACCGCCCGTGAGTTGGCCAACCGCCTCCATCTTGTGAGCCTGGCGGAGCTGCTGTTCCATCATGATCCGGTCCGTGATGTCGTGGGCGTTCACGATGATGCAGTTGACGGCCGGGTTGTCGAGCAAGTTTCTGTAAAGAAATTCCAATACATGCCAGGACCCGTCGGCGTGCCGGACGCGCACTTCAACCCGCTCGGTATTGTTGGGCGCCCGCAGCACGCGTTGAAGCGCCTCTTTCAAGAGCGGGATGTCGTTCGGGTGCACGATCTCGTAGGTTTTCGTGCCGACGATTTTCTCGGGTTTATATCCCAACACGCGCTCGACCGAGGGGCTGATGTATCGAATCGTTGCGTCGGCGGATATGAGGCAGATTATGTTCGGCGTGTATTCGATGAGCGCGTGGAACAGTTCCTCGGTCTTGCTGAGCTCCGCCGCGATGCGCTTGCGCTCGGTGATGTCCTCGACGAGAGCGACAAAAACGGGCGGTGTCTCGGCATGGGAAAGCTGGAGCCGCACCTCCACTTTGTAATGCGTTCCGTCCTTGCGGCGGTGAGTCCCTTCGAAGACGAGCTCTTTCTTGCTGCCGTCGCACAGCGGCCGCAAAATTTCTTCGCACTCGCTAGGAGAAAGATAGGGCTTGAGGTCGGTTGGGGTTAGATTGCGCAGTTCCTCGTCGCTGTAACCCAAATTCTCCCGGGCGCGCCGGTTGACCTGGATGTATTTCAAGGTGCGGGAGTCAAAGATGTAGACCTCGTTCGTGGATTCTTCGATGATCCGGCCGAAGCGGATTGCAAGAGTTTCCGCTCGCTTGCGCTCGGTGATGTCCTGTACCGTTCCGCGCAACCGGATGGCGGTGCCCCGGTCGTCGAAGATGACGCTGCCCTGGCAATGAAGAAACCGCACCGTTCCGTCCGGCATCAGAACCCGGAATTCGAAATCATGGGGCCGCCGCTCGCGGCGCGCGGTCTCGGCCTTCCGCTGGACGATTCCCCGGTCGTCGGGATGGACCCGGTCAAGAAAAGCGGCATAAGACGGTGCAATCTCGCCCGGCTCGTAACCGTAGAGGCCATAGTACTCATCCGACCATGACATCGCGTCGGTGCCAAGATCCCACTCCCAGCTGCCGATTTTTGCGATCCGCTGCGCCTCGGCGAGCGCGGTCTGACTTTCTTCGAGTACCTCCTGCTTGCGTCGCAGCGACCGGAAGAAAGGGCGGATGGCGGCAATTCCTGCGACCATAACAATCGACGTGGCCAGGGCCACGAGTTCCGCGTCGGCGTCGAAAAGCTCTAGCTCGCCAAGAAATGCGATATCGAAAAGGACCATGGCCGGGCGAACCGCCATCAGGAACAGGGCGGCCGCCAGCATTCCCCAGGCAAGTTTCTCGCCCGTGGGCCGGATGAGGGACAACGCCATGCCACCCGCCACGGCCTGGAGCGTTATTGAAAGAGCGAGTACGACGATCGCCAATGTCGCCATGTATTGCGCCGGAGAAGTCGAAGAGATGTACGGGCCCGCGGATCCCGGTCGGCTAAATCGGTATCTCGAAGTTGCCAAGAATTGAATGATCCCCGGTTCGCATTGTCGCGTCCGATCGGGCTAAAAAGCATCCTGACCGTTCGAATAGGTGCCATGGCGCAGGTGGTGGTGGAGCATTCCGACAATCTATCGAAAATGCCCTCATTAACAGTGCTTTAGCCAAAGCTTGCGATAATCGGCCAATCGGCGCGGCCGATATCGTCCGTTCGTCGAGGGGAAATTCGTCCAGATCACGGGCAAGAGTCGCGGGCAAGATGGGAAGCGAAGAATTCGAAGACCGGGGCACCGGCGAAGCGCGGTGGGGCAGCGGCCTTTTGTGGCCGGTTCTGAAAATCACTTCGGTGATCGTGCTCGGCGCGGTCGTCGTGCATTGGGCCCTCGATGCGGGCGGCACGCAACCGGGATCCACGGCTCAAGCCGTCAGCCCGCCTGCAGCGCCCGCGCGTGAGGCTGCGGATGCGCCGGATAACGGCCGCCGCGAACTCGCGGTGCGCGCCGACCGCTCGGGCCATTTCGTAATCGATGCCGTCGTGGACGGCGAGAACCTCCGGTTTCTGATGGATACGGGAGCCAGCACCTTGGTGCTCTCGCGCGACGATGCACAGCGCCTGGGCATTGATTCCAGCAGACTCGAGTTCAGCGAAAGCTATCAAACCGCAAACGGCGTCGCGCTCGGCGCGCCCGTGGTATTGCGCGAGTTCCGCATCGGCTCGTTCAGCCTGCATGATGTCCGGGCCACGGTGATGGCCCAGCCCATGCCGATCTCGCTTCTGGGCATGAACGTGCTGTCGCGCTTCGCCGGGCACGAGGTCGAGGGCAACCGGCTCGTGCTGCGCTGGTAACCGGCGATCTTCCGAAAACGAAGAGCCCCGCTAATGGGCGAGGCTCGATCTTTACCGGCATTCACGCGAAAACCGTCATTGGCAGGGCGTGGTTGCGGGGCTCAGGGCAAGACAGCCCCGTCGACCCGGCGGGCCATCAATTTGATTCCCGGTTTAAAGGCGACGCTCCGCCGCGCTACGGCCAAGCCGTATCGCGCGAGAAGCCGGGTGAGATTCTCGGGATTGAAATAAAGACAGTGCGACGGCGGGCAGAAGGCGTCCCACTGCGTGATATCGCGCGGGCGGCGCCAATGCTCTATGTCGGGCGTCGTGAGATAGACGAGAGCGCCGGGCTTCATTACCGCCGCCAAGCGGGCAACGAAGCGATTGACGTCCGAACTGTGCTCGATCACTTCGGAGCAGTAGACGGCATCGAAGCTCTCCGCCGGCAAGTCGATCGTTTCGAGAAAGCCGTGATGAAACGTGTTGGCCGGATAATGGCCCCTCGCATAGCTGATGGCGGCCCCATCGGGATCAATTCCAGTGGCAACAAAACCGCGCTCGCGCGCGGCTTCGGCCACGAAGCCCCCGCTGCAGCCGATGTCGAGAAAGCCGAGCCCCTTCGGGTCACGGCCGAGTGCGCCGATAATTTTCTTCACTCGGATTCGGCTGCGCCGCATTTTCTTCTCTACTTTTTTGAAGTAGCCCGCCGTAGCACCGTCATAGGGATCGGCATAAAGCTCCCCGAGAACGGTCGGGGGCGGCGGCGGATCCATGAAGACAAGCCGGCACGCATCGCAGCGGGCCAAACGACAGCCGCGATAGTCCATGAAGGGGCGAATCTCGACGCCGCAGCAGGCCGGGCAAGCCATGGGCAAATTTTCCGTCCGGTATCGGGTCTCGCCGCGGCTTTGCGGTGCGATGGTGGGCGCTGTAGGGATTGAACCTACGACCCCTGCCGTGTGAAAGCAGTGCTCTCCCGCTGAGCTAAGCGCCCGTCGCCGGCGGATTCGGCCGGTAAGCCGGCACCAGCGGGAGATTCCCGTATGGGACCCGGCCTGTCAAGGAATGGAGCCGCGCGACCTTTCGAATCGGGCCAGCGCTTCGGGCAACCGCTCGAATCGGTCAATGACCGCGTCGGCCCCAAGCGTCCCGGGGTCGCTTCTCGAGTAGCCGAAAGAGACCAGCACCACGGGTACGGAAAGTGCGCGGGCCACCAATACGTCGTTCGAACCATCGCCCACCATCACCGCCCGATCGGGACGGGTACCCAACAAATCCAGCACGGCCGCCAGATGCCGGGGATCGGGTTTGCGCGCCGGGGCGCTGTCGCCGCCCACGACGGCGCGGATGAAAGGGGAAAGCCCGAAGGCGGACAGGATCGCGTGAGCCGGGCGGTCGGGCTTGTTTGTGCAAAGCCCCATTCGGATTCCCGCGGCATCCAGCGTGCGCAGCGCCTCCAGGGCACCCGGATAAGGCAAGGTTTCATCCGTTGCGCGGGCCTCGTATAGGGCGCGGTAGCGCTCGATATAGGGGCCGAGCGCGGCGCGGTCCGCAGTAGGCCTGCCGTCCGCGGTGGCGAAGGCGCGCTCGACCAGGGCTCGCGTTCCGTCGCCCACCATGCCGCGCACCTCGGCAAGCGAAAGCATTCGCCGCCCGGATTCGGCAAGCACCGTGTTGATGGCGCCCGCGATGTCGGGGGCACTGTCCACGAGCGTGCCGTCGAGGTCGAAAACGACGGCGCGGAGGCTTTGCGGTGAAACCATCGGAAACAATTCGTGACGTTATAAAACCCTGGCGTGGCCCAACGCCATCGGCTATGGCAAGAACCAGGGTAACGCGCAAGGGCGCAATACGCCGCGCGGGGCCTTAGCCGCCCTTGGCGGGCGGCAAAAATTGACGGGGCTGAAACCGGTTGTCCTCGATGACCAAGCGCAAAACAGCGGCCGTGGTGCTCGCGGCGGGCCAGGGAACGCGCATGAAGTCGGGGCATCCCAAGGTGCTCCATCTTTTGGCCGGCCGGCCCATGATCGGCCATGTACTCGATACGCTGGCCCGGCTTGCGCCCGAACGCACCGTGGTCGTGATCGCGCCGGGCATGGAGGATGTGGCCGCTGCGGTCGCGCCGCACCCTTGCGTCGTCCAAAAGACGACGCTCGGCACGGGCGATGCGGTCAAGGCGGCGCGTGCGGCGCTCGCCGATTTTTCGGACGACGTTCTCGTCGTCTTCGCCGACACGCCGCTCGTTTCCGCCGCCACCTTGGAACGGCTGCTCGCCGCCCGCACGCAGCCGCCGAAGCCGGCCATCGCCGTGCTCGGCATGCGGCTTCCGGACGGGGGCGCTTACGGCCGGCTGGTCACCGATTCGAAAGGGATGCTGGAGCAAATCGTCGAGGCCCGCGATGCGACCGAATCGGAGCGCAAGATAACGCTCTGCAACTCCGGCTTCATGGCGGTCGACGGCGCGGTGCTGTTCGATCTTTTGGACGGACTCTCGAACGATAATGCCAAAGGCGAGTATTACCTCACGGGCATCGTGAAGCTCGCCCGCGGGCGCGGGCTCGCCTGCATCGCGGTCGAAGGGCGCGCGAGCGAGCTCGTAGGGATCAATTCGCGGGCCGAACTCGCGATGGCCGAACAGGTCATGCAAACCCGTCTGCGCGCCGCGGCGCTTGAGGCTGGCGCAACGCTCATCGGTCCCGACACGGTCTATTTCAGCGTCGACACCAAGCTCGGGCGCGACGTCACCATCGGTCCCTTCGTCGTGATCGGCCCGGGAGTCGTGATCGAGGGTGGCGCAGAGATCCGCGCCTTTTCGCATTTGGAAGGCGCCCATGTGCGAACGAACGCCGTCGTCGGTCCGTTTGCCCGGCTGCGCGCGGGGGCGAATATCGGCTCGGGCGCCCATGTCGGCAACTTCGTCGAGGTCAAGAACGCGGCGCTGGGCGCTGGCGCCAAGGTCAATCACCTGAGCTACATCGGCGATGCCGATATCGGCGCCAACGCCAATATCGGCGCCGGCACCATTACCTGCAACTTCGACGGCTTCGAAAAGGCGGTGACCGAAATCGGGGAGGGCGCCTTCATCGGCTCCAACACCGCTCTTGTCGCCCCGGTGCGGGTCGGCGCGCGGGCCATCGTGGGCGCTGGAAGCGTGATCACGCACGACGTCGCGGCGGATGCGCTGGCGCTCGCGCGCGGCGATCAAACCAATGTCGCGGGCGGGGCGGCGCGCTTCCGCGCGCGCAAAGGGGGCGCGGCCGCCAAAGAACCTGCCCGCGCGCCAAAGCCCAAACCCGCCGGCAAAAGCAAAGCCGCAAAGCGCAAACGTTAGTACCCGGAATGTGCGGCATCATCGGCATCATCGGAAAGGGCGAGGTTGCGCCGCTCCTGATCGAGGGGCTCCGGCGGCTCGAATACCGCGGCTACGATTCGGCCGGGATCGCCACGCTGGTCGACGGCCGCATCGAGCGCCGGCGCGCCGAAGGCAAGCTGACCAATCTCGAGGCCAGGCTCGCCGAAGAGCCGGTCGCGGGCCGCATCGGCATCGGCCACACGCGCTGGGCCACGCACGGCGCGCCCACCGAGCGCAACGCCCATCCCCATGCTACCGACAAGGTCGCGGTTGTTCACAATGGGATCATCGAGAACTTCCAGGAGCTGCGTGCCGAGCTCGAAGGGAAGGGGGCGAAGTTTGTCACCGAGACCGATTCCGAGGTCATCGCCCATCTCGTCACCCAATTGATCAACGAGGGGATGCCGCCGGCCGAGGCGACCGGCAGCGCGCTGAAGCGGCTTGAAGGGGCGTTCGCGCTCGGCCTCATCTTCGCGGGCCAGCCTTCGCTCATGATCGGCGCCCGCCACGGCTGCCCGCTTGCGATCGGCTTCGGCGACGGCGAAATGTATCTCGGTTCCGATGCGCTGGCGCTGGCCCCTCTCACCCAGAAGATCTGTTACCTGGAAGAAGGCGATTGGGCGGTGATCACCGAAAAAGGGGCCGTGATCCGCGACGCCGCGAACCGCGAGGTCTCGCGCGAAATCAAGCTGACGGCGGCTTCTGGTGCCGCGATCGGAAAGGGAAATTTCCGGCATTTCATGCAGAAGGAGATCTACGAGCAGCCCGCCGTGATCGGCGATACGCTCGGCTCCTTCCTCAATCCGCTGACGCGCAGCATCCAGTTGCCCGAGCTTCCCTTCTCTTGGGCGAATATCCCCAAGCTGACGCTGGTTGCCTGCGGCACGTCCTATTACGCGGCGCTGGTCGCCAAATATTGGTTCGAACAGATGGCGCGTCTGCCGGTCGAGGCCGACATCGCCTCCGAGTTCCGCTACCGCGGCGCCGTTATGCCGGAGGGCGGCGTCGCCTTCTTCGTCTCGCAATCGGGTGAAACCGCGGATACGTTGGCGGCGCTTCGCTATGCCCGCGGGCAGAAGCAAAAGATCGTGGCGCTGGTCAATGTGCCCCAAAGCACCATGGCCCGCGAGTCCGACGCCACGCTCATCACCAACGCCGGGCCCGAAATCGGCGTCGCGTCAACGAAAGCGTTCACCACGCAGTTGACCGTTCTGGCGTGTCTTGCGATCGGCGCGGCGCGCGCCCGCGGCGCCATCGGCCATGAACGCGAGGCGGAGCTTTCGGCGGCGTTGACCGAGGTTCCGGCTCGCGCCGCCGAGGTGCTGAACAACGACGAGCGATTGCGCGAGATCGCGGAGGGCACGATCGCCGAGGCCCGTGACGTGCTCTACCTCGGGCGCGGCACCGGTTATCCGATCGCGCTCGAAGGCGCGCTCAAGCTCAAGGAGATCTCCTATATCCACGCCGAAGGCTATGCCGCGGGCGAGATGAAGCACGGGCCGATCGCCTTGATCGACGAGGGCGTGCCGGTGATCGTGATCGCGCCCTCCGACGAGCTGTTCGACAAGACCGCCTCCAACATGCAAGAGGTCCTGGCCCGCGGCGGCCGCGTGATCTTCCTGAGCGACGCGAAGGGGATCGCCAAGCTCGGGCGCAATGCCAAGGCATGCATCGAGCTTCCCGCCGTCGATCCGTTTGTCGCCCCGATCCTCTATGCCATCCCGGTGCAGCTCTTGGCCTATTACACCGCGGTCGCCAAGGGCACCGACGTGGATCAGCCCCGCAATCTCGCCAAGTCCGTGACCGTGGAATAAGGCTTCGCCGCTGGTTTAACAGCGCCGGACGCGGGCGCTATACTCGCGGCCCAGATTGGCCGGGAGACCGCCGATGGACCTTCACGAGCGCGCGCTGTTCCGCCAACACGCTTTCATCAACGGGGCGTGGGTGGATTCGGAAGGGCGCAAGTCCTGCGCAATTCATAACCCGGCGACCGGCGAAAAAATCGGCACCGTGCCCGCCATGGGCGCCACGGAGACGCGCCAAGCGATCGACGCGGCGGACTCGGCCTGGGCCGGCTGGCGCGCGCGGCCGGCGAAGGAGCGCGCGGGATTTTTGCGCAAATGGTTCGACCTCATGATGGCGCATCACGACGACCTCGCGCGCATCATGACGATCGAGCAGGGCAAGCCCTTGGCCGAATCGCGCGGCGAAATTGCCTATGCCGCCTCCTTCGTCGAATGGTTCGCGGAAGAGGCAAAGCGCGTATACGGCGATGTCATCCCCGAACCGGGGCGCGATCGCAAAATCATCGTGGTCAAACAGCCGGTGGGGGTGGTGGCCGCGATCACGCCGTGGAATTTTCCCTCCGCCATGATCACCCGCAAGGCGGCGGCGGCGCTTGGCGCCGGCTGCACCGTCGTCGTGAAACCCGCCGAGCAGACGCCCTATTCCGCGCTCGCCCTTGCCTTTCTGGCGGAACAGGCCGGTTTCCCGAAAGGCGTGCTCAACGTGATCACCGCCGAAGACCCGGTGCCGGTGGGAACGGAAATGACCGCGAATCCGAAGGTGCGAAAGATATCCTTCACCGGCTCGACCGAGGTCGGCAAATGGCTGCTGGCGCGCGCCGCCGGCACGGTGAAGAAGGTCTCGATGGAACTGGGCGGCAACGCGCCGTTCATCGTGTTCGACGATGCCGACCTCGAGGCGGCAGTCGCGGGCGCCATGGCGTCGAAGTTCCGCAATTCGGGGCAAACTTGCGTCTGCGCCAACCGTTTTCTCGTTCAAGACGGGATCTACGAAAAGTTCGCCGCATCGCTCGCTCACGCCGTATCAACCTTGAAGCTCGGCAACGGGCTCGATCAAGGCGTGACCCAGGGTCCGCTCATCGATGCGAACGCTATGGCCAAGGTCGAGCGGCTGGTTGCCGATGCAGCGAAAAAGGGCGCGCGCGCACTTCGCGGCGGCAAACGGGCGGCACTGGGCGGGAATTTCTACGAGCCCACGGTGTTGACCGAAGTCACGCCCGAAATGGCGATCGCGCAGGAAGAGATTTTTGGCCCCGTCGCAACCCTCTTCCGTTTCCGCGACGAGGGCGATGCGATCCGCATTGCGAACGCAACGCCTTACGGCCTTGCCTCCTATTTCTACAGCCGCGATATTGGCCGCGTGTGGCGGGTGGCGGATGCCTTGGAATACGGCATCGTCGGCATCAACGTCGGCATCATCTCGCTCGAATCCGTGCCCTTCGGCGGGATGAAGGAGTCGGGGATCGGGCGCGAGGGCTCGAAATACGGGATCGAGGAATTCCTCGAAATCAAATACCTCGCGATGGGCGGCCTCGAGCGGTAGTCGGCGGACGCCCTTTGTCCGGGAAGGAAAAGATTCGGTGCCGTCCAAAAAAGCGCAAGCAGGGAAGAAGATCGTCCTCCATGTCGGCTGCGGCCCTCCCAATCCGGCCAAGCTGCATGAGAGATTCCGCGATGTCGGCTGGGTCGAGCTGCGGCTCGATATCGATCCCAATGTGAAGCCCGACATCGTCGCCTCGATCACCGATATGCGCGCGGTCGAAAGCGATTCGGTGGACGCGGTGTGGTCGTCGCACAATCTCGAGCATCTCTTCGCCCATGAGGTTTCCCTTGCCCTGGCCGAATTCCGTCGTGTCATCAAGCCGGGCGGATTCGCATTCATAACGCTCCCCGACATACGCGAGATCGCGAAGCTCATCGTTGCCGACAAGCTCGAGGAACCGGCCTATGTCTCGCGGTCCGGCCCGGTGTCGCCGATCGACATGATCTTCGGCTATCGCCCCGCGATCGCGGCAGGCAACGTCTTCATGGCGCATCGCACGGCCTTCACCACGAAGACGCTGGGGCTGGCGCTGGGGCGGGCCGGGTTTGGGCCGGCCAAGGTCTGGCCGGGCCCGCTTGGTCACTACGATCTGTGGGCGGAGGCGGTGAAGCCGGGCGGGCAAAAGCCCAAGAGACGGCGGCGTGTCGGGGCAAGGGGACCTGCCGTGGCGCGGAAGCCGATGGAATCGGGATGAAGCTATGGCCAAGTTCGACTATGACCTGATCGTGATCGGCGCCGGATCGGGCGGCGTGCGCGGAGCCCGCATGGCGGCGCGCTACGGCGCCAAAGTCGCGATCATCGAGGAAAACGGGGTGGGTGGCACCTGCGTGCTGCGCGGCTGCATCCCGAAGAAGCTTCTGGTCTATGCCTCGCGCTTCGCCGAGGAATTCGCGGATGCCGAAAGCTTCGGTTGGGGCCGCAATCGGCCGGGCTTCGATTGGGCGCGCCTCATCGCCAACAAGGACGTGGAGATTTCCCGGCTCAACGGAATCTATATCCAGCTGCTGCGGGATGCCGGCGTCACCCTCATCGAAGGGCGCGCGCGATTGACCTCGCCGGCCACCGTCGAAGTCGGCGGGCAGACGCTCACCGCGAAATTCATTTTGATTGCCACCGGCTCGCGGCCCGTCCTTCCCATGATTCCGGGCATCGAGCACGCCATCACTTCGAACGAGGCGTTCCATCTCGAATCGCTCCCCCGCCGCGTCGTCATCGTCGGCGGAGGCTATATCGCCGTGGAGTTTGCAGGAATTTTCCATGGACTGGGGAGCGAAGTAACCTTGCTGCTGCGGGGCGAGGAGGTGCTGCGCGGATTCGACGAAGATGTCCGTGCCGCGCTTGGCCAGGCGCTCCGCGAAAACGGCATCGCGATCCGTACACATGCCAATCCGGCCCGCTTGGCCCGCACCGGCAACGCGCTTTCGATGGAAACCGGCGAGGGCCAGGGCCTTGCCGCCGATGCCGTCATGTTCGCGACCGGACGAGTCCCGAACACGTCGGGCTTCGGTCTCGAAGAGGCGGGCGTGAAACTTTCGATGACCGGCGCGGTGGAGGTGGATGAGTATTCGCGGACTTCGGTTCCCAATATCTATGCGGTGGGCGATGTGACCGCCCGGAAAATGCTGACGCCCGTCGCCATCGCCGAGGCCATCGCCTTCGCCGAAACCGTATTCAACGGCCGCCCGCAAAAACTCGATTACCGGCTGATCCCGAGCGCCGTGTTCAGCCAGCCGCCGGTCGCCAGCGTCGGCCTGAGCGAAATGGCCGCGCGGAGCCGGTACCCCGCGGTTGACGTCTACCGCAGCCGCTTCCGCCCCCTGAAGCACACCCTCACGGGTCGCGACGTCAAAACCTTCATGAAGCTCGTGGTGGAGGGCGAATCCGGCCGGATGCTGGGCTGCCACATGGTGGGGGACGACGCGGCGGAGATCATTCAGGGACTGAGCGTTGCCCTCACCTGCGGGGCGACCAAGGCGCAGTTCGACGCCACCATCGGCATCCATCCGACGGCGGCCGAGGAGTTCGTGACACTGCGCGAGAAAGCGCCTATTCCCGCGGCGGTCGAATAACGAACTTTGTAAAACCTGAAAATGCCGCCGGCCCCAGGCCCCGCTACGGATTTCCTTTGAAAATCCGGGGATTCCGGCAAATATTCAGGGCCGAAGGAGCGAAATGCCCCAGAAATGGACACCCGATAGCTGGCGCAGCCGGCCCATCGTCCAGGTCCCGGAGTACCCGGACCAGGCGGCGCTGGCGAACGTCGAGGCGCGGCTCAAGCGCTTTCCCCCGCTCGTCTTTGCGGGCGAGGCGCGGCGCCTGAAGGCGCTCCTGGGCGAGGTCTGCGAGGGCCGCGCGTTCTTGCTTCAGGGCGGAGACTGCGCCGAATCCTTCGCCGAATTCCACCCCGACAATATCCGCGACACCTTCCGTCTGCTGTTGCAGATGGCCGTCGTCCTCACCTTTGCCGCGTGCTGCCCGGTGATCAAGGTCGGGCGCATGGCGGGCCAGTTTGCCAAGCCGCGCAGCGACCCGACCGAAACTCAAGGCGGCGTGACGCTTCCCGCCTACCGCGGCGACATGGTGAACGGCATGGAATTCACACCCCAGGCGAGGGCGCCGGATCCCGAGCGCTTGATCCAGGCCTTCAACCAGTCGGCCGCAACTCTCAATCTGCTGCGCGCCTTTGCCCAGGGCGGCTATGCCGACCTGCACCAGGTCCATCGCTGGACTTTGGGCTTCGTCGCGCGCAGCCCGCAGGGCGAGCGCTACCGCGATCTGGCCGACCGCATCGGCGAGACCTTGTCGTTCATGGAGGCTTGCGGGCTCACGTCCCAATCCGCGCCGCAGATTCGCGAGACCGAATTCTTCACCTCGCACGAGGCCCTGATCCTGCAGTACGAACAGGCACTGACCCGCGTCGATTCCACCACCGGCGATTGGTACGACTGCTCCGCGCATATGCTGTGGGGCGGCTACCGCACGCGCCGGGGCGACGGCGCCCATATCGAATTCTTGCGCGGCATCGGAAACCCGCTCGGCCTCAAAATCGGGCCCGACGTCACCGGAGACGAATTGCTGCGCTTGATCGATGTGCTCAACCCCGGCAACGAGCCGGGGCGCCTCACCCTCATTTCACGCATGGGGGCGGCCAAGGTCGAGCAGCTCTTGCCGCCGCTTGTGCGCACGGTGAAGCGCGAGGGGCGCAAGGTGGTCTGGACCTGTGATCCCATGCACGCCAACACCATCAAGTCCTCGAACGGATATAAGACCCGGCCGTTCGACCGCGTCCTGGACGAAGTGCGCGGCTTCTTCGCCGTCCATCAGGCGGAAGGCACCTACGCCGGGGGCGTCCATGTCGAAATGACCGGCCAGGACGTCACCGAATGCCTGGGCGGTGCCCAGGCCATCACCGAACAGGCGCTGGGCGACCGCTACCACACCCACTGCGATCCGCGGCTCAATGCCAATCAGGCGCTCGAGCTAGCGTTCCTGACCGCGGAGGCGTTGAAGCGCGAACGCAACCGCGCCACTGAAAGCGCGCGTGCCGCCGCCTCCCTCTAGGCGGGCGCCGGCCGCGCATCCTGCAATGCCTCCGGAAGAAATCTCGAATCTCACCGATCGTTATTTCACGCTCACGAAAGAGATCATCGCGCGCTTCGGCGATCGTGCGGTGACCTATGCCGTATTCATGCGGCGTCCGGTGATCTTCGCCCCGAAGCTTGCTGTTGATTGGCTGAATGCGGTGGCCGAGGCGCGCGCCACCCGCATCGATATCGATCTTTATTACCGCGAAGGCGATTGGGCGGGCGCGGGCGAGCCGCTTCTCACGATATCGGGCTCCATGCGCGAGCTCGTGGATCTCGAAACGCTTTACCTGCAGAAGCTGGGCCCGCCGTCGGTCGCGGCGTACAACGCCTATGTCATGTGCAAGGACCTGCCGCGGGTCAGATTCATCGCCATGGACGCGCGCCATTGCGCCGGCACCGAGATGGCCGAGATGATGGCGTACGGGGCCAGCGTCGGCTCGATTGCAGCCAAGCGCGAGGTCGGGGCCATCGGTTTCATCGGCAATGCGACCCCGGCAACCGCCCATTACTTCGGGCAGAGCCGCGCCTTGGGCACCATGCCGCATGCCCTCATCGGCTACGCGGGCTCGACGGTTCGGGCTGCCGAACTCTTCGCCGAGGCGCTTCCCGACGAGCCGCTGACGGTTCTCGTCGATTATTTCGGCCAAGAGATCACCGACAGCCTTGCGGTCTGCCGCCGGTTTTCCAAGCTTGCAGCAAGCGGGCGTCTATCGCTGCGCCTCGATACGCCGGGAAGCCGCTATGCCGAAGGGTTGGGGCCCAATGAATCTTACGGTGTTCTCGAACGGGCAATCCCCGGTGCCATCCGCGACTACCGCACCGATGAAGAGCTGCACCATCTCGTGGGCCCCGGGGTGTCGGCCGCCGCCGTCTGGCACTTGCGCGAGAACCTCGACCACGAAGGATTCACGGAGGTCCGCATCGTCGGATCAAGCGGCTTCAACCCGGCGAAATGCCGGGCGATGGCGATCGCCAAAGCCCCGGTCGATGTCATCGGCACCGGGTCGTTCCTGCCGGATGATTGGGCCGATACCTACGCCACCGCCGACATCATCGAATACGACGGCGAACCGCGGGTGAAGGCGGGGCGCGAATTCCTGCTGCGCAAGCGCGCGGAACGGCGCGCGAAAATCGCCCCATGACCGGCAAGCTCGCAATCGCGCTCGCCCAGCTCGATCCGCTGGTGGGCGACGTGGCCGGCAACCTCGACCGTGCCCGCAAGGCCCGCGCCGAGGCGGGCAACGCCGATCTCGTGGTCTTGCCCGAGATGTTCGTCAGCGGCTACCCGCCGGAAGACCTGGTCTTGAAGCCCGCCTTCCTCGAGGCGGTCGAAGACGGCGTCGAACAGCTTGCCCGCGAGATGAACGGCGGCCCCGCGGTCCTGCTGGGGGCACCGTGGCGCGCCGAGGGCAAGCTATACAACGCCTCGCTCCTGCTCGACGGCGGCAAGATCGCGGCGACGCGCTTCAAGCATGATTTGCCGAACTACGGCGTGTTCGATGAGAAGCGGGTGTTCGTGCCGGGTCCGTTCCCGGGGCCGGTGCCGTGCCGCGACGTGCGACTCGGCGTCATGACCTGCGAAGACATGTGGTCGCCGGACGTGCCCGAATGCCTGCAGGAATCGGGGGCGGAGATTCTGATTTCCCTGAACGCCTCGCCCTACGAGCAAGGCAAGCTCGACCAGCGCCTGTCGATTGCCCGCGCCCGCGCCGCCGAAACCCATCTGCCCCTGATCTACGTCAATCAGATGGGGGGCCAGGACGAGCTCGTTTTCGACGGCGCCTCCTTCGCGTTGAACGCCGACGGGGCGCTCTGCGCCCGGCTGCCCGCCTTTCTCGAAAAGATCTCGCTCACGCGCTGGAAGCGCGGCAACGCCGGTTGGGTCTGCGAGGAAGGGGAGGTGGCGGAAACCCCGCAAGGCCCGGCCTATATCTATCAGGCGCTCGCCCGCGGCCTTCGCGACTACGTCAACAAGAACTATTTTCCGGGCGTCTTGATCGGGCTCTCGGGCGGGATCGATTCGGCCCTGACCGCGGTCATCGCCGTCGATGCCCTGGGCCCGAAGCGCGTGCATTGCGTGATGATGCCCTCGCCTTATACCTCGCGCGACAGCCTTGAGGACGCGGCCGAGTTGGCAAAGCGCGTCGGCATCACGCTCGACACCATCCCGATCACGCCCGCGATGCGGGCGTTCGACGAGATGCTGCGCGAGGCCTTCGTGCAGCATCCGCCCGACGCGACCGAAGAGAATATTCAGGCACGCGTCCGCGGCATCACCCTCATGGCGCTCAGCAACAAGCTCGGCTATATGGTGCTGTCGACCGGCAACAAATCCGAAATGTCGGTCGGCTACGCGACGCTCTACGGCGACATGTGCGGCGGCTTCTCGGTGTTGAAAGACGTTTATAAGATGACCGTCTATGCGCTCGCCCGCTGGCGCAACGAGAATCATTACGATTGGGCGCTTGGGCCGAAAGGCACCGTCATTCCCGAGCGCATCTTCACCAAGGCCCCGACCGCCGAATTGAAGCCGAATCAGACCGACCAGGACACGCTCCCGCCCTACGCGGTTCTCGACGAAATCCTGCACGGTCTCGTCGAAGAAGACTTGGGCATCGACGAGGTGGCGGCGCGCGGCTTTGAGCGGGCCTTGGTTGCCCGCGTCTGGAACATGCTGGACACGGCGGAATACAAGCGCCGCCAAGCGCCGCCGGGGGTCAAGGTGACGCGCCGCGCCTTCGGGCGCGAGCGCCGCTATCCGATCACGAACGCCTTCACGGCCGAACCATGACCGTTTCGGTGCGCTTCGCGCCGAGCCCGACCGGCCTGATGCACGTGGGGAACGCCCGCGTGGCCCTCATCAATTGGCTGTTCGCCCGTAAATCGAACGGCAAGTTTCTGCTGCGCATCGACGACACCGATGCGGAGCGCTCGCGGCCCGAATTCGCGGCCGCGATCGAAGAGGATTTGAACTGGCTCGGTCTGACCTGGGACGAAAAAATCCGCCAGTCCGACCGGCTCGACCTCTACCGCGAAGCCTTCGAGAAGTTGCGCGCGGCAAAGCGCGTCTATCCCTGCTACGAGACGGCCGAGGAGCTGGACGGAAAACGCAAGCGCCAGCTCGCGCGCAGCATGCCGCCGGTCTATGACCGCGCCGCCCTGAAGCTCACGGATGCCGAGCGCGGCGGTTTCGAATCCGAGGGTCGCAAGCCCCATTGGCGATTTTTTTTGGAACCCGAGACCGCGTCTTGGCGCGATCTCATCCACCGCGACCTGCAGTTCGACCCCGCGAGCTTTTCGGATCCGGTGCTCATCCGCTCCGACGGCCAGCCGCTCTATACCTTCACCTCGGTCGTCGACGACCTGGCCTTCGCCATCACCCACATCGTCCGCGGCGACGATCACATCGCGAATTCCGCGGTCCAGATTCAGATCTTCCGGGCGCTCGGCGGCGCGACCCCGGCTCTTGGCCACCTGCCGTTGCTCACCGATGCGCAAGGGTCGGGCTTGTCGAAGCGTCTGGGGAGCCTTTCGCTCGCGCAGCTCCGCGCCGAAGGAATCGAGGCGATGGCGGTCAACAGCCTGCTCGCAAGGCTTGGCACCTCGGTTGCGATCGAGCCAAAAACGTCAGTCTTCGAACTCTTGGACGAATTCGATTTCGCCACGTTCAACCGTGCCGCCCCAAAATTTTACGAGCATGAGCTCGCACGCCTCAACGCCCGTCTTCTCCATGGCCTTTCCTTTGCGCAGGTGCGCGCACGCTTGGCGGAGCTGGGGCTAAGCAGTGCCGACGAATCCTTCTGGAACGCCGTGCGCGGAAATCTCGCGCGCTTGAGCGAGGCCAAGATTTGGTGGGACATTTGCTTCGGCCCCATCGCGCCCGCAATCGTCGATGCCGGCTTGACCGCCAAGGCGGCGGAGCTTCTGCCGCCCGAGCCCTGGAGCGGCGAAACCTGGCGCGCCTGGACGGGCTCGCTTGCGGCCGCGACCAGGACCAAGGGCAAGGCGCTTTACATGCCGCTTCGCCTCGCGCTCACGGGCCGCGAACATGGACCGGAACTTCAGGATTTGCTACCAATGATCGGCCGCGAGCGGGCCCTCGCCCGCCTCTTGGGACAAGCCGCGTAGATGAGAACTGGGAGCGGACCGTGGGTCTGGTGCTTTACAACACCCTGACGCGAAAGAAGGAGCGTTTCACGCCCCTCGATCCATCGCTTGTGCGCATGTACGTCTGCGGGCCGACGGTCTACGACTTCGCCCACATCGGTAACGCCCGGCCCGTCGTGGTCTTCGATGTCCTCTTCCGCTTGCTCCGCCGCATTTACGGTGCCGATCACGTGACCTACGTTCGCAACATCACCGACATCGACGATAAGATCATTAACGCCGCGGCTGAGAACAAGGAACCGATCGGCAGCTTGACCGCGCGAACGGAACAGGCCTTTCACGAAGACATGGCGGCACTCGGTGCGCTCGACCCGACCGAAGAGCCGCGCGCGACGGCGCACATCGCTGGCATGATCGCCATGATCCAGCGGCTGATCGAATCGGGAAACGCCTACGAGGCGGAAAACCACGTGCTGTTCGGCGTCGCGAGCAAATCCGATTACGGCAAGCTTTCGCGCCGCGACCGCGACGAGATGATCGCGGGCGCAAGGGTCGAAGTGGCACCCTACAAAAAAGACCCCGCCGATTTCGTGCTCTGGAAGCCGTCAAGCCCGGATCAGCCGGGCTGGGATTCGCCGTGGGGCCGGGGCCGGCCCGGCTGGCACATCGAATGCTCGGCGATGAGCGAGGCGTTGTTGGGCGATACCTTCGACATTCACGGCGGCGGGCTCGATCTCGTCTTCCCGCACCACGAGAACGAGATCGCCCAGAGCGAATGCGCCCACGGCGGCAAACCCTTCGTCCGCTTCTGGCTCCACAACGGCTATGTGACCGTTAACGGCGAAAAGATGTCGAAGTCGCTCGGCAACTTCTTCACCGTCCGCCAGCTCCTGAAAGAAGACTACCTGGGCGAGGTGATCCGATTGACGTTACTTTTCGCCCACTACCGCCAGCCCCTCGATTTCTCGCGCGAGGCGCTCGCGGCCGCGAAGCAAACCCTTGACCGCTTCTACACGGCGCTACGCGAAGCCGGCAACGTCAAAGCAGAAGGAACTTCCGTGCCCGGCGAAATTACCGCGGCGCTCGAAGACGATCTCAATACCCCACTTGCGCTGAGCGCGCTGCACGAAGCCGCCACCGCCCTCAATAAAGCGAAGACCGTGGCAGAAAAAACGCGACTCAAATCCGCGCTCGTCGCAGGAGGCGCTTCGCTCGGGCTGTTGCAAGCCGACGCCGACGCCAGGCGCAAAGGCCGCACTATCGACGTACAAGTTCAATTCGGAGTAGTGCGACCGAGCGTGACCTATGATGTTGAAGTAATTCGCGGCGAACAGTGGGTCAAAGAAAAGATCGCCGCTCGTGAAGCGGCGCGGAAGGCGAAGAACTTCGAGGAAGCCGACCGCATCCGGGCCGAATTGGAGGCCCAAGGTATCGTCCTCGAAGACAAGCCCGATGGCACATCCGATTGGAGGCGCGCGGGATGAGTAAGGCCTCCAATCGCGTCTATCTCTATGATTCGACTCTGCGCGACGGGGCGCAGACGGAAGGGGTGGATTTCTCCGCCGCCGACAAGCGCGCCATAGCCGTGGAGATGGATAAGCTCGGCATCGACTATGTCGAAGGCGGCTGGCCGGGCGCAAACCCGACCGATGACGCCTTCTTCCGCTCGGCGCCGAAGTTTACGCACGCCAAGCTCACCGCCTTCGGCATGACGCGCCGGCCGGGGCGCTCCGCCAGCAACGACCCCGGATTCGCGGCGTTGCTCTCGAGCGGCGCTGCCGCGGTGTGCTTGGTGGGCAAATCTTGGGATTTCCAGGTGGACGTGGCGCTCGGCATCGACCGCGACGAGAATCTTGCCATGATCCGTGAAAGCGTCGCCCACGCGGCGACGAAAATTCCCGAGGTCCTGTTCGATGCCGAGCATTTCTTCGACGGGTACAAGGACAATCCGGAATATGCGCTTGCCTGCGCCATGGCCGCTTTTGAGGCCGGCGCGCGCTGGATCGTGCTGTGCGACACCAACGGCGGCTCGCTGCCCCACGAGATCGGGCGCATCGTGACGAAGGTGACCGCCAAGATTCCGGGCGAGCGCCTCGGCATCCATTGTCACAACGACACCGAAAACGCGGTGGCGAATTCCTTGGCCGCGGTCTTGGCCGGCGCGCGCCAGATCCAGGGCACCATGAACGGCTTGGGTGAGCGCTGCGGCAACGCGAACCTGGTGTCGCTCCTCCCCACCCTCATCCTCAAGATGGGGTTCGAGACGGGCGTGACGAAGGAAGGGCTGAAACACCTCACCCACGTCTCGCGGCTTCTCGACGAACGGCTGAACCGGATTCCGCAGCATAACGCGCCCTACGTCGGCGAATCGGCATTCGCCCATAAGGGCGGGCTGCACGTGTCGGCGGTCGAAAAGAACCCGCGCTGCTACGAGCACATCGAGCCCGGCGTGGTCGGCAACCGCCGCCACGTCGTCGTGTCCGACCAGGGCGGCCGCGCCAACATCGTGGCGCGTGTCCGCGAGATCGGAATCGCGATCGATCCGAACGACCCAAAGGTGCAAACGCTGGTCGATATCGTGAAAGCCCGCGAATTCGACGGCTATGCCTACGACGGCGCGGAAGCGAGTTTCGAGCTTTTGGTTCGCCGAACGCTGCAGTCCGTGCCGGAATTCTTCCGCCTCGACAGCTTCCGCATCACGGACGAGCGGCGCTGGAACGCGAAGGGCGAACTCATCACGCTTTCGGAAGCGACCGCAAGGGTTGTGATCGACGGCAAGCAGATCATGACGGTCGCCGAAGGCAACGGCCCGGTGAACGCGCTCGACGCGGCGCTGCGCAAGGCGCTCATTCCCTTTTATGCCGAGCTCGCAGACCTGAAGCTTCTCGACTACAAGGTCCGGATCCTGACGCCCGGCGAAGGGACGCGCGCGGTGACCCGCGTCATGATCGAATCCTCCGACGGGCGCGGCGATACCTGGTCGACCGTCGGCGTCTCGGCGAACGTGATCGACGCCTCCTTCATCGCGCTCAACGACAGCATCGTCTTCAAGCTCCGGCGCGACCGCGCGAAAGCCTGATGGCCGGCACCGACAAGACTCGGAAGCGCGCGGGCGCATCAACCGGCCCGCAGCCCGCGATCATCCTGGTCGAGCCGCAACTGGGCGAAAACATCGGTACCGCCGTCCGCGCCATGCTCAACTGCGGCTTGACCGAACTTCGCGTGGTCAATCCCCGCGATGGCTGGGCGAACGAGAAGGC
Source organism: Alphaproteobacteria bacterium (assembly GCA_041498815.1). GTDB lineage: Bacteria > Pseudomonadota > Alphaproteobacteria > DATDPM01 > DATDPM01 > DATDPM01. Next base: position 38,697 of record JBGQJC010000019.1, read on the forward strand.
GGTTGCGGCGGCAAGCGGCGCCGACGCGATCCTCAAGAAAGCACGGCTCTATGAATCGACCGCGGATGCGGTCGCGGATCTCCGCTACGTCTTCGCCGCAACCGCGCGCGAGCGCGACATGACGAAATCGGTCGCGACGCCGCGCCAGGCCGCCCGCGCGCTCCGCCGCCACGCCGCATTTGGCCATGCCTGCGGCGTGCTGTTCGGGCCGGAGCGGCGCGGGCTCACCAACGACGACGTGGTGCTCGCCGACACTTTGCTGGTGGCCTCCCTCAATCCCACCTTCCGCTCGATCAACCTCGCCCAGGCGGTCCTGATCGTCGCCTATGAATGGTTCATGGCCGGGCCGCCGATGGCGCCAGAAACGATGAAGAAAGGGGGCTCCGAGCCCGCGACCAAGGGCGAGTTGCTCGATTTCCTGGCTCATCTGGAATCCGAATTGGATCGGACGGGATTCTTGCGCCTTAAGGAAAAGCGCCCAGTCATGGTGCGCAATATCCGCAACCTGTTCCTGCGCGCCCGCCTCATGGACCACGAGGCGCGCACGCTGCATGGAATCATAGTGGCACTCACCGGCCGCCGTTGGCAAAAGCGGTGACCCGAATAATGGCCGCCGATGGCCCCTAATCCCCGCCCGATCAAGGCCTTGGAGGCGGGGGAATTCGGTTTGACAGGGACCGGAGCGCCAGTATAGTACGGCGCCTCGCGCGGCGGCCCGCAGCAGCGCTTTCATGGATGCCGGATGAGCAAGAGAATAGCAGCCAAGCACAAGATCGACCGCCGCTTCGGCGAGAATCTATGGGGACGCCCCAAAAGCCCGGTCAATAAGCGCGAATACGGACCGGGCCAGCATGGGCCGACGCGCCGGCGCAAGCTCTCCGACTTCGGCATCCACTTGGCCGCGAAGCAGAAGCTGAAGGGTTATTACGGCAACATCAACGAGCGCCAATTCCGCCGCATCTACCAGGAAGCGCGCCGCCGGAAGGGCGATACCGGCCAAAACCTGGTCGAGCTTCTCGAGCGCCGCCTGGATGCCGTCGTCTATCGCATGAAGTTCGTGCCCACGGTTTTTGCGGCGCGCCAGTTCGTGAACCACGGCCATATCCGCGTCAACGGGCGCAAGGTCAATATCCCTTCGTATAAGGTGAAGGACGGCGACGTCATCGAGGTGCGCGAGAAATCGCGTGAATTGCCGCTCGTGCTCGATGCGATCTCGTCCGCCGAGCGCGACGTGCCCGACTATCTCGAGGTCGATTTCAACAAATTACACGGCAAATTCGTGCGCGGACCCCATCTGACCGACGTGCCCTATCCGGTGCGGATGGAACCCAATTTGGTCGTCGAATTCTATTCGCGCTGACCCGCCGGCTACCCGGAAATCCGTAAAGGCCGCCTTCGGGCGGCCTTCGCTTTTACGGGCGTCGCTGTGACTTCTCTCCTAGCCGCCCCAAAATCGATCTATAATGGCTTACTTGGCCGCGGCATGGTGCCGGCGGGGTCGAAGCCCGCCGCCCGTGCCCGCCCAAGATCGCGTCCCAACGCAAGGGAGAAAAGCATGTCGGTCGTCAAAGTCATCGAGGTTCTCGCGCAATCGGACAAGAGCTGGGAGGATGCCGCGAAGAACGCGGTCAAGGTTGCGTCCAAGTCGGTCAAGAACATCAAGTCGATCTATATCGAGCACTTCGAGGCGAAGGTCGATAACGGAAAGATCATCAAATACCGGATCAACGGCAAGCTGACCTTTGCCCTCATGGGCACGGAAAAGATCTGATCTTCCGTCCGGCGCGGGACCAAATCCAGGCGGGCGCGCGGTAATTGTCTCGATGATCGGGCCCGGGGCCCGGTGAGCGCGTGCGCCTAGGCGCTGAACGTGACGCCCTTGGCGCGGAGCAAATCCGCAAGCTCGCCCGTTTGGGACATCTCGCGCACGATGTCGGAGCCACCCACGAACTCGCCCTTGACGTAAAGCTGGGGAATGGTCGGCCAATCGGAAAATGCCTTGATGCCGTCGCGCAAGCTGGGGTCCACCAAGACGTCGATGCCTTTGAACTTGACCCCCAGCTGGGTCAGGATCTGGACCACCGCGGCCGAGAAGCCGCATTGCGGAAACACCGGCGTGCCTTTCATGTAAAGCACCACGTCATTGTCCTTGATGTCCGCCGCGATCCGCTCGTGAACCGGATTGGTCATGGTGGTCATGATGCCCGCCTTTCAAAACTTTTCATTCGGTTACGTGTCCCGCGGTTACGTTCCCTGGGGCGCCGAAGTGCGGAGAGCCAAGGCGTGAAGCGCACCGCCCATGCGGCCCGAAAGCGCCTTGTAAACCATCTGGTGCTGCTCGATCCGCGTCTTGCCGGTAAAGGCCGCGGATTCGACATAGGCCGCATAATGGTCGCCGTCGCCGCGCAGATCCTCGATCCGCACCACCGCGTCGGGAAGGCCCTGTTTGATGAGCCGCTCGATCTCCTGCAAATCCATCGCCATGGGTTGTCCCCGAATACCCGTCAACCTGTCATGTAGCGCGGCAGCCAAGAGCCTTGCGCCTCGGCGAGCGCCGCCAGGGATATGGCATCGGCCCCGGTGACTGTCAATGAGGCCCCGCCCGTGGTTCCGACCGCCACGGCGGGAACCGCGGCGCGCTTGGCTCGCGAATAAACGTCTTCCGCCCGCGCGGCGGTAACGACGTAGCGCGCCTGGTCCTCGCCGAACAGCCAGGCGTGAATCGGAAGGTCTTCACCGCGGTTTTCGGGCGGCGTGATGCGGGCCCCGATCCGTCCCGCAATCGCCATCTCCGCCAGCGCCACATAAATCCCGCCGTCCGAAACGTCGTGGCAGGCGGAAACGAGCTTGTCCGTAATGAGCGTGCGCACGAAATCGCCATTGCGCCGTTCGGCTTGAAGGTCCACGGGCGGCGGCGCGCCGGCGGCTCGGTCCGGCGCATCGATCCCGCAAATGTCGCGCAAATAGGCCGAGCAT
>JBGQJC010000020.1:0-41035 GCA_041498815.1 Alphaproteobacteria bacterium
CGCCGTAACGAATTGAAATAATCTCGAGCTCCAGGTCGCCCGCCGGCCGCGTCCAGGTGACCGTCTGTCCGGCCTTAGCCCCTATGAGGGCGCGCGCCAGCGGCGAAACCCAGCTTACTTTTGCCCGCGCCACGTCCGCTTCGTCCTCGCCGACGATGGCGTATTCGCGCTCGCGCCCGTCCGGATCGCTGACCCGCACCACCGCCCCGAAGGCGACTTCGCCCGATGGCTGCTGCGCGGGATCGACCGGGATCGCATTCTCGATCCGGTGACTGAGGTACCGCAGCTTGCGCTCGATTTGCGCGAGCGCGAGTTTGTCTTCCGGCGCTTCCGGCTCGGCACCCAGGCGTTCTTTTTCCGCCAGGAGTTCCGCCTGCTGTTTTTTGAGCAGGGCGAGCCCCCGCGGCGTCACGTAATTCGGATGCCGGCTTTCCGGGATGTCCGGCTGGTCGTCCGGTGCTTGGTCCGGTTCCTTGACGAAGGCGCGGCTCATCTGGGGGCTCCGGTCTGCGGATTCGATATCTCAGAGTATCAGAATGCCGACCCGTTCGGCCCCGCCCGGCCTTGACCGGTCCCTTGACCGGTCCCTTGACTCTGGGTTCCCCGCCGAGGCGCCAAAAGCCCGGACCTTTTCGTCCCGGGACTTCCATTGACCCCTCGTTCTTCCCGAACTACCCGCCTTCGCCTATGATCGCCCGCCCTCCCCGCTTGACGGGCCCCGTGCGTCGAGTAACTTCAGGTTCCAAGGAGCACCATCGCGATGCCAGAGCCGACGATCCCGAACGCCGCCAGGGCCGATCTCGCCGTGCCGGCCAAGGCGCCCGTGAGGTCGGTTGCGGTCCGGGTCATGGTCCAGCCGTCCTCGGCCGCGATTCTCATCTATGGGGGCCCACGCTTCGACAAGCCGGTCCGATTCAGCGGGCCGCAATCGGAAGGCCAAGTCCCCACAAACGGTCCGGCCGTTTATATCCAGGCCGTGGACGGCGCCATCGGCGCGCAAATCTATACCCTGGGCTGGTACGGGAAACAGGCGCCTTAGGCGGGCTTGCCGATCGCCACGCGGTAATGTTCGGCGAGTGCCTCGAGCGCCGCGTCCAATGCCTGCGCCAGATCCGGCAACAGCGAACCCGCATCGCCGCCGCCGCTCCAAGCAACCTCGAGTTCGCCCGCGATCGTTTGCAGCCGCCTCATGCCGAAGGCGCCGGCCAGGCTCTTGAGATCGAGAATTTGGCGCCGCGCCGCGGCCACCTCGCGCCTTGCGCCGTCCCGTATCACGGCGCCGAGAATCACGCGCATGTCGCCCGCGTGCCGCTCGATGAGCCCGCGCGTCACCTCGAGACCGAGGGCGTTTTCGAGCGCGGCCAGAAAGCCCCAATCGAGAACCGGCACGCCGCGCGCAACGGCGCGGCGCACGGAACCAACCCTCTGGGTGCTGGTTTCCACCTTGCCGCGCTTGCGGTAGACGGTCGCGCGGTCGATGCCCAAAAGCTTGGCCGCGCGGCGCACGTTGCCGCCGCAGGCGGCGACCGCCCGTTCGATCGCCTCTCCCTCCACCAGCGACAAGGGGCGTACGGGATCGGCGCGCACGGGATCGGCGCGCACGGGATCGGCGCACGCGGGCCAAATCCGCGCGCCGGCGCTGAACGTTGCGGTTTCGGCCAAAAACGGGGACCTACGCCCTGCCGCCATTCCGGGCGCCGGCAGGGGCGGGAGCATATCGGCGGTTGCCCGTTCGCCGTCGTTCAAGACCACGATGCGGCGGATCACGTTTTGAAGCTCGCGCACGTTGCCCGGCCAGCCATGCGCGGCGATGGCGGCGGCGGCCTCGGGCGTGAAACCGGCGAAGCTCTTGCCTTCGTCGCGGGAATACTCGGCCAGGAAATGATCGGCCAGAATCGCGACGTCGCCTTCGCGGTCGCGCAAGGGCGGCATCTCGATCGGGATCACGTGCATGCGGTAGAACAAATCCTCGCGGAAGCGCCCGGTCTCGACCTCGCGCCACGGGTCGCGATTGGTGGCGCAGACGAAGCGCAGGTCCGCTTGTTCGCTGCGGTCGCCGCCGAGTTTTTGATAGGCGCCGGTTTGCACCAGGCGCAACAGCTTTCCCTGGAGTTCGAGGGGTATCTCGCAGATCTCGTCCATGAAAAATGTGCCGCCGTCGGCGCGCGCGACCGCTCCGGCGCGCACCGCGATCGCGCCGGTGAAGGCGCCCTTGATGTGACCGAAAATTTCGCTTTCGATCAGGCCCGCCGGAATCGCGGCGCAATTGAGCGTCACGAACGGCGCCTCCCGGCGCGCGCTGATATTGTGGATGGCGCAGGCGCAAAGTTCTTTTCCGGTGCCGCTTTCACCACAGATGAAGATCGTGGCCCTGCTGGCGGCGGCGGCTTCGATGGTGCGGTAGACCGCGCGCATGGCGGGCGATGCGCCGATCATGCCGAAGAAGCGGTCGCCTTCGTAACGCTCGCGGTAGCTGGTTACGAGGTGCCTCAGTCGCTGGCGCTCGACGGCGTTGCGCAGCGTCACGACCAGGCGCGCGGAATCCCAGGGCTTCACGACGTAGTCGAACGCGCCGAGACGCATCGATTCGACCGCCACGTCGAGGCTGGCGTTGCCGGTCAGAATCACGACCGATGTGGCGGGCGCCTTGGCCGCCATCGCACGCAGAACCTCGCGCCCGTCCATGTCGGGAAGCCCGAGATCGAGCAGCACGGCATCGGGCGGGTCGCGCTCGAGCTCCGCGAGCGCGGCTTGTCCCGTTCGGGCATAGCGGAGCTCAAAAGGCTGGCCGGCGAGACAAGCGGCGATGAGCCGCGCTTCGCCGTCCGCGTCCTCGACCACGAGAACGAGGTCAGTTTTTGCCGGACCCGGGCGCGAGCGCATGGGGGAAATGGAGCGTGACGACGGTTCCTTCGCCTGCTTTGCTGCGAATGCCGAGCGTTCCGCCGAGGCTTTCGACGATGCGCTTGGTGAGCGGCAGGCCGACGCCAGGGGCCTTGCGCCCGGTGCCGTCCGGCGAGCGCGGATGCAGCGCGAAGTCGATGTCCTCGGCGGCGATGCCGGTTCCGGTGTCGCTGACGACGAGGATGTAGGCGCCTTTGTCCTTCTCGGCCCATGCCTTGACCGTGACCGTGCCGCCGCGCGGGGTGAACTTGATGGCGTTGCCGACCAGATTGAGCAACACCTGCTTCAGGCGCCGCGTGTCGGTGACGATCGCCGGAAAATTAGGGGCGATATCGAGCGCGAGCTTGACCCCGGCCTCTTGGGCCTGATGCTCGACCAGCGGCACGCAGGATTGGACGAGCGCGGGCAGGTCGGCTTGCCGCATCTCCGGCTCGAGCTTTTCGTTCCGCGACTGATCGAAAATATCGTTGACGAGGTCGAGAAGATAAAGGCCGGCCTCATGGATGTTTCCAGCAAAGGACGCCGCCTGCGGGTTCAGTTTTTCCGCGAGCAGCAGCTTCGAGAAACCGAGAATGGCGCTAAGCGGCGTGCGCATCTCGTGGCTGACTTCGGCCAGAAGCTCGGACTTGCCGCGGTTGGCCGCCTCGGAGCAGGCCAGCGCCTGGACCAGCTTGCGCTCGGCTTGTTTCAGGACCGCAAGTGCGTCTTCGAATTTTTCGGTGCGCCGCTGCGCCTCGTCGCCGAGGCCGCGGTTTTGTTGCTTGAGCATTTCGGGCCGCATCATGCCGTTCCTCATACAACCGGCACGCTAAGGATCGCTTAACGCTCCTATCCGGACGCGTATATACCGGCGTGCAGGCGGCGGCGGCGCGGCGCGTGACGATGGCGGAATCAGAGACGGGGAGTTTGGTCGAACAGGGCGGAAAGACCGGGAAGCGCCGGGACTGCGGTTACGAAGGATCGCGCCTTGATTTACGCGCGAGCTCGGCGGCGGCGCGGCGCTCGAGATAGGCGGCGATGACTTCTTGGCGTTTTCTTTCGGCGTCGCGCCGGCGGACTTCGCCCCACAGGCGGTACACGCGGCTGCGGTAGGGATCGCTGAACTCGCGCGTCGCCGAATGATAGAGGCCGACCGCGACCGACCACGAATGGGCGTCGTCGCGGAGTTCCTTCAGGAATTGCGCGGCATAAGCGACGTTACGCCCGGGATCGAAGGCGGTATCCAGCGATTCGAAGGCATCCGGGTGATGATGCAGATTCACTTGCATGCATCCGACGTCGATGCTGGTGACGCCCTTCGCGCGCAGCTTCTTGACCTCGGCGATGGCTTCTTCCTTGGTGTCGAAGAATTGGCCTTCGCCCCCGGCATTGATGGTCCAGGGCCAGGCAACAATTGCCCCGCCGTCGGGCTCGATGCGTCCCGATTCGGCCAAAGAGATCGCGCTCAGCAAATTGAGCGGAATGCCGCGCGCGCGCTCGCTGGCCTGGATGATCGCCGAGCAGGAATTGGGCCCCAGCGGCGCCCCGGAAACCGTCATTTTACCCGTGGGATCGGCGGCGGCGGCCGCCCCGGTCAATCCCAGCACCAGCGCCGCCGCGAACAGGCGGGGCGCGAATCGGCATTTTATCAGCATCGGTCACTCGCTCCGGCCGTTGCCTGCCGAAAACGAAGCAAGGGACATGCCAGGCCGGGACCGAATCAGGCGTTTTCCTTGGGCCCGGAAAGCGTTATGACGCGCCGCAATATTTTATCTTAATTTAAATCGAAACTTTATTTCATTATCGGTAATTTTCGTAAAATAATATTAAAATTCAATGTGTTAAAAAAGATATTGAATTTATTTTCTGCGTGCCTTATATTGTGCAGTGCGGCATCGGCGTCTCCCTTCCCCCTATCGACGCCGGTGCTGCGGGCACCTTCGGGTGCCTTCCTCCCTGAACTTGGGCCGTGCTTGCACGGCCCATTTTTTTTGCCCGCGGAACGGCGGGAATTACGCTTTTCGGCCGCTACAACGCCATCGCCCCGAGGGCCCCAAGCGCCGCGATGAGTTCGCCCATGCGTCCCGCGAGCGCCGCGAATTCGGGCTTCGGCGCGAACCGGTCCTGGTCCATGTAAAGCGCGCGGTTGATCTCGATTTGAAGCGCGTGGACGCCCGCTTCGGGCCGGCCATAGTGCCGGGTGGTGAAGCCGCCGGAATAGGGCGCGTTCCGGCGCACCCTGAATCCCATCGCAACCAAGGATTCATCCGCGGTTGCCGTCACGCGCGCGGCGCAGGACGCGCCGAAGCAATCGCCCAGTACGAAATCGGCGCGTGGCCGGCCGGCGTCCGGCTCGCTCGGCCCGCCCAGCGACGGCATCGAGTGGCAATCGAGCAGGATGCAGCGCCCGAATCGCGCGGCCGTCGCGTCCACGAGCCGGCGCAACATCGCATGATAGGGGCGATAGCAGCTTTCGATGCGCGCCAGCGCCTCGGCGAAGGAGAGCTTGTCGCGGTAGATGTCCTCGCCGCCGGCGGCGACCCGCGCGATGGTGCCCAGTCCGGCCGCCACGCGGGGCGATCCCGTGTTGACGTAATCGGGGACGGTGCCCTCGAACATGCCGGGGTCGAGCTCGAAGGGCTCGCGGTTGGCATCGACGTAGATGCGGGGGAATCGCGCGCGCAGCAGCGGTACGCCCGCGGCGGGCGCCGCGGCGAATAAATCATCGACGAAGCTGTCCTCCGATTTGCGGAGACTATTGGGCGGCAGGCGCGACTGCGCCAGGAACGAAGGTGGGTAATCGCGGCCCGAATGGGGCGAGGCGACGACCACGGGCAGCGCCTGACCGGCGCCGGTCAAGACTTCGAACGGGCCGCCGTTCCCCCAGGTGCCGGTATCGTTCACGGCGGGGCCGCATCCGCGGCCCGGGCGCGCCAATAGCAGCCCGGCCGCGCGCCGGGTTTCGCCCGGAAAACCGCCGGGAAACCCCTCCCGGCAAGGGCTCGTTTACCATTTCGCAAGGCGGTTCGATCCATGATGGCTTGTGGCGGCCGGCGGGCGGCGCGCCCGCAGCACCGGTGGGCTTGCCAATAGGGGCGGCCGGGATCACGAGGCAAGGGCATGGCGAATATTCTTCTCGCCGAGGACGACCAGTCAATGCGCCGGTTCTTGAAACGCGCCCTGGAAAAGGCGGGGCACGAGGTGCTGGCCGTGGGCGACGGGCTCGAAGCGCTCGAGGTCATGGAGCCGGGGCGGTTCAACCTGCTCTTGGCCGATATCGTGATGCCGGGAATGGACGGGATCGAGCTCGCCCGGCGCGCGCGCAAAACCTGCCCCGAACTGCCGGTGATGTTCATCACCGGATTCGCCGCCGTGGCGCTTCGCGCCCGCAAGGAATTCGGCGAGACCCGCGTGCTCTCGAAGCCGTTCCATCTGCGCGACCTCGTGGCCGAGGTGGAAAAGCTGCTCGCGGCGGCGTGAGCGGCAAGACCCCTGGCCGGGGCTTGCAAATCAAGCGGGAATGTTTATGAATCCGGCGGGCGGCTCAGCCGCGCAATTCTTTTTTCGGGCGCGTAGCTCAGCGGGAGAGCACTACGTTGACATCGTAGGGGTCGCTGGTTCAATCCCAGTCGCGCCCACCATCGCTTGTTCCGTCCCGGGCCCGCCCGGATTCGGCCCGCCCGGATTCGGAATGCATTCGGTTCCAGTCACGGCACGGGGGGGATATCCGTGAAACGCGGGGCGGCCGCGGTTTTCTGGATTTGGATTCTCGGCGCCGGCCTCGCTGGCGCCGCGCCGGCCCTGGCGGCCGAGGCGCATAAATCCGATTCAGCGCCGGCCCTGGCGGCCGAAGCGCCTAAATCCGATCCGGCAGGCGCCGCCGCGGTGAAAAAACCCGATCCGCGGCCGGCGGAACATTCCGAAGAGGAATTCGACGCCGACAGCACCACCTGCCGTCAAGCGGCGCAACTCAAGGTCATGGGCCCGAACGGCGACGGCCAGCGCGAGATCAACGTGGCGCAGGCGGTCGACAAGGACGGCGTCTACAAGGTGACGCGCGGCCTGATCGCCGCCTGCATGAAGGCGCGCGGCTATCCGGTCGGGAATTAGCGCGCCCGGTGCCGCGAAAAAAGGCGGGAGCCTTACGGCGTCCCGCTCGTTTTGTTTTGTGCCAGTCGCCGACTACTGGATCACGAGAAGCACCGCCGCGCCGTCGCGCATCACGTTCATGGTGAACACGCCCTTGTTCTTGGCCAGCACCGGCTTCCGGGATCGTTTTCGAACGAGCTTCGGCTTCTTGCGCCTGCGCCGTGCCGGCGAGCCTAGTCGCCGCAGTCCTTATACTTCGAATCCATGCAGCGTTTGGCCATCTCCGTGGCTTGCTCGAGCTGGCTGGCGGTCAACGTCTCGGCGATATGGTCTCTCGTGTCTTTGGCTTCTCCATTGGCCGCCGCGATATTGGCCCACATATGGGCTCGCACCGGATCATTCGGGACTCCCGCGCCGACGTGGTATGACAACGCGAGATCGATTTGAGCCGTGGCATCGCCCTGTACAGCGGCTGCGCGATACCACCGCGCAGCCTCCTTGTTGTCCTGCGGCACGCCATCGCTATTGTGGTACATCAAACCAAGATTGGTCTGGGCCAAAGCGTAGCCCTGCTCGGCAGCCGCTCGATACCACCGCGCAGCCTCCTTCATGTCCTGCGGCATTCCCTCGCCGTACTGGTACATAACTCCAAGATGGTACTGGGCCTCTGCAAATCCCCCCTCGGCCATCGGTCTAAGAAGCTTCAGGGCCGTCGGGTAGTCCTCCTGACCGAGTGCCTCAAAGGCATCCTCGAGCGGCCCGGCATGAGACGGGGCGGAAGCTGCCATAGCCGCTCCCACGGCGATGATGAAAGCCAACAGAAGGCGTTGTGCGCTTCTCGATGACAACATCGACTGCCCCTCCCTTGGCATCGAGCCGGACGGCCACTTCAGCCCAATTACCTGTTAGCTGGCAAGCGGTAGCCCAGGCCGTCGACAAGGACGGCGTCTACAAGGTGACGCGCGGCCTGATCGCCGCCTGCATGAAGGCGCGCGGCTATCCTGTGGGCAATTAGATCTAACGGTTCACCGGACGGCGCACGGAAAAAAACGGGCGGGGGCGAGGCCAAGCACCCCGCCCGAAATATTTTCGCGCTCTGCGTGCTACTGGATCACGACAAAAACCGCCTCGCCGTTGCGCATCACGTTCATGGTGACGACGCCCTTGCCCTTGGCGAATGCGGATTTCAGCGCCTCGGTCGAATCGACCTTCTCGCGATTGACCGCGACGACGATATCGCCCTCGCGCAGCCCACGCCGCCAGGCCGGGCTTCCTTCCGGCGCATCGGTGACCAGCACGCCTTGGGCCTGCCCGAATTCCGGCATCCCGGGCTCGAGGTTGCGGAAGATCGCGCCCTCGAGCTGGGGCACCGATTCGCCTGCCGCGACCTTCTTGTCTTCGGCCTTGCCGACCTTGGCGCCGACCGTCTTGTGCTCGCCGTCACGGATGAGCCCAAGTTGCACATCCTGGCCGATGCGCATCAATCCGATGCGGTTGCGGAGGTCCGAAGCCCCGTGCACCGGCTGACCGTCAAGTGCGACGACCACGTCGCCGGCCTTCAATCCCGCCTTGTCCGCGGGCGAGCCGGATTCGACCTGCGACACGATGGCACCTTCCGAGCCGGCGATCTTCATCGCTTCGGCGACATTGGGCGTCAGGTCCTGCACCATGATGCCGAGGCGGCCGCGGCGGACTTCGCCGTATTTGATCAATTGCTCCATGACCGAGCGCGCCATGTCGCTCGGAACCGCGAATCCGATTCCGACATTGCCGCCGGTGGGGCCGATGATCGCGGTATTGATGCCGACCAGCTCGCTCTTGAGGTTGACGAGCGCGCCGCCGGAATTGCCCGGGTTGATCGAGGCATCGGTCTGGATGAAGTTCTCATAACCCTCGATGTTGAGCCCGCTGCGCCCGAGCGCGCTGACGATGCCCGAGGTGACGGTCTGCCCGAGCCCGAAGGGATTGCCGATCGCCACCACGTAATCGCCGACCTTGAGCACGTCCGAATCGCCCATTGGGAGCGCCGTCAGGTGATCGGCCTCGATCTTGAGAAGTGCTATGTCGGTGCCGGGATCGGTCCCCACCAGCTTGGCCTTGACCTTGCGCCGGTCTTTCAGGGTCACCGAGATCTCGTCGGCATTTTCGACCACGTGATGATTGGTCAGCACGTAGCCCTGCTCGGCGTCGACGATGACGCCCGAGCCCGCGCTCATCTGGGGCTTTACCGGCGGCGAATCGGGCAGGTTGAAGAATTTGCGGAAAAAAGGATCCTTCATGAACGGATTCTCTTCCATCGACGCCTTGGACAGGACGGCGATGTTGACCACCGCGGGCGTCGCTTTATCCACCAGCGGCGCCAGGCTCGGCATCGGGGCGAGGCCTTGAATCGAGTCCGCGGCAAACGCCGTGACCGCGACAAAACAGAGGGCGGCGACGGCAACCGCCGCCATCCGCTTCGACAATGCGTGATTCATTTCGAATCTCCAGGTCATGGGGAAATAGGCGGTTCCGCCTTGCCCTCCTTTAACCCGGGAATTGCGCCGAAAATGGGCCGAAACTTTGGCGAAATCTGGAATGCGGATTAATTAAAAGTAATGTCGGGCCCTTGCCTCGTCGGCCGTGGGCGGCCTCGGCGGCCCAAGCGGGGGACCACCCCGCCGGGCTCCTGGCCCAAGCGTATAGCTACGGAAGATTGCTCAATGCCGACAACGGGTTAATTCAGGTTTAAGCAATTCTTGCCAGGATTGTGCCTGAGATTACCAAGGAACTTGACCGCCCGGACCCGATGATGCCGGCAGGCGGCATTCCGCCTTTGCTATTCGAGGTGCGTAACAGGCCGATGGAAGCCACGATCACATTCCGCGACCGGTTCGCGGCCTGGTGGGACGGCACGGAGCCCGTCCCGCCGGCACCTTCCGGCGACGCGGGTGCGAAGGGCAAGGCCGTGGCCGAGGCCCCGGTACCGCCGGCCGAAGCCGGCGGGTACACGTACCGCCAACGTCTTGCGGCCTGGTGGGGGGGGACCGAGCTTCCCGCCCTGCCCGAGGAAAAGAGTGAACTTGCAACGCCGCGCGATCGCGCCGGGCCGCAAAAGCCGGTCGAGATCGCCCTCCCGGAGCTCCCCAAGGAGGTGTGGACGGCGGCGCGCATCAAGATCGCCGAGCGCATCTGGGGTGCCGGCCATATCTCGCCCGGCGGCCCCGATCACGTGATGAATCTGGTCAAGCCCTTCTGCCTCAATCCCAAGATGAGCGTCGCCGATTTGAACGCCGGCCTGGGCGGGACGGGAAGGTCGATCTCCGAGACGTTCGGCATGTGGGTGACGGCGATGGAGCCGAACGAGGTGCTGGCGGCCCACGGCATGGAGCAATCGAACATGGCGGGACTGGGCAAGAAGGTGGCGGTCATCGCCTACGATCCCGAATCCGTCGAGCTCCGCCCCAACGGCTTCGACTGCGTGTTTGCCAAGGAGCTGTTCTTTACCGTCGTCAACAAAAAGCACCTGTTCGCCTCGATCGTGAAATCGCTCAAGAAAAACGGCCAGCTTTTGTTCACCGACTATGTCTTGGCGCGCACCGACCACATGGAAGAAGCGACCCAGAACTGGGCCGCCCACGAGCCGATCCGCCCCGAGATGTGGAGCATCAAGCAGACCCACGACTATCTCGAAAAGCAAGGCCTCGATATCCGCATCGAGGACGATATGACCGAGGAAATGTGCAAGTTGATCCGCGCGGGCTGGGTCGGGGCTTTGGGGAATTTCCGCCCCGGGCACTTCGAGCCCGAGCTGGGCGAAGCGCTGATGGCCGAGGCCGAGCTGTGGGCGCGAAGGCTTGCCGTGCTGCAAAGCGGGGACGTGCGGGTGTACCGGGTGCACGCGCTGAAACACTAGGAATTCCGGGCATTGCCGCCGTTGACAGGGGCGCCGCCACCCCCTAAGGTCGCGCCCCGGCGGCCCCCGCCCTTGCCAGCGGATATTCCCATGAAAGTTCTGCGCTCCCTCAAATCGGCCAAGAAGCGGCACAAGGACTGCCGTGTGGTGCGCCGCCACGGCCGCGTCTACGTCATCAACAAGACCAATCCGCGCTACAAAGCCCGCCAGGGCTGAACCGGTCATTCGCCCCGCTGCTCCCGTTTGACGCGGCGCCAACGCGGCTGCGATTGACGCATCCAGACCGCGGCCCTACCATTTTCCGCCGCGCCTGCGCGCGGCCTCAGCCGAGCCTTGGGGAGCGGCCGGAATGCGGATGCCTGTACCGGACCCGCGTGTGCTCGCCCGGCGCCACGATATCGCGGGGATGCTGCGCTCGATCCTGCCCGCCGATTGCGTGATCTCCGATCCCGAGGGCGCGCGGGTCTATGAGACCGACGCGCTCACCGCCTACCGCCAGATTCCCCTTGCCGTCGTCCTGCCGCGGTCCACCGAAGAAGTAGCAAACGTTCTCAAGCTCTGCCGCCGCGAAGGCGTGAAGGTCGTGCCGCGCGGGGCGGGAACGTCGCTTTCCGGCGGCGCGCTGCCGCTGGCGGACGGCGTCTTGATGTCGCTCGGCAAATTCAACCGGATTCTCGACATCGACTTCGCCAATCGCTGCGTGACCGCGCAGCCGGGGGTAACCAACCTCGCCATCACCGAGGCGGTGGCGCACCGGGGATTCTATTACGCCCCAGATCCCTCGAGCCAGATCGCCTGTTCGATCGGCGGCAACGTGGCCGAGAATTCCGGCGGGGTGCACTGCCTCAAATACGGGCTCACGACCAACAACCTCATGGGGCTCGAGGTCGTGCTGATGGACGGCGAGGTCCTGCGCCTGGGCGGCAAGCATCTCGATGCGCCGGGCTACGATCTGATGGGGATCATGACCGGTTCGGAAGGGCTCCTCGGCGTCATCACCGAGGTGACGGTGCGCATCCTGCGCGAGCCCGAATATGTGCGCGGGCTGCTGATCGGATTTTCCAGCGTCGAGGCCGCGGGCGATTGTGTCGCCGCGGTGATCCGCTCCGGCGTCATTCCGGCGGGGCTCGAGATGATGGACCGCGCCGCCGTCGGCGCGGCCGAAGCGCATGTTCACGCCGGCTATCCGCTCGACGTCGAGGCGCTCTTGATCGTCGAGCTCGACGGGCCGGAGGCCGAAGTCGACGACATGACGGCGTGCATGGAGCGCGTGGCAGCGGAAAATAGCGCCGTTCTTTTCCGCGCGAGCAAGAACGACGCCGAGCGGCTGCTTTTTTGGGCCGGACGCAAGGCCGCGTTTCCTGCCGTCAGCCGCCTGGCGCCGGATTATTACTGCATGGACGGGACGATT
Source organism: Alphaproteobacteria bacterium (assembly GCA_041498815.1). Classification (GTDB taxonomy): domain Bacteria; phylum Pseudomonadota; class Alphaproteobacteria; order DATDPM01; family DATDPM01; genus DATDPM01. The sequence continues at coordinate 12,279 of JBGQJC010000020.1, forward strand.
CCGCGCAAAGAACTGTCGCACGTGCTGCGCGGCATCGGCGAGCTGTCCAAGAAGTACGGTTTGGGTGTGGTCAATGTCTTTCATGCCGGCGACGGCAATCTGCATCCCCTGATTCTTTACGACGCCAACAAGCCGGGCGATCTCGACAAGGCCGAATCTTTCGGCGCCGAGATTCTGAAGCTCTGCGTCGCGGTCGGCGGCGTTTTGACCGGCGAGCACGGGGTCGGCGTCGAGAAGCGCGACCTCATGGGCCTGATGTTCAACGACACGGACCTCCGCGTGCAGCAGCGGGTCAAATGCGTATTCGATCCCGACTCGCTGCTCAATCCGGGAAAGATGTTTCCCGAGCTCCACCGCTGCGCCGAGCTGGGGCGCATGCATGTCCACGGGGGAAAAATCGCGTTCCCCGATATTCCGCGGCTCTGAATGGCGGATAAACTGAAGCCTGGCGATTGCCGGGAGCTGCGCGAGGCGATTACCTCTGCGGCCGCCTCCGGCACGCCGCTTTGCGTTTCGGCGGGCGGGAGCAAGGCGGGCTTAGGGCGGCCGGTCGGTTGCGAAACCATCCTCGATTTATCGCGGCTTTCGGGGGTGACCTGCTACGAGCCGGAAGAGCTCGTCTTCACCGCGCAGGCGGCAACGCCGCTCACGGCCGTCGAGGAAACGCTCGAATCCGCCGGCCAGGAAATGCGCTTCGAGCCCGCGGACTACGGTCCCATCCTGGGCGTGGCTGCGGGAACGGGGACGATCGGCGGCGTGTTCGCTTGCAATATTTCCGGGCCGCGGCGGGTGAAGTCCGGTGCCGCGCGCGATTTTCTGCTGGGCGCCAAGGCGGTGAACGGCCGGGGAGAGCTTTTCAAATGCGGCGGGCGGGTCATGAAGAACGTGACCGGCTACGACCTCTGCAAGCTCCTGGCCGGTTCCTTCGGCACGCTGGCGGCGATGACCGAGGTGACGTTCAAGGTTTTGCCGCGGCCGGCCGAGACGCAGACGATCATGATCCACGGCCTCGATCCACCCGAAGCGATCGCGGCGATGACCGAGGCGCTGCAAAGCCCCTATGAAGTTTACGGCGCCGCCCATCTCCCAAGCACGGCCGCCTCGCGCTCCACGGTCGCGGCGGTGCGGGGCGCGGACACGTCCGTAACGGCGGTGCGCCTCGAAGGGCCGGCCCCATCGGTCCGCTATTGCGGCGGGCGCCTCTGCGATTTGCTGGGCGCCGGGCGCGAGATCGCGCGGCTCGGCGACGAAGATTCGCGGGCTTTTTGGCGCGAGTTGCGCGACGTCATGCCCTTCGTGCCCTTGGCCGGGCGCATGATCTGGCGGCTTTCGGTGACGCCCTCGAAGGCGGCCGAAACGGTGCGCGAAATAGCAGGTACTTTCGACGCCGAAGCGATCTTCGATTGGGGCGGCGGGCTGGTCTGGCTCGCGATAGCGGAAGACGCCAGTGCGGATTCGGGGACAATCGCGCCAAACGTGCGCGATGCGGATGCGGTCGCGCGAATCGTGCGCGGCGCCGTGGCGAAGGCGGGAGGCCATGCCCTGCTGCTCCGCGCCAGTGACGCCGTGCGGGCGCGGGTCCCGGTTTTTCATCCGCTGGACGTTGTTGCGGCCGGCGTTACGCTGCGCCTGAAGGAAAGTTTCGATCCCGGGCGCGTGCTTAATCCCGGGCGGATGTACGAGGGGGTTTAGGCGCGATGCAGACGAATTTCACGCTGCGCCAGCTTCAAGACCCGGATCTCCGCGAGGCCGACAAGATTCTTCGCGCCTGCGTCCATTGCGGGTTCTGCCTCGCTACCTGTCCGACTTACGGCGTGCGGGGGGACGAGCTCGATTCGCCCCGGGGCCGCATCTACCTCATCAAGGACATGCTGGAGAACGACAAGCCGGCCTCAGACCGGGTGGCGGAACACATCGACCGCTGTCTCTCCTGCCTGGGGTGCATGACGACCTGCCCTTCGGGCGTCGATTACATGCATCTCGTCGATTACGCCCGGGTCCGAATCGAGGAAACCCATCTCCGGCCCTGGAATGAACGATTAATTCGTGCGGCCCTGGCTTACGTCCTTCCGAATCCGGCGGCTTTCCGCATGGCGGTGACGCTGGCAAGGTTCGCCCGGCCTTTTGCCCGCCTATTGCCGCGGGGGTTGCGGGCTATTTTGGAATTTGCGCCGGCTGAACTTGCGCCGCCATCGCCCGAAAACCGGCCGCGGATTTTCGAGGCACATGGCCGCCGCCGAATGCGCGTGGCGCTGCTTCAGGGATGCGTGCAAACGGTGCTGGCGCCCGAAATCAACGCCGCGACCGTGCGCCTCTTGACGCGTCACGGCGTCGAGGTGGCCGCCGAGGCCGGTTGCTGCGGGGCGCTGGTGCATCACCTCGGCCGGCGCAATGATGCGCGCGAGAGCGCGCGCAAGAACGTCGCGGCGTGGACCAATCTTCTGGACCGCGGCGGGCTCGATGCCGTCGTCATCAATGCCGCCGGCTGCGGCACCATGGTCAAGGATTACGGGTTCCTCTTGCGCGGCGATCCCGATTTCGCCGTCTGTGCGGCGCGGATATCGGATATGGCCCGCGACGTGACGGAAATCCTGCGCGACCTCGGCCTTGCCTCGGCCAAGGCGCCGCGGCGTCTCGCGGTCGCCTACCACGCCGCGTGCTCGCTCCAGCACGGCCAGGGCGTGCACGATCTCGGCCGCGAGCTGCTGGGGTCTTGCGGCTTCGAGACGCGCGAAATCCCCGACGGCCATCTCTGCTGCGGCTCGGCCGGCACCTATAATCTTCTGCAACCGGATCTCGCGCAAGAACTGGGGCGCCGCAAAGCGGCAATGATCGAGCGCATCCGGCCCGACGTGGTGGCCGCCGGCAACATCGGCTGCATGGTCCAGATCGCGCGCAACATGGCGCGTCCCGTCGTCCATACCGCGGAGCTTCTCGATTGGGCGACCGGCGGGCCTTGTCCCCCCGCAATTCTTGCGGCGGAAAAACAACCGCGGCACTGATGAAACGCGCGGCCTAGTCCGCGCCCGAGGTTTCGGCGCCGCCCTCGGCGTTGATCTGGGCGATGCGCAGGATATTCGTCGTTCCCGCGCGCCCGAAGGGAATGCCCGCCGTGATCACCATGCGGTCGCCCACTTTCGCGAAACCTTCGGCCAGGGCGAGTCGGCAGGCCTTCTCCACCATGTCGGTGAGGTTCTGGATGTCGGTGGTGTGCACGCAATGCACGCCCCACACGACCGAGAGCTGGCGCGCGGTGGTGCGCTCCGCAGTTAAGCCCAGGATCGGCACTTCGGGCCGCTCGCGGGCGGCGCGCCGGGCGGTCGCCCCCGACCGCGAATAGGTGACGATGGTCGCGGCCGATATCGTGTGCGCCACTTGCGCCGCGGCGGCGCTGATGGCATCGGCCGTCGTCGCCTCGGGCTCGGGATGATTGGCGTCCATGATCTTGCGATAGGCGGGATCCTGTTCGACCCGGGTGATGATGCGGTCCATCATCCGCACCGACGCTTCCGGGTACGCGCCGATCGCGGTTTCGGCGGAAAGCATCAAGGCGTCCGCCCCGTCATAGACGGCGGTGGCGACGTCGGAAGCCTCGGCCCTTGTGGGCGTCGGCGAGTGAACCATGGAATCGAGCATCTGAGTCGCGACCACGACGGGCTTGCCCGCCTTGCGGCCGGCGCGGATGATCTGTTTCTGGAGAATCGGGACTTGCTCCGCCGGCATCTCGACGCCGAGATCGCCGCGCGCCACCATCACCGCATCCGATAGTTCGACGATCTCGTCCAGGCGCTCGATCGCATGGGGCTTCTCGAGCTTGGTCAAAATGCCGGCGTCGCCCTGGACGATCTTCTGGACCTCGGCGATGTCTTCGGGCCGCTGGACGAAGGAGAGCGCCAGCCAATCCACGCCCATGTCGAGGCCGAATTCGATGTCGCGCCGGTCCTTGTCGGTGAGCGCGGAGAGCGCCAGCAGCGTGTCGGGCAAATTCACGCCCTTGCGGTCCGACAGCTCGCCGCCGGTCACCACCTCGGTTTCGGCAAAACATTTGCCGCAGCGGCGTACGCGAAGGCGAATCCGCCCGTCGTCGAGCAAGACGTTGGTGCCCGGCGCCAGCGATTCGAAGACTTCCGGATGCGGAAGGAACGCGCGGCGCTTGGTGCCCGGCGTGGGCGACGTATCGAGACGAAAAAGATCGCCGGGCTCGAGGCTGATGCGGTCGTGCTCGAAGGTGCCGATGCGAAGCTTCGGCCCCTGCAAATCCATGAGCACGCCGATCGGCCGCCCGGTGATGCGCTCCAGTTCGCGGATGTAATAGAGGCGCTTGCGGTGCTCTTCGTGGACGCCGTGGCTGAAATTGAGCCGGAACACGTCGGCGCCGGCGTCGAAAAGTGTCCGAATCGCGTCCGGGCTGGAGCAGGCCGGGCCGAGGGTGGCGATGATCTTCGAATTGCGGTTGCGGCGCATAACCGCCAAGACTAGAGGGTCGTACCTGGATTTGCCAGTGTTTTCAATGTGGTCCCGCGGTGCACACCCCGGAGCGCGGCCATTTGCCGGGCGTTTTGGGTCATTGGGCCCGGCCGAAATCGGCTAGAACAGCCGGATGTCCGACCCCGCCCGTCCTTTGCCGCCGCTGCTATCCCCAGGCGAACCCCCGGCCTTCGAGCTGGTCAATCCCGCGGGCCGGGCGCCCGTTCTCTTCGTCTGCGATCACGCCAGCCGGCGCGTCCCGTGCGCCCTGGGGTCGCTCGGGTTGAAGCCCCAGGATTTCGCGCGGCACATCGCCTGGGACATCGGCGCCGCCGAAGTGACGCGAAGACTTGCGGCCCGCTTCGAAGCGCGAAGTGTGCTCGCGAATTATTCGCGCCTGGTCATCGATCTCAACCGCGCGCCCGGCGATCCGACTTTGGTGACGGACGTGAGCGACGAAACCATCGTGCCGGGCAATCACGATCTGCCGGCGCAAGAAATCGAGCGCCGGATGGCGGCGATATTCCGTCCCTATCACGGCGCCGTGGCCGCGGCGGTAGCAGGACTTCGCGCCCGCGGGCCGGAACCGGCCGTGATCGCCGTCCACAGTTTCACGCCGGTCTTCGATGGCCGGGCGCGCCCGTGGCAGGTGGGGATTCTTTGGCAGGACGACGGCCGGCTGGCGATCCCGATTCTGGCGGGGCTTTCTGCCCGCCCCGGCATTTGCGCGGGCGACAACGAGCCCTATTCGGGTGCCGACCGTCTTGCTTACACCGTCGCCCATCACGCAAAGCGGCACGGTCTGCCCCATGTGGCGATCGAAATCCGCCAAGACTTGATCGATACCGAAGACGGCGCATCGCACTGGGCCGGGTTGATCGGCGATATCCTGGCGCCGGTCCTTGCCGACCCCGGTCTTTACCGCGCGATTGCGGTCTTGTGAAATTTTAGGGCGGGCTGGCAAGCCGAGGTTTCGACCCCACATGACGAACGTGACTTGCAAACCGGCGGAGGGGCCAGATGGACGATAAGACGCGCACCGAACTCGAGGCGGCGGCATTCCGCACGCTCGTTCAACACCTGCGCGACCGCAACGATGTCCAGAACATCGACTTGATGAATCTCGCCGGGTTCTGCCGCAACTGCCTGTCCAAATGGTACCGGGCGGCGGCGGAAGACCGCGGCATCGCCATGAGCGACGGCCAGGCGCGCGAGATCGTCTACGGGATGCCGTATGAAGCGTGGAAGGCGAAGCACCAGACCGAGGCCAGTCCGGAGAAGTTGGAGCGCCGCGCCAAGTTGCCGAAGCACTAGGCGGGTTTTGCCGAATCATCCAAACGCAGGTAGTGCTCTTATTTGAGGCGAGACGGTCTTTAGCCAGCTCGCCAATCTCGCTGTACTTCGCGAGAGCATTGCGGATCATGACGTCATCTCACCGCAATCTTTTGCTCCAGAATCCCCACGCGATTCCATAGAGTGCGCCGAGCACAAAACCAGCGACGGTGAACGACGCGAATCCCGTCAGGAAACCGAGGGGACTACCGAAGATCGGCCACGGACTGGCCGGCGCAAGTGCAGCAAGCAGTCCGAAGGGCGGAAACAGAACGTCGAAAATGGCGCATAAGACATATGCCACACCCAGAGTCGTCGCTAGCGAAAACGCATGTACTTTCCAGAAGTCAGCCATGACACACTTCCCTAAAGATTGTTGGGTCCAGAAGCGGCGTGGTTACTTGCCGGGTTTCGTCGTAGCGCACTGTGGCGCTTGGGGCGCAGCCTTACAAGGGCGGCATGAAGGTGCCCCGACTACAAATCCTCACTGCGGCTCAAATTCTCGATAATCGTCGCCCGCAAGTACCGTTCGGATTTACTGAGGGTTTCAAGAAGGCAGAGCGCGAGAAACAGGGGCAGGACTGGCTGCTCTAACTGTACTTTTTAAGTATATAATTCCCCAAATTAGGACACTACCCAAACGCGCGGAGTCTTGACCGGGCCGCTTCTTCAAAAGGGAATCACGGCAAAGAGGGGGACAAATGAGCATCACGCCCGACGCGATCCTGCAGCTGGGCCTTGGCTTCTGGAGATCGCACGCAGCGTCGGCGCTTCATCGAAGCCGCCCGCAAGCATGGCGTGAGCGAGGATGAAGCCGTGATCCGAGAGAACCTAAAGCGGATCGCGAAGACGCGACCATCGTCGGGGGACGAGAAAAAGGAGCAAGGAGATGCCGGGGCGAAAGCGCATAAGCGCTAGTTTCCGCGGAATTAAAAAGACATTCCGGTACGCCAAAGATGCGTATATCTGGTTAATTGACAATTTTGTGAGCGTCAAACCTGATCTGCTCGATGAAGATTGGCAGAAGGAATTTGCCGCCAAGGGCCGAGTGAGAAATTATTTTTCCCGCGACAGGAAAGACCTTTTTGAAGCATCGCCACACTTGGCCGAAGATTCTAATAATTACGCGCGCATCGCAAAACGCGACTGGTACGCGATTACAAATCTAAATAACGCCGAGAAGTTCCAGATATTGTGCAATCTTGCAGCAGTCGCTGGCCTAAGATACGAGCTAGATTGGACATGGGATGACGGCACCAAAAAAGCGCCGCTATCAGAAGTCTTTTAGCAGTGTTTGTGAGCTATATAATCGCCCAAATTAGGACACTACCGACAAATGAGCATCACGCCCGACGCGATCCTGCAGCTCGGCCTTGGCTTCTGGGGATCGAAGACATTGCTGTCGGCGGTCGAGCTCGGCCTGTTCAGCGAGCTCGCCAAGGGCCCGCGCGATCTGGGGTCGCTGCCTAGTTGCAAAGACCCCCGCGCGCAGAGTTGCGTCGAGCGGGGGTCGGATTGCGAAGCTCTCGTTCTTCGCGCTCAAGGCTGAGCCTCGAGTTATCTTGGGCTTTAAACTCGGTTGCCGATGCCAAGTGGTCGACAACTTCTCGCATACCCGGTGGAGTCATGCTTGTCGCACACCTTCCCGGTTTGTTTACGATAATGATAGCTTCGGACTCCCAGATTCGATTGTCAATACGTCCGTGGATACCGCGCGATTTTGTCGCGGGCGCCAGCGGGCGGAATTGTTGTTTGTATTGAAGTGGGTTGTGAGTCGCTTGCGATGTGAACTAACGGCGATTCGCAATCCACTCGCAAATTATCGCGTAAAAATTTCCGGAAAAATTGTCGGGCGTCATTACCGCTAGTGGATGAGGCTGTTGAAGAACTCGGAGTCATGGCGGTTTTTGATGTCCGCTCATCGCCCAAAATAGGACACTACCCAAACGCGCGGCGTCTTGACCGGCCCGCTTCGTCAAAAGAGAATCACGGCAAGCAGGGGGGACAGATGAGCATCACGCCCGACGCGATCCTGCAGCTGGGCCTTGGCTTCTGGGGGTCGAAGACATTGCTGTCGGCGGTCGAGCTCGGCCTATTCAGCGAGCTCGCCAAGGGTCCGCGCGATCTGGCGTTGCTCGCCAAGACCTTCAACCTCCATCCCCGCAGTTCCCGCGACTTCCTCGATGCCCTGGTAGCCCTCGGCATGCTGAAGCGCGACGGCGACACATACGCGAACACGCCGGAGACCGATTTTTTTCTCGACCGTGCGAAGCCAACCTACATCGGCAGCATCCTCGAGATGGCCAATGCGCGGCTCTATCGGTATTGGGGCGCGCTGACCGAGGCGCTGCACACGGGTCAGCCGCAAAACGAAGCCAAGGCGGGCGGAGACATGTTCCAGGCGCTCTCAGGCGATCCCGAGCGCCTGAAACTTTTCATGGAGGCCATGACCGGGGTGAGCCTCGGCGCGGCCCAGGCGATCGCCGCCAAATTCCCATGGCGCGATTACAAGACCTTCATCGACATCGGCTCGGCCCAAGGTGCCGTTCCGGTTGAGATCGCGCAAAGCCACGGGCACCTTGCGGGCGGCGGTTTCGATCTTGCGGCGGTGCGCCCCGTGTTCGAGGAATACGTGGCGCGCCGGGGCTTGGCCCAGCGCCTGCGGTTCCATCCCGGAAATTTCTTTACCGACCCGCTGCCCGCGGCCGACGTCCTGATCATGGGACATATCCTGCACGACTGGAATCTGGACGAGAAACGAATGCTGCTTGCAAAAGCGCTGGCAGCACTCCCCCCGGGGGGCGCCTTGATCGTCTACGACGCGATCATCGACGATGAGCGGCGCCGGAACGCCTTCGGGTTATTGATGAGCCTCAACATGCTGATCGAAACCCCGGCCGGTTTCGATTACACCGGAGCCGATTGCACCGGCTGGATGCGGGACGCCGGATTCAAGTCGGCGCGGGTCGAGCATCTAACCGGTCCCGATTCCATGGTCATCGGAATCAAATAAGAGCGCGCCCCGATCTGGACTACCGAGTAGTTGCGCGCGCTGTTCGATTGCGAGCCGCGCCCCGGCGACCGCGCCGAGATCGTCGGCTTGATCGCCCATGCCATTAAGCCGCAATAGCCGCGCTACTGGCGGTTGCGCGATGGTGATATGCTCGCCGCGTGGCGCAGCGATTTCCGGGCGCCCCTTAACCGAGCCATAAAACAATGGACGGAAACGTATTTGGCGGCGCGCTCGCGATCTTCCTGATCTGCCTGGCGATCGTGGTCGCCGTACTCTGGATATTCCTCCCGTTTGCAGTCTTCGGCACTAAAGACTTGCTGCGCGAGATTCTGGCCGAGCTCAAGCGAGCCAACGATGCGCGCGACGAGGCAGCAGGCGCGCGCCCGACGGCGCGGCGCTTGCTGGGGGCCTCACGGGCCGGTTCGGATGCGGGGATACTCAATTTGGACGTCGTGGACATAGAGGTGCACGGAGAGGCACAACTCAACAGCGACGGCACCAGCCGCCAGGATATCATCGCCCGATGCCGCGAAGGCGAATATATCGAACTCGTTGCCGAGCCGGACAATCCCGCCGATCCTGAAGCCGTGAAAGTGTGCCGAAAAAACGGCGAGCAGATCGGTTATTTACCGCGCGGCAGCGGCTTTTTCCATGCTGCCAAGGCCGGGACCGTAACCGGCTATATCGGCAAGATCGTCGGCGGCGAGCCCGGGAAACCGAACCGCGGCATCATCCTAACCCTTCGTTTGCGTTAGAGCGCGCCCGAATATCCGGAGTTACGTCGCTGGCCTAATTGCGGGGCTCGCCTAATTGCGGGCCGCTGCCGCGCCCGGCGCCACGATCACGCCCGGCCCTGCTGCGTCCAGGCTAAGCGACAGGTGGATCCACATCCCGGACTGGGCGTGGCCCAGCGCCCCGCAGATGAGGTCGTAATCGCCGGCGGCGGCGGCCGTGAATTGGAAGTTGTCGGTCTCGCCCGCGGCGATTCCGGATTCGGGATTGCGCGTATAGGCGCGTGGGATTGCCACCTGATCGCGCCCCGCCATGGCCGGCAGGCTGCCGCTCGCATAGGGATTCACGACGACGAGGCTGTGCGGCAATCCGGCGTCGGCGTTCCCGAAATTGAACACGGCGGTCCACCCGACGGGCACGACGATGGTCGCGTCCCCGGCAAAATAGCCGTTGAAATTGAGGGCGCTGTTGTTGCTGTTCCATCCGGCGGTGACGTCGAAGGTGACTTTCTTGCCCGCGGCATCGATCGTGACCCAGGAAGGCTTTGCGGCATCGCCTGCGGCAGTAGCACCACTCCCGGCCGCGAGCAGGATCAGCGCCGAAGCAAAGACGCCCAACACGCTTCGCGCCGCGTCACGCGCACAGTTCACGGTCAACATGCCATTCCTTTCGGATCGTGTTGCGATTGGATTTTCCCGGTTTCGCGGGATGGGGCCGGGGGCCGGCTCCGGGAGATTCGAAACGGGACGGCGGCGCCGGCAGATCCTGCCGGCACCGCCCCCCAGTTCGCTTAGTTGCGCCCGGTTGCGGCATGGTCTCAAGTTAGAGCGATTCTTATCTTATCCATTGTGTTTCTCGCCCGTAAGGACCAATCTTGCCGGCAGGGGAGCAACAAGGAAATCGGCATGCCAAACGATCTCCCCCGTTCGAAAAAACACGGCCATCCCAAGGGAGGAAAATAATGACAGCCTATCGTTGGGCAGCGGGTCTTGGCGCCATCGCCTTGGCTCTCTGTCTCGGATCGCCGGCGTTCGCCGCCGGCGACAAGCAGAATGTCACGCAGGAAATGCTGAACGGCGCGGCAAAGGACGGGAACAATTTCCTGCACACGCAGGGAAACTATAGCCAGACCCGCTACTATCCCGCTTCGCAGATCGATGTGAAGAACGTTCAGAAACTGCAGCCGGCGTGGACCTTCAAGACGGAAGTCTCCGAATCGATGGAGACCGCCCCGATCATCGTCAACGGGGTGATGTACGTCACCACCTCGTTCAATCATGCCTATGCGCTCGACGCGGCGACCGGCAAGGAGCTTTGGCATTACACGCACAAGATGGGCCCGGTCACGACCTATTGCTGCGGACCCAATAACCGCGGCGTGGCCGTCTATAAAGACAAGGTGTACATGGGCACGCTCGACGCGAAGCTCGTCGCGCTCGACGCCAAGAGCGGCAAGCTGCTGTGGGAGACCCAGATCGCCGAGCCGGAGCTCGGCTACAGCGAAACGATGGCGCCGACGGCCATCGACGGAAAAATCCTGATCGGCACCAACGGCGGCGAATACGGCATCCGCGGGTTCGTGAAGGCGTACGACGCGGAGTCCGGCAAGCTGCTGTGGACGTTCAACACCATCCCGGAGAATTCCGTCGGCGTGTGGGCCACCAAAGACGCCACGGGCCGCGACATGCACCGCAACATCGAGGCCGAAAAGGCCGCGTTGAAGAAGTCCGGCGATCCGTACAAGACGCTCGGCGGCGGCGTGTGGCAAAATCCGGCAGTCGATCTGGAGCGCAAGCGCATTTACTTCGTGGCCGGCAATCCGTCGCCGGACCTCGACGGCGCGATCCGCCCGGGCGACAACCTCTACACCGATTCGCTGATCTCGGTGAATCTGGATACCGGCAAATACGCCTGTCACTTCCAGTACATCCCCCACGACGTTTGGGATCTCGACGCGGTCAGCGCGACGATGCTCGTGAACGTCAAGGACAAGGACGGCAAGACGGTGGCCGGCGTGTTGCACGCCGGCAAGACCGGGCACGTTTACGTCCATAACCGCGACGACTGCAGCCTGATCCGCTTCTCCGACGCGATGGTGCCGCAGGAAAACATGTGGGTCCTGCCCACTCCGGAAGGCGCGCGGATGCTGCCGGGCGCCAACGGCGGCGTCGAGTGGTCGGCGATGGCGGCCAACGAGAAACTCGGCCTGGTCTACGCCATCAACCTCCATCAACCGATGACCTATCACGTCGAGAGCACGCCTTATCCGGGCGGCAAGCTTTGGCTCGGCGGCGCCTTCAAGGTCATCGCCAGCGAGCAGCAATCCGGCAACATCTCGGCCGTCAACTACAACACCGGCAAGATCGCCTGGCAGGTCAAGACCGAGCAACCGATGATCGGCGGCATCCTGGCCACCGGCGGCGGACTCGTGTTCACCGGCGAAGGAAACGGCTACTTCCGCGCCTACGATGCTTCCGACGGGAAGAAGCTGTGGGAGTACCAAGCGGACGCCGGCGTGAACGCGCCGCCCTCGTCCTACACCCTCGGCGGCAAGCAGTACATCGTCGTCGGGGCCGGCGGCAACACGCAGCTCAACTTCAAGCGGGGCAACAGCATCATCGCCTTTGCCCTGAAATAGACCGGTTACGTACCGCATTTGGACGGCCGCCCCGCCCAGGGGCGGCCGTTCCTTTACCGGGCGCGGAATCGAACATGGTTCTTCCCGCCGACGGTCGACTCATCCAATTCTTGCCCGGTGGAGAACGGCAAATGAGACGGCAGATGAGAAAGTGCGTGGCCCTTGCCTTGACTCTGGCGCTGGCGGCCCTGCCGCGGGCCGCGGCGGGCGAGGACTATTCGGATATCAAGGATAAGCTCAAGCTTTGTTTTTCATGCCATGGGCCGAACGGGGCCTCAACCGACCCCAGCATCCCGATCATCGCCGGCCAGCATATGTATTACCTCTATACGGAGCTCAAGGACTTCAGCGCGGGGCGCCGCCAGAACGAGAAAATGAGCCCGGTCGTGGCCGGGCTCGACAAGACGTTGTTGAAGAAGTTCGCCCAGTACTTCTCGGAGCAGCAATGGCCGAAACCGCGCGCCGCCGTCGTCGACGAGGCCACGCTGAAAAAAGCCCAGGAGGTGGCGGCCTCCGCCGAATGCTTCCAGTGCCACCTCAGCGGCTACGAGGGGACGAGCGGGGTGCCGCGGCTCGCCGGCCAGCACGAGACCTATCTCTGGAAGACGATCCGCGACCTGAAAAGCGGCGCGCGCGCCAATTCCGCAGCCATGTCGTCCCTCATGAGGACTTTCAGCGACGCGGATCTCGCCGAGATGGTGAAATACCTGGCGTCGCTCTAAACGATTTCCATTTTTGTCGCTCGCCTTGCGGGAATTCGGCCCGCCTTACGCGGGCGCGGCGCAGGAGCGCCGGGCCGCCGTCGCGGCCAGGAGCGGTTTCATGTGACCGGGAACCGCTCTAGGGTTTCGGGATCCTCGAGGCGCCGGTAAAGGCTTAGCGGGGGCTTAAGAAACCCGCCGTTTCCGCGTTGCCGGAGGCGGCGGCGAATTGCGCGGCGGTCTTGCCTTCCTTGTCGGCGAGGTAGCGGCTGGCGCCGGCCTCGACCAGCGTCCGCACCGCCGCCGCATGGCCGCCTTCGGCCGCCATCATCAACGCCGTGCGGCCGCGGTCGTCCTGCGCATCCGGCTTCGCCCCGCGATCGAGCAGCAGCCGGACGGTCTCCGCATGGCCGTAGCCGGCCGCCCACATCAGGGCGTTCAGGCCATGGGCATGGGCGGCGTTCGCGTCCACCGCGGCATCGAGAAGGGCCGCGGCGATCTGCGAATGGCCGTTCGCGGCCGCGTAACAGATCGGCGATTTGCCGGTCTCGTCCTCGGGATCCAGGGCGACGCCCTTGGCGATCAGCGCCTTGGCGAGCTTCGTCAATCCGTTGAAGCTGGCGGCGGTGAGGGGTGTCAGGCCGGTTCTATTGACGACGTCCGCCTTAGCACCTTTGTCCAGGAGGAACAGACCCATCTCCTCCTGATTCTGGGCGGCGGCCTCGAGCAACGGGGTCGAGCCGGCGACATTGGCCTGATCGATGCCGGCGCCGGCCCCGAGCAGGAGGCGGGCCATATCGAGATTCCCGCCGCGCGCCGCCATGACGAGAGCGGAATTGCCGAAGCGGTTGCGCGACGCCGCCGACGCGCCCTGTTTCAGGAGGGACTCGACGGCCTTGGTTTCCCCCGCCTTGGCCTTCTCCAACAGGTCGAGATTGAGCTTGAGGTGATCGGCCTCCCCTCCGGCGGCAGGTGCGGCGGGTTCGGCCGCGGGAGAGGCCGTGTCCGCGGCGAGCGGGAGGGCCGGTGCCGCGGCGAGGCCGAGAACGAACGAGACCGCCACAAGGAGAGTCTGCGAGGAAAGGCGCATCGGGCATTCCTGCCAAAAAGAGGTTTGGGAAAGGACTTTTGTGGCATGGGCGGAGCCACGGGCGCAAGCGGGCCCGCCCTGGCGTCCTCACCGTAACGCGTGATTTGCCGCGGCGTCGGCGGTATATGAGGGTGCCGCGCGTCCCTTCGCGTCCGGCCCGACGTAAATCCGGGATCGCCGATCTTGAATGGCTTGGACCCATGACCGTTCTCGTGACCGGCGCCGCCGGGTTCATCGGATTTCATGTCGCGCGCGCCTTGCTCTCGCGCGGCGACACCGTCATCGGCATCGACAACCTCAACGACTATTACGACGTGGCCTTGAAACAGGCGCGGCTCGCGGAACTCTCGGGCGAGCGCCGCTTCGCCTTCCACCGCGTCGATATCGCGGAGCGCGAGCCGGTTTTGCGCCTCGCAGCCGAAAATCCCGGCATCGACCGCATCGTGCATCTCGCGGCCCAGGCCGGCGTGCGCTATTCCCTCACCAACCCGCACGCCTACACCCGCAGCAATGTCGAGGGGCAGCTGGTGATGCTGGAGGCGGCGCGGGCGCTGAAGGGCCTCAAGCATTTCGTCTACGCCAGTTCGTCGTCCGTTTACGGTGGCAACACCAAGCTGCCGTTTTCGGTGGACGACCGGGTCGACAACCCGGTCTCGATCTATGCCGCGACCAAGAAAGCGGCCGAGCTCATGGCCCACGCCTACAGCCATCTCTTCGCCCTGCCGGCGACGGGCTTGCGATTTTTCACCGTCTACGGGCCGTGGGGCCGGCCCGACATGTCGGCCTATATCTTCGCGCGCAACATTTTGGCGGGCGAACCGATCCAGGTTTTCAACCGCGGCGACATGAAGCGCGACTTCACCTTCATCGACGATATCGTCGCCGGCGTTCTGGCCTGTCTCGACCGCCCGCCGGATGCGCCGCGTCACCGCCTCTATAACCTCGGCAACCACCGCCCCGAACCGCTGATGCGCTTCATCGAGGTCTTGGAGCAGGCGCTGGGCAAGAAGGCGAAGATCGAGTTCCAGCCGATGCAGCCCGGCGACGTCAAGGAAACCTATGCCGATATCGATTCCAGCCGCCGCGATTTCGGCTTCGATCCGAAGACGACGATCGACCAGGGCATCCCGAAATTCGCCGCCTGGTATCGCGATTATCACAAGATGTAACCGCGCCTAGCCGCCCCCGTACAGGGATTCCAGCTTTTCGCCGTAGCGCTCGCGGATTTTGTGGCGCCGCGCCTTCAAGGTCGGCGTCATCATCCCGTTCTCGATGGTGAAGGGCTCGTTTGCGATCAGGAACCTCCGCACGTGCTCGATCTGGGGCAGCGTTTTATTGGCGCGATCGACCGCGGCGCCGAGCGCGCGGTGGAATTCGGGATCGGCGCCCAGCGCCCCGGCGTCCTTGCCGCGGGCCGCCGCAAAGCTCTTCGCGAAATCGGCATCGGGCACCACGACCGCGACCAGATAGGGCCGCCGGTCCCCGTAAACTACGGCCTGGGCGATCTCGGGCTCGAGCGTGAGCCGGCCCTCGACCCGGAGCGGCGAAATGTTGTCACCGCCGGAATTGACGATGATGTCCTTCTTGCGGTCGGTGATGGTGATGTAGCCGTCGGAGTCCTGGATGCCGATATCGCCGGTGTGCAGCCATCCGCCCTTGATCGCGGCTTCGCTCGCCGCCTGGTCGCGCCAATAGCCCTGCATGACGAGCTCGCCCCTGACCAGAATCTCGCCGTCCCAGGCGATCTCGACCTCGACGCCCTGCAACGGCCGGCCCACCGTCGCGATGCGGTTATCCTTGGGCGGATTGACGGTGACCACCGGCGCCGCCTCGGTCTGGCCATAGCCCTGAAGCAGGCACACCCCGAGCGCCGTGAAGAACAGGCCGATTTCGTAGGGAAGCGGGGCGCCGCCCGAAACAAACGCCTTCAAACGCCCGCCGAAGCGCCGCCGGATCTTGCGGCGGACCAGAAGATCGAGGGCGCGATCGGCGAGCCGTTCCGCAAACGTCAAAGGCTCTTTCGCCTCGTACCGCCGCGCCCCCAGCTCGACGGTCTTGTGGAACAAAAATCGCGCAAGTGGCGTCTCGCGCTCGACGTGGCTTAGAATCCGCCGCTGCATCACCTCGTAAAGCCGCGGCACGGCGGTCATGATCGTGGGGTGGACCTCGGCCATGTCCTGGACCAGGCTTTCGACTCCTTCCGCGTAATAGATCTTGGCGCCGATCGAGAGCGGGAAGAATTGCCCCGCCATGTGCTCGTAGGAATGGGAGAGCGGCAGGAAGGACAGGAATACGTCGTCGCCCAATCCCAGCTCGCGCAAAATCTCGTAGGCGCCCATGCAATTCGACAGGATGGCGCCGTGGCTGAGCATGACGCCCTTGGGCGCGCCGCCGGTGCCCGAGGTGTGGATGATGCAAGCGGTGTCGGCGCGCGTGAGCTCTGCCACCCAAGAGTGAACGGGGCCTTGCGCCCCCTGTTCCAGCAGCGCCGCCCACGACAGCACGCGCACGTCCGCCGTTTGCGCCCGTGGCCAGGGTTCGATGGCGATGAGCGTGTGGCAGCAGCCCGAGGATTCCGCCGCCGGCAGCAAGCGCTCCATGAGGGCATGGGTCGAAACGATCGCAGCCTTCGCACCGCTGTTCTGCAGGATAAAGAGGTTGTCCTGCACCGTGTTGGTGGCATAGGCGGGGACCGCGATGCCGCCCGAAGCCATCACGGCGAGCTCGGCGATGGCGAATTCCGGCCGGTTCTCGGACAAAAGCGCTACGCGGTCTCCGGGCCCGATCCCGATGCCGCGAAGGCTGCTGGCGAGCGCCGTCACTTGATCGGCCGCCGTGCGCCAGGACATGGGCTCGAACCGCCCGGAGCACCTGGCCGCGAAGACGGGCCGGTCCTTAAGGCGCCCCGCCTGATCGAAGAACATCGCCGGCAGGCTAGGCCACGCCCGGTAGCGCCTGATCATGCCGTCGTGATCGATCCCGCTCTTCATGTCCCCACCTTGGCTCCGCCGCAATTGAGACTAATATCCGGTCTGTTGTGAAGCCCGTCTGTTGTGAAGAGAAGAGAGGACAGGGTGGCCAAGGCTCACGCCCTTAAAAAACCCGCCGGCCCGCTTCCCGATTGGGATTTGGCCGATCTTTATCCGGGCCCGGATTCGCCCGAGCTCGCCGCCGACCTCAAAGCCGCCGAGGCGGCCGCCCGCGATTTCGAGGCGGGTTATAAGGGCCGGATCGCAAAGCTTACCGGGCCCGAGTTCGGCCGGGCGATCGCGGAGTTTGAGCGCATCGACGAGCGCCTCTCGCGGGCCTCCAGCTACGCCCAGCTTTTATATTCCTGCGACATGAACACCGCCGAAACCGCGCGCTTCTATCAAACCGTGCACGAGCGCGTGACCGCCATTTCGACCCACACCCTGTTCTTCGGCCTCGAGATCAACCGTTTGGACGACGAATCGATCGATACGCTGCTGCGTGCGCCCGAGGCCAAGCGCTACGCCCCTTGGGTCCGCGATATTCGCCTCTATCGCCCCCATCAGCTTTCGGACGAGGCCGAGAAGCTGCTGCACGAAAAGCAGGTCGCGGGGCGGTCGGCCTTCGTGCGCCTGTTCGATGAGACCATGGCGAGCTTGCGCTTCCCGGTCGGCGGCAAAAAGCTGATCGAAGCGGAAGTCTTGAATCTCCTCTCCGACAAGGACGGCAAGAAGCGCAAAAGCGCGGCGCTCGCTATCGGGCGTGTGCTGGGCGAAAACGCGCGCATCTTCGCCCTCGTCACCAATACGCTCGCCAAGGACAAGGAGATCGAGGACCGCTGGCGCCGGTTTGCCGCCCCCGTGTCGTCCCGCAATCTTTCCAACCGCGTCGAGGACGAGGTGGTCGCCGCCCTGGTGCGCGCGGTCAAGCACGCCTACCCGCATCTCTCCCACCGCTATTACGCGTGGAAGGCGAAAACGCTCGGCAAAAACCGGCTCGATTACTGGGACCGCAACGCGCCGCTGCCGGGCGGGGGCGACCGTCGCATCGCCTGGGGCGAGGCGAAGGCGACGGTGCTCGCAGCCTATGCGCGGTTCTCGAAAGAGATGGCGGAGGCCGGATCCCGCTTCTTCACACGTCCTTGGGTGGACGCGAGACCCAGGCCCGGCAAGGCGTCGGGTGCGTTCTCGCATCCGACGGTGCCCTCGGCGCACCCTTATATCCTATTGAATTACCAGGGAAAAACACGGGATGTCATGACGCTCGCCCACGAGCTGGGGCATGGCGTCCACCAGGTTTTGGCGGCGCCCCAGGGGCATCTCTTGGCCGATACGCCCTTGACGCTGGCCGAAACCGCGAGCGTCTTCGGCGAGATGCTGACCTTCCGCGCCATGCTCGATGCCGAGTGCTCGCCCAAGCGCCGCCGCGCGCTCTTGGCCGCCAAGATCGAGGACATGCTGAACACGGTGGTGCGCCAGATCGCACTCTTCGAATTCGAGCGCTACGTCCACGACGAGCGCAAAAGCGGCGAATTGACCGCCGATCGCCTGGGCGAAATCTGGCTCGACACCCAGCGCGAGGCTCTGGGCCCCGCGGTGAAAGCGGACGGCGATTACCGCCACTACTGGGCCTACATCCCGCATTTCAT
Source organism: Alphaproteobacteria bacterium (assembly GCA_041498815.1). Classification (GTDB taxonomy): domain Bacteria; phylum Pseudomonadota; class Alphaproteobacteria; order DATDPM01; family DATDPM01; genus DATDPM01. Next base: position 30,870 of record JBGQJC010000020.1, read on the forward strand.
CCATACGCCGTTCTACGTTTACGCTTATGCGTTCGGCGATTGCCTGGTGAACTCGCTCTATGCGGTCTATGAGGAAACCCCCACGGGCTTCGCCGCCAAATACCTCGACATGCTGCGCGCCGGCGGCACCAAGCGGCACAAGGAATTGCTGGCGCCCTTCGGCCTCGATGCCGCCCACCCCGAGTTCTGGAACAAGGGCCTCGGCGTCATCGCCCGCTTCATCGAGGAGCTGGAGGGCTTGGGGTTGGGATAGATTGTGCGGGCTGGGGCCGGCGATGATGCCGCGCCAAAGGGGGAACGGATGATTTTCGAGCAGGTTGCGACCGGCGGCTGTCAATCCTATCTCGTCGGCTGCGCCGACACCCGCATCGCCGTGCTGATCGACCCGGAAATCAGCCAGATCGACCATTACCTGGCCCTCGCCGCGCAAGCGGGCGTTCGCATCCACTATGTCGTCGACACCCACACCCATGCCGATCACTTTTCCGCCGCCAAGCAGCTTGGGGAGACGCTCGGCGTCCCCGTGGTCATGCATCACGAAAGCCCGGCGCCGTTCGTGGGCCTCCGGCTCGACGACGGCGAGATGCTGGCGGTGGGCAAGCTGCGCCTCCACGCCATCCACACCCCCGGCCACACCCGGGATTCGATGTGCCTCGCGGTCGAAGACCGCATCTTCACCGGCGACACGCTGCTGATCGGCGCCACCGGCCGCACCGACCTTCCGACCGGCGATCCCGATCAATTGTATGACAGTCTGTTCGGCAAGCTGTTGAAGCTCGACCCGGCGCTCAAGGTCTATCCGGCGCACGACTACCAGGGCCGGTCGCACAGCACCATCGCCGCCGAGCTCGCGGAAAATCCGCGCCTTAAAAAGCGCAATCGCGCCGAATTCACGGAGATGATGCGGCATCTCAATCTGACCGCGCCCGACCACATCACCGAGGCGCTGCGCACCAATATGAGCGGCGGCAAGACGGTGACGCAATTGCTGGCCGAAGCCGGGGCCATGGTGCCGTTCATGGCGCTGGCCGAGCTCAAAGACCGCTTGGCCTCGCGCGCCAACGATCTCGTGGTGCTGGATGTGCGCGAGAAGGGCGCTTATGAGGCCGGCCATATCCCGGGTGCCCGCCATCTGCCGCGCGGGCAGCTCGAACTCCGCGTCGACCAAGACCTCCCCGACCCGACGCTCCGCATCGTGGTGTGCTGCGAGTTCGGCAAGATTTCCACGCTTGCCGCCGCGACCCTGCGTCAGCTCGGCTTCATGCGCGCGGCGGCGCTCGACGGCGGCATGAAGGCGTGGCGCGAGGGCGGCTTCCCGCTGGAACAGGCCTGAACGGCACGGCGTTCATCGAGAAGTTGGAGGGGCTGGGGTAGGGAAGAGGGTGTGAGTCCAAGCGACGCCAAAAAGCCCGAGTCGACGCGGCGTTCTTTCGACCCTGATCAAACCCCGCTCTACGGCTGCTTGACCGGATTCGAACTGCCAGATGAAACATATGAGCTTTCGACTGGCCTAATACTGCGTCAGACCTACGTAGATGTCTTCGATGCACCCATGATGGCCTTCGCTCCCCCCGTTGCACCCAACAAGCACCATCCCGGGCCTTGGGCCGCTGTTCACGGCGGCTTCACGTTTGAGAGCCGGGTTGAATTGTGCGTCATGGACGGAGGGATATTCGACGGCTTTACGGCATCTTTGACCGCATGGCTCGTCGCGGCTTTGTTCCGATTAAAAATTGAAGCACCGGTACGAATGGCGGTTGTAGGGAACATGCCGTTCAATAAAATGGGACCCCGCCGGGATGAGGCGACGGCCGTCGCATTCGAGGCCGCACCAAATCATCATGGCCTTTTTAGAGAAAGACGCCGCCAGGCATCCGCCCATGATTTGGCCTTTGTTCGCGATCTCCTGCCAACCGCGGCACGTCTTTATCATGACGACCGATTCTTTCGCGCTTTCAGCGTCTACGATGAAGCGTCATGGAGCCCGACTATCGAGTTGAGCACGGTCCTAATATGGACCGCCATGGAGACGCTCTTCGACCTAGGTTCAACACAATATAAGACCAACGCCATAGCCCGGAGCCTCTCCGATTATGTCGGCTCATCGTCGGCCGATCGGGACCGGGCCTACAACGTAATCCGGGAGCTATACCAAAAACGCGGCCGAGTCCTTCACGTCGCTCGGAAGGTCGATCCTCAGGACTTGATGCAGTCATTTGCGCTTGCCCGCTCCGCGTTTATGCGCGTGATTACTTCTGGTGAACTACCGCCGGCACCGATAAGCGAGACGCTTCACTGATGATTTGCCATCCCTGCCTGGACGATCAGAAACCGACCGGCGAACCCTCGGGTGGGTTCGTCGCGAAATACCTCGACATGCTGTCGCGCCGTTGTGCCGGGTGCGGTGGGAAGGCGTTCGATGGAGAAGCGGCGCGACTTTGGAAGGGCTCGTAAATGACGGCCCGTCTCAAAGCAAGGGTCAAGGGCGCTCTTCTTGAGTGGGCGCGAAAGACGGCCGGTTATGCGGTGGACGAAGCCGCGAAGCGGTTGCATGTGAAGCCGGATCAACTCTCGGCATGGGAAAGCGACGACGACGCCCCGACGATCAACCAACTGCGCAATCTGGCGCGTGCGTACAGGCGACCGTTGAGCGTCTTTTATCTGCAGGAGGTGCCGAAGGAATTCATGGTGATGCACGACTTTCGGCGCCTTCCGGGCGAAGGCATGCGCCGATACTCACCAGCGTTGCATTACGAGATTCGCGCCGCTCAGCAGCGGCGGGAGCTCGCGCTAGAACTCATCGAAGACATTGGTGAAAGGCCGCCTAAGTTTCCGCTCCGAGCCCAGATCACGGACGATCCAGAGGACATCGGACGGGCAATTCGCGACAAGCTCAAGGTACCTTACGCCGAACAAATTACGTGGAGGCACGGCCGAGCGGGATTCAACAATTGGCGTGCCCATATAGAAGCGGCCGGCGTACTTGTATTTCAGGCCACACGCGTGCCTTCCGACGAAATTTCTGGGATGGCGATTGCCGAGGATGTACTGCCGGTCATCGTCGTGAACCGGAAGAACACACCAAACCGTCGAACCTTCAGCCTATTGCATGAATTTGCGCACCTCGTACTGCGGCTGAGCGGGATTTCCGAACTGGATGTGGATGCGCGACGGCCGCCCGAGGATCAGAAGATAGAGATTTTCTGCAACCGCGCTGCCGCGGCCGCGCTTATGCCCCGCGAGAAGATTTTGGGCGAAGCGATTGTACGATCACACGCCACAAATCGTCCCGTTTGGGGCGACCAGGAAATTGAAGAACTAGCACGAATTTACAGTGTCAGCCGCGAGGCGGTATTGCGGCGGCTTTTGACTTTTGGCCGAACAACTGCGGCATTCTACCGCGAGAAGCGGACTCAATACGTCGCGGAGTATCAGGAACGGCGCACCCGCGAGCGTGAGCTACTGAAGGATCAGGAATTCGCGCGTAATCCTCCGCAGGAAGCTTTGGGCGATTTTGGTCGGCCATTCGTGAGACTGGTCTTGGATAATTATTATCAGGACCGAATCACGCTCAGTGACGTTTCGGGGTATTTGGGCGTGCGGGTCCGGCATGTCCCGAAGATCGAACAAGCGTTAGGGCCGAGGTGAAATCATGCCAGCCGCAGATTTCACTTACAGCATCGACAGCAGCGCCTTGATCCACGGCTGGCAACGCGCCTATCCACCGAAGAATTTCGCGCCGGTTTGGAAGCGGATTGAAGCGTTGATTGCAGCGGGGCGGTTGCGCGCATCGATCGAGGTTCGGAAAGAACTGGAGAAGAAAGACGACGCGCTTCTTGCATGGTGTAAAAAACAGGAAGAGTTCTGTGTCGATATTGACGACGAGATTCAAGATGCTATGGCGGATATTATGGGAAACTATCCGAAACTGGTCGATACAGCGAAAGGAAAATCCGGTGCCGATCCGTTTGTAATTGCCCTCGCAAATTCGCACGATCCCGCCTGGACAGTGGTGAGCGAAGAGCGCGGTGGCTCGGCAAAAAAACCACGCATCCCCTATGTGTGCGGGGAAGAAGATGTCCGGTGCATCACGTTACTGGAACTGATCCAGGAGCAAGACTGGCATTTCTGATGCAGCCGACATCGCGGCTCATTTTTCCCGATCTATCTTGTTGCAGCTGACGTTGACGTCACCCAAACCTGCCCCCGTTCTTGACCTCTCCGCGCCTCTCACCCTCGGTTACTCACTCACAGCGACGATCTTGCGGACCAAGAAATCTGCTTCGCGAAAGATGCTGTTGAGCTTGTTATCCGCCGTCAACAAGCCATCGAAAAAGGTTCCGTATGCTGCGAAGCTCATATCAACCATGTCGTTTCGCGTTCGCTCCGGTTTCGTGTTTCTTGGGCTGCCTTCTGAGATCCATCGCAAAAACAATAGATATACGCAAAGCGCCGAGCGAAATATAAATGTATTTGGCCACTCCTCCCTGTTGGGCAATGTCGCTACCTTTGGGTGATCGCCAAACACGTGCGTCGCGAGAAGTAATATATTTTGAATATGCTTTTCGATCATCTGTTTGGTGTACGGCGCGCCGGTACGAAGAATTTTCAATTCGGCGTCTCCATAAATCTTTGTAAGTTCTTCAAAAACGTCAGGTAGTTTTGCCGCGTGGGCGAGGATTCGGTCCATATGGGCCATGGCATCGCGCCCGAGATTCATGATCTGTTTTTGGAAAGATGGGTCACCACCCTTAGCAAGCGAGAGATGGCGACAAAACTTGTCAAATTCCTGGGTCTGCCTCTCATCGATCAGCCTTCTTTGTAGTCCAGCACGACGGCCTCTCAGCCCGCATATAGCTTGTGTCCCCTTCAAGACAATTACCTGTCTCGGGAACTGACCAAGGATTTCCATCGATTTGAAGATAGACGTAAGGGTGTCGCCTTTGTAAGCCTCCATGGCCGCGTAATCCGTAAGAACTACATGGTTCCCATCAGATTTCGAGAGATATTCTCGAAGTCGCTCGTCCTGCAAGAAGTTGCTGTCAACTACCTTGTGCATCCCGTGGCGCGGAATCTACCACTAGTAAGTTTGGACGTCCGCGACGGCTCATTGCTGAACCAGCTCGAAGCCCCCTTACCTACGACAAACTAGCTAAGTCGCGTCACCGACCACAGCAAGTAACTTCCCAAACGCGCCCTCGCTCTAAATCTCCGCGCCCTCTCGCCCGCAGCAACTCACTCGCACGGCGTTGTGGCGGGGCTGCAGCCGTGGGGGATTGCGCTCGACGGCGCCGGCTTTTCGCCCATCATGCTCTTCATTTTCGTTTTGGCCTTGTGGCCCCATTCGCCGATCTTCTTGCCGGCGTCCTTCGCCGCCTCGCCGGCCTTCTCGCCCAGCTCGCCGGCCTTCTTTCCGACCGCCTTCACGTTTTCCTGCTGCTTCGCCTTGACCCCGGGCGAGGGTTGCATGGTCTCGCCGCCTATCTGCATGCAACGGTCGTTCAAGGTTTTCGAGCACGGCGGGAAATCGGCGGCCCGCGCCGCAGGTCCGAAACCGGAGATGGTCGCGAATACCGCAACCGCCGCGGCCATCGCCGTAGCGTTAATCAAAGCTGTTTTGGTCATCGGGTGCCTCCCTCGTTTGTTGGCGCGGGTTGAATGACGGTGCCCCCGCCGCATGTTGGAATAGCAGAAGACGGTATTGCCGTCCCTAAGCGAGATCAAGTCGATCCTTGAGGGAATACGGGTCTATTTCGAGGTGGAGCTTTCGGACCGCGGGCGTCGGCACTTTGCGGCGGTTCACCATCTTTGTACGAATAAGGCCGACGGCTTCAAGCTTGGCCAGTGTGCGCGTCAAATTTGGTTGCGCCCTGCCGCTCATTTGCGCCAGCTCGGCAATCGAGGCCGGCTTTTGATCGCGGATCGTGGCGAGCAGTTCGCGGTTCTCGGGCGTCAAAAGTCGCATCAGCGCTTCAATCGAATTGAAGCTCGGCATGGCTGCATCTTTGGGCGCGCGGCGTTTGCCGCGTGCGACGACTCTCATTTCGCGTTCCAGAGAGTCCATGCCCTGAATTTTGATTCTTTTCATGGCGTCACTTCCTTTTCTCCGCGTCTTTAACAACGGTGTCGGAAATACCGCGTTCGGCGAGCGTTCGGCGCACCTCTTGAAAAAAATCGGCCAAGAGCGTGTCGGCATCTTTAAAAGCGTAGGGCCGGCCGCGGTCTTTTTCTGTGCGGTGCCAGTGGTCCGATGCTTTGGGTGCCCACTTGAATTTCGATCCTTTGGCCCGCACCGGATGAGCGTTGTCGAACCCGAGAAGGCGTTGCCCGTCCGGGCCGTGCAGTGTGAAAGAGTATTCGAGTCCGTGCGGGCATCGGGGCGTAACCTCTACGCGCCTTATTTTGAATTCGATTCGGTATCCTCGCTCTAACCAGTGAATGCGCCCGTCGAAGTCCAAAAGAAATTCGAGCGTGTACTCCGGCGGTCGCCTTTTCATATCCTATCCTGATATGATAAATATACGGTAAAAGACCCGGCCGGGTCAATGATCGAGGTAAGCCGGTCCGGGACAGGCACTTCGGCAACCGCGCCTTTGTTCAAGCTGCGGCTATTCGCTGCACCTTGATTTTGGTGGCCTTGTGGCGGGCCTTGGCCAGGTCGTAATCCATCTGTATGCCAAGCCATACCTCGGGGCTGCTGCCGAACGCCTTGGAGAGCCGTATCGCCATCTCCGGGGAAATCCCGGCCTTGCCGTTGACAATCTCGGACAGAGTCTTGCGCGTGACGCCAAGCCCTTTCGCGGCCTGCGTCACGGTCAGCCCCAGGGCTTCGATGCACTCTTGCCGGACAATCCGGCCAGGGTGCGGGGGGTTCTTCATCAACATGTTTCGTCCTCCTAATGATAGTCGGTCAAGTCCACATCCAGGGCGTCGCCGTCTTCAAACCGAAAGGTGATCCGCCAGTTGGCGCGGACGGTGACGGCCCATAAACCTTTTAGATCGCCCTTGAGCTGGTGGAGGCGAAATCCGGGCAAATTCAAATCGCGCGGCGCCGTTGCGCGGTTCAGGACCAGAAGGATGTTTTCGCCCTTTTCCAAAAGGTCGGTGCGGATGCCGCTGCGATCGCCCCTTTCAAAAAACCGTTTAAGACCTCTGTGCCTGAAACTCCGGATCATATTTCAATATAACCCGAAACGTTACAGGTGTCAACTTTCGGGGTCCTTGGATGGAGCCGGTCCGGGACAGGCACTTTGGCGCTCGCGCGCCACCCAAGCCCGCCCACAAACTTGACATTTGGGGATGCTAGGAATATAGTCATAGGCTTTTGCCGCGGGCGGAGGAAGGAACAATGACCGGATCGAACTTCGGGCTGTCGCAACTGGAAGCAAAACCGGGCAACTGGGCGCAGAACCGCGCAAAGGCGCATCTTTTTGTCGCCATATGGCGCGGACGCGGCGGGGGCCAAGAGGAGTCGGTGTTATGCGCGAAAACGGCGCGGACGCTGGGGTTGGCGGACTGTTATGGCATGCGCCCGCCGCGCCCGACGACAGGACTCATGTTTACAAATGCTAACATTCGCCTAGAAAAGCTCAAGGTCGCGGCGGCTTTCAGCGCGCAGATCGGGGCGCGATCCGAAACACGGACGTTTTGTTGGCGCAGCCGGCGGCTGGTGACGGGCCGCGCTTGACCCGGCAACCGGTAACGGGCCGCGCTTGACAATGTCTGCGGGCACGGCATTGTTCGCACCCGGCCGGCAGGAATTGGCCCGGTCCCGAATGGGGCGGGATACCAAAAACAGGGAATCGAACCGCTAATGAAAATCGCGATACCTAAAGAGCGCCGCCCGGGCGAATCGCGGGTCGCGGCGACCCCCGACACCGTCAAGAAGCTGATCGCGCTCGGCGCCGAGGTAATGGTCGAGCAGGGCGCGGGTGCGGGCTCGTCGATCCCCGATCAATTGTACCGCGATGCCGGGGCGGCGGTGGTGCCCGATGCCAACGCGCTGTTGTCCGGGGCCGATGTGGTCTTGAAAGTGCAGCGGCCGATGAGTGCTGCCGAGGGTTCGGACGAATTGGCGGCGGTCAAGCCCGGCGCGCTTTTGATCGGGATGCTGACACCCTTTGCCAACCGCGACCAGGTTGCGGATTACGCCAAGCGCAAGATCGACGCCTTCTCGATGGAACTGTTGCCGCGCATCACGCGCGCGCAATCGATGGACGTGCTGTCCTCGCAAAGCAATCTTGCCGGCTACAAGGCGGTGGTGGACGCGGCCTCCGAATTCGGCCGCGTGTTCCCGATGATGATGACCGCCGCCGGCACCGTGCCGCCCGCGCGCGTGCTGGTGCTGGGTGCCGGCGTCGCCGGGCTGCAGGCGATTGCGACCGCCAAGCGCCTGGGCGCCATCGTTTCCGCCTTCGACGTGCGCCCGGCGGTGAAAGAGCAGGTCGAGAGCTTGGGCGCCAGCTTCGTCATGGTCGAATCGGAAGAAACCGCGAGCGCGGAAACCAAGGGCGGTTACGCCAAGGAGATGAGCGAGGATTACAAGCGCAAGCAGGCCGACAAGATCGCCGAGACCCTGAAGAAACAGGACATCGCCATTTGCACGGCGCTGATCCCCGGCAAGCGCGCGCCCGTCCTCATCACCGAGGCGATGGTGAAGGACATGAAACCGGGGTCGGTAATCGTCGATCTGGCGGTCGAATCGGGCGGCAATTGCGAGGGCTCCGAGCTCGGCCAGGTGGTGGTGAAGCACGGGGTCAAGATCGTCGGCCACGCCAATGTGCCGAGCCGGGTCGCGGTCGATGCCAGCGCCCTTTATGCCCGTAATCTGCTGCAGTTCGTGGCGCTTTTGATCGACAAGGATTCGAAGCAGCTCAAGATAAATTGGGAGGACGAGATCGTGCGCGGGACGTGCCTGACCCGCGGCGGCGCCGTCGTCCACCCAGCACTCGCCGGAGGCTCATGATGGAACCCTCGCAACTGGCCGCTCACGCCCAGGCCGTGGTGGAACACGCCGGCCTCGATCCCGCCGTGATCGGGCTCACGGTCTTCGTGCTCGCGGTCGTGGTCGGGTTCTACGTGATCTGGGGCGTGACGCCCGCCCTGCATTCGCCGCTGATGTCGGTGACCAACGCGATCTCGTCCGTGATCGTGGTCGGGGCGCTGATCGCCGCCGGCCCGGAGCTGTTCAATTTCTCGAAGACCATGGGATTGCTTGCCGTCACCTTGGCCTCGGTCAACATCTTCGGCGGCTTCATCGTCACGCAGCGCATGCTGCGGATGTTCCGCAAGAACAAATAGGCGGGGGAAATTTAGTGTCCGCGAATCTGACCGCTCTCGCCTATCTCGCCGCCTCGGTCTGTTTCATCCTGGCGCTGCGCGGGCTCTCCAACCCCGAATCGGCGCGCAAGGGCAATATGTTCGGCATTACCGGCATGGTGATCGCGGTGGCGACCACGCTGCTGCTGCCCGGCGTCGTCAGCTACGGCGAGATCCTGGTCGGGGTCATCATCGGCGGGTCGATCGGGGCCTTCATTGCGCTCCGCATCCAGATGACGGCTTTGCCGCAACTGGTCGCCGCCTTCCACAGCCTGGTCGGCTTGGCGGCGGTGTTCGTCGCGGCGGCGGCTTTCTATGCGCCCGAATCCTACGGCATCGGCGCCGCCGGCCACATCAAGATCCAAAGCCTCATTGAAATGAGCATTGGGACCGCGATCGGCGCCATCACCTTCACCGGCTCGATCGTGGCGTTCACCAAGCTCCAGGGGCTGGTGAGCGGCGCGCCGCTGGTGTTCCGGGGCCAGCATTATTTGAACCTTGCGCTTGGGCTGGGCCTTCTCGCCGTCGTCGTCTATTTCACGGCGAGCGAGGCGCCGGCGGCCTTCTGGGCGATCGCGGGGTTGTCGTTCCTCTTGGGCGTCTTGGTCATCGTGCCGATCGGCGGCGCCGACATGCCGGTCGTGGTTTCGATGCTCAATTCCTATTCGGGATGGGCCGCGGCCGGAATCGGATTCACCCTCGAGAATAATCTTTTGATCATCACCGGGTCGCTGGTCGGCTCCTCGGGCGCGATCCTCAGCTACATCATGTGCAAGGGGATGAACCGCTCGTTCTTCAACGTCATCCTGGGCGGCTTCGGCACCGCGGGATCGACGGCGGTGGCGGGC
>JBGQJC010000021.1:0-40243 GCA_041498815.1 Alphaproteobacteria bacterium
CCGCGGCTTTCGATCCGGCCGGAATAGATGGGCGAGCGGTGGAGGTTCCGGCGAATGAGATCGTGGACGGCCGGCGTGGTGCGGGTGAGGTGGCAAATTCGTTGCGGAGTCGAAATGTTTTCCATCAGGTACGAGAAGGGCACCGGCGGATCGTCTCCCGGCTGCTCTTCCAGAGCCCGGTAATCGATCGTCCGCCCATCGAGGCGGGGCGGCGTGCCGGTCTTGAGGCGCCCCATGGAAAATCTCGCTTTTTCAATAACTTGCGCAAGGCCCAAGGCGGGCGCCTCGCCGATGCGGCCGGCGGCGATCCGTTCCTCGCCGAGGTGAATCAAGCCGCGCAGGAAGGTGCCGGTAGTGAGCACGACGGCGGCACAGGAAATCTGTTCACCGGAGGCGGTCACCACGCCGCAGACGCGGCCGCTCTTATCCCGCGCCAAGTCTTCGACCGGTTCGGCGCGGATCGACAGGTTTTTCTGTTCCGCCAAAAGCCGTTGGATCGCTTGCTTGTAAAGCTTGCGGTCGGTTTGCGCGCGGGGGCCCCGCACCGCCGGGCCCTTGCTGCGGTTGAGCAGCCGGAATTGGATCCCGGCGGCGTCGGCGGCCAGCCCCATGAGCCCGTCCAGCGCATCGATCTCGCGCACGAGATGGCCCTTGCCCAAGCCGCCGATCGCGGGGTTGCAGGACATCTCGCCGATGGTTTCGATTTTGTGGGTGAGAAGGAGCGTGCGCGCGCCGGTCCTGGCGCTTGCCGCCGCCGCCTCGCAGCCGGCGTGGCCGCCGCCGACAACGATCACCTCGTACCTCGTCATGGCGCGCAATCTAGCGGCGCGGGGATCTCAAGTCCACGCGAGCCATGTTTCACGTGAAACGGCGGTTATTTACCGATGCAGAAATCGCGGAAGATGACGTCGAGGATGTCTTCGACATCGACGCGGCCGGTGATGCGGCCCAGCGCGCGCACGGCAAGCCGCAGGTCTTCGGCCGCGAGTTCGGGCGCTTGGGCGCCCTCGAATCGCCCGAGTGCGGCGACGCAGTCCTGAAGGGCGTTGCGGTGGCGCGCCCGGGTGATGGCGGCGCCCCCTGCCGCCGGCATCAGGCTTTCGCCCACCCTGGCCTCGATCAGCGCTAGGAGCTCGCCGATCCCGGCGCCGGTCTTGGCCGAAACCGCCACGATGTCTGTGGCGCCGCAGCCGGTGGATCCAACTAATTCTCTGATATCATTGGCAGATTCACCCAGGCAAAGATCGCTTTTGTTGGCGACGACGATGGCTCCCGAATCGATAATTCGTTTCGTTACAGAATCGATTTTGGCCGCGTTGGGCGCCTCGATCACCACCAGCTTCAAATCCGCGGCCTCGGCCTTGGCGAGTGCGCGGCGCACGCCCTCGCTTTCGACCTCGTCCACGGCATCCCGCAGCCCGGCGGTATCGGCGAGCGCAACCGGCAGGCCGCCGAGATCGAGATGGACCTCGACGATGTCCCTCGTGGTGCCCGCTTGTTTCGAGACGATGGCGGCGTCGCGCCCCGCGATCCTGTTGAGGAGACTCGACTTGCCGGCATTGGGCGGGCCGAGGATCGCAATCGAGAACCCTTCGCGCAGGCGCTCGCCCCGCCCGGCGTCGTCGAGATGCCGCGCGATCTCCCGGGCTACGCCTGCCACCTCGGCCGCGCCAGATCGTTCCGCATCCGAAACGTCTTCCGCGAAATCGATGCCGGCTTCGACATGGGCCAGCGCGCGCACCAGTCTTTCGCGCCAGGATTCCGAGAGCCGGCCGAATTCGCCTTCCATCTGGCGGAGCGCCTGGCGGCGCTGCGCCTCGGTTTCGGCCGCAACCAGATCGGCGATGCCCTCCGCCGCGGTCAAATCGAGCTTGCCGTTCAGGAACGCGCGCCGCGCAAACTCCCCCGGCTCGGCCGGACGCAAAGTCGGGATTTTCGAGAGCGCCGCGACCGCGCCCGCGATCACCGCGCGCCCGCCGTGGAGGTGCAGCTCCGCCATGTCCTCGCCGGTGAAGCTCTTGGGCCCGGGAAACCAAAGAACCAATCCGCGATCGAGAACCTCCCCCGATTCGGGATCGCGAAAAGCCGCAAGCCGGGCTTCGCGCGGGCGCGGCAGCCTTCCGGCGAGGGCGCGCAAAGCCCCGGCCGTGTCGGGTCCGGAGATGCGGATGACCGCGACCGCCGCGCGGCCCGCGCCGCTTGCAAGGGCGAAAATGGTGGGGAAATCCGTCACGCTCTCGAAACGATTTTGGCCGGGCTTAGCCGCGGGGTTCTTTCCCGCCGCCGGGCGGCGCGGTATCGCCGGGCCGCAGCATCAGTCGTGGAACCCTGCCGCCCTCGACCAGATGGGCGCGCAGAATCTCGTCCACGTCCTCGCGGCTTTTGTAATTGTACCAGACGCCTTCCGGGTAGATGACCATGGTGGGCCCGAGCGCGCAGCGATCCAAGCACCCCGATGCGTTAATGCGCAGGCCTTTCAAGCCCAGCTCCTTGGCGCGCGCCTTCATGTAGTTGCGCAGCTGATCCGAGCCCTTGGCCGAGCAACAGCCTAAGGGATCGGTCGCGGCCCTGACGTTGACGCAACAGAAGACGTGACGGTGGTAATAGGGCGCCGGATCGTTCAACTCTTGGTGTCCTTCTTTCCGGCGGCCGCCATCTGCGACCAGAAGGCCTTTTGCATCTTCTCGATCCCCTCGAGGCCGAAAGGCAGCCAGGTTTTCATGAGCGCGTCGGGATCGACGGCCGCCAAATTCTCCATCATCCGTTTCTCAATTTCCTTCATCATCTTTGTCTGGAGCGGCAGCACATCGGGAAGACCGATGAAGCGGCGCGCCTCATCGGGCGTGCAATCGACGTCGACCGAGATTTTCATGGCTCGCATCCTTCATGGAGGCCGCGGCGAACGGCGTTCGCCGACGTATCACGCGGCTTCCGCGACATTAGGCCAGGGCCAAAGCCGGGCGCAACCGGGCCGGCCGCAGCAGGCCGATGGTTTCCCATCCCTTGCCCACAGGCCTTGCCCACAGGAAGTTTGTGGTTGAGCCGGGCGCCGCCGCCAGCCAACTTGCCGGTCGAGGCATCATGTCCGCCAATTTCTTAAGCCGCGAGATCAGCCCCTATCTCCTGCAGCACAAGGACAATCCGGTCCATTGGCGCCCCTGGGGGCCGGAAGCCTTGGCCGAGGCGCAAAGCCGGAACAAGCCGATTCTGCTCTCGGTCGGCTATGCCGCCTGCCATTGGTGCCATGTCATGGCCCATGAAAGCTTCGAGGACCAAGACACCGCGGCGCTCATGAACCGGGGCTTCGTCAATATCAAGGTGGACCGCGAGGAGCGGCCCGATGTCGACGCGATCTATCAGACGGCCCTCGCCCTCATCGGCGAGCACGGCGGCTGGCCCCTGACGATGTTCCTGACGCCTTCGGGGGAGCCGTTCTGGGGCGGCACCTATTTCCCGCCCGAGCCCAGATTCGGCCGGGCCGCCTTTCGCGACGTATTGGCGCGCGTGATCGAGGTCTATCGCACCGCCCCGGACAAGGTGGCGGAGAACGCGGCCGCCCTCAAATCCGCCCTGCAAAGCCTTTCGACCCCGCGCCGCGGCGACGGAATCGCCCCCGGGTTATTGGGCCAGGCCGCGACGGTTGTGCTGCGCGCCGTCGATCCGGTTTTTGGCGGCATCGGCCGGGCGCCCAAGTTTCCCCAGCCGAGCCTTCTCGAGCTTCTCTGGCGCGGGTTCAAAGCGACCGGCAACCCGGCGCTTCGTCATGCCGTGATGCTGAGTTTGGAGCGCATGGCGATGGGCGGGATCTACGATCACCTGGGCGGGGGCTTTGCGCGCTATGCCACCGATTCCGAATGGCTGGTGCCCCATTTCGAAAAGATGCTCTACGACAACGCCCAGCTCCTCTCCCTCATCGCCCTCGTCTGGCCCGACTCCAAGGACCCATTGCTCGCCGCGCGCGCGGCCGAGACCGTGGATTTCGTGCTCCGCGACATGCGCGCCGAAGGCGGATTCGCAAGCTCTTATGACGCCGACAGCGAAGGCCATGAGGGGAAATTCTACGTCTGGCCGGAAGACGAGATCGACCGGCTCTTGGGCGCCGAAGCCGAGGCCTTCAAATCGGCCTATGACGTGACCGGCGCCGGCAATTGGGAAGGCGTCAATATCCTGCGCAGAGTTGCGGCTTACGGCGCCGACCCGGCGCTTGAAGACGGGCTTGCGCGCTGCCGGAAAATTCTGTGGGAGGCGCGCGAGCGCCGGGTCAAGCCCGGACGCGACGACAAGGTTCTCTGCGATTGGAATGGGTTGATGATTCAAGCCCTGGCCAATGCCGGCGCCGTTTTCGACCAGCCGGAATGGATCGCGGCGGCGCGCGAAGCTTTCGATTTCATCGTGGCAAAGCTTTCGGACGGGCCCCGGCTGCGCCACAGTTACCGTTTGGGCGAGGCGCGACATCCGGCAACCCTCGACGACTATGCCGCGATGAGCGGAGCAGCACTCGCCTTGTTCGAATCTACCGGCGATAAGGATTGCCTGGCCCATGCGGAGGCCTGGACTAGGGTCGCGGACCGCCACTTCTGGGACGCCGGGGCCGGCGGATATTTTCTTTCCGCCGACGACACCAAGGATCTGATCACCCGCACCAAGACCGCGATGGATTCGGCGATGCCGTCGGGAAACGGCATGATGGCCGTGGTTCTGGCCCGGCTCTATCACTTGACCGCCGGACGCGAATACCGTGAGCGGGCGCAGGCGCTGATCGCGGCGTTCTCGGGAGAGATCCCGGAAAACTTCCATTCGATGCCGGGCCTGCTTGCCGCCGACGACCTGCTTGCGAACGGCATCGAGGTCGTGATCCTTGGGCGGCGCGGGCTCGGGGATACGCGCGCCTTGCTCCGCGCCGTGTACGATCAATCGCTCCCCAACCGCGTGGTCCAGGTGCTGGCGCCGGCCGTGGAATTGCCGGCCGGTCATCCCGCATTCGGCCGCGCCCAGTTGGACGGACAAGCGACCGCCTATGTTTGCCGCGGCCAGACCTGCTCGCTGCCGGTCACCGAGCCGGCGGCGCTTGCGGCGCTTCTGAACGCGCGCTAAAAAAGCCCATGGACCTTGCAATTTCATCGCCCCTTGGGCCGCTGGTGATTCGAGCCCAAGGCGATGCCATCGTCGCCCTCGATTTCGCCAAAAAGCGCCCTCGCACCGGCCGCGCGACGCCTTTGCTGCGGGAGGCGGCGCGCCAGCTAACGGCTTATTTTGCGGGAAAGCTCCGCGACTTCGACCTGCCGCTTGCGCCCCCCGGCACCGAATTTCAAAAAGACGTCTGGGACCTGATGCGCGAGATTCCCTTCGGCCAGACGCGAAGCTACGGCATGCTGGCCAAGCGCCTCGATACCGCGCCGCGCGCGGTGGGCGGGGCCTGCGGCAGCAATCCGCTGCCGATCATCGTCCCGTGCCACAGAGTTCTCGGGAAAGACGGGGCGCTCACCGGTTATTCCGGTGCCTGCGGCCTTTCGACCAAACGTTTCTTGCTGGAATTCGAAGGGGCGCTTCCCGCCTGATGCGGCGGGAAACCAGATACCATCACACGGCAAGCAGCGCTCAGGTGTTCATCGAATCGAAGAACTCCTGATTGGTCTTGGTGTGTTTCAGCTTGTCGATCAGGAACTCCATGGAATCGGTGACGCCCATGGGCGTCAGGATCCGGCGCAGCACCCACATCTTCGAGAGCGAGGCCTTGTCCACGATGAGTTCCTCTTTGCGGGTCCCCGATTTGCTGACGTCGATCGACGGGAACACGCGCTTGTCCGCGAGCTTGCGGTCGAGCACGATTTCGGAATTGCCGGTGCCCTTGAACTCTTCGAAGATCACTTCGTCCATGCGCGAGCCGGTGTCGATCAGGGCGGTGGCGATGATGGTGAGCGAGCCGCCTTCCTCGATGTTGCGGGCGGCGCCAAAGAAGCGCTTGGGCCGTTGCAAGGCGTTGGCGTCGACGCCGCCGGTCAGCACCTTGCCCGAGCTCGGCACCACGGTGTTATAGGCGCGCGCCAGCCGCGTGATCGAATCGAGCAGGATCACCACGTCGCGCTTGTGCTCGACCAGGCGCTTGGCTTTTGAGATCACCATCTCGGCGACCTGAACGTGGCGGGTGGCCGGCTCGTCGAAGGTGGAGCTCACCACCTCGCCTTTGACCGAGCGCGCCATGTCGGTCACTTCTTCGGGGCGCTCATCGATCAGAAGAACGATCAGATAAACCTCGGGGTGGTTTTCGGCGATCGCGTGGGCGATGTTCTGCAGCATCACCGTCTTGCCGGTGCGCGGCTGCGCCACGATCAGGGCGCGCTGGCCTTTCCCCAAGGGCGAGATCAGGTCCACGACGCGGGTGGTGAGGTCCTTGGTGGTCGGGTCCTTGAATTCGAGCCGCAGGCGCTCCTGGGGATACAGGGGGATCAGATTGTCGAAGTTGATGCGGTGGCGGACCTTTTCCGGATCGTCGAAATTGATCTTGTTGACTTTCAACAGCGCAAAATAGCGCTCGCCGTCCTTGGGTGAACGGATCTGGCCCTCGACGGTATCGCCGGTAAGCAATCCGAAGCGGCGCACCTGGGAGGGCGAAACATAGATATCGTCCGGCCCCGGCAGGTAATTGGCCTCGGGCGCTCGCAAGAACCCGAACCCGTCCTGCAACACCTCGAGCACGCCGTCGCCATAGATCGGCATGTCCTTTTCGGCGAGCTGCTTCAGGATCGCGAACATCATGTCCTGCTTGCGCAGGCTGCTCGCGTTTTCGATCTGGAGTTCTTCGGCGAAGGCCAAAAGGTCGGTGGGGGATTTACTCTTGAGTTCCTGGAGATTCATGGATGGGACCCGTTGCGGGAGATAAAGCGGAGAGAGGGCGGGAGGGGGGATAAGCGCGCCGAATTTGGAGATTGCACCCGCCGCGTGGGCCGCGGCCGGTTCTTGATCCTAATGCGCCGGGTGGAATGCGCGGGCGGCTTTGCCCCGCTAAGACTTCATCTAAAAGAGTTAATGAAACGTCACCGTGAAGTCAAATGGTTCTTGGGCGCTCAGAACGGACGCACCACCGCCAGGATCACGATCCCGATCATGAGGAGCGTCGGGATCTCGTTGAATACGCGATAAAAGGCGGCGCTGTGCCGGTTTCGATCGGCGGCGAAGTCCTGGCGCCAGCGGGCACACATCCCATGGCAGGCGGCAAGCCCGAAGACGAGAATGAGCTTGGCGTAGATCCAGCCCTGGGCCCAGTCGACCGCGCCCGGGGTGGCAAGCAAAAGCGCGCCTAAGACGAAGCTCGCCACCATCGCCGGGGTCATGATGGCGCGGAGTAACCGCCGCTCCATGATCTTAAGCATCAGAGAGGCTTGCGACCCCGGTTCCGCCCCGCAGTGATAGACGAAAAGCCGCGGCAGATAGAGAAGCCCCGCCATCCAGGCGATGACCGCGACGATGTGGAACGCCAAAAGCCAAGGAAGCGCCGCGCTCAAAAATTCGCCCATGGAATAATCCTTAAAGCCGGGCCCGGTGGGGGCAACGGACGAAGCCTTCCGCGCATGCGGATTCGCCCGTGCGCGCGGCAATCGGCACGCTCGAGGCTTCGGCCTCCCGCACCAATTCCGCCAGCGCATCGATGAAAATGGGGTCGCTGCCCACCGTGCCGACGCGGGTGTAGCGCGGCACGCCGGATTTTTCCGCCAGCTTGCGGTATTCGATATCGAGCTCGACCAAGGTCTCGGAATGCTCCGACACGAAGGCGATGGGAACCACGATCGCCGCGCGTTTTTCGCGCCCGCAGCGTTCGATCTCGCGATCCGTCGCCGGTCCGATCCACTCTAACGGGCCCACCCGGCTTTGGTAACACACCCGCCAGTCGAGGCCGGGGATGTTAAGCTTCGCCACCACCGCCGCGACGCTTTTTTCGACTTGCCATTGATAGGGATCGCCCGCCTCGACCAGGCGTTTCGGCAGACCGTGGGCGGAAAACAGCACGCGGGGTTTCGCGCCGCCCGGTGCCGATCCAAGCGCCGCACGCAGCCGAGCCGCAACCGCCTCGATAAATCCGGGCGCCGTCGGATAACAGCAAATGGCGCGCGCCGGCGCATCGAATCTCGCGGCCTTTGCCGCACGGCGCCAATCGGCAAGCGATGACCCCGTCGTGGTCGCCGAGAATTGCGGATAAAGCGGCAGCAGAACCACGCGCTCGGGGGCAAAGCTTTTCACCGCCGCCGCGGTCTCGGCGGCAAAGGGGTGCCAATAACGCATGGCGATGAACACGCGATGGTTCGCGCGGCCGAGTTTTTGCTCCAGGGCCTCGGCTTGGGCCCTGGTATTCGCCAACAGCGGCGAGCCGCCGCCCAAATGCGCATAAATTTCCCGGGCGATCGGTGCGCGGCGCGCGGCAATCAGCTTCGCCAATGGCCAACGAAGCGGGAGAGGCAGCGCGATGATCGCCGCATCGCTGAAAAGGTTGAACAGGAACGGGCGGACCGAGTCGAGACGATCCGGCCCGCCCAGATTGAACATCACGACCGCGGTCTTCGCCATGGCCTGACTATGGCGCAGCCGTGCGCTTCATGTCGCGCTCAGTTTGCGCCGCTCGCCCGGATCAGGCGCGCCAGCTCCGCCACATGCTCGGGCGGCGTTTCCGGCAGCACGCCATGGCCAAGGTTGAAGATAAACGGCCCGTCGGCAAAGCCGGAAAGAATCCGCCAGGCCTCGTCGCGGAGCATCGCCCCGCCCGCGACCAGAACCTGCGGATCGAGATTCCCCTGGACCGGGCAAAGGCTTTGGATCTCGCGCGCGGCCCAGGCAACCTCCACCGTTTGATCGAGGCTCACGGCATCGACCCCGGTCATTCGCGCATAATCGGCGTAGGCCGGACCGATGCCGCGGGGAAACCCGATGACGGGAACGCGGGGGTGTCGCTCTTTGACGCGCCGGATGATTTCCGCGGTGGGTTCGATGACAAGGCGCCTGAGCTCCGCCCCGTCCAGCACCCCCGCCCAGGTATCGAAAATCTGAACCGCCTCGGCGCCGGCTTCGATTTGCGCCGTTAAATGGGCGGCCACGGCTTCAACCAGCAATTCGATCAGCTTTGTGAAATCCGCCTCGCCCGCCCAGGCCTTGACCGCGGCAAAATCGCTGCTCGGTCCCCCTTCCACCATATAGGTCGCAAGCGTCCAGGGTGCCCCGGCAAAGCCGATGAGCGCGGTCTCCGGCGGCAGGTTGTGGTGCAGCCGGTGGAGTGTCTCATAAACCGGCGCCAATCGCTCCCGCATGGCCCTGCAATCGAGCTGGATAATATCGCTTCGGCTTCGGATGGGTGTCAGGACCGGGCCATCGCGAAACTCGACTTTCTGCCCGAGGGCGAAAGGTATCAGCAGGATATCGGAGAAGACGATCGCGGCATCCATCCCGAACCGCCGGAGCGGTTGCAGCGTCGCCTCAACCGCGAGCTCGGGTGTCAAGCATAGCTCCAAGAATGACGGGACCGAGGCCCGGAGCTCCCGGTATTCCGGCAAATAGCGGCCCGCCTGACGCATGAGCCAGAACGGCGGGACTTTCAGCTTTTCGCCTGAAAAGACACGAAGGAGAGGCTTAGTTTTCGATCCGGCATCCATGTTCAAAGGCTTCGGGTTTCCTGTTGTCCTACCTATAGTCTATTTATAAATACTTGGTGGAGGTGGAGGTGGTGTGCTGTGGGCGTCGGGGATCAAAAGTAGCCGTGAGTTTATCCGCAATGAGATGTGTGCAGACCGAAATTTGTGGTCGTGCTGTGGGCAGTTTGCTTGAGCAAAGCGGGACCCGGCGCCAACCTACGCGCAAATGCTTTGCTCCACAGGCCAAGAATCACGGGGCCATCGTGGACAAAGAGATACGAGAGCAATGTTGCTCACAAGATTCGACACCGAAGGATTCGATATACACGGGAGTCAAGTTCGGTGAGTGATAAAATGGATACGTGCATGCTTTGCGGGTTTGCCGTGCGCAAGGCGTTGTTATCCCCGCTGTGGCGCGAATAGCTAACCGGCGATGACCGAGCCCTATCATCTGCACCTGGTTTCGGATTCGACCGGCGAGACGATCAACAGCGTCGCCCGTGCCTGCCTCGTGCAATTCGAGGGCGTAGAGGTCACTGAGCACGCATGGAATCTGGTGCGCACCAAACGCCAAGTGCAAAAGGTCATCACCGGCATCGAGCGCAATCCCGGCGTCGTGCTTTTCACCCTGGTCGATATGAAGTTGCGCGGCCCACTGGAGAATGCCTGCCGCGAGCTCCAGGTTCCGTGCGTGGCAATCATGGATCCGGTAATTAGCGCGCTCAGCGGCTACCTCGGCTTGAAAAGCCGCGCCAAACCCGGATTGCAGCATGCTCTGGACGCCGAATATTTCGCCCGGATCGACGCCATCAACTTCGTGCTTGCTCATGATGATGGGCAAATCACCAAGGACTTGGACGAAGCCGACGTAATTATCGTCGGCGTCTCGCGCACCTCGAAGACGCCGACCTGCATCTATCTCGCCAACCGTGGCGTCAAGGCGGCGAACGTGCCGCTCGTGCCGGGCACGCCGTTGCCGCCCGAAGTGTTCGCGGCGACGAAGCCGCTCATCGTGGGGCTCACTAAGGATCCCGTGCCCTTGGTCCACATCCGGCGCAACCGCCTGCGCTCGCTCAACCAAGAGGAAGAGACCGACTACATAGATCTCGAAAAGGTCCGCCAGGAAGTGACGGCGGCGCGGCGGGTCTTCACCGAGCACGACTGGCCCGTGATCGACGTCACCCGGCGCTCGATCGAAGAGGTCGCGGCCGCGATCCTGCAGCTCCACGACCGCCGCTCGGGACGGATTTCGTAGTGCCTGCCGCGGAAACCCCGAGCCCGGCAACCGCAAAACCGCCCGCGAGACGGGCACTTTACCTGGCTTCGGCAAGCCGCACGCGCATCGCGATCCTGAAAAACGCGGGGCTTGCCTTCGTTGCCCATGCCCCGGGCATCGACGAAGCCGAGGTCAAAGCGGCGATGAAAGCGGATGGGGCGGATGCCGCCGCCGCGGCGCTTGCGGGACAAAAGGCGCAGAAAGTTTCACTGGAGCACCCGGAGGGGCTCGTCATCGGGTCCGATCAGATTCTCGAATGCGGCGGCGTGTGGTTCGACAAGCCCGCCGACATTGCCGGCGCCCGCGCCATGCTCCAGACGCTTCGCGGCCGCACCCACCGACTCGTCGGCGAAACCCAAGTCTTTTTGAACGGGGCGCGGATCTGGTCGCATGCGGACGTGGCCGAGCTCACCATGCGGAATTTCAGCGACCATTTCCTCGATTACTACCTGATGGCGGTGGGCTCCCGCGTCTTGGAGGTGGTCGGGGGTTATGAAGTGGAAGGGGTGGGCGCCCAGCTGTTCGCGAAAATCACCGGCGACCATTTTGCGATCCTGGGCCTGCCGCTTCTGCCCTTGCTCGAATTGCTGCGCGAGCACGGCGTGGTGCCGCAATGATCCCAAGCGCCAAGGCGATGCTGGCCGGTATCATCGGCTGGCCCGTCGAGCATTCATTATCCCCCCGGCTCCACGGGTTCTGGCTGGAGCGCCATAAGATCGACGGCGCCTATGTGGCGCTGGCGGTGCGGCCCGAAGACCTCTTTGAAGTGCTGCGGCTCCTGCCGCGGATCGGCTTTCGCGGCGCCAACATCACGGTGCCCCACAAGGAAGCCGCATTGGCCGCCATGGACGAGGTCGAGCCGCTCGCCCGCAGCATCGGGGCGGTGAATACGGTGGTGGTGCGCGCCGACGGCAGCCTCGAGGGGCGCAACACCGATGCCTACGGGTTCCTGGAGAATTTGCGCCAGGGGGCGGCGCATTGGCATGCGCCCCATAAGCCGGCGGCGGTAATAGGGGCGGGCGGCGCGGCGCGGGCAATCTGTGTGGCACTTCTCGATGTCGGAGTGCCCGAAATCTACCTCGTCAACCGCACGCCCGAGCGCGCCGAACGCTTGGCCGAAGAGCTGGGCGACCAGGTGATCGCAATCCGGTGGGAGAACCATGCCGCGGCCCTGGGCGAAGCGGCGCTCGTCGTCAATGCCACAACCTTGGGGATGAAAGGCGAGCCGGAGACGCTCCTCGATCTGAAGCTATTGCCCAAGACCGCGGTCGTGACCGATATCGTTTATACGCCCCTCGAGACGCCGCTATTGGCGGCGGCGCGCAAACGCGGCAATCCGGTGGTGGACGGTCTCGGCATGCTGATCCATCAGGCCCGCCCCGGGTTCGAGGCCTGGTTCGGTGTCCGCCCCGAAGCAACCGATGAGCTTCGCGCCTTTCTTTTAAAGGGCTCCGGCACCCCATGATTGTGATCGGGGTCACGGGTTCGATCGGCATGGGCAAGACCACCGCGGCAGAAGGCTTGCGCCGTCTCGGCATCCCGGTGTTCGAGGCCGATCGCGAAGTGCATTGTCTGCTCGACGCGAAAAATTCGGCGGTCGCGGCGGCCTTCCCGGCTGCAATCCGGGGTGGCGCCATCGACCGCAGGTTGCTGGGTGAAATCGTGTTCCGGGACGAGGGTGCCCGAAAAAGACTCGAATCGATCCTGCATCCCTTGGTGCGCGCGGCCGAGCTTCGGTTTCTCAGGCAACAAGTCCTGCGCCGCCGCCAAATCGCCGCCCTCGACATCCCGCTGCTGTTCGAGACCGGGGCGGACCGCCTGTGCGACGCCAGCGTCGTGGTGACGGCGCCGGTGTTTCTGCAGCGCGCGCGCGTGTTGTCGCGGCCGGGAATGACGCCCGGGCGGTTCCAAGCGATCCTTGCCTTGCAAATGGCCGATGCAAACAAGCGCCGGCTTGCGGATTTCGTGCTGCCCGCCGGGCTCGGGGAACGCGCGGTCTTGAACCGCCTTCGGCTAATGGTCAGATTGGTGAGACGGAGGCGCCGTGCGCGAAATCGTTCTCGATACCGAAACCACCGGGCTTGATCCCCGTTCCGGCCACCGCATCGTCGAAATCGGCTGCGTCGAGCTCATCGATCGGCTGCCCTCCGGCATCACCTTCCAACGTTATGTGAACCCGGAACGCGAGATGCCGGCCGAGGCCCGTGCCGTCCACGGGCTTTCGGACGATTTTCTGCGCGGCCAGCCGGTGTTCGCCGCGGTGGCGGTGGCGTTCCTCGAATTCATCGCCGAGGCGCCGCTTGTCATCCACAATGCCGAATTCGACCTTGGCTTCGTCAACGCCGAATTGAATCGGGCGGGGTTCGCGCCCGTGCCAGCCGGCCGGGCGACCGACACCGTGTTAATCGCCAGACGAAAATTCCCGGGCGCGCCCGCCAATCTCGACGCCCTTTGCCGGCGCTTCGGTATCGACAATTCGCGGCGCGACCTGCACGGGGCCCTCTTGGACGCAAGCTTGCTCGCCGAGGTCTATCTGGAGCTCACCGGGGGAAGACAGACGGGATTGCGCCTTGGCGGCGCGCCAAGCTCGGTTGCCGGGCTGGGACCGGTTTCGCAAGCGGTGGCGCAGAGGGCGCCGCGCCCCCACGGGCCAAGCGCGGAAGAGCTCGCCGCCCATGCGGCCTTGCTCGTGAAACTCAAAAATCCGATTTGGGGGTCTTAAGAAATCACGCCGGGGAAAATCAGGCCCGGGGAAAATCAGGCCTGGCCGGCGGCCGGCTGGTCCTGAAGCGCGAATTGACGGCGGTAGAGCGCCACGAAATCGATCGGGTTGATGAAAAGCGGCGGAAAACCGCCGTCCCGGGTTACGTCGGCAATGATGCGCCGGGCAAAGGGGAACAAGAGCCGCGGGCATTCGATGAGCAAGATCGGGCGCAACGTGTCCTCGGGCATGTTCATGACCGTGAACACGCCGCCATAGACGAGTTCGGTGATGAAGGCGGGCTCGTCCCCGATCCTGGCATCGGCGCGGATGGCGAGCGTCACCTCGAAGACCCCCTCCGAAAGGTTGCGCGCGTTCACGTTCACGTTGACGTCGATCTGGGGCGATTCCTTCGACGCGACCAGACTGGCCGGCGCCCGCGGATTCTCGAAGGACAGGTCCTTAACGAATTGGGCATTGACGACAAGCGATAATCCTTGCCCCGGTGCGCGCTCGTCGTCGTCGGTCGGCAAGCTTCCGGGCGGGGCTTCGGCCATGGCGGACTCCTGGATTGCCTTGGCCTCGGACGTATCACGGATACCTGGGGCGGCACAACGGGCGCCCCCGCGCTTTGCCGTTCCCCCGCGCGCGGGCTTGGGACTAAAATGCCCCGGCCCGCCGCAGGAATCGTGCGGGCGGCCCACGAATTCCGCCCCCAGCCGCGGGAGGTCGTCCAATGGGCGATGGTTTCGCCTATCTCGATGTCGTGTTGCTCGCCCTCGTCGCGGGGTTCCTGATCTTGCGGCTGCGCAGCGTCTTGGGCCGGCGCACCGGCACCGAGAAACGCCCGCCCGATCCTTTCCAGGCGCGAGATGCAACCGAGCCCCGGCGCGGACCCCAGACGCCGCTCCCCTTGCCCGACCTGACCGTACCTCCGCGCGGGACGGTGCACGAGGCGGAAGCGGGGGGCGCGCTCGGCCAAGGGCTGAAACAAATCGCGGCCGCCGACCCGTCCTTCGCCCCCGCGTCGTTTTTGGAAGGTGCTAGCAAGTCGTTTTCCTGGGTCGTCGAGTCTTTCGCAAAAGGGGATTCCAAGGCGCTCCGGCCGCTTTTGAACGACGAGGTCTACGGCAATTTCGCCGCTGCCATCGAGACCAGAGCCAAGGCCGGAGAAACCCTCGAAACCACGCTGGTTGGCGTCAAATCGGCGGATATTCTGGAAGCGCGGCTGGATGGGAAGCTCGCCGTCGTCACCGTCAAATTCGTCTCCGAGCAGGTCAACGTCACCCGCAACCGCGCGGGCGAGGTGATCGACGGCGATCCCGTGCGCGTCGTCGCCATCACCGACATTTGGACCTTTGCCCGCGACGCCCGTTCCCGCGATCCCAATTGGGTTTTGGTGGCGACCCGCAGCTCGAATTGATGGTTGCCCGCCAATCTCGACGCCCTTTGCCGGCGCTTTACGGTTTCGTGCTCGCGGCGGCGATTGCGGCTTGCGCGCCGGTCGCACCGCCGCCCGAACGACTGTCCCTGGACGAGGCGCGCTTTTCCGACCTGCCGGGCTGGGGCGACGACCACCAGGCCGAAGCCCTCAAAGCATTTCTGTTGTCTTGTCCGGCGCTGGTTCAGTCGGGGGCCATGGCTTTAGGGCCGGAAAGCAAGGGCTTCGGCGCGAAAGCCGATTGGCAAGCGGCCTGCGACGAGGGGCATACGGTTGCCGGCGATGATGCCCCGGCCCGTGCCTTTTTCGAGCGCCGGTTCACGCCCTATCTCGCGGGCAACAACCGCGAATCGCTCGGCCTCTTCACCGGCTATTACGTGCCGGAGCTGCACGGTTCGCGAAAGCAGGCGGCGCGCTACCAGACGCCGATCTACCGCACGCCCGACGATCTCGTCACCGCCGACCTTGGGCTGTTCCGCGAGGATCTCAAAGGTGTCCGCATCGCGGGCAAGGTCGAGGATGGGAAGCTTCACCCCTATGCGGCCCGGGCCGAGATCGACAAGGGCGCGCTATCGGGCCGGAGGCTGGAGATCGTCTATGTGGACGATGCCGTGGACGCGTTTTTTCTTCATATCCAGGGCTCGGGCCGCGTCGTGCTGGACGACGGCGGCACGATGAATATCGGCTACGCCGGATCGAACGGGCGGCCCTATGTGGCGATCGGGCGCGAGCTGGCGGCAAGGGGCGCGATGGCCAAGGAAGACGTCACCATGCAGGCGATCCGCGATTGGCTCGCCGCCCATCCCGGCGAGGCCGAGAAGACCATGGAGGCGAATCCGTCCTATGTTTTCTTTCATGTGATCGAGGGCCCGGCGCCGATCGGCGCCGAAGGCGTCGTACTCACCCCGGGACGGAGTCTCGCGGTCGACCACCGGTTCCTGCCATATGGCGTGCCGGTGTGGCTCGAAACGAAGCCGTCGCTTTCCCAATACCGGCCCATCCAGCGTTTGCTTGTCGCCCAGGACACCGGGGGCGCCATCACCGGGCCGGTTAGGGGCGACGTGTTCTGGGGGTTTGGGCCCAAGGCGGCGGAACTTGCCGGGCCGATGAAAGATCCGGGCCGCTATTTCCTGCTACTCCCCAAAGGCGGGCTCAGCGCCGCAAACTAGCCTTGCCAAATCCCGGCCTCACCTCCCATTCTCGCGCAATTCCGGCGGTGATCGGGGGCTCGCATGCCGCGGCCGAAGGTCGGGCTTTTCGTCACTTGTCTCGTCGATCTGCTGCGCCCCAGCGTCGGCGAAGCAAGCCATAAACTGATCGAAGATTCGGGCTGCGACGTCGTGGTGCCGCGCGCGCAAACCTGCTGCGGCCAGCCCGCCCATAATTCCGGCGCGCCGGAATCCGCGCGCGCCCTCGCGCGCCAGACGATCGAAGCCTTCGATTCATGCGATTACGTGGTGGCGCCCTCGGGGTCCTGCGCCGGGATGCTGCGAATCCATTATCCCGCGCTGTTTGCCGGCGATGCGCATTGGGAGAAGCGCTCGCGGGATTTCGCCGCGCGCTGTCACGAATTGGTCTCGTTTCTGGTGAACATTCGCGGGATAAAATCCATCGCGGCAAAGCTCGCCGCCAGCATCGCCTATCACGATTCCTGTTCGGGATTGCGCGAGCTCAATATTCGCGCCGAGCCGCGCCGGCTGTTGTCGAGCATCGAAGGCCTGCGAATATGCGAAATTGCGGATGGCGAGACCTGCTGCGGGTTCGGCGGCGCGTTCTGCGTCAAATATCCGGAAATTTCCGCGCGGATCGGCGGCGACAAGCTGGAAAACGTCTCGCGCACCGGGGCCGGGGTGCTGCTGTCGGGCGACCTCGGATGCCTCCTGCATCTGGCCGGGCTTGCGAGCCGCAAGGGTTCCGCGATCATGTTCCGTCACGTCGCGGAGGTGTTGGCGGGCGATCTTGAAACGCCCGCGATCGGCGAGCCGCAGCGATGAATTTGGCAACCACCGCGGCCGATTTCCCGGCCGCCGCGCGCCGGGCGCTCGAAGATCCGGCGCTCCGCCAGGCGCTCGCCAACATCCCCGCGGGATTCCAGGATAAAAGAAGGTCCGCGCTGGAACGTCTGCCCGAGTGGAAAGCGATTTCCGATGCCGCGGTCGCCATCAAGAATCACACCCTCGATCATCTCGATTTCTATCTCGAGACATTCGAAGCGAAGGTGATTGCATCGGGCGGCACGGTTCATTGGTGCGGCAATGCGGCCGAGGCGCGGGACGCCGTGCTTGCGATCTGCCGGCGCGCGAACGCCAAGCTCGCGATCAAGGCCAAATCCATGATCAGCGAAGAGATCGCGCTCAACGCCCATCTCGAATTTCACGGCATCGAGACCGTGGAAACCGATATGGGCGAATATGTCCTGCAGGTGCGGGGCGAGGCGCCAAGCCACATCATCGCGCCGATCATTCATTTGAACCGCGGCCAGATCGCGGATTCGTTCCGCGACGCCCACCGGCAATACGACACGTCGCGCCGACTCGAGTCGGCGCGCGAACTTTTGGACGAGGCCCGCGAAATCCTGCGCGGGAAATTCCTCGCCGCCGACGTCGGGATCACGGGCGCCAATCTATTGATCGCGGAAACCGGATCGGCGGCGATCGTCACCAACGAAGGCAACGCCGATCTGGCGGTGACGCTTCCCCGCATCCATATCGTCCTCGCCAGCATCGAGAAGCTGGTGCCCGGCGTCGCCGACGCCTGGACGATCTTGCGATTGCTCGCGCGCTTCGCCACCGGCCAGGACCTCACCGCCTATACGACATTCGCCGCCGGCCCGCGCCGCGCGCAGGATCTCGACGGCCCCGAAGCCTTCCACGTCGTGCTGCTCGATAACGGGCGGG
The DNA here is from genome assembly GCA_041498815.1 of Alphaproteobacteria bacterium. Classification (GTDB taxonomy): domain Bacteria; phylum Pseudomonadota; class Alphaproteobacteria; order DATDPM01; family DATDPM01; genus DATDPM01. The sequence continues at coordinate 17,930 of JBGQJC010000021.1, forward strand.
CCGGCATGCTGGGGAGCGAGTTCCGCGACATGCTTCGCTGCATACGCTGCGCCGCCTGCCTCAACCACTGCCCGGTCTATGGCACGGTCGGGGGCCATTCCTACGGTTCGGTCTATCCCGGTCCCATGGGAGCGGTGTTGACGCCTTGGCTGGCCGGGCTTGGCGCAGCCGCCCATCTGCCCGAGGCCTCGACATTATGCGGGCGCTGCGAACAAGTCTGCCCGCTCCAGATCCCGATCCCGAAGCTGCTGCGCCGGTGGCGCGACCGGGAAAATCGGGAAGGCCTTTCTTCGCCGCGCTCGCGCGCGTCCCTGGCGCTTTGGGCGTTCGTGGCGCGCCGCCCCTGGCTCTATCACTTTGCCGCGCGGCTGCTGGCGCGCTCGCTTTATCTGTTGTCGCGGGGGCGAGGAAGATTTCACCGATTGCCGATGATGAATTCCTGGACCAAGAACCGCGATTTGCCCGCGCCCCAGGGCGCCACGTTCCAGGCGCTTTACGCCCGAAGGAAAATTCGGCGATGAGCGCGCGGGACGGGATCTTGGCCCGCATTCGCGAGGGGCTTCATCGTGGTCCGCTTTCGCCCGAAACGCGCGTCGGTCTCGAAGCGCGGCTTGCCTCGCCGCCGGAACCGGTCATTCCCGAACGCGCGCGCGGCAGCGCCGCCGAGCTCGCGGCGCGCTTCGCCGAAATGGCGAAACGCGCGGGGGCGACCGTCTCGGTTTCTTCCGATGCGCGCGAGCTGGGGCGCGAGATCGCGACCTATTTGGGCGATGCCGGCCTGCCGCGCGCCATCCGCATGGCCCCGGACCCCAATCTCGATTTCGTCGCGCTCTTGAAGCAGACCGGATTTTCCATCCTGCGCGGCGGGGCGGGGCCGTCGGATCGCGTCGGATTGAGCATGGCCCTGGCGGGCGTCGCCGAAACCGGGTCGTTGATGCTGGCATCAAGCGCGTCGCATCCGATGACGCTCGCCTTCCTGACCGAAGCGCATATCGTGATACTGCCCCGCGCGCGCATCGTGGGCGGCTACGAGGAAGCGATGGCGCAATTCCGCGGGCCAAGCGGAATGCACGAGCTCCCGCGTGCGGTCACCTTCATCACCGGGCCGTCGCGCAGCGCCGACATCGAACAGAAAATCCAGTTCGGCGCCCATGGGCCGCGCCGCCTCCACATTATCATCATGGAGAAGACGCCGTGACGGCGGGACGCGGCAAAACCCCCGCCGATATCCAGCTTTGGAACCGGGTCGTCAAAGACATCACGCCGCTTCGAGGCAAAGCCAGGCGCAAGGCGAAGATCGTGGACGATACCCGGCCGCCGGCCGTGAAGACCGCCAAACCTTTGAGGCCCGCAAAACCCGTCAAGATTGAAGCCGCGGCGGCAAAGCCCAAGCCGCCGCCATTGCCGCGGCTCTCGGTCGCGGAGGCGCCGGGGTTGGATAATCGCAGCTTCGAGAAGCTGCGGCGCGGCAAGATGGGAATCGAGGCCCGGCTCGATCTTCACGGGCTGACGCTGGATGCCGCGCACCGCGCGCTCGTCCGCTTCCTGGACAAGTCGTGGGAGCGGAATCTTCGCACCCTTCTCGTCATCACCGGCAAGGGCGGCCGCGGCAAAGAGGACGAATTCGATTCACCCCGCGCGACACTTCGCCAATCCGCGCCGCGTTGGCTGAACGAGCCAGGCTTGCGCTCCCGGATCCTGGCCTTCGCCCAGGCGCAGCCCAAGCACGGCGGATCGGGTGCGCTCTATGTGTTGCTGAAACGGCGGCGCGCCTAGAGAATGAACTTGCTGAGATCCGTGTCCTTGGCGAGCCGGCCCACCTGTTCGCGCACGTAATCGGCGTCGATCATGATCTTGGCGCCGGCGCGGTCGGTCGCGGTGTAGCTGATCTCTTCCAGCAATTTTTCCATCACGGTGTGAAGCCGCCTGGCTCCGATGTTCTCGACGTTCTGGTTGATCTCGGCCGCCAGCGTCGCGATTTCCTCGACCGCGTCCCCGGTGAAATCGAGCGTGACCTCTTCGGTCGCCAAGAGCGCCTTGTATTGCTTCAAAAGGCTGTTTTCGGGCTCGCGCAGGATGCGCGCGAAATCCTCGCGCGTCAGCGCCTTCAATTCAACGCGGATCGGCAGCCGGCCCTGAAGCTCCGGCAGCAGGTCCGACGGCTTCGAATAATGGAACGCGCCCGAGGCGATGAACAAAATATGGTCGGTCTTGACCGCGCCGTGCTTGGTCGCAACCGTGGTGCCCTCGATCAAGGGCAAGAGGTCGCGCTGCACGCCTTCGCGGCTGATGTCGGCGCCGATGCGCTCGCCCCGCGCGCTGATCTTGTCGATTTCGTCGATGAAGACGATGGCGTTTTCCTCGACGTTCATCAGCGCCTCGCGCACGATCTTTTCGTGATCGACGAGCTTGTCGCTCTCTTCGGCGATCAAGACCTGGACGGCGTCCGCGACCGTCAGGCGCTTCTGCCGCTGCGTGCCGCCGAAAGCTTTGCCCAGGACGTCGCTTAGATTGATCATGCCCATGCTGGCGCCGGGCGCGCCCGGAATCTCGAAGGTGGGCAGACTCTGACCCAGGCTCTCGGTCACCTGAATCTCGATTTCCTTGTCCGCCAACTCCCCCGCGCGCAGCATGCGGCGGAATTTCGCGCGCGTCTCGGGAGCCGCGGTTTTTCCCACCAGCGTGTCGAGGATCCGTTCCTCGGCAAGAATCTCGGCCCGCGCCGCGACTTCTTTGCGCGCCCGCTCGCGGGTCATGGTCAGCGCGATTTCGGCCAGATCGCGGATGATCTGCTCGACGTCGCGTCCCACGTAGCCGATCTCGGTGAACTTGGTCGCCTCCACTTTCAGGAACGGCGCCTCGGCAAGCCGCGCCAAACGCCTGGCGATCTCGGTCTTGCCGCAGCCGGTCGGGCCGATCATCAGAATGTTCTTGGGGAGAACTTCCTCGCGCAGCTCGGGGTCGAGCTGCCGCCGGCGCCAGCGGTTGCGCAGCGCCACCGCCACCGCGCGCTTCGCGTCCTGCTGGCCGATGATGAAACGGTCGAGCTCGGAGACGATCTCCCGCGGGGTGAATGCCGTCATGAGGGGCTAAAGCTTCTCGATCACGGTGTTGGTGTTGGTATAGACGCAGACTTGGGCCGCAATCTCCATGGCCCGCTTGGCGATGGTTTCGGCATCCAAGCCTTCGATCGGCATCAATGCGCGGGCGGCCGAAAGCGCATACATGCCGCCCGACCCGATGCCGATCAACCCGTCCTCGGGCTCCAGCACATCGCCGGTCCCGGTCAGAACGAGCGAAACTGACTTATCCGCCACCGCCATCATGGCCTCGAGCCGGCGCAAAAACCGGTCGGTGCGCCAGTCTTTGGCGAGCTCGACGCAGGCCCGCGTCAACTGACCCGTGTGCTGCTCCAGCTTCGCCTCCAGGCGCTCGAAAAGGGTCAAGGCATCGGCGGTGGCGCCGGCAAATCCCGCGATCACCGAGCCGTCGCCCAGGCGCCGGACCTTGCGCGCGTTCGACTTGATGACGGTCTGGCCGAAAGTCACCTGCCCGTCCCCGGCGATAACCACGGAATTGCCCTTGCGCACCGATAAGACGGTGGTGCCGTGCCAAAGCTGGCTTTCGGTCATGACGGTCTCTCTGGATGAAGACGGGCGCGGAAAAACCGGCCCGATATGTGGGCGCTGGCGTTCGCGGGGTCAAGCCCGGGGCAGGACTCGAGGAGCCGCCCGGGGGTGGCGAAAACGGACGCTTCCTGCTAAAAGGGCGGCGCCATGGCGAGCATTCAAGCGACACTCACGGCCGGTCCCGCGCGCAAGGCGGGGGTCGAGCGGAACACCAAGGAAACGCGCATCTTTGCCAGCGTCGATCTCGACGGCCGGGGCGAATCGAAAATTTCGACCGGCATCGGATTCCTGGACCACATGATCGAGCAGCTTTCGCGCCACAGCCTGATCGACATCGAGCTCGAGGCCAAGGGCGACCTTCACATCGATTACCACCACACCACCGAGGATTCAGGGATCGCGATCGGCGAGGCGGTCTCGAAGGCGCTGGGCGACCGGCGCGGGATCATGCGCTATGGCTCGGCGCTCTCGCCCATGGACGAAACGCTCACACGGGTTGCGGTGGACGCCTCGAACCGCCCCTACCTGGTTTGGAAAGTGGCGTTCAGCCGCGGCAAGCTGGGCGAGATGGACACCGAATTGTTCAAGGAGTGGTTCAAGGCATTCGCGCAGCACGCGGGGATCACCCTTCACGTCGAATGCTTGTACGGCGAGAACAACCACCATATCGTCGAGTCCTGCTTCAAAGGGCTGGCGCGCGCCTTGCGCACCGCGATCGCGATCGATCCCAGACGCTCCGATGCCGTTCCGTCCACCAAGGGGACGCTGGGCGGCTCGCTCTAGCGCGGCACCGGAGGCAGCAGCACCCCGAGGCTGACGCCATGCGAGTCTATACCGTTCATCTGGGTCCCGCGGCAGCACTCGGCCGCGAGGTCGCCCTGGTCAAGGAAGGGTTTTCCTGGCCCGCCTACCTGTTCACGATTCTGTGGGCGCTCGTCAAAGGCATGTGGGTGACGGCGATCCTGCTGTTCCTGGTTCAGGCGTGCTTGAGCGGCGCCGCGATGTCGTTTCGAGCAGCCCCCCAGGCGTCGGCGCTGGCTTCTCTCGCGTTACTTTTCCTGATCGGGGCCTTCGGCAACGATCTCCGGCGCTTCGAATTGTCGCGCCGGGGTTTTCGGGAAATCGGCGTGGTCGCGGCGGGAAGTCTCGGCGCGGCCGAGCAGCGCGCCTTCGAGCGCCTGCCCGAGCTTAGGGCATGAGCGTCGCCATCATCGACTACGGTTCGGGCAATCTGCACTCGGCCGCGAAGGCTTTCGAACTCGCGGCGCGTGAATCCGAACACAACCCGCGCGTTTCCGTCACGGGCAAAGCTCGGGATTTGAAGGACGCGACACATATCGTCCTTCCCGGCGTCGGCGCTTTCGCCGACTGCAAGCGCGGCCTCGATGATCTTCCCGGCATGCGCGACGCCCTCGAGGTTGAGGTGATCGAAAAGGGAAAACCGTTCTTCGGCATCTGTATGGGAATGCAACTCATGGCCGAGCGCGGGCTCGAAGACGGTGTGCACGAAGGACTGGGTTGGATCAAAGGCGAGGTGCGGCGGCTCACGCCTTCCGATCCGGCGCTAAAAATTCCGCATATGGGCTGGAACGATCTGCGCTTCGATCCCGGGCGCCATCCGGTGCTAACGGGGCTGCCGGGCGGCGGCGACGCCTATTTCGTCCACAGCTACCATTTCGTTTGCGGGCGCGGGGAAGACGTGTTGGCGGAGGTGGATTACGGCGGCCCCGTGACCGCGCTGATCGCCCGCGACAATCTTGTCGGCACTCAGTTCCACCCGGAGAAGAGCCAGGCGGTGGGCCTGCGCCTGATTGCCAATTTCCTCGCCTGGCGCGCTTGAGGACGGCCCCTTGATCCTGTTCCCGGCGATCGACCTCAAGGACGGCCAGTGCGTGCGCCTCTTCCGGGGCGAGATGAACCGCGCCACCGTCTTCAACGACGATCCCGGCGCCCAGGCGCGCGCCTTTGCCGAGAAGGGCTGCCGCTGGCTCCACGTGGTGGACCTGGACGGCGCCTTTGCCGGGAAGCCGATGAACGCCCGCGCGGTCGAAGCGATCCTGGCCGCGGTCAAACTGCCGGTCCAATTGGGGGGCGGCATCCGCGGTCTGGCCGCGGTCGAATCCTGGCTCTCGCGCGGAATCGCCCGCGTGGTGTTGGGAACACTCGCCTTGCGCGCGCCCGAAATCGTGCGCGAGGCGTGCAAGCTCTTTCCCGGCCGGGTCGCGATCGGGATCGATGCCCGCGGCGGGCGCGCCGCGGTCGAAGGCTGGGCCGAAGCGAGCGACATTCCGGCCGCCGACCTTGCGCGCCAATTCGAGGATTCGGGCGCCGCCGCCATCGTCTATACCGATATCGAGCGCGACGGGACGCTCTCCGGCCTCAATGTGGCGGCGACCGCCGAATTGGCCGCCAAGCTTACGATCCCGGTGATCGCATCGGGCGGGGTCGCCTCGCTCGACGATTTGAAAGCGTTGAAGCGCGTGGCGGATTCGCGGATCGAAGGCGTGATCGTGGGGCGCGCGCTTTACGACAAGCGGATCGATCTCAAACAAGCGCTCGACGTTCTCGAGGCCTGAGCCGATGCTGAAGATGCGCGTCATCCCCTGTCTCGACGTGAAGAACGGGCGCACCGTCAAGGGGATCAATTTCGTGAGTCTGGTCGATGCCGGCGATCCGGTGGAGCAGGCGCGTATTTACAACGATCAGGGTGCGGACGAGTTGTGTTTCCTCGACATCACCGCGAGTTTCGAGAACCGCGACACGCTTTACGACGTGGTGACGCGCACCGCCGAACAGTGCTTCATGCCGCTCACGGTCGGCGGCGGCGTGCGCAAGGTGGAGGACATCCGAAAACTGCTTCTTTGCGGAGCCGACAAAGTTTCGATCAACACCGCCGCCGTTGAGAGGCCGGAACTCGTACGCGAGGGTGCGCTGAAATTCGGGAGCCAGTGCATCGTGGTCGCAATCGATGCGAAGCAAACCGGCCCGGACCGTTGGGAAGTTTTCACCCACGGCGGGCGCAACGCCACCGGCAAAGACGCGGTCGATTGGGCCCGCCAGGTTATTTCGCTCGGCGCCGGCGAAATCCTGCTTACGTCCATGGACCGGGACGGCACCAAGCTCGGCTACGATATTGCGTTGACCCGCGCGGTGGCCGATGCCGTGCCAGTGCCATCGATTGCCTCGGGTGGGGTGGGCACGCTCGATCACCTGGTCGAGGGCATTAGGGACGGCCATGCGACCGCGGTTCTGGCCGCCTCGATCTTCCATTTCGGCGAGCACACGATCGTCGAGGCGAAGAGATACATGGCGGCGGCGGGAATTCCGATACGGCGGGTGGGCGAATCGGTCCCGCGATGACAGGGCCACCCAAATCTGCTAGGCAGGATGCGGCTCTTCCAGCCGCCCCGGGGGCGCGATGACGGAAGCGATAGATGGAATTATCGAACGGCTGTTCGCCGTGATCGACCGGCGCCGCGGCGCGGATTCCAAGGAATCCTACACCGCGCAGCTGCTGGGGAAGGGCGTGGACGAGGTCGCGCGCAAGATGGGCGAAGAGGCGGTCGAAACCATGATCGCGGCGGCGCGCGAAGACAAGGCGGCCGCGGTGCGCGAGTCCGCCGATCTCCTTTATCACCTGCTCGTGCTCTGGGCGCGGCTTGGAATCGATCCCGGCGAAGTCGGCGGCGAGCTCGCGCGGCGTGAAGGTACATCCGGGCTCGAAGAGAAAAAATCGCGCGGCAAACCGTAACGGCAGCGAAACGATGGCTTGGTGAATGTCATGAGCTATGACGACAACAATGTCTTTGCCAAGATTCTGCGCGGCGAGATCCCGAGCCGGAAGTTGTTTGAGAACGAATGGGTGCTGGCCTTCCGCGACATCCACCCCCAGGCCCCGGTCCACGTGCTCGTGATCCCCAAGGGCAAATACGTCTCGCTGGACGATTTCAGCGCCAAGGCCTCGCCGGAAGAAATCGCGGGGTTCATCCGCGCCGTGGGCGAGGTGGCCCGCCAGCTCGGACTGCCGGCCAAGGGCTACCGGGTCTTGGCCAATCACGGCCGGGACGGCGGCCAGGAAGTGCCCCACTTCCACGTCCATATCTTCGGCGGCAGGCGGCTTGGGCCCATGCTGGCTTCGGCCGGCTAAAGGCGCACGTCGCGCCGCCGGTTTCCGGCTACCGCGCCCAGCAATCGCGTCGAAATAATCTTCCTATTGCGCAGGCTGAAGCCGGGTCATACGTGTGATATCGTATGGCCGTACCGGGTCTTGCCCGGTCGCGGCATTTGAAATCTTGGGAGGCGGCGGTGTATCGATTCCTTCGCTTCGTAACCGTATTTGCGCTGGCGCTGACGGCGAGCCTGCCGGCCTCGGCCCATTCGCGCTTCTTTTTTGGGTTCGGGTTCCCGTTGTTTTTCCCGGCCTACTACGACTATCCCCCGCATTACTATTATCCGCCGCCTGCCTATTACTATCCGCCTCCGGTCTATTACGCCCCCGCGCCTGCGGCCTATGTGGCTCCGGCGCCGACCGTGAATTGCCGGCGATTCCAGGGCGATGGGACCGATGACGATACCGGTCAGCCGTTTTTCGGCATCGCCTGCATGCAGGCCGACGGCAGGTGGCACATCGTCGGTAATTGACGCCGCCCCGCCCACGAAAAAGGGCGAAAGCCCCCTGAGCCCATAATAAAAAAGGCCCAACCGCGCCGGCACCGCTTCCGGCACGCGGAGCTATTTCCGCGCCCGGTTACCCCGTTTCCGGTCCCCGGCTAAATATTAACCTACTGATTAATCTACGGAAATACAGGCTAGCCACAACCGGAAACTGTGCGCCCAGCCAGCCTGCAATTTCCTCTTGCCCGCGCCCGATACCAGTGATAAAAACGGTCGTTCGTATTTAAATACGAACGTTTGTTTTTTTCTGGAAACCAACGAGGGCGAATCCGGTGAATCAAGCAACATTGACGGCACTCAAGGACCGGCTCCCGTCAAAAGGTGAGTTGACCCGGCAGGCTATCCTTCGAGTGGCTGCGGATTTGGCCTCGGTCGAGGGCTTGGACGGGCTTTCGATCGGCGGGCTGGCGCAAGCGGTGGGCATGAGCAAAGGCGGGCTCTACGGCCATTTCAAGTCCAAGCTCGAATTGCAGATGGCGACAATCGAAGCCGCGCGGGAAATCGTAAGGAATCTCGTGTTCGTCCCCGTGCGCGATGTCGAACCGGGTCTAAAGCGGCTTTGGGCGCTCTCGGAAAATTACCTCGCTTACAACGAGATCAAGATTTTCCCGGGCGGCTGCTTTTTCGGCAATGTGGCTTCGGAGATGGACGGGAAGCCCGGTCCGGTGCGCGATAAAATGCGCGAGATCTATCACGGCGTGAATGCGCGGTTTGCCCAATGCGCCCGCGAGGCGCAGGAGAAAGGCGAGCTCGATGCCGCGGCCGATCCGGAACAGCTCGCGTTCGAGATCGTCGGGCTGGCCCGCGAGGCTGGGCGAATATTCCTCCTCGACGACGATCCCAATCATTTCGCGCGGGCGCGTTACTCAATTGCGCAGCGCTTGCGCCCGTTTCTGACCGAAAAATCGCCGGCCCTGCCCGACGTCCCCGCCCCGAAGCGGAGGGTGCGCGTGGCCGGCACGGCGTGATGCCGCGGCACAAAGAGCCGCGTCGAATTTCCCGGCCCCGGGCGGTCCCAAGGTGACAAGAGGCCGCCCCCTCCGGGCAAAAAAGAAGCCCGCCGGTTAAGGCGGGCCGAAGTGTCGCAGAAGAGCCGCCGATCCCGGCGGCCCAGCTAAGTGCAACAGGGGTTATTACCATGAAAAACCTTGCGAAACAATTACCGGTCCTGGCCATTTTGGCCGTGATCGGCCTGACACCCGCCGCCGCTACGGCGGGCAGCACCTCGGTTTCGGGTAATTTTGAGAATAGCTACTCGAAGCGGGAGATGTCTCCGGTCATCGACTCGGCCGGGCCCATCCTGATGCTGACGGAAGCCACCGGCACCAATACCGACACCAGCGGCATGGCCTTCATGCCCGGCTTTTCGGATAACGTGAAGGAACTCGCCGAGCTCACCCGCGGCAACGGCCCGCAAAACGGCTATGTCACCTTCTCGAATGGCCAGGACAGCGTGGTCACCAAATACACCGGCCAGGTCACGACCACGATGAAGGACGACAACACCCCCAACACCACCATGCAGGGCAAATGGCAATACGTGTCGGGCACCGGCAAGTACCAAGGCATCAAGGGTGACGGGAGCTACAAAGGCTACTTCTTGTCCCAGGACAAATACCATGTCGATTGGAAGGGCTATTACAACCTCGATGCATCCGCCGCGTCGAATCACTGACAAGGCGATTCGCACAATGGGAATTGGCAAAACAAGGTGAACGCGGATCGCACCGCATAGGTTGACGCGGACCCGTGCGGTGCACCGCTTTTTTCAGGGGAGGAAAGCATGCAGACCCAATCAGCCGTTCACGCATCGCCCATGACCGATAACCGGTCCAACGTCGCGGAATTGCCGCGCGCCACCGGGACCAAGAAAATGGATGAGATGATCGCGCGCTTGCGCGAAGGTGCGAAGACATTCGCCGCGCTTTCGCTGAGGGAGCGCATCGCGCTCGCCCGCTCGATGCAACAAGGATATCTCCGCGTGGCCGAGCCATCGGCGATCGCCGGATGCAAGGCGCGCGGCCTGCCGATGGAAGCCGCGGGCGACCAATGGGCGGCCGGCCCGCTATGCGTGGTGCGGCATCTGCGGCTCGTCATCGAATCTCTCGAATCGATCGAGCGCACGGGCAACACCAAAGTCGGCAAGATCGGCCGCACCGGCGACGGCAATCTCAAGGTCCGGGTTTTTCCCGGAAACGCGATTGACGGAATCCTGTTTTCCGGCGTCACCGTGGACGTGCACATGCAGCCCGGCATCGGCGAAGAGCAGATGCATGCGGCGCGGGCCGGTTATTACAAGGGCAAGGCTCACGACGGCCGGGTCGTGCTCGTTCTCGGCGCCGGCAACGTCGATGCCATCGTTTCCAACGACGTCATCACCAAGATGTTCAACGAAGGCAAGGTCTGTATCGTGAAAATGAACCCGGTAAACGCTTTCCTCGGGCCTTATCTCGAAGAGGCCTATGCCGAGCCGATCGCACGCGGCTTCTTGGCCGTCGCCTACGGCGGCATCGAAGAAGGCATGTACCTCGTCAATCATCCGGGTGTCGATGAAGTGCATTTGACCGGGTCCGACCGCACCTATGACGCCATCGTCTGGGGGCCGCCGGGCCCCGAGCGGGATCGCCGCAAGGCGCAAGGTGCGCGCCTTGTCACCAAGCCGGTGATGGCCGAGCTCGGCAATGTCTCGCCCGTGATCGTGGCGCCCGGTCCCTACAGCCGCAAAGAACTGCTCTTTCAGGCCGAAGAAATCGCGGCCGCGGTGGTGATGGGCTCGGCCTTTTATTGCTGCACGGCCAGAGTGGTGATCACGCCCAAGGGCTGGCCGCAGCGGGAGGAATTCCTGGCCGCGATCCGCGAGGTCTTCGCCCGCACCCCGGCGCGCACCGCCTATTATCCCGGTGCCACTGATCGCTACCGCGCCTACACGTCCGGAAGGCCGAATCTTTGGACCTCGGGGCCCGGCGGCGGCGGCGTCTTGCCCTGGGCCTTTGCCGCGCATACCGATGCCGGGAACCGCTCCGATATTGCCTTCAGGCAGGAGTCCTTCGCCCCGGTGCTGTTCGAGACCGCGGTCGGCAGCGACGATCCGGAAGAATTCCTCGATGCCGCGGTGAATTTCGCCAACGACAGGCTTTGGGGCACGTTAAACGCGACCCTTATCGTCCATCCCAAGCTGCAAAAGGACGCCACCCAGGGCCCCGCGGTCGAGCGCGCGATCGCAAGGCTCAAATACGGCACGGTCGGCGTCAACGGCTATCCGGTCATGGGTTTCGCCTACATGACGCCGCCCTGGGGCGCCTATCCCGGTTCGACGCCGGCCGACATCCAAAGCGGCAACAGTTTCGTCCACAACACGCCGATGCTGGAGGGAATCGAAAAAGCGGTGCTGCGCAATCCGCTCACCGCCTTCCCCAAGCCGATGTATTTCCCGAGCCACCGGACCGCGACCCGCCTCATGCCGAAGCTCGTTGCGCTGGAAGAGCGCGGAAGCTGGGCCAAGGTGCCGGGGGTCGTCGCCACCGCCATGCGCTGCTGAAGACGGGTAATTCGTTGCCGCGATTGCGGGCCAAGGTCGCCTCGGTCAGGAAACGGCGGGGGCGGGGAAAGAAACCCGCCGCCGCGGCGCCGTCTGCCGTGCACACCCCGCGTTCGCCGGTGGAGACCGTCCGGTTCTATTTCAGCTTCCGCAGCCCCTATTCCTGGTTCGCTTTCCTGCGTATCGAAGAGGCGCTCGCGGGATTGCCGGTCGTGATCGATTACATCCCGATTTTCCCGCCCAAGGACTACCCGAGGGATCTGCTCGCCGATCCGGTCCGGTGCGCCTATGTCAGGGCCGATGCCGCGCGGTTCGCAAAAGCTTACGGCCTTAAGCTGCGCGCCCCCAATCCGTTCGACACCGACTGGCTGCGCCCCAGTGCCGCCTATCTTTTCGCGGCGGATTGCGGATGCGGCCGTGAATTCGCAAAGAACGCTTATGCCCCAAGGTTCAACAAGGGCCGGAACATCGGAAAGGACGACGTGATCGCCGAGGCCGCACGATCCTCCGGAATCGACCAGGATTCCGCGGTCCGCGCCGCGGCCGATCCGGCGTTCCAGAAACGCGTGGTTCAGGGATTCGTGCAAGCCGGCAAGGACGGAGTCTTTGGCGTGCCGACCTTCGTCTATCGCGGCGAAATGTTTTGGGGCAACGACCGCATCGAATGGCTCAAGCGCGCGATCGCAACCGCGCTCGGCCAACCGGTCCCCGATCTCAAATCCAATCCCCTCGCCCCGCCGTGCAAGTAACGCGCCCGCCTCACCCCATCATCTGCGGCGAAATTCTGCGATACGAAAGCGCTTCAGCAATGTGAACGCGGGCGACGTTGGGCGCGCCCGATAAATCGGCGATGGTCCGGGCAACCCGCAACACCCGGTGATAGCCGCGGGCCGAAAGCCGCATCTTGTCCACCGCCTCGGCCAAGAGTTTCCGCCCCGCCTCGTCGGGACTTGCGACCTCTTCCAATAATTTTCCGTCGGCTTCGGCGTTGGTGCGGATCGGCGGATCGGCCGAATAATTTGCATAGCGCCCGGTCTGGACGTTTCGCGCCGCGGCGACGCGCGCCGCCACTTCGCGGCTGCCTTCGGCGGGCGGCGGAAGCGTTAGATCGGAGGCCGAAACCGCCGGCACCTCGACATGAAGGTCGATGCGGTCGAACAGCGGCCCGGATATCTTGGACTGATATTCGACCGCGCATTTGGGAACCCGCGAGCAGGCGCGCGCGGGGTCGTCCAGGTAACCGCAGCGGCAGGGGTTCATGGCGGCGATGAGCTGCACCCGCGCCGGATAGGTCACATGGGAATTGACGCGCGCCACCATCACCCGTCCCGCTTCGAGGGGCTGGCGCAGCGCCTCCAGGCTGCCGCGCGAGAACTCCGGCAATTCGTCGAGGAACAAGACTCCGAGATGGGCGAGCGAAACCTCGCCGGGTTTCGCCCGCGTCCCGCCGCCGACCAAGGCCGGCAAGGAGGCCGAATGATGGGGATCGCGAAACGGCCGCCTCCGGCTGATCAATCCTCCGGCGAGTACCCCCGCAACACTTTGCACCATGCTGACTTCGAGCGCCTCGGAAGGCGTCAGCGGCGGCAAAAGCGATGGTAAACGGGCCGCCAGCATGGACTTGCCGGCACCCGGCGGGCCGATCATCAACAGGTTATGGCCGCCCGCGGCCGCGATCTCGAGGGCCCGCTTGGCGGTCTCCTGGCCCTTGATGTCGCGAAGATCGAGCGCACTCTCGTCGTCTTCCGCGAGCCTGGGCGCTGGCGGCGTCAGAACCTGCGTGCCCTTGAAATGATTGACCAGGGACAAAAGCGAGGGCGCGGCCAGAACCTCGATGCCGTCGGCCCAGGCCGCTTCGCCGCCGCAAGATTCGGGGCAGATGATTCCGCGTCCCAGCGCGGATGCCGAAATCGCCGCCGGCAGAACGCCCGAGACGGCGGTGAGTGCTCCGTCCAGCGCCAGTTCGCCCAAGGCCGTGTATCCGGCGATTTCGTCCGCCGGCAAAACGCCGAGCGATACCAAAAGCCCGAGCGCGATCGGAAGGTCGAAATGAGAGCCTTCTTTCAGAAGGTCCGCCGGCGCCAGATTGACCGTGATGCGCTTGGGCGGCAAAGCAAGGCCGAGTGCCCCCAAGGCCGCGCGCACCCGCTCCCTCGATTCGGCCACCGCCTTGTCCGGCAGCCCGACGATGGTGAAGGCGGGAAGCCCGGGTGAAATCCGCACCTGGACATCGATGCCGACGGCCTCGATCCCGTGGAATGCGACGGTATTTACCCGCGCCACCATGTGCGCACCCCCCTGTGCCCGGCCCTCAGGCCGGTTCATGCGATTGTATGCAGGGGTGGCAGTTGCGGCCACCGATTGGCGATCAGCAAGCATGAAAGGCCGGTTCCGACACCTGGTTTTTGGTGTTGCTATAGGTCATAGGGCATGAGAACGTAACAGGAACAGCGTAATTCGCCAAGCCCGATTCTTTTATTGCTTTCAATGGCGGCGGTCGGGGGCTCGTCCTATCGGCTCTTGCGCCTTGGGTGGCGTTGGGCAAATCGGGTTTCGATCGCGTCCCAAATCTGGGATTCAAGCGTCACATTGTCGAACCGGTCGATCTCCTGGATGCCCGTGGGCGAGGTGACGTTGATTTCGGTCAAATAGCTGCCGATCACGTCGATGCCCACGAACACCAGGCCGCGTTCGCGGAGCGCCAAGCCGATCGCCTCGCAAATCTCGCGGTCGCGGGACGACAGCGTCGCCTTCATGGCCTTGCCGCCGGCGTGCAAATTCGCCCGCGCCTCGCCCTTGGGCGGCACGCGCAACATGGCGCCCACGGGCTCACCCTCGATCAGGATGATCCGCTTGTCGCCCTCGCGCACCTCGGGAATGTAGCGCTGGACGATGACCGGCTCGCGGTAACGCTGGCTGAACATTTCGAGAAGGGCGAACAGGTTGTCGTCCCCCGGCGCGATGTGGAACACGTCCGAGCCGCCGTTTCCGAACAGCGGCTTCAAGATGATGTGTTTGTGCTCCGCGCGGAATTCGAGAATCTGCTGCCGGTCCGAGGTGATGAGGGTCTCCGGCATCAGGCCCTCGAAACGGGTGACGAAGAGTTTTTCCGGCGCGTTGCGGACATGGACCGGATCGTTGACCACCAGGGTTTCGGGATGCACCTGCTCCAAGAGATGGGTCGCCGTCACATAGGCCATGTCGAACGGCGGATCCTGGCGCATCAGCACGATGTCGAGCGTCGCCAAATCGATCATCTGGGGCGCGCCAAGCGAGGCATGGTTGCCGGGTTCGCGCCGGAGCTTCATCTCGCGCGCGCGCGCGATGACGCGGCCTTGGCGGAAACTTAAGTCCCGGGGCAGATAATGGAACAACGCATGGCCGCGCTTCTGCGCCTCGAGGCCGAGCGCGAACGAGCTGTCGGAATCGATGTTGATCCCCTCGACGGGATCCATCTGGATCGCAACCGCGAGGCTCATGAGAATTCCAATATCGGCGGGAAGCCGGATCGGCGGCGATTGGCGGACATGTCGTCAGGTCAAGCGCGCGCGAAGTTTCTGCAACAGCGCCGCCGCTTGATGGCGTGCGCTGTCGCTGCCGCTGGTATCGAGGAATCGCTCCAGCGCCGAGATGGCGTGTTGAAGTTCGCCAAGCTCGGCATAGAGCACGCCCGCCTCGCGCCACAACGCGGTTTCGTTGGGCGCGATGCGCAGCATGGATTGCGTGATATCGGCGGCGCGCCGCACCTCCCCCGCACGGAACAGGCGCATGCGCAGGTTGTTCTGAAGCCGCAGCAGAATGTCGCGATTGCCGACCGCGTCGTAATGTTGCGGGTTCAACTCCGCATCCGCGCCTTCGGCGACCTTGAGCAGGCGGCGCAGCTCGTCGATGCCCAGTATCCGCCCGCCGTTGAAGGGATCGAGGATGACGCGCCTGGCTTCGCCCTCGAGCCGGATCAGGAAATGGCCGGGGAAATTGAGCCCCGAAATCGCCCAGCCTTGTGCGCGCGCCGCGTGGATGTACAAGAGGCCGATCGCTACCGGCAAACCCTTGCGGCGGTCGATGACGCGCGCCAATGAGGCGTTGGCGATGTCGTCGTATTTGGTGGAATCGCCGCGGTAGCCCCAACGCGCGACGATCACGGCATTAAGCGCGGCGGCCCGGCCCAAGGAGGAATTCTCCGCCTCTTCCGCCGCCACGTCGCGCGCGAGCGCGGCCAAGTGCCGCCGGTAGGGATCGAGCCTAAGATCGGGGTCGTCGAAGGCGGCGAGCTGAAGCGCCGCTTCCGCCAAATCGATTTGGGCGTCGGAGCCGGCACCGATGGCATCGAGCGCGGATTCAATCTCGCGCTGCCGGATGGATTGAGCCTCGGACATGTCGCGGTTCATGGTTTTTGTGCCTCGGCGTGGCGGCGTGGATCGTCCTTGAGCAGTACGTGACTGACCACGCCGCGAACGTAACGGACATTGCGCGCGTATTCCGTGATGCGCTCGATCTCGTCCTGGTCCTGGGCGATGCCGAGCAAATGCACGATGCCGTCCACGGTCACGATATTGTAATTGATCGCCCTGATCTTGTCGTCGAAAGTCATGTTCGTGCGCAGCTGGGCCGAAATCCAGGAATCACGGGCATAGTCCATCACGTCGCCCTGGCCGGTGACCTTGATGTCGTCGAAGACCTCGCGCACGTCCTTGACGGTCCACGTGAGCCTTACGGCGGCGAGTTGGTCCTCGGGTTTCTCGACCTTGCCCGTCAGCATGACGCGCCCTTCCGAAACCGAGGTGCTGACGTCGCGGAAGATATGCCAATCGTAATTGAGCCAGCGCTGGTTGATGGCGCCCGCAATCGCATTGTCGTCGATGGCGCCTTGGGGCCCGCGCTCCTCCGCCATGGCGACACCGGCGGTGGCACCTCCGCTCGCGATCATCGCCGGCGCGCTGCAGGCGACCAGCGCCGGGATCGAAGCGAGCGCTGCGAGCGAAAACATCCCCCGGATGAAACGGCTGCGGCGGAGCCTCAACCAACTCCCTCCCGGTAACCCCCGGCGCCATATTGCCCTAGAGGAGTCCATCCCGCCAAGCATCCGTGATGTGGGCGATGCGAAATCCCGCCACCAGCATCGCATCGAATCGCACCGAAAGCGTGTCTCCGTCGGGCAAGCCGGCGAGCACGGCGCGTGCCGCCCGGACCAGCCGCCGGCGCTTGCGGGCCGTCACCGCCTCGCCCGCCGCCAGCATGTCGTGGCGCAGCTTGACTTCGATCACGGCCAAGACGTCGCCGCGGCGCGCCAGAATGTCGATCTCTCCCACGGGGGTGCGTAAGTTCCGCGCCAGGATCCGGTAGCCCTTGAGCCGCAGCCACAGGGCGCAGAGCGCCTCGCCGCGCCTGCCGCGGGAAAGCGCCCGGCGCCGCGACCTGAGGCCGCTTTCGCTTTGCGCCACCGCTCACACCTTGCGTGCCAGGGCGAGCGCCCGGGCATAGACCTTGCGCCGCGGGAGTCCGGTAACACCGGCAACCCGCGTGGCGGCGTCCCGGACGCTCGACCCCTCGAGCGCGCGCTCGATCAAGGCGTCGAGATCGGCTCCGCCCACGGCCTCGGTTTTTTGCGGCGGGCCCACGACGACGACGACTTCGCCTTTGGGCGGGCCTT
Organism: Alphaproteobacteria bacterium; assembly: GCA_041498815.1. Lineage (GTDB taxonomy): Bacteria > Pseudomonadota > Alphaproteobacteria > DATDPM01 > DATDPM01 > DATDPM01. The sequence continues at coordinate 35,421 of JBGQJC010000021.1, forward strand.
CCTCCCGATACTGCCCGGCCAGTTCGGAGAGCGGCGCGCGGCGGACCTCCTCGAACAGTTTGGTCAGTTCGCGCGCGACCGCCGCCTCGCGGTTGCCGAGCAACTCCGCCAAATCGGCCAAAGTTTCCGGCAGGCGCTTCGCCGATTCGAAGAATAAGAGGGTTGCCGGAACCTGCGCCAGACCAGCGATCTCTTTGCGCCGCGCTCCGGCACGCGCCGGCAAAAATCCGGCAAAGAAGAACCGGTCGGTCGCAAGTCCCGACAGCACGAGCGCCACGATCGCGGCGCTTGGCCCGGGGGCGGCCGTGACCGCAAACCCTGCGTCCAGGCAGGCGCGCAGCAATTTGAATCCGGGATCGGAAATAAGCGGCGTTCCGGCGTCCGAAACAAGGGCCACCGCTTGGCCCCGCGCCAGACGCGCGAGCAACGGGGCCCTGGCGCGTTCGGCGTTGTGATCGTGATAGGGGGTGAGCCGCGCCCGGATGCCGTAGCGCGCCAGCAATTTTGCGGTGAGGCGCGTATCCTCGCAAGCGACCAAATCGGCGCGCCTCAAGACATCGAGGGCGCGAAGCGTAATGTCGCCTAAGTTCCCGATCGGGGTCGCGACCAGATAAAGCCCGCCCGGCAGTTTACTTGCCGGCTCCGCGTCATTAGGCTGTGAGGCCTCGCTTGCGTCGGATTTTGCCCCCGCGTGCCCCCGTGATGTGCCCTCGCCTGTTCGCCGCGACATTGCTGCTGTGCCTCGCACTGCCGGTCATTGGCTGCGCCGTGAAGGCGCCGCCGCCCCCGCCCGGCAAGGCCAAGATTTTGCTCCCGCCGGCGGCGCAGGCAAAGCCCGGCGAATTGGAGGTGCCGGGAAGCATCGCCAACCGCCCGCCGCCGCCTTCCCCGCCGCCCCCCAAGCGGGGCCTGCCGGCACCGGTCGAGTCCGCGCCCCTGGCTCCGCCCGCAGCACCCGCAACCGCAGCACCCGCGACCGCAGCACCCCCTCCGCCCGCGGCGGGCCGTGTCGCGGTGGGGCTTCTGGTGCCGCTCTCGGGCCCCCAGGCCGAAATCGGCAAGGCGTTGCTGGACGCGGCGCAAATGGCGCTCTTCGACATGGGCGATGAAAAATTTACGCTGGTGCCGCGCGATACCGGGGGCACGCCGGACGGGGCCGCCAAGGCCGCGAACGCGGTGCTCGATGAGGGCGCCAAGCTCATCCTCGGCCCGCTTCTGGCCGCGGAAGTCACGGCGGCGGCCCCGATCGCCCGCAGGGCCGGGGTGCCGGTGGTGGCGTTTTCGAGCGACACCTCGGTTGCGGGCGACGGCGTTTTCCTGCTCGGGCTGTTGCCGCGGGAGCAGGTGATCCGGGTGGTGGGGTTCGCGGTCGCCAGGGGCCGAACCCGCTTCGCGGCGCTGGTGCCCGATAACGCCTACGGGACGACGGTCATGGATGCGCTCGAAGACGCGGCCGGCAATTCAAACGGCGTCGTGACCCAGGTGGAACGATTCACGCCCGGCGGCGACGCCACCGAAGCGGTCAAAAGGCTCGCCAACTACGGCGCGCGGCACGACGCCCTCGAAGCGCAGATGGCGGGGCTTTCGGTCAAGACCGACGAGGTGTCGCGCCAGGCGCTGGCCCGGCTCAAGGAAATGGATGCGGTGGGCGCGGTTTCATTCGACGCGGTGATGATCGCCGAGGGCGGGGAAAAGCTTCGCGGCGTCGCGCCGCTGCTGCCCTATTACGACGTCGACACGCGCAAGGTGCAGGTCTTGGGCACCGCTCTCTGGAACGATCCGGCGCTGGGCACCGAGCCCACCTTGGTCGGCGGCTGGTTCGCCGCGCCCGAGCCGGTCCCCAGGGCCGAATTCGCCGCCCGCTTCGAAAACGTGACGGGCCATCGCCCCCACGGCTTGGCAAGTCTCGGCTATGACGCGGCGGCGCTCGCGGCGGTGCTCGCGCGCGGAGACCAGGGTCCCGATTTTTCGGTTGGGGCGCTCACCGCCGACCACGGATTTGCCGGCGTGGACGGAATCTTCCGCTTCCGTCCCGACGGATTGTCGGAGCGCGGTCTTGCGGTGCTCGAAATGCAGCGCAACGAGTTCAAGGTGCTGGATCCCGCCCCCACCGCCTTCACCAAACTCGTTAATTAGAAAAAGAGCGCTAGGGCAGAAGCCGGGCCAGCACGGCATTGAGGCAAAGAAGCCCGCGCGGGGTCGCGCGCAAGCCTTGGCGGTCGCGGATCACGAATCCGCCCTCTATCAGCGCCGCAAGTGCGCCGCGATCGATCGCGTCATCCATCGCGATCCCGGTTTCGCGCACGAAGGATTGGGCGTCGACTCCCTCGCACAGCCGCAAACCCATCATCAGCATCTCGGCCGCGCGCGTTGCCGGCGCCAGGTCTTCGGTTTCGCAAGTCCCAAAGCCGTGGCGCTCGACCTCGGTCAGCCAGGCCTCGGGCTCGCGGATCTGGCGAAACGCGGTCTTGGTTCCGTTTGCGCCGGCGATGCGGCCATGCGCGCCGGGGCCGATTCCAAAATAATCGCCGTAGCGCCAATAGGCGAGGTTATGGCGGCTTTCGCGGCCCGGCCTCGCGTGATTGGAAATTTCATAGGCGGGAAGGCCGCGCTCTTGCGTCATCTCTTGGGTGATCTCGTAAAGTGCCGCGGCATGATCCGAATCGGGCGGCGCGAATTCGCCCCGCGCCACCGACCCGTAAAATCCCGTGCCCTCCTCGATGGTCAGCTGATAAAGCGAAAGATGATCGCCGGCATGGACAAGCGCGCGGGCGAGCTCGTCCTTCCATGCGGCAGGCGTTTGGCCCGGCCGCGCATAAATGAGGTCGAAGGAAAAGCGCGGGAAGATGCGCGCCGCGACCGCGACCGCCTGCAGGGCCTCGGCCCGATCGTGCAGGCGGCCCAGGAATTTCAGCGCGGAATCGTCCAGCGCCTGGACGCCGAGCGAGAGTCTATTCACGCCCGCGGCGCGGTAATCGCGGAAGCGCGCGGCCTCCGCCGAATTGGGATTGGCTTCGAGCGTGATCTCGATATCGGACGCGAAGCTCCAATGCCGGTTTGCGCGCGCGATCAGCGCCGCGACGGTTGGCGCCGCCATGAGGGACGGCGTGCCGCCGCCGAAGAAGATGCTGGTGAGCTCCCGTTTTGGGGCGAGCGCCGCGAAATGATCGAGCTCGGCAATAAGGCCCGCTTGAAAGTGCTTTTCATCGATGGCCGCGCGCACATGGCTGTTGAAATCGCAATACGGGCATTTGGCGCGGCAGAACGGCCAATGGAGGTAAAGCGCCGCACTCGCGGGTGCCTGCGATGGCAGACGCTTCGCCGCCAAGGCGCTCATGACGGGGCCGCAAAGCAGCGCCGCGCGAGCTTGCGGAAGGCGACCGCGCGGTGGCTGATCCGGTGCTTCATTCCTGGTTCCATCTCGCCGAAGGTAACGTCGAATCCGTCCGGGCGGAAGATCGGGTCGTAACCGAAGCCCCGCGTGCCCCGGGGCGGGAAGACGAGGTGGCCCTCGACGCTGCCTTCGACCGTCTCGCAAAGCCCGTCCGGCCAGCACAGCGCGAGCGCGCAGGCGAAGGCGGCGGCCCGGTCCGCCTTGCCGGCCATCTCCCGTTCGACCCGGGTCATGGCGGCCGCGAAATCGCGCCCCTCGCCCGCCCAGCGCGCCGACATAATCCCCGGCGCGCCGCGAAGTGCGGGGATGGTCAGCCCCGAATCGTCGCCCAAGGCCGGCAGGTTTGCGACACGTGCCGCGGCCCGGGCCTTGATCTTGGCGTTTGCGCGAAAGCTCGCGCCCGTTTCCTCGGGTTCCGGCAGATGGAGCTCCGCCAGCGAGACGACGTCGATGGGATAGCCCGCCAGAAGCTCCGCGATCTCGCGCGCCTTGCCGGGGTTGTGGCTTGCAATCACGAGCCGGCCCGAGGCCAACTTCCGCGCCATGGCGTTTTCCGTCGCTTAGGATGACCCGGGTTTCGCCGCGCCCACGACCCGCTCCTTGGGGAAGCGCACGGTGACGCAAGTTCCGGCCCCGAGCCTGCTCGCGACGATGAGATCGCCGCCGTGACGCTCGATCAAAGCTTTGCTGAGCGGCAGGCCGATCCCGGCGCCCGGGAACTTGCGCGAACGCTCGGCAGTATCCCGGGCAAAAAGCTCGGTTGCGCGCGAAATATCGGCCTCGGCCATGCCGATTCCGGTGTCGCTCACGGTGATCGCAAGCCGGCCCTCGGCATCGCGCGCCGCAGCCACCTCGATCCGCCCGCCCGCCGGCGTGAATTTGACCGCGTTGGCCAGCAGATTGAGAAGAATCTGTTTGACCCTTCTCGGGTCGGCGCGCAACTGCTGCAAATCGGGCGGGATGTTTACGGAAATCGTTTTGGAGGCGGCGCGCGCCGCAACCAGATCGACGCAGATCGCCACCGCGCGCGCGACATCGACGACTTCTTCTTCGAGTTCGAGCTTGCCGCCCTCGGCCTTGGCGATGTCGAGAAGCTCGTTGATGACATCGAGCAGATGCTCGGCGCTGTTGTGGATGAGCATCGCATAGCCCCGGTATTGCGGCTGGCCCAAATCGCCGAACAACTCATCCTTCAGGATTTCCGAAAATCCCAGAATGGCATTGAGCGGCGTGCGCAGCTCATGACCGATGCTGCCCAGGAACGCGGCCCTGGCGAGATCCGCGCCCTTCGCGGCCTCGCCCGTGGCCGCAACTCGCTGCGATGGCATGGCATGGCGCATCCGGTCGAGAACGGAGGCGAACGCGGTGCGCGCCGCCGCACAGATTGCGGCCCCGATGCCGGCCGCCGGCGCGCTCGCGCCGCGGTCCG
>JBGQJC010000022.1:0-40028 GCA_041498815.1 Alphaproteobacteria bacterium
AAGGCGATCGTCGGCGCCAATGCGTTTGCCCACGAATCGGGCATCCACCAGGACGGCATGCTGAAACACGCCGGCACTTACGAGATCATGACGCCGGAATCGGTGGGCCTCACCGAGTCGAAGATCGTTCTGGGCAAGCACTCGGGGCGCCATGCCTTCAACGAGAAGCTGACGGAATTGGGCTACCGGCTTTCGTCGGAGAAAGCCGAGGAGGCGTTCCATCGCTTCAAGGAACTCGCCGACAAGAAGAAGGAAATGTTCGACGAAGACATCATGGTGCTGGTGAACGACGAGGTGGTGCGGGACAACGTCCGCATCAAATTCGTCTCGCTCGCGATTGTCTGCGGATCGGAAGGCCCACAGCGCGCCGACTTGAAGCTGGAAATCGACGGCGAGGTAAAGTCGACGACGGCAACCGGAAAGGGACCGGTCGACGCGACCTTCAACGCCATCAAGCAGATTTTCCCGCACGAAGCGACGCTCCAGCTTTACCAGGTGCACGCCGTGACCCAGGGAACCGACGCCCAAGCCGAGGTGACGGTGCGCCTGGAGGAAAACGGGCGGACGGTGAACGGCCAGGGCGCCGATATCGATACCCTCGTCGGTTCCGCGCGGGCCTATGTGAACGCGCTGAACAAACTTCTGCTCAAGCGCGAGAGAACGGCGCCGGCCGCGGCGCTTACCGCATGAGCGGCGAACCCGTCCCAGGATTGAGGTAGCCGCGATGTTCTCGAGATTGCTTGGCATGCTGTCGGCCGACATGGCGATCGACCTCGGCACCGCCAACACGTTGGTCTACGTCAAGGGGCGCGGCATCGTGCTCAACGAGCCCTCGGTCGTGGCGATCGCGGAGGTCAAGGGCAAGAAGCACGTCCTGGCCGTCGGCGACGAAGCCAAGATGATGCTGGGCCGCACGCCCGGCAACATCCAGGCCATTCGACCGCTCCGCGACGGCGTGATTGCCGATTTCGAGGTGGCGGAGGAAATGATCAAGCATTTCATCCGCAAGGTTCACAACCGCCGCACTTTCGCCAGTCCTCAGGTGATCGTTTGCGTGCCCTCGGGCTCGACCGCTGTCGAGCGCCGGGCCATCGTAGAATCCGCGGAGGCGGCGGGTGCCCGGCGCGTCTACCTGATCGAGGAGCCGATGGCGGCCGCCATCGGCGCGGGGCTGCCCGTGACGGAGCCCACCGGCTCGATGGTGGTGGACGTCGGCGGCGGCACGACCGAGGTCGCCGTTCTGTCGCTGGGCGGCATCGTCTATTCGCGTTCCGTGCGCGTGGGCGGCGATAAAATGGATGAAGCGATCATCGCCTACATCCGCCGCCACCATAACCTGCTGGTCGGCGAAAGCAGCGCGGAGCGCATCAAGAAGGAAATCGGGACCGCCTGCCCGCCGGAAGACGGCGAGGGCAGGGTGATGGAGATCAAAGGCCGCGACCTCATGAACGGGGTTCCCAAAGAGCTCGTGATCAGCCAGCGCCAGATCGCCGAAAGTCTTGCCGAACCCGTCGGGGCGATCATTGAGGCGGTCAAGGTGGCGCTCGAGCATACGGCGCCGGAATTGGCCGCCGACATCGTGGACAAGGGGATCGTCTTGACCGGCGGCGGCGCGCTGCTGGGTAATCTCGATTTTGTCCTGCGGCATGCGACCGGTTTGCCGGTATCGATCGCGGAAGACGCGCTGTCTTGCGTGGCGCTGGGCACCGGGCGGTGTTTGGAACAGATGAAGACTTTGAAGAACGTACTGATCAGCATGTACTGAGTTGGATGATTGGTCCGGCCGGACGAAACCGGCGGGCACGAACGGGGGGAGTAAAGCTTGAAGCAGCGCAAGGGATCGGTCCTGCGCTTGGCGACGCCGATCAAGGTCCTGGTTCAGCGGTTCGCGTTCCTGGCCCTGATCGCAGCCACCTTTGCCCTGATGATGCTGGGCAAAGCGGACATCGTCGTTCTCGAGCGCCTGCGCGCGGTGGCCGCAGATGCCGTGACCCCGATTCTGAACACGTTGTCGCGTCCCGCCGCTTCGGTGTCGAGAGCCATCGAAAGAATTCATGAGATCGCCGCGGTCGACGATGAAAACGCGCGCTTGCGCGAGGATAACGACCGTCTGCTGCATTGGCAGCACGTGGCCCGCGAGCTGGCGGCCGAGAACCAGCAGCTGAAGTCGCTGCTGAATTTCGCGACACCGCCGGCCCAAAGCTTCGTCACCGCCCGCGTGGTCGCGGATGCGGGCGGTGCATTCGTACGCAGCGTATTGGTTGACGCGGGCGGACGCGAGGGCATCAAAAAGGGTCAGGCGGTGATGACCGGAGAGGGACTGGTGGGGCGTGTAATTACCGTCGGCGACCGCTCGTCGCGGGTGCTCCTCGTCACCGACCTCAACTCGCGCATCCCGGTGGAACTCGAAAGCACCCGCGAGCAGGCGGTTCTTGCCGGCGACAACACGGATTTGCCCCAGATCGTTCACTTGGGGGACCATGTCACAGTCGCGGTGGGCGAACGGGTCGTCACGTCGGGGCACGCCGGTGCGTTTCCGCCCGGGCTTCCGGTCGGAATCGTCACATCGGTCAACGATTCCGACATCCGTGTGCAGCCATTTATCGAGTGGAGCCGGCTTGAATTCGTGCGGGTGATCGATTTCGGCACGATCGGAATTCTCGCCCCCACCTTTGAGCGGCCGCAGGCGAAGCGTTAGCCATGGACACCACATTCTGGCAGCGGTTGGATTCGATCGCGCGCCGGATGCTGCCGTTTGCGGTGACCGTGGTGCTTGCCATGGCGGCGGCGGTGCCTTTGCACCTTCCGGGTTTCGCGGCCTTGGCGCCGGCCGTAACACTGATTTCCGTCTATTACTGGACGATCTTCCGTCCGGATTTGATGCCCGCGCTGGCCGTTTTCGCGATCGGCTTGTTGCAGGATATTCTGTCGGGCACGGCGCTCGGCGTGAATGCCCTGATCCTGCTCCTCGTTTATACGGTCGTGCTGGGGCAGAGGCGATTCTTTCTCGGCAAGTCCTTTTTGGTCATGTGGTGGGGATTCGCATTGGTCGTAGCGGGCGCATTCATGGCCATGTGGATGATGTTATCGAGCCTCGATGGCGCCATTCTCGACCCGCTCCCGGCCGTTTTCGAAGGTCTGGTGACGGTCGGGTTGTTCCCGGTTCTGACCCGCATATACATTCGCTCCCAGCAGGCGATGCTTCGGGGCGTGTGACGTGTATCGCGACTACATTCAGTTCAAAGCCTTCAGCCGCCGGGCGGTGATCTTGGGCGGGGCCCAAATGGCTCTCGCTTCGGCGCTGGTCGGGCGCCTGTATTACCTTCAGGTTATCGAGGCCGACCGTTACAAGAAGCTGTCGGAAGAAAACCGGATCTCGCTCCGGCTCCTGGCGCCGCCGCGGGGGCTCATCGTCGACCGTTTCGGCAACCCGCTTGCCGTGAACAAGCAAAATTACCGCGTGGTTATCGTGGCGGAACAGACGCCGGATCTGGAGCAAACTCTGGATGCGCTCGCCCAAATCATTACGGTGAACGACTTCGATCGCCGCCGGACGCTCAAGGAGGTCAGCCGCAAGCGGCCGTTTCTGGCCGTCACCGTTCGCGAGAACCTCAGTTGGGAGGAAGTCGCGCGAGTCGAGGTCAACACTCCCGATCTACCCGGCGTCACCGTCGATGTTGGACAAAGCCGCGAATACATTTTGGGCGACCAAGCCGGACATGTCATCGGCTATGTCGGCGCGGTCGCCGAATCGGATCTCGGCGATGATCCGCTGCTCGAAATTCCCGGCTTCCACGTCGGCAAGAACGGCATCGAAAAGACTTACGATCTGGCGCTCCGCGGGAAGGCGGGGACAAGCGAGGTCGAAGTCAACGCCATCGGCCGCGTTATCCGCGAGTTGAACCGGGATGAAGGCAAGTCCGGCGCCGAAATGGTACTCACGCTGGATCGCGACCTCCAGAAATTCGCCATCGAGCGTCTGGGCGGCAACTCCGGCGCCGTTGTCGTCATCGACATCCATTCCGGCGAGGTGCTGGTGATGGCTTCGGCGCCCGGCTTCGATCCCGCCATTTTCAATCAGGGAATGACCGAAGCCTATTGGCACGAGCTCACCTCCGATCCCAAGGGACCGCTCATCAATAAGGTGTCTGCCGGGCAATATGCGCCGGGCTCCACGTTCAAAACCATGGTGGCCTTGGCGGGGCTCGACAGCGGCGTGGTGAATCCGCAGCACCGGGTGTTCTGCACCGGCGAGGTGGTTATGGGCGACAGCCATTTCCATTGCTGGAAGAAGGAAGGCCACGGCTCGCTCGACATGCACGAAGGGATCATGAAGTCCTGCGACGTCTATTTTTATGACGTTTCCCACCGGGTGGGAATCGATCGCATGGCGGATATGGCGCGGCGTTTCGGTTTGGGATCCGCTCTCGGCATCGACTTGCCCGGCGAGCGCCCCGGCCTCATGCCCGATTCCAATTGGAAGTTGGGGACAACCGGCGTCTCCTGGCAGCCGGGTGAAACACTGGTCGCCGGCATCGGTCAAGGCTTCTCGCTCGCGACACCCTTGCAGCTCGCGGTGATGCTGGGCCGCATCGTCAACGGCGGCAATGCCATCGTGCCGCATTTGAGCCGCGACCTCGTCGAACACGACACCGTCCGTCCGCGCCCGCAACCGTCCTTCGCCCCGGTGGGCGTTTCAGCGGCCGCGCTCAAGGTTGTCGTGGAAGGCATGATTGCCGTCGCGAACGACCCGCACGGCACCGCCTATGCCGCGCGCATCGCCGAGGCCGGATTCGAGATGGGCGGCAAGACCGGCACGTCCCAGGTTCGGCGCATTACCAAAGCCGAGCGCCTCTCGGGCGTGAAAAAGAATGAAGACCTGCCGTGGGAGGAACGCGATCACGCGCTCTTTATCGGCTTCGCGCCGATCTCGGAACCTCGCTTCGCCTGCGCCGTGGTGGTGGAGCATGGCGGCGGCGGTTCCAAGGCCGCGGCGCCTATTGTTCGCGACGTCCTGCTCGAAACCCAGAAGCGCCACTTGAGCTCGGGGCCGCTGGCCAAAGGCGACGAAAGCGCGCCCGGCGGGGAGGGTTAGGCGCCATGTGGTTCACGCGCGACGGAACACTCCACATCGCGGACAAGGTGCCGCAAATCAACTGGCTTCTTGTCTTGCTGCTGGCCGCCATTTCTTCGGTCGGATTCGCGATGTTGTATTCCGCCTCCAATGGAAACCTCGATCCCTGGGCGTCGCGCCAGATCCTGCGCTTTTCAATCGGCGTCGTTCTGATGATCGCGGTGGCGCTTGCCGATATTCGCTATCTGCTGCGCTATGCCTATGTCGCCTATGCCGTGGCGTTGGCGCTTCTTCTCGTTGTCGAAATCGCCGGTGAAATCGGCATGGGGGCCCGGCGCTGGATCGATGTCGGCTTCTTCCAGATCCAACCCTCCGAGATCATGAAAGTGGCGCTCGTCCTGGCGCTCGCCCGCTATTTCCATGGCCTGACGGCGGAGGAAATCCGCCGGCCTACGGTTCTGGTCGTGCCGGTGCTTTTGGTCGTGGCGCCTGCAGCACTTGTGCTCCGTCAGCCCGATCTCGGGACCGCGGTCATCCTTGTGCTTGTCGGCGGCCTCATGTGCTTCCTGGGCGGGGTCAAGATGTGGAAGTTCGTCTTTGGCTTCGCCGCGGCGTGCGGCACCGTTCCGCTTGCCTGGCATTTCCTGCGCGATTATCAGAAGCGCCGCGTGCTGACTTTCCTCGACCCCGAATCCGATCCCTTGGGGTCCGGTTATCATATTCTCCAGTCCAAAATCGCGCTCGGCTCGGGCGGGGTGTTCGGAAAAGGATTCATGGCGGGAAGCCAAAGCCACTTGAACTTCCTGCCCGAAAAACAGACCGATTTTATCTTCACGATGCTGGCCGAGGAATTCGGCATGGCGGGCGGGCTGGTCCTGCTCGGCCTTTACGTGCTGATTTTGATTTACGGGCTCTCGATCGCGCTTCGCTGCCGCCATCAATTCGGGCGGCTACTCGCCATGGGGATCACCAGCAGTTTCTTCATGTCCATGTTCATCAATGTCGCCATGGTCATGGGGCTTATCCCGGTCGTCGGCGCGCCGCTGCCACTGGTCTCCTACGGCGGGTCGGCGATGATGACGATCCTGATCGGCTTCGGCCTCGTCATGTCGGCCCACGTGCACCGCGATTTCCGCATTCCCCGCCGCAGCACGATCCTCGATAGCTGAGCATTGAGCCCGCCCGGCGCGGCACCCAAACCGGGCCGATTTCGGCGTTTGCCGCCGTTGTCGACAAAGCGGCCGGGCCTTGCTATATCGCCACCCCGGGGGGCGCATAGCTCAGGTGGTAGAGCAGCTGACTCTTAATCAGCGGGTCGCAGGTTCGAGTCCTGCTGCGCCCACCAGTACCATTCACGATTTCCGCAGGAGTTGCGGCGGTCGCCTAAACCGCAGCGCGGCGTGGCTCAAAGCGCGCGAATTGGCGCGCCGTTGACGCGACCGCCCTGCGGCGCAAGCCTTGGCGGCGATGCCGCAAGAGCAGAACGGCAGGGTTGATGACAGCGGGGTGGGCCAAGGATTGCCCAAGATTCTAAGCCACTTGCGAGCCCGGCCGCGGCTGTTCACGTCCTTGGGCGTTGCCGCCGGGATTTACGCGCTGCTTCCCGCGAATTGGCTGCCGCAGACCCGCGCGCTTGCCGCCTTCGACACCGGGACGGCAATCTTCTTGGTGCTGGCCTGGCTGATGATGTGGCGGGCGGACCCCGAGCGCATGCGAAGTCGCGCCCGCATCGAGGACGAGGGCCGGTTTGCCGTCTTGGCCCTGGTCGCCACGGCAGCCGGTGCAAGCCTTCTTGCGATCGGATTCGAACTGCATGCCGCCCGGGCACTTTCGGGGACGCTGGCGGCGCTACGCGTCGGACTCTCCGCCGGCACCATTTTGCTGGCATGGCTATTGGTGCACACGACCTTTGCCCTGCATTACGCCCATGAATATTACGGGCCGAGAAAGACCGCGCGCGACAACAGCGGGCGCGAGGGGCTCGTCTTTCCCGGCGAGCCGCAGCCGGATTACTGGGATTTTCTCTATTTCTCGTTCGTGATCGGGTCGACCTGCCAGGTTTCGGACGTGCAGGTGACCTCGCGCGCCTTGCGCCGCCTGGTGCTGGCCCAGGGTGTGCTCGCCTTCCTCTTCAACACGTCGGTCTTGGCCCTCGCGATCAACATCGCGGCCGGGCTGATCTAAGGGTTGCCGCAGAAAGCGGCCGGTTCGGATTTCAGGGGGCGGCTTCGGGCTCGGTATCGCAGGGCAGAAGCCACTCGGCGCGGATTGTGACGGCCCCTGGGATGAGGCTATGGCCGGTGGCGGAGCCGACGGCGGCGCGCCGCAGAGCGCGCCAGCGGCACCCGAACGCTAGATGACGCAGGCAAGTTTCGGCGGAGGTCCGGCTCATCAGGCGCGGCACATGCCGGCCCTTCAGGAACGAGCTGGCGAACCAATATTCCCGGGTGATCGTTTCGAGGCTCATGCCTGCCTCTCGAAGGCGCCTCATGCGGCGCCGATCGCGGAAGTATCCCCGCTAAGATTGAACGGCTGGTTAACGGCCGTGGGGCTAGGTTGCGGCTGGAAAATCTACGTTCCCGGCGTTTGGCGCTTCAGCCAAGCGAGCGCTTGGCTGGCGCGGCCGTCCAGCATGCGTGCCCACCGCGCCTCCCGGATCGAACGCCTTCGGTTGGCGGGCCACCAGCGCTCGACCACCACCAGGAGCGACCAAGCGGCATCGGCTCCGCGCCGGTATTCGACGACATGAGTTTCCAGTTGGAACGAGAATTTCGGGCCATGGACGGCATGCCGCCCGCGGATCCAATCGGCGCCGCCGACGTTCCAAAAATCCCTTTCGAGATTCGGATTCGAGGCTTGAGCTAGCCCGAGGAATCTTCGAATGAATTCCGCACTGTTGAGGCCACGCATGGGCTACCCCATTGATCGAAATGCGGCCGATCGGGGATCACGCGGGCGGGAGGCCGGGGGTCGGCGCCCGTCCGCTCACTTCACCACCAGAACGGCGCAGGGCGCCAATTCCACCAGCCGGTCGGTGGTCGAGCCGATCATCCGGTTATAGAGCGCCGAGTGACCCATGAATCCGACGACCAAGAGGTCGTAACCGTTTCTTTCGATGAAATCGACGATACTGGAAACAACATGGCCGGCGATCACATGAGTCTGCAACGTTACATGCCGCGACGCCGCGAGCGCCCGCCCGTGCTCGATGACGCGCGCGAACCGGTCGTTTGCGGCCTCCGTCTCCTCGATCACTTCGTCCATGGTCGCGGGAAACCGCGGCAGCTCCTCGACGCAAACCATATGGAGTTCGGCCTCGTGCCGTTTGGCGAGATCGATCGCCGCCGACAGCGCCCGGCCGGCGCCTTCCGACCCGTCGCTCGCGATAAGAATGCGCCTGTACATCAGGCGCCCTCGGGAGCCGCTTCCGGCTCCGGCTCGAGCGGTTTGAAGGCGGGCTGGAACCACTTTTGAGCGATCAAGGTGGGGACGACCGCGGAACCGATCACGGCGGTCACCAGGATCGTGTATTGATCCTGGTTGATGATGCCGTTGGTGAGCCCGAACAGGGCCGAGATGGTGCCGAAGGTAAGCCCCGTGGACATGAGGAGCGTTGTATACATCGCCTCGCGTTTGTCGAAATTGAAGGCGCGGGTCAGCGGCCAAATCCCGGCGAATTTGGTCGCCATTTTGACGGCGAGGAACACTCCGATCAACCCCGCCGCCGCGATGACGGTATGAAACTTCACGAGCGACCCGGCTTTGAGGAAATAGATCGGCGTCAAAACGGCGAAGGCGATGGTGCGCAGCCGGAGCGCCAGCACCCGGTCCTTGAGGAAATGGGGGGCGAGCGCCATACCGATGAGATAGGCGGGAAGGACCGCTTCGCTTTTGGCGACGTTCGCAAGCCCGCCCAGCAGGAATAGCACGAGCAGCAGAAACTTGATTTCCGCTTCGCTCACCCGGTTGCCGACGCGCGCGAACAGCGGCGGGACGATGCGCGGCAACACGACGATCGCCACGGCGGTCGCGAGCGCGAAAGCAAGCAGCCAGATGTTGTAGTTGGCGAAGACCGCGCCCAGCGCCAAAACCGTGCCGAGATCGTTGACGAAGCATCCGGCGAGGATGATCTTCCCGATTTCGGTCCGGTTGAAGCCGGTTTCGACCATCACCGCATAGACGACCGCGACCGAAGTCGTGGACAGGGCGATGGCGGCGATTTGCGCCTGCGGCCACGGCCAATCCAGAAAATAACGGGCATAGGCGAGAACGCCGAGGTACGGGGCGAAGAAGCCGACGAGACCGATGCCGAGCGTCGGCCAAGCGTGCTTGCGCACCACCGCCGGATCGATCTCGGCCCCGGCGAGGAAGGTGAGGGTAATCGCCCCGACCCCGGCCAGATAGTTCACCCAATCATTGGGAGCGAGACCGAGAAGATTGCCGCCGATCGCTCCCGCCACGATCTCGATAAGTGCCACGGAAATCGCGAGCCGGATCGAAATCAGCGCGGCAACAAACGCCAACCCGAACCATAGCGCCGACGTAAACCAAAGACTTTCCATATACGGCTCCTGCCGGACCAGTATGTTTCTTCCACGCCCGCCGCGTCGCAGCGGTCGTAAAGAAGTCATCAGCCTGTTCGGGCAATTGCGGCGGACTTCATCGCCGGCGCGGCGTGCGCGGCGGAGATGCAAAAAGCCCCTGCCGCGCGGCCACGCGAGCAGGAGCCATCAGCCCTAGGGGCGGTTACCGGGGAGCTCCATCCCCTTCAACGTTTGTTATCTAATCGGGCACCAATCTTGTGTCAACGAAAGTTTTCAGAAATCGAATATCTATCGGCCCGCTCAGTTCGGGCGATGCAGCCACCAGTTCTGCTCGTTGATCGAATAGAATGGGCGATAGTGGTGAATGATGTCGGCGCTCACCACCTGGGGAATCTGGTTATCGAGAACATACGGCTTGCCATCGAGATACGCGACCAGGATCGCGTGCGGCACCTGAAGGTTCATGTCCTGGAGAATGACGATGCGCAAGGTGGTGTTGTCCATGCCGAGCGCGCGCATGGAATAGAACTTGGCGATCGCGTAGTCCTCGCAGTCGCCATTTCGATCCAGGAATTCCTTCGGCGTTTCCCAATAGTCCGACACGCCCCAGTTGACGATGTCTTGGATGTACGGGTGCGAGTTCATGAATTGATTGACTTCTTGGAGCTGGTCCATCCGGTCTTTGGCCTTGAGGGTGCCGAGAAACGCCTTCCATTCGGTCAGGTGGCATATCACCGGGTCGTCGGTGCAAGGGCCGTTCTCGATCTTGCGCTCGCCGGAATAGCGATCCATCACCGAAAGCCATTGCTTGAAGGCGGCGAGGCTCGACGCCTTGATTTCGCGGCTTTCAAAGAGTGGCACGTAAGCGGCATTTTCGGCGCCGGTGCCGGCGGATGGCGACGCACCGGCGGATGCGCCGGGCGCGGCCGCGGCCGCCCCCAATCCCGCGGTGAGCGTCGCGAGAACCAAGCCGAGCGCAAGCACGGCGGCGATAGCCGGAAGTCCCCGGCGTCCTGCCGGGTACAGGCCGGAACGGCGTTTGATAATCCCCTTGAACAACCCCTGTTCCCCGAATAATGCCCCGGCCGATTGTGTGGTCCGGGCGTTAGGGAAGGGTTAAGGGGGGGAGCCGGGGAAAGCCCGAAATCGCAGCGGGAACGCCGGAATCGAACGGCCGAAGCCGGGTTATGCGACGGCTACGCGGCGGCGTCGGGGGTGCGGGCGGAATTGCACCCTTGAGCATCGTCCCGGCACATCTCGGCCATTACGACCTCGCCGCCCTGGCGGTAGACCTGCCCCGGAACCTTTTCACCCATGCGCACGACGGCCACCGCAAGCTGAACGGCGCCCTTGGAACCGGCGGCAAACACGATATCGCCCGCGCGCATCAGAATTTTACCGGAAACCCCATTTGACATGCGCCCAGGCGCGTTCGTGAACGTAATAGAACGCGATCTTTGTCAGCACCTCGGCGCTCGCGATCGAGCCCGCAAATAAAAGCCGCCCGGTAATGAGGTAGCTTAGAACAAAGGTATCGACGGAGGCGAGCATGCGCCAGGAGACGGTCTTCGCAAACGATCGCCTTGGGGTCGCATGCGCCGGTGCCAGGAACGTAATCACGAATCTTCTCCCCCATCGTAATTGCTCTGGCTGCGCCGTATTCGCCGCGACACGCAACCCCTTTCGCACGGCCGAATGATTCAGCCGCGGCAGAAAGGCAAATCTATTGAAGACTCCGAGCAGAGCCGCGTCGGGAGCCGAACGCGACGGCGCGCCCTCCCTTGGTGCCGCGCCGCCCGGTCCAGCGACCGGTAGCAGGCAACGGCCCCACAGTACAAGAGCAAAGCGCCGCGCAGACGGCCCTGTGCAAGCCGATTCCGCGACCGCGAAGACGGGCGATGACCGCCGCGAATTTATCGCCAGCGGAATATCGCCCCCGCCCGCGAGTGCCCCCGGCTTGAAGAGCGAATCGGGAGAACAGCCCGACGCCGCCAGGTTTCTTTCCGAATTGGCCTGCCACTGGCAGAGCCACGGCAAGGCCGCTTTCGACGCCGCGCTGACGAAAGATCCGGTCCGCTACGTGGCGCTCGCGGCAAAGCTGTTTGCCGGCGACGGGCCGCAAGTGTCGCCGCCGCACGATCTCGTGGCACTTTTGGCCGGCCTCGATCGCGACAAGTAACCATGAATCAGGACGAGGCGCGCCATGATTGCTGCGGCATCGCAGCCCGTCCATCCGTTGTTTGCGCGCGCGCAGACGACGCTGATCCGATGGCGCGACGATCCGGCGCTTTTCGTCGCCGAGGCTTTGCGCGCCCGGCCGGACCCCTGGCAGGCCGAAGCGCTTAAAGCCGCCGTCTCCCGCGACCGGCTTGCGGTGCGCTCGGGCCACGCTGCACGAGGGAATTTAACGCGAAATACGCCACCCGTACACAACCGCCCGGTATTCCTGTAAGGTAGCGCGAATAGGTAATCTCATACCGCCACGTATTTACTATGGATCAAGCCGTACAGGAGTTTCTCGATAACCTGCGGAACACCCGCGGGATCGAGGCTCTGCGGGACACCATGGGCAGGCAGCTGGAGCGCATGGGCTTCAACCGTTTTGCCTACCTTGCGATCCGCATTCCGGGAAACCCGAAGGCACCCTTCGTCATAACGACGTATCTCGACGAATGGGCCATGCATTACCAGGATAACGACTATATGAATGTTGATCCGGCCGTATCGCTGGCGGGTCAGAGCATGCTCCCGTTCGAATGGCTCAGTCTTAACGACAAGCGCAGCGCCACGAAACGGCAGCGTCTCGTCCTGAACGAGGCGTGTGATTTCGGCATGAAGGGAGGATTTACCGTTCCCATTCACGGTCCCGGCGGCGCCATGGCGGCCCTTTCGGCCTCATCCGATGTGAATCAAATAGAATTCACAAGCCTATGGGAAGAGCACAGGCATAACATCCACCTGATGGGGCTTTACTATCACGTTGCCATCGGAAACAGCCTCCTCGATTCCGGATCGCCTTCGCTTCTTCGTCTTACTGACCGCGAACGCGAGTGCCTTCTTTGGACTGCTAGAGGCAAGACCGCGTGGGAGACGTCGGAAATCCTCCATATTTCCGAGGAGACGGTTGTCTTCCATCTCAAGAACGCCATGAGGAAGATCGGCGTTTTCGGCAAGCACCACGCGGTCGTCAAGGCCATCATGCTGGGTCTCATCGTTCCCTGACGGGGAAGACGCTTCTTACGATCCTTAAATAATGCGTTGTTGCCTCGCCGCCCGGCTTGGCGTGCGATTCCTGACTTCGGCGTGCCCGGCACAAACTTTTGATGCTGGGCCTTCGAGCCCATTCAAGAAAACCTCCCAAGGCTGGTAGCTGCGGCGGTCAGCCCCAGTCCCTCCAATTGCGGCCTCTTGATCGATTGGAGGCCCGACATGATCGAGGTGGTAACCCCGGATGCGGCGTTTCGGTATCGCGACAAAATCTATGCGATGCACTGCCTCCGGCACCGGGTCTTCAAAGAAAGACTTCATTGGGAAGTCTGTTCGCGGGACGGAGTCGAGCGGGACGTATTTGACCTATTCCAGCCGATTTATTTGCTCGCAACCGATGATCTGAGAAACGTAACGGGCACGTGGCGGCTCCTCCCCACCACGGGCCCGTATATGCTGCGCGATGTATTTCCGGAGCTGCTTGATGATCAGCCGCCGCCGAAGGACCCCGCGATCTGGGAAACCAGCCGGTTCGCCGTCGAAGCATTACCCGATTCTGCCGAGGGTCTGGGCGCGGTGAGCCGCATTACATGCGAACTGTTTTGCGGTCTCATAGAATTCTGCCTATTGTTCGGCATTCGCGAAATAATCACCGTATACGACATTCGCATCGCGCGCCTTCTCCCGCGCATCGGCTGTCGGCCGAATTGGCAGGGCTCAAGGCACCGGCTCGGCGAGACACTAACACTGGCCGGCCGGTTCGACATCACGCCGGAGGTACTGGGCGCCATTCAGACCGCCGGCAAGATCACCGGATCGGTGCTTCATGCCGACATCCTTTCCGAGCAGCGCCATGCGGCTTAAGAGCGGCACCTCGCCGCTATCCCGGCTGCGCACACGCAAAGATACGCTTGAGCCCGACGACGAGGCTAAGGCCATAAAGCAATGTCTTCTTTATTTGAGCCAGGAAGCGATGAAGCTCAAGCTTCGCTTCACCGCGCATTTAATTGGAGCTGCGGCCGCGTCGCTTGACGACAAGCCTGGAAACGGGAGCGCGTAGGCGATGGGTGCCTATTCCCTGATTGCCGATGGTTTCGAAAAAAGAAAGGAGGCGGGACCGCGCGGGTTTCCTCTGGTCGGCGTTCTGCCTTTCGTACGCCGCGATCCTCTGAAGTTCTTCGTTCGGGTTGCCCGCGAGTATGGCGACGTTGTTCCGCTCCGTTTTGGCCGCGAGCGGATTCTGATGATCAACCGGCCTGAGTTCATCGGTCACATACTGCAGACGAATTATGGCAACTACCGGAAAAGCAAATTCTACGACGAGCTGAAGCCCATGCTGGGAGAGGGATTCCTGACAAGCGAGGGCGATCTCTGGCTCCAGCAGCGGCGGATGGCACAGCCGGCTTTCAACGGATCGTCGTTAGCCGTGGCGTGCGACGAAATGGTCTCGGCCACAAACGAAATGCTCGCAAAATGGCGGGAATACCGCGAACAAAGAACCTCGTTCGACGTGTCGGTCGAGATGATGCATCTGACGATCAACATCGCGGCCCGCACGCTGTTCGGTACGCGTCTCTCGGAGCACGAGGCCAATACCGCGTATCAGGCGCTGACGCTCATTCTGCGCGAGGCGGAGCACCATATCTGGTCTTTGCTCCGTATCCCTCTGACCGTGCCCACGGCCCGAAATCGCGCGTTCAGAAAGGCCATCAGGAATATAGAAGGGATTTTCCGTGAAATTGTGGCCAAGCGGCGAGGCCAGCCGGCGCCAAGGAATGACCTCTTGTCGATGATATTGGAGGTGTACGGAAACGAAAGTGACGGTGCAGACCTGCGGATGCTGCGGGATCTTGTCATCTCGATCCTGATGGCCGGTCATGAGACAACGGCCGCTGCCCTGGCCTGGACATGCTATCTGCTTTCTAGCCACCCCATGGTCGAACGGCGCGTTTATGATGAGGTCGTGGGTGTCCTGGGCGATCGTGACCCTACGTTTGCGGATTTGCAGCGGCTTGAGTACACCCGCGCCGTATTCGAGGAGGCTCTTCGCCTTTATCCGCCTGTCTGGACGATGTCGCGTCGCGCGGTCGAAGCGGATCGCGTTGGCGAATTCGACATCCCGGCCGGCAGCACAATCATGTTGTGCATTTACGCGGTCCACCGCGACCCCCGGTTCTGGCCCAATCCCGAACGATTCGATCCGGAGCGATTCCTGCCGAACGCCACGCCGGAGCCGCCGCGATATGCGTATTTTCCGTTCGGCGGCGGTCCGCGCATATGCATTGCGAGCCGTTTTGCCATCATGGAGGCCCTGATCGTGCTCGCTTCGATGATCAAAAAATTCAAGGTCGAGCTTGTTCCTGGGCACCGTATCGAACCCGAACCGATGATCACCTTGCGGCCCCGGTTTGGTGTGCACGTGAATCTGCAAGAGAGATAAGCGTTTCCGCACTCCCGGTGCGCGAGTCAAATGTGCCAGTTCAGGACCACCTGCGCTCCGTCTTCAAAGATGAGACGGTGCGCGCCACTCGGGATTACATCCCAGCGCACGTATTCAGCATATAAATCAAGATTTTTCGTGATGCCCACCGTTACGCCAGGGACCCACATGTACTGGCGCCCCGCCGGGTGTTCGTCAAAGCCAGCGGACCAGGCGACCCGGAAGAGGACGGGGCCGTACCGGTAAGAGCCCCCAAACAGAAGTTCGCTGATCCGGTCGCTGGGCCCGCCGGAAACGTAGCGCTGGGGATTGACAATGCCATAAGAGCGCAGCGCTTCGCCGAAAACCGCCAATTGTCCGTACGTGAACGTCAGGTCTGAGCCGACCGCGGTCTGTGTATCATCGCCCCCCTGTGGGGTTATGCCGTGAATCTCTCCTGCGAGCATCGAAAGCCCCAGCGCTAGGGAGCATGAGTCGGAAAAATTCCAGCGCGGCACCAGCCGGATGACCCCCGTGTTCCGCGCACGGGCACCGGGAACGCTTTCGGGGTTGCCGCTGGCCAGCGCGCTGCTGACGCCGTCCTGCGCGACGAAATATTGAACAAAGCTGTCCAGTTGAGCGCGCTTTGATATCTCCCATTGCTGCTCCCAGCTGATCCCGTAATCGGGATTGAATTTGAAGCCGTCGAAGAATTGAACGTCGCCCCACCAGCTTCCATCCCAGTCCAGGCCGAAGCGCTTCCAAATCTGCCCTGCCTTGATGCGGCCGTAGCCGGTGTCGATCCATCCGTAGAGTTGGTAAAACCAATACGTGTTGTCGTAAAACGGACGCAACGGGTCCGCGCTGTCGCGAAAGCGAAAATCGACGTGGACTCCGGCGCCTCGAACCGCGCCGGCGGCGGGGGTGAACCGGGGATCAAGCTGCACGTAATAAAAATACGTTCCCTCCAGGCCCGGTATGCCATACCCGGTAGCGTTGGGGCCGCTGTTATTGACGTGAAACCAGTTGAATGCGCCGATGGTCAGGTGCAGTCCATGCGCGGCTTTCCAGGCGTCCCAGTCGCCAAAGGCGCTGTCCCAAGCATTTGTTGATCCGAATAACGCTCCGGATAAGGTCCCGCTGCTCTCAAACGAGCCCGCGTCTTCCGGCGGGCCGGTTTCAGGGGGAGCCGCGCCAGCATTGCGGTCATACGCCAGTATGCAGAGACACAGCAGACAGGGGAGAACCGCCCTCATCTGAAGGGCGCATGATATTGGCGGATTTCAGGCGTAGATAGGCAGCTCCAAATTTCGGTCGACTCCCTGATCGACCCGACATTTGCCCATAAGAATGCGCGAAACCGTGGCCTCAGCGCCATCCGGTGCCCGAGCTTGCTTTTCGAGGGAAACCCGTGATTATCCGTGGTCGCGCCACGGCGCCCCTATCATGCCCCCCGGACACTCTAGATAGGCCAGCCGGCAGAATGCAACAAGCGCGCCCGGGACGTGCCTCGTCCCTACGCTTCGCGCGGACGTTCACGCGCTAACGGCTTATTGCCGGGAGTCGTTGAGGCGCGCCGGCCTTCACCCAGGCACACGCAATAGCTCTCAAACAAACGACGATTTGCGCGGTGCCTACAGGCGCCGGTCAGGAATTCGGTTTTTGGTCATCACCCTATTTGATCGGCAGGGGGTCAACCCGATATGCTTCAGCCGATCTTATTTGTGTGCGGCCAATTGTGGCTTGTCGGTCCGTGGCCGGCAGCGAGCTGAATTCACTTTCGAGACAAGGCTGAAGCTCAGTGTCTAGGATGAAATCGCGAGGCACGCACCGACCGGAAAAGCCGGGGAACCAGTCGTCTTGCGCTGCGGTTGACAGGCACGTCGGGGCACGCGTACGCCTGGGCCGCAAGTTGCGTGGAATGAGCATGCAAAGCCTCGCCAAGTCTTTGAATGTCAGTTATCAGCAGATTCAGAAATGCGAGTTTGGCCGCAACCGTATTGGGGCGGGGAGGCTTTATGAGTTGTGTTCTGTTCTAGGCGTTCCGATAACCTTCTTTTTTGAGGGGATACCGCAACAACCGACCGTTTCGCCGAACAGTCAAAAAGACGATAAGACCGATAGTGAATTTGGCAATGTGATAGATCAAATGAACAAGCGCGACACGTTAGAAATAGTCCGCGCATTTTGCGACATAGCAGATCCGAACGTGCGCAAAAAGCTGTTGGCCATTGCCAGGCTGCTTGGTAAGCCAGACCAGAAATAACATGTTGCGCCGACGTTGCGGCACCGTCCGGCGTGAATAGTTTCACAGCGGGCAGGAAAACGAAATACGCTGGCGTGCCTTTGACCGCAGCCCGTAGCTTGCCGTTACGGGCGAGCCAGTCACGAATTGAGTTGGTCAGACGTTTCATTGTTCTCTCCTTTCGCCATGGGCTTCCTCAAGACGCGATAGAAGGGAGCCGGCCGGCATCCTTTCCGCCTTCCAAAAGGCCCGCGACATCCGCCGCGGCATCGGGGGCGGCGTTTCCGACGCGTTCAAGCTGGCTTGCAGCCCGCTCGTGCTCGAAGAAATCAATCAGGTCGGAAAGCTCGCACTAAGCCTGCCCCTGGCGGTCAAACCGTAACGCGGCGGAGCAAAAGCTTTGCGGCTGGAAGGCTTAGGTCACAACCGGGCTTCGATCCGGCGCGAAAATCGGGCAGGATCGGGCCATGGCGCTGCCCAAGTTCAAATCCCTTCGCGCGGACCGCATCGGCACATGGCGTGTGCCATTCCACCATCCGCGCGGGCGCCCGGGTAGACTGCGCAAGGTACTGATCGCCGCGCTTGCGATCCTGGCCGGTCTTCCAGCCGCGCTCATTCTCATCTATCGCTTCGTGCCTCCACCCATCACCCCGCTCATGCTCATCCGCATGGCGGAGGGCGCGGGAATCGCCAAGCGCTGGATGCCGCTGTCGCGGATTTCCCCCAACGCGGCCGATGCCGTCATTACCTCCGAGGACAACCGGTTCTGCATCCATCACGGTTTCGATTTCGGCGCGATCCGGGAGGCGGTTGAAGAGTACCGGGATAGAGGCGAGCTGCGCGGGGCCAGCACGATCTCGATGCAGACCGCCAAGAACCTGTTCCTTTGGCCCGGCCGTTCGTGGCTGCGCAAGGGCGCGGAAGCCTATCTGACCGTGCTTCTCGAATTTCTTTGGCCGAAACAGCGCATCCTCGAGGTCTATCTCAACATCGCCGAATGGGGCGACGGAATCTACGGGATCGAAGCGGCGGCCGAGGCCAATTTCCGGAAACCCGCCGCGAAACTCACGCGCCACGAGGCGGCCTTGCTCGCCGCCGTCCTGCCGGATCCGCGCGGCTGGCGCGCCAACCCCCCCGATTCTTATGTGGCCGAACGAGCGGAGGAAATCGCCGGGCGCATCCCGCAACTGGGCGAGCTTCTTTCCTGCGTCCGGTCCGACTAATCGCGCAGGCGCTTTCCGCGCTACATCGTATAGACGATGCGGAAGCCGCCCCAGTGCTTCCCGTTGACGAAGATGGGAGCGCACCCGCTCGCTCAGCTCGTCGACGTTGCCGGCGACATCGACGATTTCGATATCGAGGCCTCCTCGGCCAGACTGTTCATGCGATTGGCCCGCGGTGTGTCGGCGCCTGACATGACAGTTCTCACTTATAAGTAAGGAGGCGAGTAAGTAGGCGGGCGAGAAGCGTTGGAATTTCGGGATGCCCCGTGAATACTCTTAAAAGGGTGCGGTTTATCGCCGGTAAATCGGGGCCCCGCCCGGTGGCGTAGCCCTCGGCCCGGAAGGACCGATTTCCCGGGTCATCGCAGCGCCTAAAACCCGCAGCTTTCTGCGGTTTTCGGGGCGGGGGCGGGCGCCTGCGACCGATGGTCCCGGGGCGTTTGCTTCGGCTGCGGATCGTGCTATGGAAGAGCCCGCCCGCCGGCAGAAGCGGCGCGAAACACCAGGGACGGCAAAACCAACCGGGCACATTCCGGGTAGTAGGTCAGGCAACACGCTAGGCAGCTCCAAGCGTTAGCGCCGCGCTGCGCAGCTTCTGAAAAGCGGAATCGCGATAGCCATGGGCGAGATGATCTCTCTGATCGGCCTTACCAAGAAATTCGGCCCGCTGACGGCGGTCGACGGTATCTCCTTGAAGGTCGACCGCGGCGAGGTGCTGGGCTTCCTGGGACCGAACGGTGCCGGCAAATCCACCACCATGAAGATGATCACGGGCTTCCTGTTGCCGACCTCGGGCAAGGCCTATGTCTGCGGCTTCGACGTCGAGGAATTCCCGATTGAGGCCAAAAAGAAGATCGGATACCTGCCGGAAGGGGCGCCCCTTTACGGCGACATGACGGCGGCGGCGTTTCTCGATTTTATTGCCGAGATCCGCGGCTTCCGGAAAGAAGAGAAAAAGAAGCGCGTCGCCCGCGCCGTCGAATTGGTGGAGATCGGCGATGTCCTGCATCAGCCGATCGAAACGCTTTCCAAAGGCTACAAGCGCCGGGTTGGGCTGGCCCAGGCGATCTTGCACGATCCCGAAATCCTGATCTTGGATGAACCGACCGATGGCCTCGATCCCAACCAAAAGCACCACGTGCGGGGCTTGATCGGCGCGATGTCCCGTGACAAGGCGATCATCATCTCGACCCATATTCTCGAAGAGGTGGATGCGGTGTGCAGCCGGGCCGCGGTGATAGCCAAGGGCCGTCTTGTCTTCGACGGGTCGCCCGCGGCGCTCGAGGCGCGCTCGAAGACCCACAACGCGGTCGCAATCCGCCTCAAAACTCCGCGCGCGGACGAGGTACGCCAGGGATTGTCGGGAGCCCCGTTCGTGGCCCGGGTCGAAACCGGGGCGGTGGCGGACGGTGTGGCGAATCTGCTCGTGATTCCAAAGGACGGCCGCTCGATCATCGCGGAAGTTAGTGAATTCGTGCGCACCCACGGCTTCCCGATCGAAGAGGTTCTGGTCGAACGCGGCCGCCTCGACGACGTGTTCCGTGATTTGACGCTGCGGAATTAAGGGTAGGGCGCGGCATGGAAAACACGTTCGTCATCTTCCGCCGCGAGCTCGCGGCCTATTTCTCGACGCCGCTCGCCTATGTCTTCATCGTCATCTTTTTGGCGCTGTCGGGGGCCTTCACCTTCTATATCGGCGGATTCTTCGAACGCGGCTCGTCCGACCTCGATGCCTTTTTCCAATATCACCCGTGGCTTTATCTGTTCCTGATCCCGGCGGTCGCCATGCGCCTTTGGGCGGAAGAGCGCAAGACCGGGACCGTAGAGCTCTTGATGACTCTCCCCGTGTCCACCACGCAGGTGGTGCTGGGCAAATTCCTGGCGGCGTGGTGCTTCATCGGCATCGCATTGCTGCTGACCTTCCCGATCTGGATCACGGTCAATTACCTCGGCAACCCCGATAATGGCGTAGTCGTCGCGAGCTATGTGGGAAGCTTTCTCATGTCGGGGGCGTTTCTTGCGATCGGGGCGTGCATATCGGCGCTGACCAAGAATCAGGTCATCGCTTTCATCCTTTCGGCCGTTGTGTGCTTTCTGTTCCTCATGAGCGGGCTCGACTTGGTTTTGAACTTCTTCCAGGGCTGGCTCCCGCGGTTTCTCGTGGATGCGGTTGCGGGCATGAGCTTCCTCACCCATTTCAGCGCCATCACGAAGGGCGTGATCGACCTGCGCGACGTCGTGTACTTCGGTTCCCTCATCGGCGTGTGCCTGTTCGCGAACGTCGTGGCCGTCGATATCAAGAAGACGGCCTGAGACCATGCTGGAAAAACTGAACAAATACGAGCGCAGCACGTTGGCCCTGGCCGCCGTTTTGACGGCGGTGGTGTTCTTCATATCGCTCAACATCTTCTCGTCGGCAACGCTCAAGTCGAGCCAGCTCGACCTCACCGAAGACTCGCTTTATACCCTCTCGTCCGGAACGATCTCGGTGCTTAAGTCCCTCGACGAGCCGGTCACGCTGAAATTCTATCTGTCGCACGCGCTTACCGAACAAAGCCCAGTGCACGCCCAATATGCCAATCGTGTGCGCGAGCTTCTCGAGCGCTACGCCAGCATCGCGCACGGGAAGATCAAGCTCGAAACCTACGCGCCCGAGCCGTATTCGCAAGAGGACGACCGTGCCATGACGGCCGGGCTTCAGGGCGTGCCGCTGGATAACGCGGGGGCCGTTGGCTATTTCGGGCTGATCGCGGTCAACTCGACCGACGACGCGCAGCTGATCCCCTTCTTCAATCCCGACCGCGAGCAATACCTGGAATACGACCTGACCAAACTCATCTATACGCTCGCGAATCCGAAAAAGCCGACGATCGGGTTGCTCACCTCGCTGCCGTTACGCGCCGACCCGGCGAACAACTATCAGCCGTGGGCGCTGTATCGGGAACTCGCGCAATTCTTCACGGTCAAGTCGTTGCGCGGTGAGGGGCGCGTGCCCGACGACATCGACGTCTTGCTCATCGCGCATCCCAAGAATCTGACCGATGCCGAGACCTTTGCCATCGATCAGTTCGTTTTACGCGGCGGCAAGGCTCTTATCCTCGTCGACCCCCATTTCGAATCGACGAAGCGCGACAATACCAAAGGACCGCCCCAGAAGGGCGAGACGAGTTCCGATCTGCCCCTGCTGTTCAACGCCTGGGGTGTCGACTTCTCGACCGATAAGGTGGTGGGCGACCGCGCGGTTGCGCAAAGCGTGAACGTGAACGCATCGGCCGGCCAGGGCCGCGCTCAAGTGGCCGATTATCTTCCGTGGCTGGCGCTGCGCGGTCCGAATTTCGCGACCGACGATGTCGCCGCCGCACAGATGAGCCGCATCAACATGGCGAGCGTCGGTTTCTTCACGCTAAAGCCGGGCGCCAAGATCCAGTTGAAACCGCTGATTTTCACGAGCCCACAGGCGGAGCAGATCGACGTCGAAGACGTGAATTTCTTCCCCGATCCGGCCACGCTCTTGAGCAACTTCAAGTCCGAAGACCGTGTCTTTACGCTCGCGGCGCGCCTGACCGGTCCGGTCAAGAGCATCTATCCGGATGGACCACCCTGGGACCCCATCAAAAAGGATCAAGGCGCCGCCGCCCCGGTGAAGGACGAGGCGAAGCCGGAGTCCAAGAGCGACGAGGGTGTCAAAGCTGCCGATGAAAACAAGGGCGAGGCCAAGCCGAAGTATCTGACCGAGTCGGTGAAGCCCATCAACGTCGTTGTCATCGCCGATGCCGACATTATGGCCGATCGATTCTGGCTGCAAACCGAGAACGTCTATGGCCGCGATGTCGGGGTTCCGATCGCGAACAACGCCGAATTCATAATCAACGTGCTCGATAATCTTGCCGGCAGCGACGAATTGATCGGGCTGCGCAGCCGCGGCTTGTCGTACCGGCCGTTCGTGCGGACCGAGGAAATCCGCCGCGATGCCGAAATCCATTACCGCGAGAGCGAGCAGCAGCTTGCGCAGAAACTGAAGGACACCGAAGCCAAGCTCCAAGGATTGCGGGGCGGCGAGGAATCGGAAAACACCGCCGTGCTGACCGAAGCGCAGCGGGGAGAAATCGAGAATTTCCGCCACGAAGTGGTTACGGTGCGCCAGCAGCTGCGCGACGTTCAACACGAGTTGCGCAAAGACATCGACTCCCTCGATACCATGCTGAAGATCGTCAACATCTGGGCCATGCCCGCCGTCATCTCCGGGCTGGCCATTGTTCTTCTCATCCTGCGCCAAGCACGCCGGCGCCGCCGCACGCTCCATGTTTGAACGCGCGCAACGACGCCCGGGCGGGGGAGGCGGGTCCGCATGAACCCCAAAATTCTGGTCGGCTTCGCGCTCGTCACCGCAATCGTGACCGCAGCCGCTCTCATCACCGTGGCCAACCGCTATTGGATCAGCGCGGCGGCGTCGAGCGTCCGGCCGTTCCCGGGTCTCTTGGACCATATCAACGACGTGGTCGAAATCGACGTCAAGGCCAAGGCGGGGACCACCGTGATCAAGCGGGCTCAATCGGGCTGGGTGATGACCGACAAGAACGATTACCCGGTTCAGGCGGAACTGGCCAGGCGCGCCGCAATCGGATTCGGCGAGATGGAACTTGTCGAACGAAAAACCACGCAGCCCGACCGTTATGCGCGCCTGGGCGTCGAGGATCTGGATGGCGAAAACGCGAAATCCCGCCTTGTTACCTTGAAGGATGCCAAGGGCGACACCATGGCCGAACTCATCGTCGGCAAGCGGCGGGAAGGGCGGCTCAGCGGGCAAGGCGGAGTCTACGTGCGCCGCCCCGGGGATGCGCAGTCTTGGTTCGCGCCGGTAAATTTCGAGATTCAAGACAATCCGGTGTTCTGGCTCGAACAGCGGATCATCCACATAAACCCGAAGCGCGTGGCGCAAATCACGACCGTGCAGCCGGATGGCGAAACCCTGGCCATTTTCAAAGCCGATCCGAAGACGCCGCATTTCGCCTTCAAGAATTTGCCTGAAAACAAAAAACTAAAGGGCGAAGCCGTCGCCGACGACATGAATTCGATATTGTCGACCGTCGATCTTGCCGATGTCGCCTTGCAGTCGGATGTGGATTTTTCCCAGAAGGCTTGGCACGCCGATGTGAAAACATTCGATGGCCTAGATGTTAAGGTCGACCTCGTGACGCGTAACGGAAAAACTTGGGCGCATTTCACCGCGGCCGCCGAAAAACCGCTCGCGGATCGCGAAACCCAACCGGACGAAGTCAAGAAATTCTTCAAGCCCGCCAATGAAGTGGCCGACGAAGCGGCCGAGATCAATGCCCATGTCGGCAAATGGGCCTATGAGATCCAGGGCGAGCCAGCCGAAAAGCTGACGGCGCAGCTGGCGATCTTCCTCGAAAATGAAACCCCGCCCAAAGGCGACAATACCGGTGGCTTCGGTCCGACCGGCCCCGGCGGCGAGCCGGGCGAATCGCCCCCGCCCTCGACAGGCGAGGGTCAATAGACTAGGGCCGAAAAAACGGCCGTCAGTCAAACCAGGACGGCATTCCGACGTATTCAAGTTCGCTCACCAAGTGGGCATTACCCGCGCGCTCCTCTCCCGCGCGCTCGGTGCGCGAGGATTTGACGAGGCCGATGCCGGGTGCGTACCACTCCACAACCTCGATATCCACGTCGAGTGTTCTTTGATTGTCGGATGTCGTGACGGTCGTATGACCGGTACCCGTCACTTTGATGCAGTTGGTGAAGTGCCCTGCCGGCACCTGCACCGCGTCGTCCAGCCTTGCGATCGCGTAATCGAGATCGATCGAGATCGTGATCGGCAACGCCTTGCTGTAAAGGAATCTCTGGGTCAATAACACCGTTCGACTGGGTGCGCGCCAGCGGGTGCCGGCTTGCAGCGGATATTTGAGAATATATTGGCCCGGTGCGGCCGGAGTGGCGTCCTCGCCGGGTTTCCGAAAGGCAACGGCGCGAATCCCGGTGCCGTCGTCGGCGTAATACAGAATCCTGCCGTCCTGGAACAACCGCGGCGTTGCCTGGATCCCATCGAGAGACATGGGGGCCAGATTGACCGACGCCGATTTGGACGTTTCGGCACCCGTGCCTTCGGTATCGAGATGCAGGCGGTATTCGAAGCGCCATCCGGGCACAAGCGGGAAATGGGAAGATTTGGCGTCGTGGCAGCCGCCGACCGCGGCGAGCGTTGCGGCCGCAAGAACGGAGACAAAGCGGCGCCGGCTGCCGATCCCGTTCAATTGAACCACGACCCTTTATCCAAAGAATCGAGCTCGACCGTCATGACCCCGGCGGCGGGGCTTCCGGGCCGCGAATCCTCTTTGCGTATAATCTTGACAAGACCAACGCCTGGAGCGAACCACTCGGTAGTGTCCACGAATATTTCGACCTCGCCGACCGGTTGGCCCATGTCGAATACCACCGTGCCGGTACCGTGCAAGCGGATGCAATCGAGAAAGGTCCCGGCCGGGACCTTCACCACGTCGCCCTTGCCTTCGATCGTGTAAGAAATCTCGATCGGAGTGATGACGGGCACCATATTGACGGCGTTGGGGCTGAAAACTTGGCGGCGCAAAAGCCGGGTCTCGCTCCACACCGGCCAGACGGTCCCGATATCCAGAGGATACTTCAGAACGTATTGATCCGGCTGCGCGGCCCTCGCTTGCGTACCTACGCCCCCGTCGGCTACTAGCAGCACACCGTCGTCCCCGGCGGCGTAATAAAACACGTGGCCGTCCTGATACATGCGGGGCGTGACTTTCTGACCGTCCACGGTCAGGGCCCTGTGATCTATCACAAACGTATGGGAACGGTCCTTGCCGACATTCCGGATTTCCGACGAGACCCGATAGCTCCAGCTCCACCCCGGTGTGAGCGGGAAATAGTTCGATTGATCTCCGCTCTTCCCGCACGCACCCAAGCCGAGTACTGCGACCAGCACAGTGCCGACCGTCCAGAATCCGTGCCGCCGCCTGCGCTGCGCCCGCTCGTTTCCCTGCCAATGCATGCCGGGGCTCTGGCCGCTCACGAAATTTACTTCGTCGGCAGCACGGTCGTCGCGAACGGCGTGAAATTGATGTCGAGGGATTTCGTGATCGCCGAAGTGCGCGACAGATCGGCTGCCACGGCGGGCGGCCCCGAAGCCGTCTCGGCATCCGTTCCCACGATCTCGCCCATCTGCTCGACGCCGGCCTTCAGGCCCTTTTTCGCTTCCTCGAGCTTGCTGTGGAGCGTCGGCGAATACGGAATCTTGTAAGCGCGCGGGGTTACGCGGCCGGCATTCTCGGACAGCGAACTGACCCAAAGATAGATTTCGCCGGGCGTGCCTTGCGCCTTGTCCGGCTCATAGACCTCCGCCGCGACGAGACGGAAACGGTCGGGAAGCTTCAGAGTCGCGGGCCAACCCAAAAGACTGACCAGCGAGAAATAGCTCACCGGAAAATACAGCGAAACCAGAATGACGACCACGGCCTTCAGCCCCCAATGGAAGCGTGAATAGAGGATCATCACCAGCAGCAGGACCGCAAGGAGGGTGTAGCTGACGATAAGACCGGCGCTGACTGTAATCACGGACGTCTTGCCCCCGTTCGTTACAAGAATTATCGAGTCACTGATGTTTCACAAGATGTTTCGCCAGGCTGTTGGTGGCGAGAACGCTGCCATCCGCCGCGATCTTGAACCGCACCGCGGTTTTCTCGTCGCCCTGTTGTGCCAAGACCACCTCGCCGTAATACACCACTTCGAGAACCGGGTTCACCTTTTCCACTTTCACCTGGACGGAAACCGGCTTGTGGTCTTCCGTCGCATAGTAATGCACGTTCACCACATATTCGCCGGGGATCACGCCGCGAATGGTGACAATCTCCTGATTGAGCGGGTTGGCCACCTTTTCGCCGTTGACGAAGATGAAGTCATTGAGCATGCCGCGATCGTCCCGGTCGAGGTGCATCAATCCGGCCTCGGGATTGCGGAACCACACGAGATCCCCGCGCGGGCTCTCCACCCAGGTATCGATGTCGTTCGGGTTCCAATCCGGCCACGAGACCGTGATGATGTATTCGGCCTTGGGATTGATCTTTCCTTGTTTGTTTTCGGGATTGATGAACAGCATCGTGACGATCAGAAGGAAGGTGATTCCCAAAAGCGTATTGAAAACAAGGTCGGTGAAGGGGTCGGTATTCCCCCTCTTTTTAACGCGCCGGTGCATGTTACGCGGCGGGGGCCTTGGCCTTGATGTAGGGCGATACCTGGACTTCGATGACTTTGGTCATCAGGGCCACAAGGTCGTCGGTCCCCCGGTCGAGAAGCTGGTATTGAAGGCTGAGCAAGATCGCGGCGATCAGGCCGGCAATGGTCGTAAAGAGCTTCACGCCCATGCCGCCGCTCATATTCACCAAAACCTCCTTCATGCTGGTGATGTCGAGGCTGGTCACCGAGGTCACGGCATTGAGCAGGATGACGAACCCGATGCCGGTGCCGAGCAACCCCAGCTTGATCATCGTGTCGGCGATGAACCAGCCGATATCCTGGCCGCCCCGCAATTGCTGGCTATAGGCATCTAGAAGCTGCGACTGCTCGAGCCCGGATTCCCCCACGTTGCGTCCGGCCTGACGCATATGCAGCAAATCGGCGATGAAGGTCGTCAGCGCGCAGTCAGGAAGGATTGCATTGCCGACCAAAACGCGTTCGCCGGCAAGCGCCAATTTATGGGAAGGCCCCTCGCGCAACATTTGCGAAACGCTGGCCGAATCCACAAGCTCGCGCGAGATAAAATAAGTCCGCACCGCGCAATGGCCGGTAAAGGCGAAGTAAAGGAAGGTGATAACGACCGAAAGATAGCTGACGTCGCTCGCGTAAACGCGTTGCGGCATGCCTAAACTCCACGCGGCGACGAAAGCGAACAGCGACACACCGGTCACGATCAGCCATTTGAGAAACAGAAGGTGGCGCTTGTAAGTCAGCGCCCCCGCAACGTCGGCGGCGGTCCAAAGCGGTGGCATATCGGAATCCGGTCCTCGCGTCTTATTCTTGTCGACTCCAATTCGTCCGCTGGACGAGCCCGCCGGTCAAAGGAGCCGACCGGACAAACTGGGCCGGAATCTCCGACCGGGCCGGCCTAGATTGCCCCAAAGGGCGGGGTGGAGCCAAGGAATTGTAACGGCTTCGAACGCGCCGAAATCTGCGCCGAACGGGCCTTGGGTCCTACACCGCCATGCGGAACGGCCGTTTCGGGCCGGGATCGTCGATATAACAGACGTGGCTCGAAAGGCCGCCTTCCGGCGTCCAGTAGTGCAGGGCGAAGCCGCCGGGTTCGTCGGTCCAGTTGGCCATGGCCCGGGGGTCGAAGTTGAGGGCCACCTGGAAGGCGGTGCTGGGCGCGATCATCGCAAGCGTTCCCGCGAATCGGCATTGGATGGCGCGGTGGACATGACCGCAAAGAATTCGTTCCACCTGCGGATGGCGCGCGATGACTTCGGCGAGCCCGTCCGCTCCCGCGCAATTCATGTGATCCATATGGACGATGCCGGTTTGAAACGGCGGGTGGTGCATCAAGAGAATTGTCGGCCGTTCGCGATCTTCGGCGAGCCGGGCAGACAACCAAGCCAGCCTCGGGGCGTCCATGACACCGCCGGCCTCGCCCGGGATCACGGTATCGGCGGCAACAACCCGGACCGGAAAATCCTCGATGCTGTAATGGAGAAACTCGCCGCCCCGCGGCAGATAGCCGCAGTCGGCGAAAACCGCCGTGAGGTTCTCGCGGGAATCGTGATTGCCGGGAATGAGATACACCGGCGCTTCGACCATCGCCAATATTTCGCGAAGATGGCGGTATTCGGCGAGGCTTCCCGTATCGACGAGATCTCCGGTGGCCACCACGAGGTCGGGCGCGGGATCGAGATCGTTGATCCGCGCCACGCATGCCGAAAGCTGCGCCGCCGTGTCGACAACGCCGAAGGCGCGCTGGCCCGGCTCGAGAACGTGCATGTCGGTGATTTGAGCGATCAGCATGGCACGCCGCTGCCGGGGTCAAATTCGCGGGCCACATTCATTGACGTCAGGGCCGGCGTCTGCGGCACCTCATTCGTCGTATGCTACCAGCGACGTAAATGGAACGTCCAGCTTGGAGCGGCCGTTGAGGAAGCTAAGTTCGATGATGGTCGCCGCGGCCTTGACATCGGCGCCTACCTTGCGAAACAAGTCGATCGCCGCCCGCAGCGTGCCGCCGGTAGCCAGCAAATCGTCGAGCACCACGACTTTGTCTCCGGGCTTCACGGCATCGGCCTGGATCTCGATCGTATCCGTGCCGTATTCCAGGTCATAGGTGTAGGAGATGGTCTTTCCGGGAAGCTTCCCTTTCTTGCGCACCATGACGAAGCCGCAGCCGAGTTTGAGCGCCAGCGGCGCCGCAACCAAAAATCCCCGCGATTCGATGCCGGCCAAAAGATCCGGCTGGTAGCGCCCGATCTCGCGCGCCATGCGGCCCATCGTCACCTGCCAGGCATCGGCGTGGGAGAGCAGGGTCGAAATGTCGTAGAACAAGATCCCTGGCTTCGGGAAGTCCGGAATTCCGCGAATATGACCTTTGATGTCGAGGGATTTATTGGGGAGATCTGGCGGCATGGCCTAGGGAGCGCTGCGGAGACGGGGGTTTGCGGACGCCGCATCGTATCGGCGCAGGCGGTCCAAGGCAACTGCGCAACGAATGCGACGA
This sequence comes from Alphaproteobacteria bacterium, assembly GCA_041498815.1. Taxonomy (GTDB): domain Bacteria; phylum Pseudomonadota; class Alphaproteobacteria; order DATDPM01; family DATDPM01; genus DATDPM01. The sequence goes on from JBGQJC010000022.1 coordinate 29,457, forward strand.
ATTACGGGGATCCCAGGGTATCGACTCGCTGCCGCGGCTTTGTACAATAGCGGCGGCGGCGGAGCCGAAGAGTAACCGTTGGCTCAATGCGGCCTTCGATTCCGTCGGAAATGCGGGACTGCGAAATGATTGGTAACTTGAAAAGCGCGGCGGCGGGGTTCGTTTTAGCCGTTGCCGCTTCGGCAAACGCTGCTGGTGCCGGCGCACCGGCACCGCACGGCTTCGAAGTCAACGGTTTCACGCAGGGCATGCACGAAGGCGAGGCCAATGATCTCGCGCGGCACAGGGGATTCGAGCTTCACGATACCGCGTCCGGAACGGTCATAAGTAAAGGCGGCCAGGCCGATTCCGCTCTCTTCTGCCGCGATGAATTGCTCCGCTACGCCCACGCGACGCACGGCGGATTCATGAAGTTTCTAAGGGAAATTAAAAGCTTCGAAGGCCAAGGATATCGGCGGACGAATATGGACCTCGGCACTCAAATGACGCCCGATGCGAAAGAGCTCGGGCACCTCACGATCTATTTTTTCCGGCCAGGCGACAATTACTTCGTCACGATCATGCTGCTGGGAACGGAAGACAACGACACGGATAATTTTACGGTGGAATACGAGGCGCTCGACAAGGCCGCAAAATGCCAGCATTGACACGCGCGATCTGATCAACGCGTGCCGTTGACGGGACCAGGCGGCGGCACGTAGGCGCCGGGCGCGGCCGGCGGATATGCCGCGGGCGGCGACCCGGAATAGGGCTGCTGCGGCGGATAAGGGCTGAACGGCGGATATCCCGAAGCGGGCGACCCCAAATTAGCCGGTGACGGCGGCGGATAAGGCCCCGGCGCGCCATAGCCTTGGGGCCCGGGGTAGGGATATGCGGCCGGATATCCGGGTGAAGGCGCTGGATAGGCGGTCGGCGGATAGGTTCCGGGCGGAGGGTAGCCCGGAGGCGCCGAATAAGCGGCTGGAGGCGGATAGGTTGCGGGTGGCGGGGCTCCCGCGGTCGGCGGCGGGCAGACCCCATAAGAAGGCTCGGCAACCGCTGCGTAACCTGGAACGCTCGATACAACGCCTGCCCCGGGACATCCGGGATTGCTCGGTTGTCCGTAGCCAGGGGCCCCGTACGCCGACTGGCCGTAATTGGGATAGGCTGGTGCGCCATAGTAGTAGTTTGGCGGCGGGCCGTAACCAGGCTGCCCGTATCCCGGCGGTGCATAGCTTGGTGCCGGTGCGGCAGTGGGTGCAGCTTGATTGCCCGGCCCGGGGTTCTGGTTTGCGGGTGCACCGGCCTGGGTCGCGCCCTTTGTCTCGGTTGATTGCGGATGGTGCTCGTAAAGCAGATCCCCCATCGTGCAAGCCGCCAAAGTGGCGGCGATTAGTGCAAGACTCGCCGACGTGACTAGGTGCGACAACGCGGGACTTCGGCGCGGCAGTGTCATCGCGCCTTCACGAGAAATGACTTAGCTGAAACGTTGACTCCGCAATGTAACGAACATGCGGGGCTGGCCTATGACGGCAAACAACGCCAAACCGGCAGATAAAGGGATCCATTAACCCGTGACTATTGGCTGGCCAGATATGTCGCAAGCGCCTCGATATCGCCCTCGGTCAAGTTTGTCGAATTCTCATGCATGAGGGGGTTTTCCCGCGTGTTTTTCTGGAATGCCCGCAGCTGTCTTGAAAGATACTCTTTTTTCTGGCTAGCGAGGCGCGGAAACGTGGCATTGCCTTCGGCCTTCAACCCGTGGCACTGCGAACAGACCGGGATTGCACGGGTCTCATCGCCATTCATATAGAGTGCCTTGCCTTTTTCACTCAAGGCCGCGTCCTCGGCCGGCGTTGCCGGCGCCGGTGTCTGCTTCGCATAGTATTTGGCGACTTCCTCGATCACGCCGTCGGTCAACTGCGGGTTCGAAGCCATGCCCCACATGTAGGCTTGCGCGTGCGGATCCGCCCGGGTCCGGTCTCGAAACGCCTTGATTTGGGCCGCGATGTATTCCTCCTTTTGCGCGGCAAGGTTCGGGAACGTCGGCGAAACACCCTTACCGTCCTTCCCATGGCAGTTGGAGCAAAGATTCGTGACGAGATCGGCGGAGGTTTCCGCGTCGTCGGCAAAGGCCACGCCGCTGGCCGAGATCACCGCGATACCGAAAGCCAAGGCAACCCGAATTTTCACGGATTTTCTCTCCTTTTCCTGTAAGTCCACCCCGCCTTTGACGTTGTGCATGTCGGGACCTCAGAACGCATACCAGAAATTCAGGAACAACGTATCGTTATCGGACGCGTTTCTCCCGAACCCATCGTAATTGCTGCTGGCGCCGTTGAATTTGTTATAGATCACGTACTGAACGGACAGCTTGGTGTTCAACCAAGGCAGGTAGTCGACCTCCAAAACTTCCCCGTTGCTGTTCGGGCTTCCGCTCAGGCTCCCGGTTACGGCCGTGCCGGACCCGTAAAGCAATGGATCCGAGTCGCCCGAAGTCGAGAAAAATTGCAACGAGCCGCCGATCGTGCGGTCATAGAGATAGCTCGCGGTCGCGCGCACCGTATTCAAGACCGAATCGCGTGTGCTGGCGAGGCCTGTGAAAACACTTCCGTCCCGCTCCGCGTTCTCGTGGATCCAGAGCGCCGCCACGGTCACGATGTCGCGGTCCCCGATAAACTGATACTGCGTATCGAGAGCGGCGTCGGTAAAGAAGTCCTCAGGACCCGACGTAACCGGGAAATTGATGGCGCCGTTAAACCCGGGTCTCAGTACGACATGCGTTCCGAAAGTGCCAGCCGACCATGAATTCTGGCCCCAGCGCCGCTCGTAAGCGAACCGCCAATACGGGGCAACGCCCTGGATGACGTTGCTCTGGGTGGAATCCAGGGGCGCGGTTGCCCCGAGCCTGGCGGTTCGGTACACACCGGCCTCCCCGTAGAACATCCGGTTTATGGAAAAATACGCGGATAGACCGGCAACGTCTCCGCCCAGCCCGCCGTCGATTATGGTCGCGGCCGCAGGGGCAGGTGCCGTGTCGCTCCCGAAGAACGGAAATCCCCACGCCGGGACGGTGTTGTAGATGTCCTGAACGGTCGGATTGTTGTTCAGCGAAAGGCCATAGACGATATCGCTCGACCCAATCGTCCCGGTGTTGGCGAACCGGATGTCGGCGTTGTCGATTCCGAATACGTCTTCCACGCCACTGTAGGTGAACTGAACGAAGGCACCGAGATGGGGCGCGATTTTTCCCGCATAAAAGAAGGCCGCTTCCTGGGGAAACGCGACTTGGCCGTTCTGCGATTTTTCGCCCGCAATCATCGAGTCTGGAACAGATTTATTGGTGGATGTCGATGACACCGTGAACATGAAAGAAATCGGCGGCAAATCCGCGAGCGTTAGCGTCTTCTCCTTATTTTCGCCGGTCGCAGAAATCTCCTTCGCCGTCTGCAGGATGTAGCCATTCAATTTGAAATCGCGCCCGAACGGCGTCAGCTCGGGAAACTGCGTGTGACACGCCTCGCAGGCGACCCCGGTTTGACGCGCAAAACTCGGCACGGCGTGCGCTGGCGCTGGCGCCAGCGCGGCAAACACCGCTGAAGCCGCGATGATGACGCTAATAGCCCCTGGTGAAACTTTCCCACGTTGCGTGGGGCATTTGAGGAAACTTCGCATGGAGCCCAACCCCCCTTCCGATGCGATTGAATTATCCGGCATCTCTGTCATCCGCCTTGGCTTCAGAACAGCCTATCTAGGCAAATGTAGCAAGACTTGTGAACATTCTATAATGCGAATTGAATTGGCTCTCCTTGATCAGGATCAAAACACTGATCGTTGGAGTAGCAGGACGAGATGCCGGGGGACAGGAGACAGTTGACTTGGCTAATGAGATTGATGCTAAGAACGAATCGCACCAAATCCGCAGTTACTGCGGGGCGTCGAATTCGACCAGGGTTGCACGTTCGGACGCACCGGCGGCCAAAGTGCGCGCCCTGCGTCTTGCAAGTGGTGTTGAACCATAAATACGCCGGCCGCAGGCCGCGAATGCCATTTCATCTCTGATTTCATGGCAGTAGTCATGGCCGGTCGCGGGGATCGCGGACTCCACAACATCCCGCGCCGCTCTGAGGCAATGCTTGCCGCCAACCCGTCCTCGACGGCTCCCCGTCCAACAGCCCTAAACGGCTCCCGCGACCGTGATTTGATGGCCCTCCGCGGACGTGGAACGATCGTCCGGTTTAGATTCGGATCAAGGACGTATCGTGACAAGTTTCCCTCGTCTTTCCAGGGCTGAGCTCGAGCGCATGTCCGAAGCCGGCGCCGAGATTCTGGACTGCATGCGCGCGCTTGAGGCGGCTGGTGACACCGTGGTAAGCGAAATTCTGCGTGAACAGGGAAGCTTTCGCGAGTGGGATCATTATCCGGAAGGCGACGCCTACGATCGCGACAGCCACGCGCAGTACTACTACCACGCTCACGCCAAAGAGGAGCGTCCCGACGAACAGGGCCACTTCCATACTTTCCTCCGGCCCCAGGGCATGCCGTCTGGCGTCAGCCCCGTCGTGCTCGAAAGGGATGATCCGCCGCCGGGTGGCAACGACGCGTTATCGCATCTGATCGCCATCTCGATTGATCCGAAAGGCCATACGATCGGGCTGTTCACCACCAACCGTTGGGTCACCGGCGAGAGCTGGTACGTGGCGGAGGACGTGATCCCGATGCTCGACCGCTTCCGCGTCGACCGCGCCGAGGCGCCGCATCACGTCAACCGATGGATAACGGCAACGCTACGGCTGTTCCGTCCGCAAATCGTCGATTTATTGCGGCAACGCGACACCACCGTCGCGAGCTGGAGAAGGGAACACCCGAGGGACAACGTCTTCGAAGATCGAAGATTGGAAATTACATCGCAAATTTCGATCTCGGTTCCCGACCATATTCAGCGCATCAATGCCGCCCTCAAGGCGACCCGCTGAAAATTCGGGCCGCGGCGCAGAACGCCGCGGCCCAATTCGTACAGTTTTCGGCGTCGTATGGCCGGGCGCCATAGCCCGGCTTGCGCAGCCCTACTTCGTCGATTCCCGCTGAATATAGGCGATCAGATCCTCGCGGTCTTTGGGATCCGTCACCGGCTTCGGTAGAATCATCTTGGCATCTTTGACCATGGCTTGCGGGCCCTGGACCCATTTATCGAGATTTTCCGGGGTCCACACGATGCCGGAGGCCTTGAGCCCATCAGAATATGCGAACCCCGGAGCCTGGGCCGCCTTGTTTCCAAATACGCCATGCAGGGTCGGCCCAACGCCATTCTTGCCGGCTTCGAACTTATGGCAAGAGAAGCACAGATGCCCCTTGAAGACTTTTTCGCCGGTGGCTGGATCGCCGCCTGCAAAGGCCGGTGCGGCCATAAAAACGGCACCCGCGGCGAGGACCGCCGCCAAATGCTTCCCGTGAACCATGCGGAATCTCCCAGATTTTTATCACAAGACGTTTGGACGCGTAGGGGACGGCGCGCGTCGCGCCGCAGTATGAAGCGGCGCATTATGCCGGGGCGGCCCCGGTCTGGCAACTGGCGCCGTCATCGTGCACGCCATTTGGACCTCGGCCAAGGACCAAGCTATGCGATTGATATATATGTAATAATCGTATTTCCAAAGCCGGGTTTTGGGCGGGAACCGAATGCGGGTCTGGTTAAGGCGGTCTTAACGGGTGGCGTCTGACACTGGATCGTCGGATTCGCGCGCCGCGCCCCACGGGAACGGTGGAGCGAATTCCGTTCACTCTTTATGGCAAGGCTGGCACTTCAGGTGCAATGGCAAATCAGCTGACAAATGCCGACGTTTCGCGCCTGCTCTCCGATCCCTCGGGCGAGGCGCGGGCCGAAACGGCGACCAAGATTGCACGGCAGTTCGGCCAGCAGGCGCTCTCGCCCCGTGAGCGGGAAATCGCCCAAGAAATCATCCGCATAATGGCGAAAGATGCGGAGGTCCGCGTCCGCGAGGCGCTTTCCGTTCAACTCAAGGATTGCGACGACCTGCCTCGCGATGTGGCCACCACGCTGGCCAAGGATGTTGGCACCGTTGCGCTGCCGCTTCTCCAATTCTCGCGGGCGCTTTCCGACACGGATCTCATCGAAATCGTGCGCAGCCATGATCCGGAAAAACAGGTCGCGATAGCCAAGCGCAAGTCCTTGTCCGCCCATGTTTCGCATTCGCTCGTCGAGGACGGGGCGGAGACGGCCGTGGCCACTCTCATGGAGAATCCGGAGGCCGAAATTGGCGAGAGCGCGCTCCGGACGGCGTTGGAGCGCTTCCCCGAGAGTACCGCCGTGGCCGACGGCATGGTGCACCGTGCGGCTCTGCCCGCCACCATCGCGGAGCGGCTCGTCAGTCTCGTATCCGATGCGTATAAGGAATATTTGGTATCGCACCATGAGCTGGCGCCCGAAGTTGCGACCGATCTGATGTTGCAAAGCCGGGAGCGCGCAACCATAGGCTTGCTCGCGCCCGGCGCCGGCGATGCCGAGGCGGAACGGCTGGTGAACCAGCTAATAACCCATGACCGGCTTACACCTTCACTGATGCTTCGCGCCCTGTGCATGGGCGATATCGTCTTATTCGAGGTGGCGCTCGCGGCGCTCGCGGGCGTAGCCGTGACGAATGCGCGGGCCCTGGTTCATGATAAAGGCGCTCTCGGTCTGCGAGCGATTTACGAAAGAGCTAAGCTCCCAGAGTCCCTCTACGCCGCGTACCGGACCGCAATCGATGTCATCCACGAAACCGAAATCGACGGTGGTCCCGACGACGGCGACCGTTATCGCCGGCGCATCATGGAACGGATTCTCACCCAATTCGAACATTTGGGGCCGGTCTGCCACGACGACGTCGATTACTTGGTAGCGAAGCTCACCAAGCTCGAGACGAAATAACCGGCTGGTTACGTCTTACCCCTTAAGCCCTGACGAAGCTCCGGAAGACCGGGCCGCCGCCCCGGCCGCTAGTCCTGATTATCAACGAGCGGCAGCGTCACGGTGAAGCGGCTGCCGCGGCCGGGTGCGCTTTCCAGGACGATATTGCCGCCCATGAGCTTGGCTATATGCCGGGCGACCGTAAGCCCGAGGCCCGTGCCGCCTTGCGGGCGCGAGAAAATTCCATCGTGAATCTGGTGGAAGCTTTCGAATATCGCTTCCTGTTTGTCTTCGGGAATTCCGACCCCCGTGTCCCAAACCGTGACCGAAAGCATGTTGCCAGCCTCGCGATGAACGTCAATGCCGACCGCGCCGTCGGCGGGCGTAAACTTGACCGCGTTCGACAGCAGGTTCTCGAAGATTTGGCGGGCGCGCTCGGGGTCCGCCTTGACCATGTGGTCGCGCTCGACCCTGATCCGGGACAGGTCGATGTTTTTCTCTTGCGCGCGCAGAATGATTTGCGCCAGCGCGCGGTTGATGATGTCGGTGATCGATGTCGGTTCCGGGGCCAAGGTGAGGGTGCGGTTTTCGGCCTTGGCGACATCGAGTATGTCATTGATTTTTGACAATAAATGCTTTCCGGCGTTGACGATTTCCGCGACATATGACCGGTACTTCACCGGCAGATCGCCGAAGGTGTTGAGCATGATGACCTCGGCGAAGCCGATGATGGCGTTGAGGGGAGTGCGAAGCTCGTGGCTCATGGCCGCCAGGAACTCGCCCTTCGCCCGGCTCGAGATCAAGACCTGTTCGAGCGCGGCCTCGAGTTGGACGTTCTTGTTGCGCAATTGCTCGAGCGTCGTCTCCAGCTCGCGCTGGGACCGGCGCGCGGATTCTTCCGCGCGGCGCTGCGCGGAAATATCGGTCCCGGTGCCGCGATAGCCCGTAAGCCGCCCCGTCTCGGGGCTGAACACCGGCACGCCGGAAATCTGGATCCGGCGCACCTCTCCCGTCAGGTCGCGCACCTCGAAAAGAATGTTCCGGAAAGGCTTGCCGGCCCGGAAAGGATCGGCCACCGGTACTCCGTTTGCGCCTAGGAAACGGCCGAACTCGAGAATTGCATGGCCGTGAAGCGACGCAGGCAACCGGCCCAGCACCTCCGTGATGCGGTCCGAAACAAAAATTAGCCGCCCCTCGGCATCGGTTTCCCAGACCCAGTCGGAGGTCGAACGGATCACGTCATCGAGCCGGGCCTGGCTGATGTGCGCCTGGTCGAGAATCGCCGTATGCTGGGTGATGTCATAATAGATTCCGCCGACGGCACCGATATTCGGGCCGCGGAAGATTGGGAAATGATGGGCGCGGAAATGGCGCGGAATTCCCGATAGGACGATGCGCTCCCCGCGCACCAGCCGGCGGTTCGAACGCCGAACCTCGTCCACCGCCTCGGCAAGCACACGCGGCACCGGAAGCTCATCGGTCACGGCCTTCACGGGCGCGTCCGACAGATGGTTGTAAATGTCGCGAAAGGCTTCGTTGATATAGAGGCGGTTTGATCCGGCGTCGAACAGATACACCGCCAGGCCGGAATGATGCAGCAGGTCGTGAAAGGCGTCTTCAATTGTGCCGGCCGCTTCGACGTTTTTGCGCAAACCGGGCCTGCCGGCTCGCTGCCCCTGCGGCAGGATCGGTATCACGGTGCCCCCGTCCCGTGTCATGTCGTGCCCCCTTGGCCGGATTCCGGCCGTTTCCCGTCCCTATCCTTGGGACGTTGTAGCCCGCGGCGCGCTCCAACGGCGCTGCCGCGCTTCGGCAACCCGGATCTGCTCCACGGTCGCCAGATAGTCCGCATTCAGCTGCCAGCAGCGAAGCGCCCCTTGCGCCTCCTTCTGCGACAGGTGGTCATAAATCTTGACCATGTTGTTGAGCTGCGCCGGATCGGTCATGCGCGATCCGTCGCGCGCCTCGCGTGTCAGCAGGAAAATCGACGAAAATACCGAACGGTCGATGCCGCCAGCCTTGCAAAGAACCACAAGACCTTCACCGCCCGGATCGAAAATGACATGGCGCGCGAGTGGCACATCGATCTCCGCCATTCGCGCCAGGGCGGCGGTGAAGGCGGCGATGCGGCCGCGGCGCAGGCATTGCAGCAGGAACCGCTCGTCGAGTTGGCCCTTGTTTGCGATTTCAGCGACGATGAGTTCCGCCTCGCCATAAGTGGATTTATCGACTTCGGCACGTTTCTTGACGCTGCTCGTGGTTTCGTGAATGAGCGCGTCGATGGTGGCGGGCTCGATCTTGAAGTTCATTAGAATATATTCGCGCAGCGCCGCCGAAACCCACCAGAACATCCGGTGCGCCAGCGGCAGAGGCAAATCGGGACGGCGCAGAAGCGGCTGCTGGAAGCGGTCCACCTGTTGCGATTCGCTTACCAGGTAGTCCATGGCGCGGCGCGATAACTCGGCGTCGTGGTTGTTGATCAAGGTTTCGATCACGTCCTTGTCGCCGGCGTCGATCAGCGCCTGGCTCACCTCGGCCGACAATTCGCTCCGCATCGCCACCGCCAAGCGATGTTCCTGGGTGCGGTGCTTCACGACGTCGATCAAATCGGTGTCGTGCAAGACGCCGCTCTGGTGCAGGATCGGGTGGGCGATTTCGATCGCGTCGTTCGCGAGCGTGACCAGAAGCTCACGCGGGGCATTGGGTTCGCCAGCCAGGCGCTCGGCAAGCTCGCGCCGGACCGACATCTCGACGTCGTGGATGAGCTGGTTGACGATGCCGGCCATGAGCACGCGCTCGCGCTCGGTCAGCCGCCCGTCGTTGGTCAGGAACAGATCGGAGATGTTCTGAAGAAGCGTTCGCCGGCTTTCGACCGACTTGTCGTGCGCGAGCGCCAAAAGTTGGCGCACATTGACATCACCGGGGTCCACGTCTGGCGCCCCCGTCATTGCTTGGCCCGCCCATTAATATAATGGCGCGGGCAAATAGCACGGCGTCCGGCAAACACTTGACTCCCCCAAGCATCCAATGCCGCCGTCAGGCATAAAACTGGATTCAAAGTGTGATCTTAATTAGATACGCTTGGAGTTTAATAAATTATTAAGAAAACACAACGGATTTCGTTAATGCAGTTGCAAAACCGTGCATCGAATCGCGTTTCATCATTGCAGTAGTGTTTCATACCCCGAGTTATCCACAAGATTTTGTTTTTAATCCACAAGAACTCGATAAAGCCTGGGATGATAGTCATATCGCGTCCTTTTGGCCGTATTCGGAAGTCTATCGCGGGCCCCTTCGCCCTAATGTTACCGCCCCATTAGGGGGCACCGGTCCCCGCGGCTAATGAGGAATGAGGTCTCCTATAAGCCTGAGATTGTGGCGGATGCGCCCGGCACTGATGCCCAGGCCGCTCAACCCCGCCAGTACCAGGCGCGAAACAGGCTCTCGATCTGCGATGGCTCTGGGGGCCAGCAAGGAAATGGTCGGAGTGAGAGGATTTGAACCTCCGGCCCCTGCCTCCCGAAAGCAGTGCTCTACCAGGCTGAGCTACACTCCGGCCGCGGCGCCTTATAGCGCGCCAACCTCCAGGGCAGCAACAAATTGCCCGCAACCCGAAAAATCAATGGAAAGACGCTGCCTTGGAAGGCGCCGAAACCCCGCGGCCTTGGGCCCCAGGGTTGGCTCAT
>JBGQJC010000023.1:0-38202 GCA_041498815.1 Alphaproteobacteria bacterium
CTGGGGCGCTTCGGCCATCACCTCGTTATTCTATTGTGCGCGGTTATGGTCTTTGGATATGCGGCGCGCGCGGCCATGCCACCGGGTAACGGCGCGTCCAATGCGGCGGCCTCGGGTCTGTGGGCCGGAATCGGAGCCAGTTTTTCGGTTGAGATGATGCCGTTTGTCATCATGGCCTTCGGCGTCTTCGCGTTGCTCTGGGTGGGCAGCGGTGACAAAGAGACCGCGAAGGGCATGAAGTGGTACGCATCGGCGTTTCTCGCCATTACAACGGTGGCGTGGTTCTTGGACCGGCCGAACGGAGGGCTTCTATCGGTCGAGGTCGACCGGCTTTCGCTCCCCTATATCGTATTTGCCGCGCTGCTCGTGGCCGCCACGTGCCTCCTGGAGAGATTCAAGCTGCCGGCCTCCGGCCTGCGGCTGGCCGCGATTGGCGTGGCCGGATTGGCGTTTGGCGGCGTGTGGCTGGCGCTGTTTCCGCAGTTTCTGCATGGCATTGCCCCCGATACGCCGCCCGAGGTCATGCGCCTGGTCTGGAGCAACATCGAGGAGTTGCAGCCGGTCGACACGCCGTTGCGTCTCGTGATGTTCGCCTTTGGCGGCGTCGTATCCGTGATCGTGTTGTCGCTCGAGCTTATTTTGTTTCGGGGAGACAGGCGCGAACGGGATTTGCTGCTCTATTCCGTCCTCTGCGCCGTTGCCTTGCTGGCTCTGAGCGTCTCCTACGTGCGGTTTTGCGCCTATGGGGCCGCGTTGGGGGCCGTGGCGATAGCCATCCTGGCCTCGCGAGTCCGCGCCACGGGTAGAGAAATGGCAGCGGCCGGACTAGGCGCACTTCTTGCCGTGATTCCCATGCAAGCCGTACTCGCAAATTATATTGTCACATCCGAGCCGCGCGGAGAGACGATAAAACAATGCCCGACTTGGGAAGCCGCCGAATGGCTTAAGGATGAGCATGGCGTCGTTTTCGCGGAAACCAATATTGCCCCGGAGCTCCTTTGGCGGACACCGGCGATGACGGTCGCCTCGAATTATCATCGGGGATACACCGGGCTCGCCCGGTGGCTGCGCGTCGTTCGCGCCATGACGGATGCCGACGCCAAAGCGGGCTTGGAGGCGGCGAAGGTGCATCTCGTGCTCTTGTGCCTGAAACCAAAGGACACACGGCCCCCCTATGTCTTGGACTTGCCGGAAACGGCACTGGAGAAATGGGCGCGTGGCGAATTTCCGGACTGGTTGCGCGAAGAGCACCGGGACGCCGCCGCCGGCATGAGACTCTTGGAGGTGGTCCCTGAGTGACCGGGGACATCTGGAATATATCGACGGATAGCGGCTAACATGCGCAGACGCCAAAACCGGATTTCACTTATTGTAAACCAGCCGGGCTTAAAATGCCGGTTGCGTCGCGAGCGGCAGTCCCCGAGAGGGGGCGATGCCGATTCAATTCAAAATAGTTCGGGGCAAAGCAGTTGGTAAAAAAAGTCAGCGTCATCGTTCCGGTCTACAATGAAGAGAAGACCATTCTTGCGGTCCTTGGCAAAGTGAAGGAACAGAACGTCCGGGGGATTGATTTCGAGATTATCGTCGTCGACGACGGCTCGACGGACCGGACGGCGAAATTGCTCGAGGCGAATCCGGGTCTCTATACGCGCTTGATCCGCCAGCAACGCAACGGGGGAAAGGGCGCTGCCGTCAAGGCCGGCCTTTCGGCGGCAACGGGAGACTACATTTTATTCCAGGATGCCGATCTCGAATACAACCCTGCCGACTACGTCAAAATTCTACGGCCCGTAATCGAGTTTGACGCCGACTTGGTTCTTGGGAGCCGCTTCGTCGCACCGGAATATACGCGTGTATTCTACTTTTGGAATAAGGTTGGCAACCATTTCATTACGCTGCTGTTCAACATATTGAACAACACGACGTTCACGGACATATACAGCTGCTATCTCCTGTATCGGCGCGATCTTCTGGATTCTTCGGAGCTGGCGACGACCGGGTGGGAGCAGCACGCGGAAATCCTATCCAAGGTTGCCCGGCGCGCGGCACGCCTTTACGAGGTTCCGATAAACTATTTTGGACGGACCTATGCCGAAGGGAAGAAGATCAGGGCTCGTCATGTGCTGACCGTCATATGGGCCATCGTTCGTTTTCGATTGCTGCGCTAGTCTTGTGTTTTGGAAATATGTTTACGGAGTGAGATAAGGCACAAGCCGAGGATAGGAAAAATGCCATCCACCGTTAAGATCAAGCCTGTCACCGACGAGGAACGGGCAACTTGGCCCAAGAGCGTTATCGTTTCTCTTGAGAGCCCCTTCGTCGATGTCCGCGGCGCGATCCAGCCGCTCGTCGACATGCCGATGGAAAGCTGCGTCATGATTACGTCGAAGAAGGGATCGGTTCGCGCCAATCACTACCATCGCACGGACTGGCACTTCTGCTATGTGCTCTCGGGTTCGATCGAGTACCATCATCGTCTGCATGGCAGCACCAGGGTGCCGGAAAAAATATTGATCGAAGCCGGCCGGATGTTCTTCACGGCTCCGAACGTGGACCATGCGATGGTGTTCCCGGAGGACACCGTGTTCCTAACATGGGGGCGCAACTCGCGGTCGCAGCACGTTTATGAAGCCGATGTCGTTCGCATCGATCCCATCAATACCTGACCGGTACGCCGTTATTTTGGTCATGGCAGGCGACTGAATCTTGGCTTCCAGCCGTTCCCATCGGTCAAGCTGCAGGTTGTGCGGTGGCCAAAGCCTGACACGCGTTCTATCGCTTGAGCCGACGCCTCCGGCAAACGCCTTTGTTTCGGCTGCCGACCTCGATCGGGTGCAGGAACGGTATCCCCTCGACGTGTTTTTCTGCGACCGGTGCGCGCATGTGCAGCTCCTGGACAGCGTGGACCCGCAATTGTTGTTCGAGAATTATGTTTACGTGTCGGGTACCTCGCCGGTGTTCGTGAAGCATTTCGAGGCGTATGCGGAATTCATTCGCCGGCGCTATCCCGCGCCGCCCCACGGATTCGCCGTCGATATCGGTTCCAACGATGGAACATTATTGTCGTTTTTTCGCAAGGCGGGCTTGCGGATTCTCGGGATAGATCCCGCCCGCGAGATCGCGGCGCGGGCGACGTCCGCCGGAATCGAGACCATCGCGGGTTTTTTCACGCCCGAGCTGGCGCGGCGTATCCGTGAGGAGCGTGGTTCTGCCGACGTGATTACCGCCAACAACGTTTTCGCGCATATCGACGATTTGGCGGGAGCGGCCGGCGGCGTGCGGTCGCTGCTGGCGCCCAATGGGGTATTCGTATTCGAGGTTTCCTACCTTGTGGACGTGTTCGAGAAGACCCTTTTCGATACCATCTATCATGAGCATCTCTCGTACCATTCCGTGAAGCCGCTGCGCAGGTTTCTCGATTCCCACGGTCTTCAAATGATCGAGGCCGTGCGTATCGATAGCCATGGCGGCTCCATCCGTGTCGTGGCGCAGCATCGGGGCGGACCTCACGGAGAACAGGGCTCCGTGGCCGAAGCCGTGGCTCTCGAAGAGCGATTGGGATTGGACACCGCCGCCGCATTCCATGACTTTGCGCGCCGCATCGGCACGCTGAAAACGGACGCGCAGAAACTGCTGCGGCGGCTCAAAGCCGAGGGCCGCTCGGTGGCCGGCTTCGGCGCGCCGGCGAAGACGACGACCCTCATGTATCATTTCGGGATTGGTCCCGACATCGTCGATTTCATCGTCGATGACAGTCCGCTCAAGCAGAACCTTTTTACTCCGGGGATGCATGTGCCGGTGCTGGCACCGCAGGCAATTTATGACCGGCGGCCCGACTATGTAATCGTTCTCGCCTGGAATTTCGCCGACTCCATCATGGCGCGGCATAAGGCATACTCGGATGCCGGGGGGCGGTTTATCATCCTTGTTCCATCAATTCGGATCGTATGACCATGAACCAATTCTTGTTGACCTCGGACATCGTCGAAATCGCGGAGCGGCTTGGCGACGCGGCACGGGAATTCAGCGGCAAGACGGTGCTCTTGACCGGAGCGCGGGGCTTCTTGGGCCGCCACTTCATGGAGGTCTTCGCATACATCAATCGGCATGTGCTCCAAAAGCCTTGTTCTCTCGTCGCCGTGGACAACATGATCACCGTCGGCAAACAGGGTGCGATGGTGCCCGATCTGCCTCACACCACGTTCCTGCAGCACGACGTGACCAAGCCGCTGAAATGGGAGGGTGGTCTGGATTACGTGATTCACGCGGCCGGCATCGCCAGTCCATTCTATTATCGCGCGTATCCGCTGGAAACGCTGGAAGTGGCCGTCACCGGAACGCAGAAGATGCTCGATCTGGCGACCCGGCATAAGGCGCGGTTGACATTTTTCAGTTCCTCGGAAATCTACGGCGATCCGGATCCCAAGCATGTTCCGACGCCTGAAAGCTATCGCGGAAACGTTTCGTGCCAAGGGCCGCGGGCGTGCTACGACGAGAGCAAGCGGCTCGGCGAAACGCTTTGCTATATCTTCCATAACAAGTTCGGGACCGCGGTGAACGTGCTTCGGCCCTTCAATGTATTCGGCCCCGGGATGCAGGAGACCGATTACCGCGTCCTCCCCAATTTTGCCAGCCGGCTAAAAGCCAAGATGCCGCTCAACGTTTTTGCTAGCGGGAATCAAACGCGCACTTTCTGCTATATCACCGATGCCATGGTTGGATTTCTGCTCACGGCCCTGCACGGCGTCCCGGGCGAGGCGTACAATATCGGCAATCCGACGCCCGAGATTTCGATGGTGGCACTTGTCCGGCGCGTCGGTGAGGTGCTTGGACGGACAGTTGCGTACAACAATGTCGAGTATCCGGACAGCTATCCGGCCGACGAACCCAACCGCCGATGCCCGGATATCCGGAAAGCCCGCCTTCAGCTTCAGTTCGAGCCGTTGGTGGATCTCAACGATGGATTGCGGCGATTCTTGCTCTGGGCCGACGGCGTATATACCGGCGTTCAGTGAGGCGATGTGCCACCGGTGCGTCTTGGCCTGATCGGTACCGGAAGATGGGGGCGGGCCTATGTCCGCACCATCGCCGGGATTCCCGGGGTTCGTCTCGCCCGGCTCGCCGGCCGAACCCATGAAAGTGCCACTCTGGCCGGCGCGGATTGCATCGTCGATACCGATTGGCGCGCCATCGCGCAAGCCAGGGACTTGGATGCCGTCATCGTCGCCACGCCGCCGGCGCTCCACGCGGAAATGGCAACAGCGGCGGTTGCATCGGGGTTGGCGGTTCTGGTGGAGAAGCCGCTGACGATGAATTTAGACGAAGCGCTGGCGCTGCGGAATCTCGTCCTGGATCGTGGCGGGCTGGTGTGGGTCGATCACACGCATCTCTTCCATCCGGCGTGGCGAGGGCTGAAGCGGGCCGCGGCCGGACTTGGTCAGCTCCGCGCGATCCGCGCGGAAGCGGGAAATCTGGGGCCGTATCGCCGCGATGTGCCGGTCCTTTGGGACTGGGGGGCACACGACGTTGCCATGTGCCTGGACCTTGTCGGCTGCTCACCCGATGCTGTCCGGGTGGCCGAGGTGGCGCGCAAAAGCGTCGAAGACGGCGTCGGCCAGAGCATCAGACTCGGGCTCACTTTTCCGGGCGCCGTCACGGCCGATATTTTTTTGAGCAATCTGATCGCGAAGCAAAGGCGGTTCGAAGCGATCTACGGGGATGCCGCGCTTGTATACGACGATCTTGCCCCGGAAAAATTGTCACGGCATGACGTGGTGCGCGGCGAAATCGAAGGACCGGGCGAGCCGTTGCCGGTCGCGAAAGATCTCCCGCTGACCGTCGCGGTAAGCGAGTTCGCCGCTGCGGTGACACGGCGATCCAAGGATCTTGCGAGTCTCGATCTCGGCGTGGAGACGGTTCGGGTGTTGGGCCGGTGCGAGGCCGGAATGACCGGCGCGCCGTAAGTCCGGTATCGGACGTGCACCTCTTTATGTCTATCGTTCGTCCGGCACCAATTGTGCCACGGCGCCGTTTGCCGTTTCGAGCGGCGCCCGTTCGCGCGCCGCCGCGACGTCCCAACCGAATAGCCAGATCACCCCGCCCGGAAGCCCGATAACGATCTGAACCAAGCCGAAGAGTAACGACACCGCCAATGCCGGCTCGGCCGGGACTCCGAAGGCCGCCAATGCGACCACCAGCCCGACTTCGCGAATGCCCCAGCCGGCGAGAGAAACGGGCAAAAGTTGTATCAACGTGATCGGCGGCACGACCGCGACCCAGGTAGCGAAAGCAAGGCCGATGGCGACGCTGCCGCCCAGCAATTTGAAGGTGAGAATGTTGAGCATGGCCACGACCATGGAAATGCCAAGCACGGGCACGATCGTCCGCGGCTGGACACAAAGGCGCCGGCTCTGGCGCGAAAGTGCCGCGAGTGGCGCGAGCATCGACAGGCGCATGAGGCGCTGCGGCAGCTTGTCCAGGAGCAGCAGCGCCACGATCCCGCTTCCCGCCAGCGCCAGTAAAATCACGGCGCCCGCGCCCTGTCGCGCATCCAAGAGCGCGTGCAACAGAGTAGGCAGCGTCGCCGCGTACAGGACGACAAACACGAAATAGCCGCTGGCCCGGTCGAGCAGGACACTCCGGATTGCCGGTCCTGGGCCAATTCCCAGACTGACGCATCGCCAGGCCCGGACAACATCGCCGCCGACGCCGGTCGGCAGCACTTGGTTGAAGAACATCCCGACGAACACGATTTTCAGCAGGACGCCGGGCCCGGGAGAATCACCGCCGGCGGCAAGAATGAAGTGCCAGCGCAGAGCCACCAACGCCGTCGCCGCCGCGAGCGCAATGAGCGCCGCCGCCAGCTCCGGGAGTGAAACCCGGCCCAGAATTTCCCCGGTCCGGGTTAGATCGACGCGCGCCGTCAAGGCCCAAAGCACTCCGGCCGTAATCAGCAGCCGGAGCGCCGTGATGGAATATTTGCGAATAGCGGCTCCCCGATTTTCCGAACTACCGCCAGGCTGTCGCGGTCATTGCGACCGGGCGGACATTCGCGGCGAACTTTAGGCGCGGCGTGACTAACCAATTCTTAACCGCCGAAAAGTAATGTCCAAGCATGGTTTCAGCTATGCCAGCGACGGCCCCCTATATGCCGTTCGCGCCGCTTCCGGCGGCCGCCAAGCATTCGACCGGCTTCCACGCTCCATGGGCGGCGGATGTTGAGGTATATAAGTGGGTGCTCATCGCGCTGGTGGTGGCGCTCGAAATTGCCGACATTGCCACGACCAATCATGTATTTGCCGTCCACGCTACGGCTTGGGAACTGAACCCGTTCATGGCTTGGTGCATGACTACTCTGGGGTCTAATTGGTGGCTCCCGAAATTGGCCGTCATCGGTTTTGCGATCCTAGCGGCACGGCGCCTCCCGGTGCGTGGCTACATGGCAGCTATGTTGCTCAACGTAGCGATCGTGGCGAACAATCTGGCCTCTTTCTAACGGCCCGGCACGCCTGTAGCTCTTTCGAGCGGGCCCACCTTGCAATCGCGATTTCGGACCGCCATTTTTGCCGCGGTCGTCATGATCGAATCCGGCAGGCCGCGCAGTCGCCGCTCGAAGGCGCGCGGGTCGTAAAAAGGCGCTGGCCCCGCGATACGGCAAAACACATAATTCAATCCTGCCGGACCCGGGCCGTGGCCCGAAGGCGAACCACGGCTGCGTACCCGCGGGAGCCTGCCGTTGCCCGAGCCGGAGAATGGCACGATGCGTAATCGGACATCGGCTTTCTTTCCGTCGTTGTGGCGATCGCTGCAAGCCGCGAGTAAGACGCGGCTTTACGACATGGCGATGCGGCTTGCGACAATCGTCACGTACTCTTTCTTTCTGAAGCACGGCATCGCCGGCTTTTTGCAATTCCTGGACGCGCCGCGTAACGGCGGAACGGAGTACTTATTCGTCGTCACCGTCGGCGCGAGGGCTTCGGCTCTCGTATTCCTATTTGCGATACCCCTAATTGTTCTTTTCCGGCTGCGTCCGGAGGCAAAGGCAAAGGGCATTCGGCCGCGTCTCATCGCGCTCATGGGCTCCTTCCTCCCGTTAGGCATGCTTTTTTGTCCGCGCTCGGAAATGTCCATGACGATCGCATCTTTGTCCGCGCTTCTCGTCCTTGGCGGCGCTGCGTTGGCGACATACGTTGTTACGCAACTGGGGCGGTCTTTCAGCCTCATGCCGGAAGCCCGGCGGCTTGTTACGACCGGTCCCTATGCCATCGTCCGCCACCCCCTCTATCTGGTCGAAGAGATTATAACATTCGGCTTTTACCTTCAGTTTCTGTCGTTTTGGGCGACGGTCTTGCTGGTCCTGCATTTCGGCTTCCAGCTTTGCCGGATGTTCAACGAAGAGTCCGTGCTCGAGCGGACGTTTCCCGAATACGAATCCTATATGCGGCGCACGTCGCGCCTCATCCCGGGCGTGTTCTGAGCGTTCCCAAACACGCGAACCTCCCGAGCCCGCCGGTGAACCAGCACGATCGTAGTCGCCATGCCCAGGCATTTGCGGCGGATGGCAACCCGGTCTAGGCCGTAATGATTCTTATTCGTTTTCCGTACGGAGTGGACCGCGTGGCCTTTTACAAACAAGGAACCTTCGTCGGAACGAGACTCCCGATAACCCAACAACCAACGAGGCTCGGTGGCCCGCTCCCCGTATTAAAGCTAAATATAGGAAAAGTGATTCAACGCACACCCGGATGTATAGGTTAACCGCTCCGGGAGCTTGTGCCGCCGTTTGGTTTCCAGAATACTAATATTCTATTAAGATTTAACTAAGGGTTGATAAAGACTTGATATAATTAAACTCGGATAGCGAAGCCGCCATAACTAGCCACACGTCCATGGGAACAACGGACGTCGATATTTGGTGCCCGGACGGAAAAGGTGAGTGGGGAACGTTAGCCGACGATGACTCAAGTTTGCACTGTCAACTTCAATGAATCGGATAACGAGGAGGACGTAGAAATGAAATGGTTTCTCAGACTTTCGGAGCTTTTGAGGAGCGAGAACGGGGACGCAGTGGTGGAGTATGCGCTGCTCATCGCGTTCATCAGCATCGTGCTCGTCGCCGGTGCAGTGGCTCTTACGGATGGCGTCAACAACATATTTACCAATATCGGGACCGCCCTCACCAACGTTGTCGTTAACCCATAATTCTAAGGGTGGGATCGATTTCTCCTGGCAATCGGCCGCGGCTGCGAGGAACGGGAAAGCGTGCAGCGGCGGGCGACGGAAGGGGGTTGTCGTCTGACGGGCGGGGGATGAGGTGGCCGGCGGAGGGCCGCAATAGCGGCGTCGGCCATGGCTAACGGGGATAACCCTCGACTTTAGTAGTAGTGGCGTGGCCGGATTGCCGAATTGAGGCAACGGCCAGCGGCATCGGAAGGCTTCCGGGCGCATGAATTAACGCGCAAAGCGGTTGCTTCCCGGACCGCGGCAAACCCGCCGCTAGGCGCAAAGTGGAGTATACGGCGATGCGATTCAGGACTGTCATGATGTTGGGGCTGGCGTTGCTGCTGGGGGTCGCGGCGGTGGTTCTTGCCCGCAGCTGGCTGGCACAGCAACAAGCGGGGTCAGTGGTCGTCAAAGAGGAGAAAATTCCCCTCACCACGGTGGTGGTGGCCAACGCCACGCTGCTGTTTGGCAACCGTATCGAGCGCGAGCAAATCAAGATGGTCGATTGGCCCGCCAGCTCGGTGCCGGAGGGCGTCTTCCATACCGTTGACGAACTCTTGGCTGGGAACGACCCCAAAGTCGTTCTCCGCCGTATCGATATCGGCGAGCCCATTATGGCGGCCAAGCTCACCGGCTCGGGGCAGCGCGCCACGCTCTCGGCCCTGGTCACCGGGGAATTGCGTGCGGTCACGATTCGCGTCAACGACGTGGTGGGCGTGGCCGGGTTCGTTCTGCCCGGCGATCGCGTCGACATTCTCCTGACCCGGGAGATGGACCCCGGCAGTGCCAAGAGCGCTGCGACCGACATCCTGCTTCAGAACGTCAAGGTATTGGGAATCGACCAGGAAGCCGACGACCGGCAGGACAAGCCCCAAGTCGCGAAGGCGGTCACCGTTGAGGTCACGCCGGAACAGGCGCAGAAGCTCGTTCTTGGTCAGCAGGTCGGCACGCTCAATTTATTGCTGCGTAAAAATGACGACGTGGCGGAGTCCAGCCACGCGGCGGTTGCGATAAAGGATCTCCAACCCGAAGTCAAAGCCGAGCCGGCCCCGCGGGCCGCCGCGAAAGCGGTGGAGCGCTCCGACGACCGCAGCTTAATCACGATCACCCGCGGTATTAAGATCGAGGACTACCGGGTCGAGCCCGAAGGCGGATTACCCATGAGCAATGGGCGCGCGCGGATGTCCCGCCCGATCAACCACCAGGAAGAAGCGCCTGCGGCCACGGAAGAGCCGGAATCCCTTACGCCCGGCAAGCCGGCGGTGAAAAGCGAGGCGGCGACTGGGGCGAGCGAAACCGCCCCCACGGCCGCTCCCCAGTGAGGCCGACGGTCGTTGCTAAATCGCAGAGGGTTTAATTAAAGTAGCCGAAGGACCGAGACGAAAACAAAGGCTGAGATTAGGTGACCATCTGGCATACTGATGCGATGACGTTTAACATCGGTGCCGAAGGCAGCCGCAACGAACAGGGGGCCTGGAATATGTGGAAAGAGAGTTGGGGGCACATCAAAAAGGCGGCCGTCGTAGTCATAGCGTTATTCGGGCTAATGAGCGCGACGGGAGCCGCCCTGGCGCAGCCGCAGCTTTCGGTTGACACGGGCAAGATGTTGCAGGCGGGCCAGTTCGTTGTGCCCGTGGATAAGTCCCAGGTGCTGCGCGTGGATCAGGCGTATGTCGATCTCCTCGTTGGCAACAACACGATTGCCGATGTGCTGCCGCTCACCAACCAGTCGATATATGTTTTGGGCAAGAAGCTTGGCTCGACAAGCCTGACCATTTATGGCGAAAAGAAGAAGCTTCTTGCCGTCGTGGACTTGGTGGTCACCTACGACGTCGAGGGCCTAAAGGCCAAGCTCAACGAAGTGCTGCCCGGCGAGCCGATCGAGGTTCGTTTTGCCGGCAACTCGATTGTGCTTCGGGGCCCGGTATCCAACGCCGAACGCCTCTCCCAGGCGCTGGCGGTCGCCGACCGCTATGCCCCGGGCCAGGTCACCAATATGCTTTCGGTGAGCGGGAGCCAGCAGGTCCTGCTCGAGGTAAGGTTCTCGGAAGTCGCGCGCAATACGGCCAAGAGTTTGGGCATAAGCAATCAGATCCAGGCCGCTGCCAGTGGCTTCAACTTCAACACGATTTCAAAGTTCAACGTCGCGACTATCGCCTCACTATTCCCCACAGCCGTTGGCGACGTGAGCGCGCCCGCCTCGGTCCTTGGCCTCGGCGGCCACAACGGCACTTGGACGGTGAACGGCCTTTTGGATTTCTTGGAAACCAAAGGGGTGGTGAAGAGCTTGGCCCAGCCGAACCTCACCGTGCTCTCCGGCGAAACAGCAAGCTTTTTGGCCGGCGGCGAGTTTCCGGTGCCGGTCCCTCAGGGCACCGGGGGCGGCACCGCCATCACAATTGAATTCAAGGAGTTCGGTGTTGGGCTGTCGTTCACGCCGACGGTCCTTGGCGACGGCCTCATTAACCTCGCGGTACGCCCCGAGGTGAGCGCTATCGATCCGAACCCTGTGACCAAGGTGTTTGTCGGTGACAACCAAGTCCCGTCACTGATTACGCGGCGGGCAAACACGACGGTGGAGCTTCGCGACGGTCAGGCGCTGGCGATCGCCGGTCTTTTGCAAGGCAATTACAACAACGCCGTCAGCCAGTGGCCATGGCTCGGGGATATCCCGGTACTGGGCGCGCTTTTCCGCAGCAGCAAATTCCAAAACCAGGAGACGGAGCTCGTCATCGTCATTACGCCGCATCTGGTCAAGCCCGCCCTTGCCGGGACCTTGGCCGTGCCCACGGACCGGTTCATTGCGCCCAACGACGAGGATCTCTTCCTGATGGGCCGGGTCGAAGATCCGGCGTCCGGCATGAAGCCGGCCGGCGGCATGTCCGGCTCTTATGGGCACATCATCAAGTAAAGGGAGTGGTGGGGATGGAAAAGAAGATTTTTGCGATCGGGGCGCTGACCATGCTTATGGCGGCCGGCTGTTCTTCGGCGCCGGTGCGGCCCGGACCCGGCTTCGGCGATGCCAACGCGCAGAACTTGGCGATCCAGGTCGTGAATCCCAAGCCGGATCTGACAGGCAAAGAGATCCCCGATTATGCGGGCCGCCGCGACGCTTTGGCGATCGAGCGTTACGAGACGGGAAAGATCCACAAGCCGGTGGCGCTCCGCACAACCTCAGGCGTGATCTCCGGGGTTACGGGCGCAACTGAGCAATCCCCATAGCGAGGGCAGTGATGTTCCGTGCCGGCGACAAAGGATCGCAAGCGAATCGACTGAGCCGGCTGTGCCGCGACGGGCACGGCGCGGCGGTGGTCGAGTTTGCTTTCGTGTTGCCCCTCATGTTGGTGCTGGTCTTCGGCATAATTGAATTCGGATTCTTGTTATTCGTTAACAGCAACATGCTAAATGCGGCGCGCGACGCGACCCGGGTATTGTCCATCCAAAACGGTACCTCTGCGCAGGCGCTGACCAGAGCCCAGAACGGGCTGTACATTAATCTGCAAGGCTACACTTACATAATCTGTGCACCCGGCCAGGCCCCACCCGTGGGCGCAACCTGCGATACAGCGCAATTCCCGGGGTTCGTTGCAGCCACCGACGTCGGCGTAGCCATAAGCGTGCCGATGGCGCAAGCCGCGCTCGTCGACCTGACGGGTATTTTTGCAAACAGGAGTCTCCAGGCAAAGGTGATCATGTTCAAGGAGAACTAACAGTTTCGAACCTTAGGGAAATGGAAGCGCAGGGGTTCGAGTTGGCGTAACGCGGCAAGCCGCGATCCGCTGCCGCGGGCGACGCCGGAGAGACAACGAGAAAGAAGAAAGAAGAAAGAAAGAAGGACGATGGAAATGTTTAGTTTAGAGAAAAGAGCGGGAGAACTGCTGCACGGCGAGCGCGGCGGCATCGTCGTCTGGGCGGCCCTGAGCATGGTGATGTTCTTCGCTCTCTGCGCCATGGGGATCGACGCGGGCTATCTCTTCCTGATGAGGAACCAGCTTCAGGCCACGGCCGACGCCGCCGCCGAGGCGGGCGCTGCCGTGCTGTGGCCGCCGGGCGCCGTGGCGGCGAACCTAAATGGAGTGACTATTGCCGGTACATTTTACCCAGGTGCCAGTACGGCGGCTCAAGCCTATGCCGCAAAGAACATGCCCGTGGCCACCAACGGCACGGTCGCGCTGAACGGGGATGTTCAGACTGGCAATTGGAACCTGGCAACCAGGACCTTCGACACGGCCGTGACCCCCGTTAACGCCGTTCGGGTGACAACGAACAGGACCGTGAGCCATAACAACGCCGTGCCCGCCTGGTTCTCGACTCTTCTGGGCCGTACGTCAACCGATGTCAGGGCCCAAGCCACCGCCGCGCACGCGGTGGGGACCCAGCAGTTGGACATGGTGATCGTCCAAGACGTCAGTGGCTCGTTCACCGGGCCGCTCTCGGGGACCAAAGTCGCGCAGACCGCCGATCTCAGTCTTGTGAACTGCATTTTTAACAATACCAGCAACCAGTCGCTGAGCGGGCTGCTTGTCGAAACCGGGGAAGTTACCCCTACCGGTATAGTGCCGGCCTGCGGTACGAATTGCCTCGGATCGAGACTTGACCACATGGCCACTAACAACCAGACCATGACCGACATAATCAATGGCGTCGGATCCACGCGATTGGGCCCATGCGGCAGCGGTTTCGGCATGCCGTCGTGCAACAGCGGTACGTATCTCGGCCCCGGCTTAACGACGGCGGCCGCTCTATTTAATAACTCGAAACCCTTCCCCAGCTCGAGCGTCGGGCGGGGCATAGTCCTGGTGACGGATGGCAAGAACAACTGTGGAAATTGTAGTGCTGCCGCACTCAATACACTCAATGTCAATACCAATCTCGCGGCCTCGCGGGCGGGGGCGGCCGGTTATGACCTCTACGTGGTGTTTTACAATACGGGTAACGATGGCCCGTCCCTGACATATTTGACGAATCTTAAGGATCTAAACGTGACCGCGGCCCGTAATGCGGGGTTTGCAGGCAAAGGCCAGATTTTCAACGTGCCGACGCCCGGCCAATTGGGGGCCGCGCTGCTTGGCGCCTGCGAACCGAACATACCCCTGGCTTTGGTGAACTGACCGGCCCCGGAACGCGACACGACGAAGATCCTGGCATAATTGACCGGTCAGAAGGGTTGAGCTGGTGAACAAGGAAACTTTGGAACCGAGACTCTCATATGAAGTGCACGAACGCATCACGGAACGCGGAGAATACAGGCTCGACTTCGGCCGGCGGTTTGCTGTCATGGCAGACGCCGTCACGCCGTCGGCCGTTGCCGTGCGTGTGCGGCGGGCGCCTTCATTTGGCGATCGCGCATCCTGACCGCACGCTCGGCATCGCGGGGCGCCGTCAGGATCTAGTTTCGGTTGCATTCCTGCGCCTCAACAATTTCGTGCGCAGTTTCCGTCTCCCCGGCCGCCCGGGCACTTTTATCCTTCGTGGCGAAGCATCGGACCGCACCGTGGTGTCGAAGGGAGTCCCCGCACCGGCGGGTACCGCCCTCCTTTTCGTGACCGCGTGAAGAGGGCGATGATGTCGGCCTCCCTGACAAATCCGCGGCGGCTCACGATGACGGCCTTCACGCGATCGCACAAAGCGAGCGAACAGGTGGCCGCCGCCTTGGCTGGCATTGAGGTGGTGAGCCTCACCATCGACGAACGGACCGGCGGGGACATGTCTCTTCAGTTCGCCAATTCTCACCGGCCGGATATCCTGTTCGTGGATGTGAGCGGGGACGAACCCGCGGCGATCGCCCGCGTCGAGTCCCTTTTGCGGCAGAAAGATGTCGATATGCACGTCATCGCCAGCGGCGCCGACGCGACCATGGATACCGTGCGCCGGTTGATGCGGGCCGGCGTCGCAGACTTCGTCCCGCAACCGATTTCCCGGAGCGATCTCCTGAGCTCGATCGAGGCCATCGCCAATCGCATCAAAGGTCTGGCGTCAGGCTCGGAAGGCCGGGTGTTCGCCTTCCTCAAGTCGGGCGGCGGCGTTGGCGCGACCACGCTCGCGGTCCATGCCGCCAGTGCGATTCCCCGGGCGGCAGGCCGGCCCGTTCGCAGCGCCATCCTCGATTTGGATCTTCAATACGGGCGGGTGGCCCTCTATCTCGACATTGTGGGCAAGACCTCCGCCGCCGATATTATCCATTCGCCGGAGCGGCTTGACCCCGTCCTCTTCTCGGCCATGATGTCTCACCATAAAAGCGGTCTCGATGTCCTGGCGGCGCCGTCCGAGATGGTGCCGCTCGAGGCACTGGAGCCCGGCGTCGCGGCGAACATCGTCGATCTTGCGCGCCAACAATACGATTTCGTGCTGTTGGATCTGCCGCACGATTGGGCGGCATGGACATCGGCTGTGCTTGGCAAGTGCGACCTGTTGTTTTTGGTGCTTCAGGCCAATGTCGGCGCCGTTAGGCAGGCCCGGCGCCAGATCAAAGCCTTGGCCCAAGAGGGTCTCAGTCATGTGCCGCTGGTCGTGGTCTTGAATCGCTACCGGGGGCGATTGTTCCATGGTCAGATACGGCTCAAGGAGCTTCAGGAGGCACTGGGGCGGCCGGTAGATTTCCTGATCCCCAACGATTTCAAGCTCGTGTACGAAGCACTCAATCGCGGCGCCTCGCTTGCGGAGATCAGGCGGTGGTCGAAGATCGAACGGCGCATTCGAGACATGGTTACAGGGGCGCTGGCGCGCGTGCCGGGCGCTTCCGCTCTCGCCGCGGGCCAGGGCTATTCACACGAAATAAGATCGGCAGGTTAGCATGTTCAAAGCCTTTCGCAATTCCAACATCGACGTCAAGGCCGCGACGGCGAAAAGCCCGACGTTTGCTCACGACCGCAAAGTCGCGGGCCGCCCGGCGGCCGCCTCCGGTACAAATGCGGCTTATACGAACCTGAAGGTCCGGCTCCACCGTCGGCTCC
The DNA here is from genome assembly GCA_041498815.1 of Alphaproteobacteria bacterium. Lineage (GTDB taxonomy): Bacteria > Pseudomonadota > Alphaproteobacteria > DATDPM01 > DATDPM01 > DATDPM01. The sequence continues at coordinate 16,176 of JBGQJC010000023.1, forward strand.
TCGACACCATGAATTTTGCCGCGTTCGAGACCGTGGGTCCTGGCCAATTCCGCCAAGAGGTCGGCGAGCTCGTGCGCGAGCTTCTGGCAACGGAGCAGACTGCCGTCAACCTTGCCGAGCAGGAGCAAATCGTCAACGACATCCTGAACGAGGTGATGGGCCTTGGGCCGATTGAACCCTTGGTCAAAGACGACACGGTCTCGGAAATTCTGGTTAACACGTATAACCAGGTCTTTGTCGAACGAAATGGGCACCTCGAACTCACGGACGTAATTTTCAAGGATGAGCGGCACTTGCTGCGCATCATCAACAAGATCGTATCCGCCGTTGGGCGCCGCATCGACGAAGCGCAGCCGATGGTCGATGCCCGGCTTCCCGACGGCTCACGCGTCAATGCCATCATTCCGCCGCTGGCCGTGGATGGCGCATTGCTGTCCATCCGCAAGTTTGCGCGGGAAAAACTGACCGTCGAAAAACTGATCGCGATTGGAACCCTTCCTCAGGAAATCGCAAGCTTGCTTCGGGTGATCGTAAAGGCCCGGTTGAGCGTCCTCATTTCCGGCGGTACCGGCGCCGGTAAGACCACTTTGCTCAACGCCATGTCGCAGTACATCGACGAACGAGAGCGCATCGTCACGATCGAGGATGCCGCCGAGTTGCAGCTCCAGCAGGTTCATGTCGCTCGTCTCGAAACACGGCCGCAGAACATCGAGGGCAAGGGCGAAGTGACGCAGCGGGATCTGCTTAAGAATGCCCTGCGCATGAGACCCGACCGCATCATTGTCGGCGAGGTCCGGGCCGGTGAGGCCTTCGACATGCTGCAAGCTATGAATACGGGGCACGAAGGCTCGATGACGACCGTCCATGCCAACACCTGCCGCGATGCGCTTTACCGGATCGAGCAAATGATCGGCATGGCAGGGCTCGACTTGCCCGGCAGGACGATGAAAGCGCAGATCGCTTCCGCCATTCATGTGGTAATCCAGCTTGAACGCATGAGTGACGGAAAGCGCCGCATCATGAGCCTCCAGGAAGTCACGGGCATGGAAAGCGATGTCATAACCATGCAGGAAATCTTCCATTTCCGGCGGCTTTCCACGGAGCAGGACGGAAAGATCCGGGGTGAATTTCGCGCCACCGGGGTACGACCCAAATTCATGGAACAAGTGGCTAGCCGCGGTCTCGATGTCCCGCAGGACATTTTTACCCCGGACCGGTCCCTGGGCTGAGCTGCCATGTCGCTAAATCTCATATACCTGCTTTATGTTGCGGTATTCCTTGCCGGCTTTCTCTTGGTCGAGGGGCTATTTCACCTTTTCGCCGACAAAAGACAGAGCCAACACCAGGCTATCAACCGTCGCATAAAGATGATGGAGGCCGGGGCGAGCTCGCTCGAGGTCGTCGAGAGACTGCGTCGCAAGCCGTTCGCTTCGGAGGCTGGTAAGCGGCCAGCTGCCGTTGTGGCGTGGATTGACCGGCTTATCGAGCAGGCGGGGCTAACCATGGGTATCTGGCGCCTGCTGGCCGTGATGATGGGGCTTGGGGTACTCGCGTTTGTTATCGCTACCCTGCTCACGAATCAGGTGCTTGCATCGGTAGCCATCGGCCTGGTGGCCGGAGTATCGCTCCCAGTCCTGTGGCTCAGGCGCCTCCGACGCGGCCGGCTTGGTCGTTTCGGAGAACAACTGCCGGATGCTCTCGACATCATGGTGCGGAGCCTGCGTGTCGGCCATCCGATCGGCACCGGTATGGCGCTCGTGGCCAAGGATATGCCGGACCCAATCGGCAGCGCGTTCGGCATCGCCGTGGACGAGATGACCTACGGCCTCGATCTCTTTGAGGCTCTGGAAAACATGGACCGCTACGTCGGCCATCCGGATCTGCGCTTCATGATTATAGCCATGAGGATCCACCACGGCACAGGCGGCAATCTGACCGAGACCCTAGACGGCCTATCTCAAATTATTCGCGAGCGGTTCCGTATGGTCCGCAAAATTCGCGCCCTTTCGGCAGCGGGGCGTATGTCGGCGATCGTCCTGAGCATATTGCCATTCGCGGTTATGGCGGGGATGTGGGCGATGAACCGCCGGTATTACGACGAATACTTGAACGATCCTGCCTTTGTCAGTGCTTTCGGCGCCGGCCTCGGCTTGTTGCTGATAGGCATTCTGGTTATGCGGCAGCTCGTGCGATTCCGGGTATAGGGGGCCACGCATGGACACAATTACCTCTCTGATTCATGGCACGGCCACGGGTGGTCCGATTGATTCCAGTTTGGCGGTTCTCAGCCTGCTGTGCACGTTTGCGGCGGTGACCTTGTTGGTGGCCGTTGGTTACGACCTGTGGCTTGACCGAACCCCGTATCGGCGGCGCTTGACCGCCGGAGCGGGCGAGGGCAACGCCGGCGGCGAGGCCCCATCCTTACGCTATGCGGACGATGGGGCGCTTGTTCGCATTAGCAAGTCCGTCGAGAAATATGTCGCTCCATCTCCGGAGGGAGTGCACTCGAAGATTGGGCGTACCTTGATTCAAGCCGGATACTTCCACCCCGCGGCAGCAAGCGTCTATTTTGCGAGCCGCTTTCTTCTCGGTTTGGCGCTGCCCGGCGCTTTCGTATCCATTGCACCCTTTGTATTGGGCAACATGTCCACCCACGCATTACTGATATTCGGGTCGGCGCTTGGCATCACCGGTCTCATGGCGCCTCGACTATGGGTACGGTTTCGGCAAACCCGGCGGCAGCGAGCGGTGCGCGAGGGCTTCCCCGACGCCCTTGATCTGCTTCTGATCTGCGTTGAGGCGGGGCTGGGCCTTGATGCTTCGCTCGATCGGGTAAGCGCCGAAATCGCTTCGGCGCATCCGATATTGGCCGAGCAGCTGCGACTGACAAGCCTGGAAATCCGGGCCGGTAAATCGCGGGATGACGCTATGCGCAATTTTGCGGAACGGGTGGGAGTGGATGAGATCCGTTCGTTCACAACCGTCCTGGTGCAATCCGAATCGCTGGGGACCAGCATCGCGCAAACACTCCGTGTTCAAGCCAACGATATGCGCATCAAGCGGGTACTCCGGGCCGAGGAAATAGCCCAGTCGCTATCCGTCAAGCTATCGATCCCGCTCGTAGCCTTCATTTTGCCATCGCTGATGATCATCATCCTTAGCCCGGCGGTGATACGGATCGCCCGGGCGCTGCTCCCGGCAGTGGGAAAAGGCATTGGGGCCTTGCATTAGATATAATTCCGGCTTGATCGCAAAAAGTCCCCGTCATGCCGTAGCGCATGGGAAGAGATAGCCGCGTTTCTTCTTGCCACGGCCGCTCTCGAATTTTCTCCTCATCTGCACGCAAGCGCGCGTTGCGCTCGATGCCGCGTTCAGCCGCGTGGGCGGCGAAATCGGCCGGCGGCCCTGGCGGCACAATTCTAACTGGCGAGCCTCGAGGCAGATCGGCCTGAGCGAGATACAGACCTTCACCGCGCTGCCGGTGCAACCGGAGCTCTTGGGACCGCGCATCGGCCCAGCATTGCGGGTCTCCGCCGGCGAGATGCGGCACCGGAAGATGAGGCGGGCCGAGGGGGGGGAGGCGCACACGCTCCCGGTGCGGCCAGCCGAGCCGCCGGTCACGTTCATTCTTCCCTCGGCCCCGATCGTCATCAAGGGCCCGGCATCATCCGGGTCTCGCAGATTGTGCTACCGCTGCTGAAAGAAGGGACTTCGAAGTTACCATGACTAGTAGTATAAGAACGGGGGAAATGCCGCCTGGATAGCCAGCGGAGGGGGATATGGAATCGGGGTTTAAGCTGAGGTTACTGGTCACGGTATCGGCGGCCGCGATGGCCGCCGTTGGCTTGGCCGCCTGTGCGGATCCGAACGGGAATGCGATCCCGGGGGTTCAAGCGGTGGTATCGAGTGGCAGCCAAAAGGACGGCGCCTCGCTATCGGTTTCGATGACCGACCCTTATGCCCTGGGCAAGACCTATCTCCTGGCCGGCCAAACCGGCCTCGCGGTCGACTCCTTCCTCAAGGCCGTGGCCAAAAATCCGAAGTCCGTTCAAACACTTAACGCGCTCGCCGCGGCCTATGACGAACTCCACCGCTACGATCTGGCGGACAAGTATTACAACGCCGCCCTCGAGATCGAGCCGCATTCGGCCCAGACGCTCAACAATCTCGGGTATTCCCATCTTCTGCGCGGCGACGTCGCCGAGGCCAAGAAGTATTTGGACGAATCGAAGACGGTCGCCCGCGGCGACGCGACGATCAACGCCAATCTGGCGCTGGCCGATAAGAGCGAGAACGAGGCGAAGGCATCGAAAGCCGCGGATCTTGCTTCGGCCGAAGGGAAGGCCAAGAGCCCGGTTGCCGCCCTCGAAATCACCTCGTCGGAACCCAGCCCGTCGGCCTATCCCCGGATCGAACGCACCAATTGGCGGGTCCAGACCCTGTTGACGAAGCCTGCCCCGCAAACCCCGCCGGTGCAGCCGACACCCTCGGTAAAGATCGCGGCCGTCGATGTTTCCGGCAAGCCTGAGCATGTCGAGGCCGTAACTGCTCTTCCGGCCGAACCGCCGTCCAAGCAGGTCTCGGCCCCGGCGCAAGCCGCCCTCGCGGCGGTCAAGGATGAGGCCAAGGACTCCCGGGCCGAGGCTATCTCGGCCGTCCCGGAGGTCGCTGCTGCGGCAGCTAAGGTCGAGGCTAAGGAGTCCGACCATGTTGCGCCGGCCCCGGTGCCCGTTCCAGTAGTGTTGAGGGATGCCACAGCCGAGATTGCCGCCCCGGCCAAGGACGAAATTGCCGCCACGCCCAAGGACGAGGCCAAGGAGCCAGGGCCTCAGCACATTACGCCCGACCCAGGGCCGGCGGCGGCCAAGGACGAGGCCAAGGAAGTGCCGGTCACACAATCCTCGGAGTCGGCCCCAGCGGCCACAGAAGAGGCCAAGGAGCCAGGGCCTCAGCACATTACGCCAGACCCGGGGCCCGCGCCGGCAACGGCCAAGGACGAGACCAAGGATGTGCCGGTCACGCAACAAACCACGGAACCGGCCCCAATCGCCTCAGAGGAGGCCAAGGAGCCAGGGCCTCAGCACATTACGCCCGACCCGGGGCCCGCGCCGGCAACGGCCAAGGACGAGGCCAAGGTAACCGAGCAGACTGCCCCACAGGCCGCCCTGGCTCCGGCCAAGGTAGAGACCGCTCCGGCCAAGGTAGAGACCAAGGCAATACCCGTCGTTACCGCTCCGCCCGAATCCACCCCCACGCCGGTTTCGGAACGGGCCAAGGAGCCTGTCGCGGTCAATTTCCATGCCGGGGACGCTGGGAAGGGCTCGGAAAGTGCGGCCATCCTGCCGGCAAAGGCGGAGGCGAAATTCGTTCCCGTTTGGCATGACACCCCCGCGGTAAAGGCGAAGAGCGAGGCGGCGGCACCAACTGCCGCAAGCGCGCCACCGGCAGCACCTCCGGCGGCGAAGGCATTGGAGACAAGTGCTGCAGACCGTGCCCCAACACTGACCGAGCCTACCAAGGCGCGCTTCGTGAGGGTCGTCGAAGCGGTCTGGGAAGCATCCAAGGGCGGCAAGATGGTGGCCCCCGACGAGCCGCTGCACGAAACCGCCATAGCCCAAGCCGACAGCAGCCGGACCTCGGGCAAGCAGCCGTTGCGCCTCGCGGCGAACGCACCCGGGGCGCATACGCCGGGGCTGCGGGCGCAGTTCAGTCAATCGGTGGCCTCGGTGATCGAGGCACTCGGGGGCTGCAAAGGTGGCCAGGGGATGGAACAGCGCTTGTGCGCCAAGCTCGGCGGCTTGGCCGGCGGGCAGGTGGCGGACTCGGCCCACGCGAAGGATTCGGGCAACATCGATTAAGGCTTGGCATCGTGACCCGGATGCGGCGGATTTTGCGGCCTTGGCGGCAGCCGGGATGCCGCATCGATCGCGGGAATCGGGGCCTTCGGCCCTAGACGCCGCCGATCCTTGAAGGCATCCTGGGCGCTGCCCGAATCATCAACGGCACCGGCATGGCGTGCGGCGCAGCGATCGGCCGCCCTTGGGGTGTATTCTTAGGCGTTGACCATGACTATTCGTCACCGGCACCCCGTCCGGCTCCGCGGAAGCGCCGCCGCTGTTCTGGCCCTGCTCGCGGCGCTCGGGCTGTCCGCTTGTGCCGAAACGCCGACGGAGCCTACGGCCGAGACAAAACAGGTTTCGGCGATGAAGGCCGAAACCAAGGACAAATTGCTCAAGGATGGCCAGAGCGCCCTCGACGCCGGGGATTTCGATTCCGCCCGCGACAATTACACCCAGATCCTCACCATCGATTCCCAAAATGCCCAGGCGAGATTCGGCTTGGGCGAGGTCTTTCTCGGGCTGCATCAACCCGATGACGCGCTCGAAGCTTTTAAAAGCGTCGCGGCCGAAAAAGGCTTGGAAGCGCAGGCGCGTCAAGGGATGGGGATCTGCTATCTCATGCTGCAGAAACCGAACGACGCGGCAAAAAACCTGATCGACGCCGTCAAGATGGATCCCTCGCTCTGGCGGGCCTGGAACGCCCTTGGTGAGCTTTACGATTCCCGCCGCGACTGGCCACAGGCGCGCCAATCGTATGAGGCCGCGCTCAAGTCGAATCCGCGTTCGGAGGTGGTTCAGAACAATCTCGGGGTTTCCCTGCTGATGCAGGGAAAATACCAGGAAGCCGCGCCGCACTTTATTGACGCCCTCAAAACCAAGCCGAATTTCGAGAAGGCCAAGATGAACCTCCGCCTGGTCCTGGCATGGCAAGGCAAATATGCCGAGGCGCGGGCCGGCGTCCCGCTGGAGGAGCGCCCGATCGTGCTCAACAACATCGGTTATATCGCGATCCTTCGCGGCGACTACGATACGGCCGAGTCCTATTTGAATCAGGCGATCAACGCGAGCCCCAGCTACTTCGCCCCGGCGCAGCAGAATCTCAATTATTTGGAGAGCATCCGGGCGGGTAACGCCGATCTGGGGACGCCGGGCAAGCTCGCGAAGTGACCGGCAAGGGCTGATGGGCGCGAATGCTGTTCGGCGCGCATTTTCAGGACGCTTGGCCGCTTTTCCCCTTTGGCCTTTTGCTTTTGGTGGCGGTCGTCACGGACGTGACGAGCTACCGCATTCCGAACTGGATTTCGCTCTCGCTGGTCGGGCTTTTCCTGGTCGCCGCCGCGTTCTCGCCCGAGCCGGTGGCCTGGTGGAGCCACCTTGGGGCGGGTCTTTTTTCGTTCGTCGTGGGCGCCCTGTTATTCGTGTTCCGGCCCTTGATCGGCGCCGGCGACGTGAAGCTCATGGCCGCGGTGTCTCTGTGGATGGGAATTCCGGCGCTCCCGTTCTATTTGGTGCTGATGTCCGTTTGCGGCGCGATTCTGGGCGTCGGGCTCTGGACGATCCGCGAGATCTTGGCGCGATGGGGCCCTCGGTTTGCCAAGGGACGGGAGCCCTTGCCGGTTCCCCGCATTCTCATGCGCCACGCGGAGATCCCTTACGGCGTTGCTATCGTTGCCGCCGTCGTGCCGATGTACCTGCGATTTCCGATTTTCTGGGCGTCCTGATTTGCGCGGTGCGCAACGCTTGGTCAAGAGCCGATGCGCCGCGCCGCGAAGGATGGGGCCATGCCGAGACCGATCGCAGCATTTCTGATCGCCCTGGTCGTGGCGGGGCAATTCGGCGTGGCTGCGGCGGCACCCCAACGCCGCAACGCGGTCCTGTTCATCGCCAGCGGGCTGCGCGCCGAGGCGGTTGCCGCGGACTCGGCGCCGGCATTCGCAACGATCAGGGATACGGGCGTCAATTTCGTCAACAGCCATGCCCTATTTCCAACCTTGGCGATTCCGAATGCGTTGGCGATGGCGAGCGGTCACGCCCCCGGTGACACGGGTATTTTCGGCGATACGATATTCATCGGTTTCCCGATTGCGGCAAACGGCGGCAGCGTCACGCCAAGCTTGGAAAACAATGCCGTCCTTGACGCCATCGACGGCCACTTCGCGGGTAAGTTCGTCGGCGAATTGACGTTACTCGCGGCGGCGAGGCAAGCCGGCTATCTGACCGCGGCGGTGGGCAGGACCGGACCGGCCGCAATTCAGGATATTTCGCAACGGACGGGGCAGACGACGATCGTGATCGACGATGCCACGGGCAGCCAGGACGGAATCCCGCTCGCCCCGCAGATCGCGGCGGCCCTGCGGCAAGCGGGGCTTCCGCTCGAAGCGCCGAAGACCGGGGAAGGCCCCGCCGGCGATCCCAAGGCGCCGGGCGCAATGGCCGCCCAGCCGGAATACTTCGTGGCGGCAGTTACGAAGGCGATTTTACCCGGCTTCGCGCGGGCGGCGAAGCCTTTCGTGCTCGTGTTCTGGTCGCGCGATCCCCAAGGACCGCCGGCCGATCCAAGCGACCGACTGCTGCCGCTAAACCCGGGCATCAACGGAGACATCTCCGGGATCCGGAGCGCCGACGGCCAACTGGCGGCGATCCTGGGGGCGTTGCGGTCGCTGGGGCTTTACGAGAACACCGACATCGTGGTCGCGGGCGATCATGGTCGCTCCACGGTCGCCAAGGAAAGCCGGACGAGCCCTGCGGCCAGATTCGCGTACGGCGGCGATCCGATCGGCGCCCTTCCGCCGGGATTCCTCGCCATCGATCTCGCGCGGACGCTCGACTTGCTGCTGCACGATCCGGACCTCGGCATGGCTGAGGTCAAGCCCGGGCAATACCCGAAGCAGGGGAACGGCGTGATCGGCGACAACCCGGAGGCGCCTGACGTCGTTGTCGCCGCCAACGGCGGCTCGGACCTCATCTATCTTCCGCAAAAAAACGCCCGGGAGATTGCGCCGGACATCGTAACCATACTGCTCGCGCAGGATTACGTAAGCGGACTGTTCGTGGACCAGGGGCTGGGCACTTTCCCCGGCGCATTGCCGTTGGGTGCGATCCACTTCGCCGGCTACACGCCGATACCGCGCCCCGCGATCGTGGTTGCCTTCCGGTCCTTCGATACGTCATGCGGCAAGCCGGAGCTTTGCACGGTCCTGATTTCCGACGGCCCGATGCGCCAGGGCCATGCCGGGCACGGCGGCTTCAGCAGGGCCGACACCGCGATCTTCATGGCTGCGGCCGGCCCCGATTTCAGACCGGCGTTCGTGGATAGGGCACCCGCCGGCACCGCGGATATCCCGGTAACGCTCGCCCACGTCTTGGGACTCGATCTGCGGCACGTGGGCGTGCTGGCCGGGCGCGTATTGAGCGAGTGCTTGAAAGGCGGGACTCCCGTGACCGCAAAATCGGGCAATCTCGTTTCCCCCAAGACAAAAGAGGGTCTCGCGACCGTGGTCAACACCCAGCAAGTGGGCAACGCGATTTATTTCGACGCCGGCGGATTTCCCGGCCGCACCGTCGGCCTCAAGCCTCCGACCGGTGTCCGTTGAACAGCCTGAGCGGCGCCGGCATCGAGCCTCGCGACCGCATTACGGGGGAAACAATCATGACCGGCAACACCTTCGAGCTCCTGGGCCGCCGGCGGTTCCTGCCGCTGTTCATCGCCCAGTTCCTGGGTGCGGCCAACGACAATCTGTTCAAGAACGCGATCGCCTTATTGACCATCTACGTCATCGGCGACACCGCGCTCGGTTCCGCGCAATTTTTGACCGCCATCGGTCCCGCCCTGTTCATGCTGCCCTTCTTTTTGTTTTCCGCCACCGCGGGCGAGCTTGCCGACCGGTTCGAGAAATCGAGCCTCATGAAAATCGTCAAATCCGCCGAGATCGCGATTGCGGGCCTCGGGGGCCTCGGACTTTATCTCAAGAGCGTGCCGGTCATGCTCTTCGCGTTCTTTCTGCTCGGAATGCACTCCACGTTTTTCGGTCCCCTCAAATATTCGGTGCTTCCCGAGTATCTGGCGAAAAACGAGTTGATCGGGGGCAATGCCCTGATCGAGGGCGGCACCTTCCTCGCGGTCTTGATCGGCACGATCATAGCAGGGGTTCTCATCTTGCTGCCGAATGGGGTGCCCTATGTTATTTGTCTCATGCTGACATGCGCGGCGTCCGGGTTCGGCGCCAGCCTGTTCTTGCCGAAAGCGCATCCTGGAAACAAGACAGTGGCCGTGCGGGCCAATCCCGCCGCCGCGACGCTTGAAATCCTGCGCGCAATTGCGCAACCGCGCGACGTCTACCTCTCAGTTTTGGGAATTTCCTGGCTCTGGGCCATGGGCGCCACCTTCGTCACCGAATTTCCGGCCTTTGCCAAGGATGTCCTCGGTGCCGACGAGCATGTGGTGACGCTGATGCTTGCCATGTTCTCGATCGGCATCGGCGCCGGGTCGCTGCTGTGCAGCCGGCTGCTCAAGGGCGAGATTTCCGCACGTTACGTGCCGTTTGCAGCACTCGGCATGGCCCTCTTTTCTATCGACATTTTTCTGGCAAGCAGGCAAGCCCACCCCCCGGGGGCGCTGCGGGACATCGGTGCGTTCCTCGCGGACCCGGGTTCCTGGCGGATTCTGGCCGACCTTCTCTTGATCGCGGGATGCGGCGGGATCTACACCGTGCCCCTCTATGCGATTCTCCAGAGCCGCGTTCCTGACTCCGAGCGGGCCCGGGCTATTGCCGGCAACAATGTCGTCAACGCGATCTTCATCGTGGCTGCCTCGGCGGTTTCGGCGGGGCTGCTCGTCTCCGGGTTTACCGTCAGTCAAATCTTTCTCATCATCGGAATCATGAATCTTGGCGTCGCCATTTACATTTGCGGGCTTCTGCCCCGGGATGTCGTGCGGGGCGTCGCCGCGGCGTGTCTGCGCCTTGCTTACCGGGTGGAGGTTAAGGGGCTCGAGAATCTCAAACAGGCGGGCGGCCGGACGGTGATCGTCGCCAATCACATTTCGTTCCTCGATGCCGTCTTGCTTGCGGCATTCCTTCCTGGCGATCCGTTTTTCGCGATCGATACCTATATGGCGCGGCGGTGGTGGGTGCGGCCGTTTCTCGGCCTGCTTGAGGCCTTTCCACTCGATCCCGCCAATCCGATGTCGGTGCGCTCGCTCGCGCGGAAACTCCGCGAAGGCGGGACCTGCGTGATCTTTCCCGAAGGCAGGATCACGCGCACGGGCGCGCTGATGAAGGTCTATGAAGGCCCGGGGCTGATCGCGAATCTCGCCGATGCGGCGGTGGTGCCGGTGCGCATCGACGGCGCCCAATACACGCCCTTCTCTCGCCTCAAGGGCAAGGTCCGGTTGCGCTGGTTCCCGAAGATCGCTTTGACGGTGCTTCCGGCGCGGCGCTTTGCGGTTCCGCCTTCGCTCGTCGGGCGCAAGCGGCGGCAGCGGGTGGCGACCGCCCTCTATGACGTGCTTTCCACCATGCTGTTCGAAACTGCCCATTTCGAGCGCACGCTTTTCGACGCCTTTCTCGACTCGCGCCACATCCATGGCCGCGACGCCGCCATCATCGAGGATGCCGAGCGTAAACCGCTCGGCTATGGCCGGCTGACGGCCGCGAGCCTTGCCCTGGGGCGGGCGTTGGCGCGGCGGACCCGCCCGGGGGAGTACGTCGGTGTTCTGCTTCCCAACGCGGCGGCGACGGTCGTCGCATTCTTCGCGTTGCAAGCCTTCGGCCGCATTCCCGCGATGCTCAATTTCACCACCGGCGCCGAAGGCATGATCGCCGCCTGTCGATCCGCCTCCATCCACACGATCGTGACCTCGCGACGCTTCATCGAACGGGCCCGGCTCGAGAAAACTCTCGAAATACTGGCGCCCCACGCCGAAATGCTGTTTCTAGAGGACGTTAAGGCCTCACTCTCGCTCGGCGACCGGTTCTATGGGCTGGCGGTTGCCCCGTTCGCAGCAAGGGTGTACCGGCGCCGCGGCATCGCGCCCTCGGCTCCGGCCGTGGTGCTTTTCACGTCGGGTTCCGAGGGCACGCCCAAGGGCGTTGCGCTCAGCCACGCCAACCTGCTTGCCAATTGCGCGCAGCTCGCAGCGCGCATCGACTTCAACGCGGCGGACACCGTCTTCAACGCGTTGCCGCTGTTTCATTCCTTCGGACTCACGGCCGGCTTGATTCTGCCGATGCTCTCGGGCGTCAAGACGTTTCTCTATCATCGCCGCTCCATTATCGCATCATTCCCGAGCTCGCTTACGAAATCAATGCGACCATCTTCTTCGGCACCAACACGTTTCTCGCCGGCTATGGCCGCTTGGCGCACCCGTATGATTTCAGCAGCGTGCGCTACGTGTTCGCGGGCGCCGAGAAAGTCGATGACAGCACCCGTGATCTTTTCGCCGAAAAGTTTGGCCTGCGCATTCTCGAAGGCTACGGCGTCACGGAAACGGCGCCGGTGATCGCTTGCAACACGCCCATGCATTTTTGCGCCGGAACCGTCGGCCGTTTCCTGCCCGGCATCGAATGGCGGCTGGAGCTCGTCCCCGGCGTTGCGGAGGGCGGCAGGCTTATTGTGCGCGGTCCCAACGTGATGCTCGGGTATTTGCGCACGGAACGCCCCGGCGTAATCGAGCCGGCCCCCGATGGCTGGCACGATACCGGCGATATCGTGAGGGTCGACGAGGACGGCTTTGTCCGGATCGTTGGGCGCGTCAAGCGCTTCGCCAAGATCGGCGGCGAAATGGTGTCACTGGCGCGCGTGGAAGCCGAGGTTGCTGCCGTCTGGCCGGACCGTCAGCACGCGGTGGTGGCACTTCCCGATCCGCGTAAAGGCGAGCAGTTGATTGTTGTCACGACCGCACCGGACGCGACGCTGGACGCGCTGTTGGCCCATTTCCGCAACCGCGGCCTCGCCGAGCTGCTGGTGCCGAAAGTCATTCTCCAGGTGGACCGCCTGCCTGTACTCGGCTCCGGCAAGACCGATTATCCGGCGGTGATGAAACTCGCGCTGGCGCAGCGCTGACGCCGCCAAAGGAAAAAGCCGGCTGCGGCGATTTTCCGTATTCGTAGACGCCCCAGCGCCGGTGGCGGCCTGCTGGCCAGGGCCCGGTTCACGGCGCCGCTTGCGGCGAGGTGGCATCGGTTATGTTATTGTCCCCGTGGCGCGGGGGGCAGGGCCCGCGCGCCGCCGAGGATGTCGAGCGCCGATCCCTTATGATTTCGCTTTCCGAAGTATCGATCCTGCTCTTGGCCGCCGTCATCGCCGTGCCGCTGTTCAAGCGGTTGCGGCTGGGGGCCGTGCTCGGATATCTCGCGGCGGGGGTGGCGCTCGGCCCCCACGGCTTTGGCGCGATCGACGATCCCGAGAGCATCGTCCAGGTGTCGCGATTCGGGGTCGTGCTGCTGCTCTTCGTCATCGGGCTCGAATTGAAGCCGCAGCGCCTGTGGGTCATGCGGCGCCGGGTCTTCGGCCTCGGCGGCGCCCAGGTTCTGGTAACCGGCGCGGCGCTTACGGGCGCCGCCCTGGTCCTCGGGCTAGCGCCGGAAACGGCGGGGATCGCCGGTTTCGCTCTCGCCCTGTCGTCCACCGCCTTCGTGCTGCCGCTCTTGGCCGAGCGCGACGAGATCAACGCGCCCCACGGGCGCGCCTCTTTCGCGGTGCTGCTGTTCCAGGATCTGGCCGTCATCCCGGCGCTGGCGCTTATCCCGCTCCTGGCGGGGCCGGTGGGCGAGCCCGGCGCGATGTTCGCCGCCGGTGCCAAAGCCGTCGCGGTTCTGGCCGCGGTTCTCATCGGCGGGCGGTTCCTGTTGCGGCCGGTCTTTCGCCTGGTGGCGGAAGCGAAGATTCCCGAAATCTTCGTCGCGGCGGCGCTTTTGGTCGTGGTCGGGACCGCGGCGCTCATGGAATTTGTCGGTCTTTCGATGACGCTCGGCGCCTTTTTGGCCGGCGTGCTCTTGGCCGATTCCGAATACCGGCACGAGCTCCAGGCCGACATCGATCCCTTCAAGGGCTTGCTGTTGGGCCTGTTCTTCATGGCGGTCGGCATGTCCACCGATTTCCATCTGCTGGCGACACGGCCTCTCGCCATTGCCGCGATCGTCGCCGGCCTCATGGCGATCAAGACCGTGGTCATGTTCGCAATCGGCTTGGTCGCGCGGTTGGGCGCGGAAACCGCGCGCCGCACCGCGGTCGCGCTCTGCCAGGGCGGCGAATTCGCGTTTGTCTTGTTCGGCGTTGCCTCGGGGATCGGCCTCATGGACCGCGAAACGGCGGATCTTCTCGTCGTCGCGGTCACGGTTTCGATGGTGGCGACGCCGGCGGCGCTCGGCGTTTACGATCGCGTCGTAGCACCCCTGTTCGCGCCGTCCGAAACGCGCCCGTTCGATGACATCGACGAGCGGGGCAATCCCGTCATCATCGCCGGCTTCGGCCGCTTCGGCCAAATCGTCGGCCGCGTGCTGAGAAGCCGCGGCATCCCGTTCACCGCAATCGAGATCAGCGCCGCCCAGGTGGATTTCGTCGCCCGTTTCGGCAACAAGATTTATTACGGCGATGCCTCGCGCCTCGATCTGCTGCGCGCCGCCGAAGCCGAGAAAGCCAAGGCCTTCGTGCTGGCGATCGACGATCCCGAGGCCTCGATTCGCACCGCCGAAACGGTGCGCCGCCATTTTCCCGAGCTGCCGGTCTTTGCCCGGGCCCGCAACCGCCAGCATGCCTTCCGCCTGATGGATTTGGGCGTTACCTTGCTGGTGCGCGAAACCCTGTATTCGAGCCTCTATCTGACCGAACATATTCTGCAATCGCTCGGATTTTCCGAATTGGATGCCGCCCAGACCGTGGCCCGGTTCCGCGAGCACGACGAGGCGACGCTGCAAGCCCAGCACGCGATCTATACCGATGAAAAAAAACTGATCCAGACGGCGAAGGAAGCGGCCGCCGAACTGAAGACCCTGTTCGAGGCCGACAGCGAGAAGGCCGCCGAATGAACGGACGAATGTAAAAACGAAGGAGGCCTGGGGGCGCATGCAGGCCTGGTTCAAGGGCCACGGCGGGGCGTAAGAAAGCGCGGGGAGGGGCGGCATGGGGGTCATCTATGTGGCGCGAAGCAGCAGCGCCTCGAAATGGGGCGCCAGCGTCGGGCTCACGAAACACATCTATAAGCTCGGCGTCGCCGAAGATTCCGCCGAAGCCGCGGTCAAGGCCCTCAATGAGTCAAAGCACGCCGGCGAATCCGACTGGAAGCTGATCGTAAAAGAAGACGCGGGCGGCGTCACCGAGGAAGCGGCCATCGAGCGCCTCGCCAAAAAAGAAAGGATGGTGGATCCCAATCTCTATCCGAAGATCAAAGGCGTGCGCGGAATCTTCAAGGTCAAGACCGTCAACGTCGAGAACAGCATGTTCGTCCAGCAGGCGATGGCCAACATGCAAACGACCGACATCAAGATCAAGCACCCGGAGATCGCCGTCTATCTGATCCACAACGCGCTGAAGTAACCGGGCGCATTATTCGCCCGGGCCCTAAGGGCAAAGCTCCTTCGATTTGTTGGTCATCACCAGATACGCGATCACATCCGCGCGCTCTTGGTCGTCGGGAACGCCGTCATAGGTCATGATCGTGCCGGACACGAACCCGGTCGGTTTCCTGAGGAACTTGTCGAGCGTTTCGGGCGTCCAGGTGAGGCCGGACTTCTTCATCGCGTCGGAATAGTCGAAATCGGAAAGGCTTCCGGCCTTGCGGCCTATCACCCCGCAGTGGCGCGGGCCCGTGCGATTGTATTCAAGCGAATGACAGGCCATGCAACGGCCGTAGATGTCTTCCCCGCGTTTGGCGTCGCCCGGCGGAAGCGCCAAGGCCGCGGACGGCCCGAGCGCCACGGCCGCCAAGAGTGTAAGCGTGCGCCGAATGGGAAAATTCCACGTCATGCCCCCTCAATGTCCTCCTTCATTTACCCCTGGGACCCCCTTCATTACCCCCGGCGCGTGTTTGGAAAGGGCGCGCCCCGCCGGCTCTCGGGGGTCAGGTCTCGAGAACCGCCTCCCCGGTCGATTCCCGAGCCGTTCATCGCCGGCGGGACGCATGAGTCACCGCTTCGTTCGCCTGTTGGTGCGTATGCCCCCGATGATGCCGGGCGGCGACGGGAACCGGGCCTCGAAGGTCATTACCGATTGGGCGCGCCCGCGGATGCAGCTGTGCCGAAAAATCGCAGGGGAGGCTGGGATCAGGAAGCGGCGGGGACGAGAGTGCCTTGATAGAGAACCGGTCCGGTGGGAAGTCCGGTCTGCGAGCCGCCGGCGGGCTCGAGACTGACCGCCAGCGCCGCCGCGCCCCGCAAAACCGCGAATTGGGGATCGGAAAGTGTTATTCGGATATCGCCTTGCGCGCTCAAAAGGCCGAGCGACATCGGCGGCTGGCCCGTGGTCGAGGGGATCATCCACAGCTCGAAGGAGGTGCCCGCCGGCTGTTGCTGCGGCCGGAGCGTTTCGACGGCGATGCGATGCGCGGCGAAATCCGAGCGCACGACCCAGGCGGGCTTGGCGTCTTTATCGTTCAGCACTGCGACCTGCGACGGCATGGACGGCAATTGCGGCGGCCGGGATTGGACGAACAGGATCAAGAGGGCCGCCGCGACCGCGCCGGCGACGACGCTGAATCCGCGCCAGAAGGCGGCGCTGCGCCACACGATCTTGACCGGCGAGGAATCCGCGATCCCGCGTTCGATCCGCCGCCACAGCGAGGGCGGCGGTTCGATGCCGGGAATGGCTTCGGCCATGAGGTTGAGCTTGGCCTGCCAATCGTCGGCCTCTTTGCAATAGCTGGCGTCTTCGTCGCGCAGCTGCTCGAAGCGCCGCCGCGCCGCGCCCCGCAGCGTGCCCAGCACGTATTCGGCGGCGATCAGATGCCGCCTATTTGGATCAGGAGGCGCCATTGCCGCCCTCCAAACATTCCTTGAGGTGCATCAGGCCGCGCCGGATCCAGCTTTTGACCGTGCCGATCGGCGCCGACAAGCGCGCCGCGAGTTCGGTATGGGTCAAGCCTTCGTAATACGCCAGCACGATCGAGCGGCGTTGCGGTTCGTCGAGGCGCTGCAGGCAGGCCAAGAGCGCCCGGGCCGCGCTGCTTTGCATCGCCTGCTCCAGCGGATCGGGTTCCGAACTCGCCATGTTTTCGATGTCCGCGATCCCCGAAGTCTGACCCTCGCGGCCACGGCGCTCCAGCATCGTGAACGCGCCGTTGCGCATGATCGTCACCATCCAGCTCATCGCCGAGCCCTTGGCCGGGTCGAAGCGGTGGGCCGAGCGCCACAGCCGGATGAAGGATTCCTGCAGCAGGTCCTCGGCCAAGTCCCGTCTTCTCAAGATACCCAGGGCAAGGGCGAAAAGTTTCGCGGAAGTAAGCTCATAGAGCCGGGCAAAGGCCTTTTGATCGCCCCGCGCCGCCGCCCCCAGAAGCTCCCCCAATGGATCGGGCCCCGCCATTTCCCCCCCGGCATCGTCCGCCTTCTTTGTCGCCCGAATCGGGGCCCAATGACAATATTGGCGTTCGAGCGGGCAGGCGTTCCGCGCCGTTGCGCCTCGATGGGCGGCGGCGCTATAAGTCGCATCTCAAGCGGGGGCACGACGGCCGCAAGTCCAAGGCCGGCCGGTCGGCTCCGCCCCCACAGGCCCTGTGGCACGGCCGGATCAGGCCGCGTTCATTCCAAACCCGATATCGCCGATAGGGCAGGCGAGGAAACCATGACTTCACCGCCGCGGACGCCGCGGCGGAAGGGTTGAGCATGTTGCTTGTACCCGCCCTCGGCCTAATCCTCCTGCTGCTGGCATTGGCAGCGGCAGGCGCGGCGCGCCTTCCCGCCGCACGAGCGATCGTTTATGGCGGCAGCAGTGCCGCGTGCCTGGCCCTGCTCGGTATTGCCGCTGCACGGCTCGGTCTCGGCGACGCGGGGCCGAACGCAATTTCGCTGCCGCTCGGATTGCCTTGGCTGCGGGCCCATTTCGAATTGGACGCGCTCTCGGCCGTCTTCCTGGCCGTGATAAATCTCGGCGGGGCGATGGCGAGCATCTACGGCCTGGGTCACGGCCGGCACGAGCGGGAGCCCGCGCGGGTGCTGCCGTTTTTTCCGGCGTTCCTGGCCGGCATGAACCTCGTTCTCCTTGCCGCCGACGCCTTCACGTTCCTGGTTGCGTGGGAATTCATGTCGCTGTCGTCGTGGGCGCTCGTGGTGGCCCATCATCGTGACAAAGCGAATCTTTCCGCCGGCTTCGTCTATCTGGTGATGGCGAGCTTCGGGACGCTGGCATTGTTGCTCGCCTTCGGTCTCATGGCCGGGCCCGGCGGCGACTACGACTTCGATTCGATACGCCGCATTGGGCTCGGACCGGCGGCGTCGGCCGCGGTCCTCGCACTCGTTCTGACGGGGGCCGGATCGAAGGCCGGTCTGGTGCCGCTTCACGCCTGGCTGCCGCTGGCGCATCCGGCGGCGCCAAGCCACGTCTCGGCGCTGATGAGCGGGGTCATGACCAAGGTCGCGGTCTATGCGGTGGTGCGGATCGTTTTCGACCTCATCGGTCAGCCGCAATGGTGGTGGGGCGGCATCGTGCTGGCGCTTGGCGGATTGACCGCCGTCATGGGGGTCCTTTATGCCCTCATGGAACATGACCTGAAGCGGCTGCTCGCCTATCACACGGTCGAAAACATCGGCATCATTTTCATCGGGCTCGGCTTGGCTCTTGCGTTCCGGGCGAACGGGCTCGCCACGGCGGCGGCTCTCGCCCTTACGGCCGCGCTGTTCCACGTTTTCAATCATTCGGTATTCAAGAGCCTCCTGTTCTTCGGCGCCGGGGCCGTGCAGACGGCGACCGGCGAGCGCGACATGGAGCGCCTGGGAGGGCTGATGTCCCGGATGCCCCAGACGGCGTTCGTCTTTCTCGTCGGCTCGGCCGCGATTTCGGCGCTGCCGCCGCTCAACGGCTTCGTTTCGGAATGGATGACGCTCCAAGCCATTCTCATCAGCCCCGAATTGCCGCAATGGGCGCTCAAGTTCCTGGTGCCCGCGGTCGGGGCTTTGCTGGCGCTTTCGGCGGCGCTCGCCGCGGCCTGTTTTGTCAAGGCCTTCGGCATAACCTTTCTCGGCCGCGCGCGCTCGGCCGCGGCTACGGGGGCGAAAGAGACCGACCGCTTCTCGCTCGCGGCGATGTATGCGCTCGCTTTGATATGCCTTTTCGCCGGCGTGGTGCCGGGAGCGATCATAGATTTGCTGGCGCCGGCCGTCCGGATGCTGACGGGCAGCGCCCTTCCGGCGGCGGGCGGTGCGAATTGGCTGCTCTTGGTGCCGGTCGCCTTTGGGCGAAGCTCCTACAGCGGACCGATTCTTTTCTCCCTCATCGTGTTCGCCGGGGCGGCCACGGCCTTCGTGATCAACGCCATCGGGGCGCGGGACCTTCGGCGTGCTCCGGCATGGGATTGCGGATTTCCCGATCCGAGTCCGTCCACCCAATATACCGCCGACAGCTTCGCCCAGCCGATCCGGCGCGTGTTCGGCAGCGTCGTATTCCAGGCCCGCGAGACGGTCGAAATGCCGCCTCCGGGCGACATGGGTGCGGCGCGATTCCAGGTTCGTCTGCGCGACTTCGCCTGGGAATGGTTCTATGAGCCCGTGGGCGGGAGCGTTTCCTATGCCGCGGACTGGTTGAACCGGGTCCAATTCCTGACCATCCGCCGTTACCTGGCCCTCGTGTTCGCGGCGCTCATCGTGCTGCTTTGCGTGGTCGCGATATGGCGGTAAGCGGTCTTGCCATGCAAGTCGCGCAGATTGCGCTGGTGGCGGCGGTAGCGCCGGCACTCACCGGAATCGTCCGCAAGGTGAAGGCGCGTCTGGTGCGGCGCCGCGGCCCGTCGGTGCTTCAGCCTTATCGCGACCTGTTGCGCCTCGTCCGCAAGGACGTGGTGCTCGCCGACAACGCCTCGTGGCTGTTCCGGGCGGCGCCTTATATCGTATTCGCGATGGTGTGGGCCGCGGCGGCGCTGGTGCCGACGTTTGCCGCCGGCCTGCCGCTCGGGCCGGCCGGCGACCTTATCGTGATCGTCGGTTTGCTCGGAAGTTCCCGATTCTTCCTGGCACTCGCCGGGCTCGACGTCGGAACCAGCTTCGGCGGCATCGGCTCAAGCCGGGAAATGATGATCGCTTCTCTCGCCGAACCGGCGATGCTGATGATCATCTTCACGCTTTCCCTCATGGCCGGGACGACGGATTTGACGGCGATCGCCGGTTATTTCGCGTCCAATCAGGTGGGGTTGCGCGTATCGCTGGGCCTCGCGCTGGTCGCCCTGCTGATGGTGGCGATTGCCGAGAATGCGCGAATTCCCGTCGATAACCCGGCAACCCACCTCGAGCTCACCATGGTGCACGAAGCGATGGTGCTCGAATACTCGGGGCGGTATCTGGCGCTGATCGAAGCGGCGGCCGCGCTCAAGCTGCTCCTTTACTTCTCGCTGGTCGGGTGCGTGTTCCTGCCGTGGGGGATTGCGGCCCCGGGGGCCGGGATCGGCGCGCTGTCCGTTGCGGTCGCACTTTATTTCGTCAAGGTCTCCGCGGGCGGCGTGCTGCTGGCGGTATTCGAAACGGCGATCGCCAAGATGCGCGTTTTCCGCGTCAGCGAATTCCTGAGCGGCGCGCTCCTCCTGGGGCTTCTGGCGGCGCTCCTCCTTTTCGTGTCGCGGAGCTTTTGATGCACGGACTAGCTTTCGATGTCGCGCACATGCTTGCCGGCGGGATGCTGCTGGTGAGTTTCGTGCTGCTGTATCAGCGGCGGATGTTCGCGGTCCTCAACAGTTTTGCGCTGCACGCCATCGTGCTTTCCCTCGCGGTCGCCTGGCAGGCGCTCGTTCAAGATGCGCCGCACCTCTACATCACGGCGGCGATAGCACTTCTATTCAAGGGGATCATTATTCCCGTGGCGCTGCATCGAATCGTGGTGCGGCTCGAAATCCACCGCGAGGTGGAAACGGTCATCGGCGTCGGTCTCACCATGCTGGGTGGAATAGGCCTAGTGGCCCTTTCGATCCTCGTCGTCCTTCCGGTGACGGCGGAATCGGCCGCCTTCGCCCGCGAAGACCTGGCGCTCGCGCTCTCGATCGTTCTGCTCGGCCTCTTGATGATGATCACGCGCCGCAACGCGATCACGCAGGTGGTGGGCTTCATGTCGGTCGAGAACGGCCTCATTCTCGCCGCCACCGGCGTCAGGGGCATGCCTCTGGTGGTGGAAATCAGCGTCGCGTTTTCGATCTTGATCGCCTTCGTCGTTTTCGGGGTGTTCTTCTTCCGCATCCGCGAGCGCTTCGACACCCTCGATGTTCACTACCTCGGCACCTTCCGCGGAGAGCAAGTATGAGCGGTTTCGAAGATTTCGCGGCGGTAGTCCCGCTGGCGATTCCCGCCGCCGCCGCATTCGTGCTGGCGCTTTTGCCCGGATACCGGCTGACGGCGCGGGTCAATGTGGCGGCGTCGCTCCTCACCTTCGCCGCGGCGCTGATGCTGCTGCGTTTCCGGCCGGCGCCGGGGCCTTATCTGCTGGTCGACGACTTCAACGTTTACCTCATCATCCTCAATACCTTCGTCGGATTCACGACCAGCGCATTCAGCGCCAGCTACATCGATCACGAGATCGAGATCGGCCGCCTCACTCCGGCGTATGTGCGCTTTTACCACGCCATGTATCAGGGAATGATGTTCGCCATGAATCTGGCGCTGCTTTCGAACAACATCGGCCTCATGTGGGTGGGCGTGGAAACCGCGACGCTATCGACCGTGCTGATGGTCGGGATCTATCGCACGCATGAGGCGCTGGAGGCGGCCTGGAAATATTTCATCCTGGGAAGCGTCGGCATCGCGCTCGCCATGTTCGGCACGATCCTGGTCTATTTCGCCGCTCAATCGGTGATGGGGGAGGGGCTTCCGGCGATGGCTTGGAGTTCGCTGGTGGCAAGGGCCGCGAATTTCGACGCGCCGCTCCTCAATCTCGCGTTCGTTTTCTTGCTGGTGGGCTACGGCACGAAAGTCGGGCTTGTGCCGCTGCATGCCTGGCTGCCCGATGCCCACGCCGAAGGGCCGACCCCGATTTCGGCGGTGCTCTCGGGGCTCCTGCTCAAC
>JBGQJC010000024.1:0-37080 GCA_041498815.1 Alphaproteobacteria bacterium
CAATCGGCCGTTTCGATGCGCGCCGCAATCGTTTGCTCATCGAGTGTCGCCGGAATGACCGACAGGATTTCGTCTTTCATCGCAACCGGAAGGACGAGCGCCGCAGATGCCGCCGCGAGCGAGGTGACGCCGGGTATGACCACGACCGGAAATTTTCCGGCGATGCGAGGAAGGATTTGGGCGAAGGTTCCGTAGAACAGTGGATCGCCGAGGCAAAGGAACGCCACGTCGCGCCCCTCGGCCAAATGGCCGCCGAGCTCTTTCGCCGCCGCGTCATATCGGGCGTCGGTATCGGCGCGTTCGGAGGTGAACGGCAAACGGATCGTGATTTCGGTTTTGCCGTTTCCGAAATGGGCCGCGGCGATCGCGCGCGCCTTGCTGTCGCCGGTCATGGGCGCGGGGTAAGCGACGACCTTTGCCGCGCGCAAAACGCGGAGCGCTTTCAATGTCAAAAGCTCCGGATCGCCGGGGCCGACGCCGACGCCGTAGAGCGTACCGGTCATGCCGGCTTGGTTGCGGCAAGCTGGGTCACGGCGCGCAGCGCCCGCCAGCCGTGGCTGGGGCCCACCGGTTCGAGCCGCGAAACCGCAAGCCGCGTCAATTCGCCGCCGTGACGCTCGCGAAACTGGAACAGTCCCGCTTCGCCTTCGACGGTCACGGCGTTGGCGACGAATCGCCCGCCCGGGCGCAGCCGATCGAAACAGGATTCGAGCACGTCCCGGTGCGAAACCGCCCCGCCGACGAAAACGGCATCGGGCTGCGGCAACGCTTCGAGCGCCTGCGGCGCTTGCCCGGTAACGATGCGAAGCCGCGGCACGCCAAGGGCCAAGGCATTGCGCGCGATCCGCGCCGCGCGATCCGGGTTGCGCTCGATGGCGACCGCTTCCGCCGTGCGCTCGGCGCGCAGCCATTCGATCGAAATCGAGCCCGACCCGGCGCCCACGTCCCACAACAAGGCGCGCGGCAAGGGTTGAAGGGCGGCGAGCGTCACCGCGCGGACTTCGCGCTTGGTGAGCTGGCCGTCGCTCTCGAAAGCAGAATCGGGAAGGCCCGGTACGCGCGGGCGAATAACGGCGGAAGATTCCGCACGGCATTCGACCGCGATGGTGTTGAGGTCGGCAACCGCCCGGGCGCCCCAATCCCGCGCCTGTCCTTCGATGCGCCGCTCGTTGGCCCCGCCCAGATGCTCGAAGACGCTAAGTGGACTCGCCCCGTACCCGGCCGCCGCCAACGCCGCCGCGACGTTACGCGGCGTTTCGCCATTTTCGGACAGGATCACGAGCCGGGCGCCCGGCAGCATGTGAAAGTTCAGAAGGGCGAGTGGCCGGCCGTGGAGCGTCACCGCCTCCACCTCCGCTTCCGGCCAGCCCTGCCTCGCACAGGCAAGGGCAATGGCCCCGACATGGGGTATCACGGTCATTTCTTCGGCCGCGAAGCGGTGCGCGAGCGTCGCGCCGATGCCGAAGAACATGGGGTCGCCGGTCGCAAGCACCGCGACGCGCCGGCCCCGGTGCTCCGCGATGGCGTCCAATGTGCGCGACAGGGGCGAATCCCACGTCAGGCGCTCGGCCGAGCCGTTCGGCAACATCGCGAGAACGCGCGCGCCGCCAACGATCACCTCGGCCCCCTCGATCAGGGTCCTTGCCGCGGGCGGCAGCGCCGCCAAGCCGTCCTCGCCGATCCCAAGCACCGAAAGCCAGGGCGTCACGGCGTCTCCTCCGCCTCGAAGGGTGCGGCCAGCGCATTGACCGCGGCGGCGGCCAAGGCACTTCCGCCCTTGCGCCCCAGGAGCGTGATGAAAGGGAGCCCGAGCGAATTTCGCGCCAGCGCCGCTTTCGATTCCGCGGCGCCGACGAATCCGACCGGAAAGCCGAGTACGAGCGCCGGACGCTCGGGACTCTCCGCGAGCAATTCGAGAAGACGGAAAAGGGCGGTGGGCGCGGTGCCGATGGCCACCACGCTTCCCGCAAGCCGCCCGCGCCAGAGATCGACCGCCGCCGCCGTGCGGGTCGTGCCTTGCGAACGCGCGATATCGCGAACCTTCGCATCGGAAAGCGTGCAGACGATCTCGTTGCCGCGGGGAAGCCGGTTCCGGATGATTCCGCGCGCCGTCATCTCGCCGTCCGCAAATATCGCCGCGCCAAGGGCCAGCGCTTGCGATCCGGCGCGGGCCGCGCCCGGCGACCAGGCCATATCATCGGCAATTTCCGGGATTGCGCAGGCGTGGATGAGGCGCAGCAAAACGGGGGCGATGTCTTCCGGGAATCGGGAGAGATCGGTTTCGCCGCGGATCGCCGCGAGCGAGCGGCGGTAGATTTCGGCCGGGTCGCGAAGATAATCGTTCATCTCCCGCCATCCAGCCCTAATCGCGGACGCGCCGCCCTTTGCTCTCGACGCCGCGGCGATCGGGACGATGGTCGCGAGGATGTTCGTGAGGATGGTCGTGATCGTGACCGTGGTCATCGCGCGATTGGGCCGTGCCGATGCCGCGCACATGATGATGGTGCCCCGCCTGGGGTTTCCCTTGATCGGGTTCGTAGCCGATCACCTGCTCGCGGTATTTGCACAGCCGGCAGTTCATCACATTGTCGCCGGTCAGAATCTCCGCCAGCCGCTCGGCGAGCGTCTCGATCACCAGCGGATGATCGCGCAGATATTGCGCCTTGAGGAACGAGACGCCGGGATGGGCCGCCGCGACCGCATCGGTTTCGGCGTAGATGCGCTTCACCAGCACGCCGGTAAACAAGAAGTACGGGAACACGATGATGCGCGGGAATCCCAGGCGCACCGCGCGGTCCAGCGCCTCGGAAACGCGGGGATGCGCGACCCCGCTGAAAGCGGCCTCGGCCCAGCCCAGGCCCAGGCCCTCCCACAGCATGCGCGCGACCTTGGATACGTTGGAATTGGCGTCGGGATCGTTGGTGCCGCGCCCCACCACCAGCAACAGCGTTTCGCCCCGCGGACCGGGGCTTTTTGCTTCCGCCTCTTCGATTCGGGCCTGGGCCGCCGCCAAAAGCCGCGCATCGATCGCGAGATCGCGCCCGCATTCGATCGCAACGCCGGGGTTATCGGCGGCAAAGGAATTGAGCTCCCAAGGGATGTCGTTTTTCACATGGCCCGCCGCAAACAGCATGGCGGGAAGAGCGAAAATACGGCGGACGCCCCGCGATTTGAGCTCGTCCAGGGCTTCGCGAATGGTGGGCCGGGCGAATTCGAGGTAGCCCGCCGCAACCTCGTATTCGGGCAACCGGCGCATCATCGCCTTGGCGAGCCCGTCGAATTCGGCGACCGCTTCAGGGTCGCGGCTCCCGTGGCCGCAGATGACGACTCCGCTTTTCTCCATCGCGGTTACCTGGCCGCCGCGATCGAGACTTCGCGGTTGACCGGCCGTCCCGCCCAAACCATGCTCGCATCGTCATGACCGCGCATTACCCCGGCGGCTTCGCCGAGCCCGACACTTTGGTTCTGCTGGCCCTCGCGCTCGCGGCGGATTGGGCGGTGGGCGATCTGCCGATTCTTTTTAACGTTGTCCCTCATCCCGTCCGTCTCGTCGGTTCCCTCGTTGCCGCGCTGGAGCAACGGCTCAACCGGGATTGGCGCAGCGAAAGCATCAGGCGCCGCCGCGGCGCCTTCGTGGTCCTGGTCATGACGGCGCTTGCCGCTTCGGCCGGCTATGGGATTACGGTGTTTGCCCGCACCCACCGTTACGGCTGGGTTCTCGAATTCTTCTGCGTCGTCGTCTTGCTGGCGCAACGCAGCCTGTTCGATCATGTCGATGCGGTGGCAATTGCGCTGCGCGAGGAGGGATTGGAAGAAGGCAAGGCGGCGGTGCGCCACATCGTGGGCCGCGATCTCGACCATCTCGATGAGCACGGCGTGGCGCGGGCCGCGATCGAATCCTGCGCCGAGAATTTCTCCGACGGCGTCGTGGCGCCGGCCTTCTGGTACGCGGTGTTGGGCCTTCCGGGTTTGTTCGTTTATAAGACCGTGAACACGATGGACAGCATGATCGGCTACCGTTCGAAAAGATATCGCGCCTTCGGCATGGTCGCGGCGCGCCTCGACGATGTTTTGAATCTGATTCCCGCGCGCCTCGCCGGCCTCATGATCGCCATTGCCGCCTTCTTCACGCCCACGGCCAATCCGTTTCGCGCGCTCACGACAATGTTCAAGGACGCGGGCAAACATTCCTCGCTCAACGCCGGCTGGCCCGAAGCGGCAACGGCGGGAGCGCTTGGCTTGGCGCTCGCGGGGCCCCGGCGCTACGGCGAGGTGGTTGCGAACGATCCCTGGATCGGCAGCGGCCGTGCGCGCGCGACCGAACAGGACATCCGCCGAACCCTGCTTCTTTACGTCATCGCCTGCGCGGTCAACCTGGCCGTGGTGGCTGCCGCCGCGGTCGCCCGCGTCTTGCTGTAGCGCCCTAGCCGCCACGGGCGATCCCCCACATCCGCTCGAGATCGAGATGGGATTCCAGATGCTCGGCCAAACCGTCGAGCACGCGCTCGATGGTGGCCGCATAGTCCGGGCCGCCGGCGCGGGTTTTTCCCGAGACTTCCGCCAAAAAGCGGCGCCGGAACGAATCCGCCGCGAATAGCCCATGAAGATAAGTGCCGCGGATGCGACCCCGCCCGGAGCGCGCGCCTTCGGGCCGCATATTCGCGAGACGGAACATCGGCCGGGCGCAATCGGGGCCCGAGGTATCGCCCATGTGCATCTCGTAGCCCGAGACCGGAACATTCGATTCAATGTCCACGCCCGCGACCTCGCGTAATTCCTTGTGCTTCGTCAGCACCGTATCGACGTCCAAGAGACCCAAGCCTTGCGCTTCGCGAGGCCGGCCTTCGACGCCTTCGGGATCGGCGATGCGCTTGCCCAGCATCTGATAGCCGCCGCAAAGCCCGAGCACGGTGCCGCCCTTGCGCGCAAAGGCCGCAATGTCGATGTCCCATCCCTGGGCGCGCAGATATTCGAGATCGGCGAGCGTCGCCTTCGATCCCGGCAATATGACGATATCCGCATCGAGCGGAATCGGACGCCCCGCCTCGACAAGATCGATCATCACCTCGGGCTCCGAGGCCAAGGGATCGAGGTCGTCGAAATTGGCGATGCGCGGGAGCCGGGGGACCGCGATGCGAATCGGGCGCCCGGAATCCGTCCCGCGCTTCACGCGCCAGGGCGCGGAATCGAGAACGACTCCGTCTTCGGCGGGAAGGCGCCGGGCATCGGCGAAATACGGCACGATCCCGAAGCAATCCATGCCGGTGCGCATCTGGATTTCGGAAAGCGCGGGTTGCAGGAGCCCGGCATCGCCGCGGAATTTGTTGATGACGAAACCTTTGACGAGATCGCGCTCTTCCGTCGCCAACAATTCATGGGTGCCGATGAGGCTCGCGATCACGCCGCCCCGCTCGATGTCGCCGACGAGGACCACCGGCACTTTGGCCTCGCAGGCGAAACCCATGTTGGCGATGTCGGATTCCCGCAGATTGATCTCGGCGGGGCTTCCCGCACCTTCGACCAATATCAGGTCCGCGTCCTCACAAAGCCGCGCGAAGCTTTCCATCACCTTGGGCAGCAATTGCGGTTTCAGCGCGCGGTAGTCACGCGCGGAAACACTCGCGAACACGCGGCCCTGAACCACCACCTGGGCGCCGGTTTCCGACTGTGGCTTCAACAGCACGGGGTTCATGTCGACCGATGGGGCGATTCCGCAGGCTCGCGCTTGCAACGCTTGCGCCCGGCCGATCTCGCCCGCGCCCGCGACCGCCGCGTTGTTCGACATGTTCTGCGGCTTGAACGGGCGAACCTTAAGCCCCCGGCGCGTGAATGCGCGCGCAAGTCCCGCCACCAGCAGCGACTTGCCCACCTCCGATCCGGTGCCCTGGAGCATCAGGGCGGGGGTCCCGTTCATGCCATATCCTTTGCTAATGGGCGGCCAGGACCTGGCGCAGCGAATCCGCCGCGCCGTTGGAGAACTTTTGTTCCATGACAATCCCGTGCGCGGTGACGCCCTTGCCGTAATAGGCCTCGTTCAGCCCGTCGCGCCCGGTAATCACCGAGCCTTCGAGCGATACGCCGGCGAATAATCCCTCGCCCGAGGCGAAAGCGACGATGTCGGCGCCGATATTGGTGGTGGTCGAGCCCTCGACTCCGCCGCCGATCTGGCCCATGGCGAAGCTGGCGTCGGCCCCGAGCTTGATCTGGTTCTTGAGGATGGCTTTCAGCGCGCCGTCGTTCATGACCAGCAGGATGAGTTCCGCTGCCTTGGCGCCGATCTGCAATCCGAAGCTGCCGCCGCCCAGCGTGTAAAAGGCGGGATAGCTCCAAGTGCCTTGCGGCGATTTCGCGAGCAGGACGCCCGTCCCGCCCTCGGCCCCGAAGAAGAACGCGCCCTTCAATAGCGATGGGATGATGATGATTGCCCTGGCGTCCTTGAGCATGCCTGGAAGCTTGCCGTAGTTGGGATCGCTCAGCAGCTTCGTCGCGGTGATGCTCGCTTTGTCCACCACCTCCTGTTCGTAGCTCAGCGCCGCGGCGGACCTCAGTGCCCCCAGGCACAGGATCGCCGCAAGGAGGAAAGTGGACACGACAGCGAAGGTTTTGCGCATGGGTTGGGCCTCCATCGTTTTGTTTATCTAGAACTCGACTCCGGGCTGCGCTTTCACGCCGGCCGCAAAGGGATGCTTGACGAGAGTCATCTCGGTGACGAGGTCCGCCCGCTCCAGGATTTCCGGGGGAGCGTTACGCCCCGTGATGACGACGTGGGTTTGCTCCGGCTTCTCATCCAAAAGCTCAAGCACCGCTGCGACCGGCAGGTAATCATATCGCAGGACGATGTTGAGTTCGTCGAGAATTACCATCCGGAAGGATGGATCGCGGATCATTTGGCCTGCGGCTTTAATCGCGGCTTCGGCGGCCGCGATGTCACGGGCGCGGTCCTGCGTTTCCCAGGTAAATCCCTCGCCCATCGCCTTAAAAGTGACGAGATCTCCGAAGCTTTCCAACGCGCGACGCTCGCCCGTGTTCCAGGCACCCTTCACGAATTGCACGATTCCGACCTTGAAACCGTGGCCGGCGCAGCGCAAAGCCATGCCCATCGCCGCCGTTGTCTTGCCCTTGCCCTTGCCGGTGTGGACGATGACAAGGCCGCGCTCTTGGGTCTTGGCCGCCACGATCTTGTCGCGCGCTTCCTTGCGCCGCGCCATCTTTTCGCGGTGCTCCCGGTTGCGTGCGTCTTCGGTGCCGTCGCTCATGAAACTTGCCTTTGCTCGGATGACGCGAGGTTTGCCAAAACCCCGTGGGCGCTGTTGCGCTTCGGGCGCCACAGCCCGCGGGCTTCCGCTTCGAGCAAACGCTCGCTCATCTCGCGCAGTGCGTCGGGATTGCGGGATTCGAGAAACTCGCGCACGGCGTCATCATTGATATAGGCGTCAAATACGGCATCAAAGTGATGATCCTGGACCGCGTGCGCGGTGGCGGCGAAGGCGAACAGGTAATCCACGGTCGCCGCCATCTCGAAACCGCCCTTGTAACCGTGGCGCATGACGCCCGCGATCCATTTCGGATTGACCACGCGCGAGCGCACGACGCGCGCGATCTCCTCTTCCAGGCGCAGGATCTTCGGCGTTTCGGGGCGCGAATGGTCGTTGTGATAGACGATCGGCGCCTGGCCGGATGCAACCCGCACCGCCGCCGCCAATCCGCCTTCGAACTGGTAGTAGTCGTCGGAATCGAGCAAATCATGCTCGCGGTTGTCTTGGTTGTGGACCACCGCCTCGATGAGACCCAGCCTGCGTTCGAACAGCCGGTGCTCGGGCTCGCCCTGCGCGCCGGCGCCGTAGGCATAGCCGCCCCAGGCGACATAGGCCCTGGCAAGATCGGCGTCGCTCTCCCACCCGCGCTCATCGATCAAGGCCTGAAGCCCCGCGCCGTAAGCCCCGGGCTTCGAGCCGAACACGCGGAACCCGGCGCGCCGCTTTGCCGCCAGGCCCTCGATTCCCGCGGCAATGAGACTTTCGCATTCTTCCCGCACCCGGGCGGCAAGCGGATTCGAAGCCGGGTCTTCCTCGAGGCTTGCCACCGCGCGCGCCGCGGAATCGAAGAGGTCGATCAACCCCGGAAAGGCGTCGCGGAAGAAACCGGAAATCCGGAGCGTCACATCCACCCGCGGGCGATCGAGGACGGAAAGCGGAAGAATCTCGAAGCCCGCGACGCGGCGCGAGGCGGAGTCCCAGGTCGGGCGCACGCCCATGAGCGCCAGCGCTTGCGCGATGTCGTCGCCGCCGGTGCGCATGTTGCTGGTGCCCCAGGCAGACAGGGCCATGCGGCACGGGAATTCGCCGTGCTCCTGAGCAAAGCGCGCGACGAGCTTGGAGGCCGAATTCCACCCCAGATGCCAGGCGGCGGGTGTCGGCACGGTGCGGGTGTCGACGGAATAAAAATTGCGCCCGGTGGGAAGCACGTCGGCGCGGCCTCGCGTCGGCGCGCCGCTCGGTCCCGGCGGCACGAACCGCCCGGAAAGCCCGCGCATCAATCCATCGATCTCCGCGGCCCCGCAGGATTCGACCAGTGGACGGATGGTAAGTGCCACCGTCTCGAGCACGGCTTTCGCGCGTTTCCATTCGGGCGCGCGTGCGACGTCGCCCGAAACCAGGGCGCGGGCGAGCAATTCGAGGCGCTCGACGGTATCGCCGGCGGTGCGCCAGGGATCGTCCGCGATATCGCCAAGCGCCTTTGGTTTTGGCCCCGGCCAGTCCTGGCCCATGTCGCAATCGAGGGGATCGAAGCCGAGGCCGAGATCCCTTGCCAGGGCGCGGGTCAGCGAAGCATCCCCAATTTCGCCCCGGCCTCTGGGCACGCGCACCAGCGCGACCAAGAGATCCGCAAGCCGTGCGCTGGCGGGACTTTGGCCAAAGACATGCAAGCCGTCTCGAATCTGAAGCTCCTTCAATTCGCATAAATATGCGTCGAGTTTTTTCAACGCCGCGTTTTCGCCGTCATCGCGCACGACGCCGCAATCCTGTGCCACGCCCGCGCTCGCGGCCAGATCGAGGATGGCGCGCGAGAGAACCTTGAGACGGCGCGGGTCGAGCGAAGCGGCCTCGTAATATTCATCGACCAACTGTTCCAGATCGCGCAGCACCCCGTAGGATTCGGCGCGCGTCAGCGGCGGGGTCAGATGATCGACGATCACGGCGCCGGCTCTGCGCTTGGCCTGGGTTCCTTCGCCGGGATCGTTCACGATGAAGGGATAGAGGTGGGGCATAGGCCCGAGCACGGCTTCGGGATAACAGCAATCAGACAGCGCCACGGCCTTGCCCGGCAGCCATTCCAGCGTCCCGTGCTTGCCGAGATGCACGATTGCCTGCGCCTCGAAGGTGCGCCGGAGCCACGCGTAGAATGCGAAATAGCCGTGAGGCGGAACCAGTGCCGGATCGTGGTAGCTGCGCACGGGATCGATGTTGTAGCCGCGCGCCGGCTGCAGCCCGACCACGATTTGGCCGCAGCGGAACGCCGGAATCGCGAACGCGCCTTGCGCGGAATCGAAAAACGGGTCGGATTGGGGCTCGCCCCAACGCTGCGCCACCGCGTTCCGGACCTCGCCGGGCAATTGCGCGAAAAATTTGTCGTAATCGGAAAGCGGCAGGAATTCCCGCGCGCGGCGTCCACTTTTCCTTTTGTGATCATTGGTCGGGCCTTCGCGCAAGCGCGCGATCAGCGCATCGCCGTCTGCCGGGATGTCGTGTAGGTCAAATCCATTTTCGGCGAGCGCCCGTAGCACGGTGACGGCGGATTGCGGCGTGTCGAGCCCGACGCCGTTCCCGATCCGCCCGTCACGATTGGGGTAGTTGGAAAGCACGAGCGCGATGCGGCGCTCATCGGGCCTCGTGCGCCGAAGCTTTACCCAGGCCGCCGCCAGCTCGCAGACGAAATCGATCCGCCCCTGAACCTCGCGGTGGGCAACGATGTCGCACTGGGTGGCCGCATCGCGCCGCGAGGTTTCCTTGAACGAGATCGCGCGCGAAATGATGTGCCCGTCCACCTCGGGCAGCGCCACGTTCATGGCGATGTCGCGCGCCGGCAATCCGCGCGTGGCTGCGCGCCACGCGGCTTCGCTTTCTCCCGAAAGCATGACCTGAAGGACCGGGCAATCGGCGGCGGAGAGCGGCGTCTCCGAAGTCTTGGCTCCCGCCTCGCGCTCGAGATCGGAAAGCGCGAATCCGGTGGCGCTCACGATCACATCGGGCCGGGATTTTTCGATAAGGGTGGAAACCATCGCCGCCGCCACGCCGTCCCTGAGGCTGGTGCAATAGATCGGGACCGGATTGAGGCCGCGGCGAACAAAGCCGGCAATGAGCGCATCGATGGGCGCGGTGTCCGCGGCCTGGACGAGGGCCCGATAGAACATAAGTGCCGCGCGCGGGGCATCGGCGCCCGCGCCATCGGGGCCCGCCCAGATCGCTTCGAGTTCGGCCAATGAGGGGCGGCTTCGTCCCGGCCAGTAGATTCCGGCGCGAAGAAGCGGTGCCGGCTCTTGCCACGCGGTATCGGAGCAGCGGCTCAGGAGGTGTGCTGCGTAACGCAGCAGATTGGCCGCGTTCTCGGCGCCGCCGTGGACGAAATACCGCCACAGGCGATGCAGCGCCTCGGGGGGAACGGTGGATAGGTTTGCCAGCTCCGCATCGGGCTGATCGTCGCCGGGCAAAAGGGCCAGCGGCAACCCGCGTTCCCGGGCGAGCGATGCAAGCTGATCGGCGCCGTAGGGCCAATATCCGCGCCCGCCGAGCAACCGCGCGATCACGAGCCGGGCGCCGCGCGCGACGACCGCATCGAGATAAAGGTCCACCGAAAGGTTATGGGCGAGGTGCAATATGTTCGCGAGGCGCAGTGACGGCGTTTCATGCCCGCCGCTCGCGGCAAGCAAGGCGCGCTGGGCCGAAGCCAGGCAGGCGATCTCCGATGAAGCCGCGGTCAACACCACGATGTCGCCCGGGCTCTGGCCGAGATCGACGGCGCTCGATCCGTCCGCAATGGCACCCGGTTCGGCGGCAAGCAAATGCATGGCTACACTTCCGCCACGGCCAATCGCGCCGCACCGTCGGCGACGATTTGCATGATCACATCTTGTGCGATGCCCTTTTCGCCGATCACGACGACGGCGCCGTCACGACTCTCGCCCGCGCGCCACGGCCGGTCGAAATAGGTGGCCAGACGCGGGCCGACGCCCTGGATCGCAAGCCGCATGTCTTTGCCCTCAACCGCGGCGAAGCCCTTGATGCGCAGCACCCGGCTTTGCGCGCCCGCAATCCGCAGCGCGCGCTCGAACCGGGCGCGCTCCGCCACCATGGCCAGGGGGACGATGAAACTTTCGAAATCGTCGTGGTCGTGGCTGGCAAGCGCGTCGTGATGGGAAGGACGCGAATCGAAATCGGTTTCGGCCGCGGCCGTGAGCCCCAGAACCACGCCTGGGTTCACGCGGCCGTGCACGGCCTCGATCACTTTGACGCCGGGCCGCACCCCGGCACTTGCGGATCGAAGCGCGGATTGAAGCCGCATGGGTTTCAAAAGGTCGGTCTTGTTCAGGATCACGAGATCGGCGCAGGCGAGCTGGTCGCCGAAGACTTCGGCCAAAGGCAGGTCGTGCTTGGGCGGCGGCGCGCCCTTGGCTTGGGCGAGCGCCCAAAACTCGGGCGCGGCAAAACATTCACCGGCAAGCGCCGCCGCGTCCACCACGGCGATCACGCCATCGACCGTCACGCGGTCGGCGACCTCGGGCCAGGCGAAGGCTTTCACCAGCGGCTTGGGGAGGGCGAGCCCCGAAGTTTCGATGACGATGTGATCGGGCGGCGCCGCGCGAGTCAGGAGCTTCTCCATCGTCGGCAAAAACTCATCCGCGACGGTGCAGCAGATGCAGCCGTTCGCAAGCTCGACGATGTCTTCCGCGGCGCAAAGCCCATCATTGCAGCCGAGAAGAATCTCGCGGTCGAATCCGATCGCGCCGAATTCGTTGATGATCAGCGCAATCCGCCGCCCGCCGGCATGAGCGAGCAGATGCCTGATCAAACTGGTCTTGCCGGCGCCGAGGAATCCGGTCACCACGGTCGCGGGAATTTTGGTGCGCAGACTCATGCCGGTTTCTTGACGATGACCGGAAGTCCCGCCGCCATGAAAACGACGAGACCGGATATTTCCGCGATCTTCTGATGCAACATTCCGGCATGGTCGCGGAACGCGCGTGCGAGCGCGTTGTTGGGCACGATGCCGAGCCCGACCTCGTTCGAAACGAACATGACCGGCCCGGAAAGATCGGGAATCGCTTGGGTGAGCTTCAGCGTTTCCACGGCGACGTCGCGCCCGGCATGCATCAGGTTCGAGAGCCACAGCGTCAGGCAATCGACCAGGATCGGGCGCGCGGGATCGGCATTCGATTCGATCGCGGCTACCAGCTCGATCGGCTCCTCGACGGTCGTCCACAGACCATCGCGGCGCGCCTTATGCTCGGCGATGCGCCGCGCCATTTCGGCATCGCCGGCTTGCGCGGTCGCAAGGTAAAGCCCTTTTCCCTGCCGTTCGATGAGCTTCTGGGCGAAGCGGCTTTTTCCGGAGCGGACGCCGCCCAAGATAAGGGTCACCGCAGGCAGGGCATCGTCCGCGGAAAACCCGTCAAGTGCCGGAAAAGACGAGAGAAATTCATCGTCACGCAACACGGGCCCTCCTTCCCGAGGAACCTTGGTGAACCGTAGCAACGGGGAGGTCTCCTGGCTCGGGGTCTTCGGCCTCCGGCGCCTTCCCGGCCTAAATGCGGCCAGTGGCGATTGTACCGGAGGTCTCGCCCTTACAGTTGCGGGGGCAGCGCCGGATTGAGCGGCACGCCTGTGGATAACTTTGCGTGACCGCCGCGACCGGACTTCCCTGTCCCGTTGCGTGAGAAAAGCCTAGCACAGGCACCAGGTCCGCGCCATGAGGCGGGGCTCAAGCGCTTTCGTTGACGCTCGTGACGCGCCACAGGCCTGGTCCCGCCAAGTGATCGAGCCTCGTCAGCGACAAAGGGTTGACCTCGAATTGGAGCGCCGTTTCGGCCTCGAGGCGAAGGGTGACCGCAAGGGCCGCGCGGATGACCCCGGCATGGGCCACCGCCACGATGTCCCGGCCTTTATTGTCGCCGGTCAGCCGTTCGATTGCATGGGCGACGCGCGGAATCATATCGGCGAAGCTTTCGCCGCCTTCGGGCGTGACATGGGCCGGGGTGAAGGCGAGGGGATGCGTTTCACCGCCCAAGGTCTTGGCGATCTCGACATAAGTCTGGCCCTGCCACGATCCGAAATCCTGTTCGATCAGATCGGGCTCGATGGCGAGCGCCGGCAAGTCCTTGCCGCCGCCGGCGCGCATCTCCAAAAGCGCCTCCGCCGTGTCGCGCGCGCGCGCCAAGGGACTTGCAAGCCAGACCGCGCCCTCCGGCAGCCGGGCGGCCAACGCGCCGATTGCCGCATGATCCGATAGATCGGCCGCAACATCGCGCCGTCCGTAAATCCGCCCATCTTGATTCCGGACCGGTGCATGGCGGACCCACCACCAGGCCGTGGTCTTGCTCATAGGGCGGCGGCGATAATCAGCACCGCGATCTCGGTCAGCTGCTGAATTGCGCCCAAGACATCGCCTGTGTACCCGCCGAGCTCGTGTTTCGCGAGAACGGCGCAGCCGCCAGCCGCAGCACTGCCTGCGATAATGGCCAAGAATCCCGCGGCCGGACCAAGGAACAGCAGGGCGAACAAGGCGCCGAGCAGAACCGAAGCCAGAACCCGGTCGGCGGGCGGCTTGCCGGCCGTCACCGCCAACCCTTGCGTCTTTGCGGGCTCGAACCAGGCCATGACGGCGGGCAGCACCGCGCGCGAATATGCGGCGGCCGCAATCATCGCGCCAGCCGCCGCAAAGGTTCCGGATATGGCGGCAAGCGCGCCGATGCGAACCACGACCGAGAGCACGAGCGCGAGCACGGCGAAAGCGCCGAGCCGGGTGTCGCGCATGATCGCGAGCCGTGCTTGGCGGTCGCGGCCGGCCCCGAACCCCTCGGCGGCGTCCGCGAGCCCATCCTCATGCAGTGCGCCGGTGATCGCGATAACGGCCGCGATCGCGAGCGCCGCCGCCAGGAAGGGGCTGAGACCGATCCATTTGGCGGCGACAAGCACCGCGCCACCGATAAGCCCTATCAAGAATCCGACCAGGGGAAAGGCGCGGGATGCGAGCGTCAGATCGCCGTCGATTGCGGCTTCGTCCTCCGCACGCTGCGCGTCATCGCTTATCCGTTCGCCACGCAATAGCGGAATGCGGGTGAGAAAAGCCGCCGCCGTCTGCGTGTCGCGCCACCAGTCTCTGAGGATCGTTTTCGGGTCTTGACCGTTTGCGGTATCGGGATCGTTCATGGGTTTCGGCTGGCGCGCCGCTCCGGGTTATAGGACAGTTGGTTATAGGATAGTCGCATGAGCCCCGCCAATTTTAGAGACCGGCGATTTATGATCGAAAAATCGTGCACGCCCAAACCGGCTTCGATCATGGGCGCTGGCTCGTTATCCGAAATCGGGGCGCTTTTGCGCCGCCTGCCGAAGGCAAATGAGGAGGCGCGCGCCGCCTGTTTGACGCGGGAGCAGCGGCTCACCAAACCGGCCGGAGCCCTCGGCCGGCTGGAGGAATTATCGGCCTGGCTTGCCGCTTGGCAGGGGGCGGCCCGGCCCCGCGTGGCGCGGCCGCTGGTGTGCGTCTTTGCCGCCAATCACGGGGTGGCGGCGCGCGGCGTTTCCGCCTTCCCGGCCGAGGTCACGGCACAGATGGTGGCGAATTTCCGCGACGGGGGCGCCGCGATCAATCAATTGGCGCGTGCCACCGGGGCCGAGCTCCGCGTCTTCGAGCTCGCACTCGACAATCCCACCGGCGACATCGCGGCGGGCCCGGCAATGGACGAGGACGAGTTCATGGCCGCTTTCAACACCGGAATGAAGTCCGTGACGCAGGCCGACGTGCTTTGCCTGGGCGAAATGGGAATCGCCAACACCACGGCGGCGGCGGCCGTGTGCCACGCCTTGTTCGGCGGCGAGGCGCGGGACTGGACGGGGTCAGGCACGGGCGTTACGGGTGCCGTGCTCGACCATAAGGCCGGGGTCGTGGCGCAAGCGGTGCGCGTCAATGCCGCCGCCATGACGAATTCGATCGAAACGCTTCGCTGCCTCGGCGGGCGCGAGATGGCGGCAATCGCGGGCGCGGTTGTCGCCGCGCGCTTCTCGCGAATTCCGGTGCTGCTCGACGGATATATCTGCTCGGCCGCCGCCGCGGCGCTCTACTGCGCGGCGAGCGAGGCGCTCGATCATTGCCGCATCGCCCATGTCTCGGCCGAGCCCGGCCACCGCCGCTTGGCCGAACGTCTCGGCAAGCAACCGCTCTTGGATCTCGGCATGCGGCTTGGCGAAGGGACCGGGGCGGCGCTCGCGGTTTTCATTTTGAAGGGGGCCGTTGCCTGCCACAACGGCATGGCGACCTTCGCGGAAGCTCAAGTCAGCGGGAAAAATCCGGGTTGACCGGTTTAGGGCGCCGCCGCCGCGGGCGGCTCATTTGCGGCGGATTCTCCACCCATTCGCGCGGCATCGGGAACAAGGTCTTCGGCCTTGTCCTTTTTCGCCTTGATCTCGGCGATCGTCTGCTTCAACAGCACGAACCGGTAAGGTGTCGCGGGGTGGAGCGCGGATAAGCTGTCCTTGATCGACTCCGGATAATTGGCGGCGATACGGCGCCAGAATTCGGGCGCGCCGTCGATGTCGAAGCCGGCGCGCGCCATCATATAGAGCCCGACGTAATCGGCCTGGGCCTCGATGTCCTGGGTGTAGCTTCGCCCGCCGCCCCGCGCGAACGCGCCATGTGTTTGGACCCCGAACAGATCGCTCACCACGAAATCCACGATCGCGCCCGGGATGGCGGAAACGGGCATGCCCTGGCTGTCGCGCATCACGTTGTGCGCCATCTCATGCGACAGCACGAGAGCGAGCTCATCGTTGCCGGCGGCAAAGCGCATCATGCCCGCCATGATCACCACCGATTCCCCGTCGGCGAAGGCGTTGACCGAATCCGACTTGCCGATGAAGAACGTGTCGTTGCAAATCGGAACGGGCGCGACGCTCACTTGGCGCTGTTCGTCCGATCGTGACGCGACGTGGAAGACGAGCGCGCCCGGGCCCGCGTCGTGCAACGCGTCCATCACCCTGTCGGCGGAGCCTTTGCCGGCCGCGATCCTGGTATCGCCGAGCGCCACGATCCGGTCGCCCTCCTCGAGCCCCGCTTGATCCGCGGGCGATCCCGGCACGACGTGAAGAATCTGCGGCGATTCGCCGAGATCGAGGCGTTCCTTGGCCGCCTCGCGCAATTCTTCGCGCAGGCTCCACAAATCGGCGATGTTGAGCCCGAATCCCGGCGCTACGTCCTTGCCGCATAGGGCCGCGGAGGCGGCCGCGATCGGAAAGGCGATGTCCAGGAGCCGCGCGTGCTCGCGCAAGGTCGCGTCGAGAGCGAGGTTCTTTTGCACCTGCTCTTCCGCTTTGAGCTCCGAATCGGGAACCGCGACCTTCGGCGCGTCGCTCGCGCAAGCCGAAAGCGCAGCGGCGAGAGGGGCGAGAACGAGAAATCGAAACCGGGTACGGCCAGCCATGGCTGCCAGCCTAAGGGCAATTGGTTAACCCCGGTTTACCCTGACAAGCACTTGAAATTATTCGCCGATCTGAAGCAGCAGGCCGCGCACGCGGGCGACGTGAAAGGCATAGAGGAAGCTTGCGGCGCCAAGACCGAGGTAGATCACATTGAGCGCCGCCGCTCCCATCAAGAGATCGGCGCGGAATTGGCCATCGAACATCACCGCACGCATGCCTTCGAACACGTAAGACGACGGCAACATCCAGGAGATCGGGTGAAGCCACTGCGGGAGCGAGGCGATCGGATAATAAATGCCGCTCACGGGCGCAAGCGCGAAGATCAGGAACCAGGCCATGCTCTCCGCCCCCAATCCGAATCGCAGCACGATCGCCGAAACGAACAGCCCGATGCCCCAACCCATGATCATGAGATTGGCGAAGAAGGCGATCAGCGGCAGCCCCAGCGTGAAGATCGAATAATCGTAGAACAGAATCGCCAAGCAAGCCGCCGGCACCACCCCGATCAGGGTGCGCAAGAGCGACAGCACGAGAAGCGACGCGACATGCTCGATCGGGCGCAAGGGGGTGGCGAACAGATAGCCGAGCTGGCGCGACCACATCTCTTCCATGAACGAGAGCGACACGCCGAGTTGGGAGCGGAACAAAACGTCCCACAGCAGCATCGCCGCGATCAGCACGCCGGAGGCCCGCATCACCCACGAGCTGTTGGTCATGAAGAAGCGGGTGATGAATCCCCACAGGATCATCTGCACCAGCGGCCAATAGGCGAGCTCGACGATCCGAGGCCACGAACCGCGCAGCAAATAGATGTAGCGCAGCACCATCGCCCAGACGCGGCGCAGCGAAAGGGCTTCGGCGCTGGCGTCGAGCCGCGTCCCGGCGCCCGGGCCCGCTTTTCTCCCCGGCTCCGTCATTGTGCGGCCTCGATACGCGGGCGGTTCCGTGCGACGTCGAGGAAGACTTCCTCGAGCGTTTCGCGGCCGAATCGCGCGATCAGATCGGCGGGCGTGCCGCGCTCGACGATTTTCCCCGAGCGCAGAATCATCACTTGGTTGCAGAGGCGCTCGACCTCGCTCATGTTGTGGCTGGCGAGCAGCACGGTGGCGCCGCTTTTGCGCTGGTATTCGCTCAAATAGCCGCGCACCCAATCCCCCGTATCGGGATCGAGCGATGCGGTGGGCTCGTCGAGCAGCAACAGGTCGGGCTCGTTCAGCAACGCTTTCGCGAGCGCGACGCGAGTCTTTTGCCCGGCAGAAAGCGTGCGTGCGTGGCGGTCGAGAAATTCGGCGATCGCCAAGTCCTGCGCGATCTGTTCGATGCGCGCGCGCGAATTCCGAAGGCCGTAGAGATGGCCGTAGACGGTCAGAATTTGGCGCACCGTGAGCCGCCCGGGCAGATCCACATAGGGCGACGAGAAATTCATGCGCGGCAGCACCCGGTGGCGGTGGCGCAGCATGTCGGTGCCGAAGATCGTGATGCTCCCGGCCGTGGGCAGCAAAAGCCCCAGGAGCATGGCGAGCGTCGTGGTCTTGCCGGCGCCGTTTCCGCCCAAAAGTGCCGCGGTAGCGCCCTCCGCCACCGAGAAATCTATGGCGTCGACGGCAAGCACCGGCCCGTAGCGCTTGGAAAGATTTTCGACCTTGATGACGGCGTTCTGCATCGTCCCAATATGGCGTCTCGGGCGCGCCGCGGCCAGGGGCAGGTCCCCCATCGGGCATGGCGATAAACGGGCCGGGTCGCGCTATAATCGGGTCCAGACCGGGCGAGCCATTCGCCCGGTTTCAACCCTTGGGATCGGGCGATGGAGAACGGCCTGGAGCCGGAGCCGCAGACGGCGCCGCGGCGAGCTTTCCGCGGCCGCGTGCGGGTGCGCACGCTGGTGCTCATCCGCTGGATCGCGGTCGTGGGCCAGCTGGTAACCTTGCTTACCGTCCATTACGGCCTGGATTTTACGCTTCCCATCGGCTACGCGCTTGCCGTCGTCGCGGCCTCGGCGCTGTTCAATGCCTGGTCGTGGTCGCGCCACACGGCGCGGGCCCGGCTTTCCAACCGCGAAGCCACGCTGTCGCTCGCCTTCGACATTTTTCAACTGAGTTTGCTGTTATATCTGGTGGGCGGGCTTCAGAACCCCTTCGCGCTTCTGATCCTGGCCCCCGTCACGATCGCCGCCACCATCCTGTCGCTTTCCAGCACGCTGTCGCTCGGGGCCCTGTCGGCCGTTTGCATCACGGTGCTGGGGCTTTGGCATATGCCGCTTCCTTGGGACGGCGCGCCGGTCGTCATGCCGCTTCTTTATACCTTGGGGCTTTGGGTCGCGATTGTTCTCTCCATCGGGCTTTTGGCCACCTACAACTGGAGCATCGCCGAAGAGGGACGGCGCATGTCCGACGCGCTTTCGGCGACTCAGATGGCGCTCGCCCGCGAGCAGCGGGTCTCGGCGCTTGGCATGCTGGCGGCTTCGACCGCGCATCGCTTGGGAAGCCCG
The DNA here is from genome assembly GCA_041498815.1 of Alphaproteobacteria bacterium. Classification (GTDB taxonomy): domain Bacteria; phylum Pseudomonadota; class Alphaproteobacteria; order DATDPM01; family DATDPM01; genus DATDPM01. The sequence goes on from JBGQJC010000024.1 coordinate 19,177, forward strand.
CTCGGGACCATCGCGGTGGTGGCGAAAGAGATCGCGCGCGACCTGCCGGAGGGAAGCCCCTTGGCCGAAGACGCGGCCCTGTTGCTCAGCGAAAGCGTGCGCTGCCGCGAGATTCTGGCCGGGCTCGACACCAGGCGCGACGAGGGCTCGCTGTTCGCGCGGCTGCCGGTGACGGCGCTGATCGAAGCCGCCGCCGAACCGCACCGCCGCAACGGCATCGCGGTGCGCATCGATTCGGAGCGAAACGCAGAGGGCGACCCGCCGCCGGAGGTCCCGCACAGCGTCGAGATCGTGCACGGACTGGGCAGCCTGATCGAGAACGCCGTCCAGTTCGCGAGCAGCCGGGTCACGATCACGGCCTCGTGGAGCGCCTCGGGGATCGCCATCGAGATCCGCGACGACGGGCCCGGGTTTCCGCAACAGATCCTGCCGCTTTTGGGCGAACCTTATATATCGAGCCGCAAAGTCACGGGCGAGCACATGGGATTGGGCGTATTCATCGCCCAAACCTTGCTCGAGCGCACCGGTGCCGCGCTATCCTTCGGCAACCGCAGGCGCGGCGCGGTGGTGACGGTGCGCTGGCCGCGCGAAGCGCTCGAAGAGCGCGCGGACACGGTGGTGGACTGATGAAGGCGATGGCATGAGCGACATAAGCGGAAAGCCCCCCGACAAGTCCCTGCTCATCGTCGACGACGATGCGCCGCTGCGCACGCGGCTCGGGCGGGCCATGGAACGGCGCGGATTTTCGGTCATGACCGCAAACGGTGTGGCGGAAGCGCGCCAATTGCTTGCGGACCAGGCGCCCGCCTATGCGGTCATCGACTTGAGACTCGAGGACGGCAGCGGGCTCGAGGTCGTGAATCTTCTGCGCGCGCGCCGTCCCGAGGCCCGGATCGTGATGCTCACGGGCTACGGTAATTTCGCGACCGCCGTTGCCGCCGTCAAGGCGGGAGCGGTCGATTACCTCTCCAAGCCCGCCGACGCCGACATGGTTGAGGCCGCCCTGCTCTCCAGCGGCAAGGGCATGCCGCCCCCGCCCGAACAGCCGATGTCGGCGGAACGGGTGCGCTGGGAGCACATCCAGCGCGTGTTCGAACAATGCGATCGCAACGTTTCGGAAACCGCGCGCCGGCTAAGCATGCACCGGCGCACCTTGCAGCGGATCTTGAGCAAGCGCGCCCCGCGCTGAGGCGCGCGCGAATTCGAGGTTCGCTAGAGCTTTCCGAACAAATATTGCAGTCCGACCATGAGGCCGATCCCGGCAAGCGCGATGGCGCCCAGGATCAGAGTCAACGTCACGGCGCCGGGGCCGGATTTTTTGGCAGGGCGTTGGCCGGGGCCCTTGTTGAATTCGCCGGCGCCCGTGGCCTTGCGCGCCGCCTCGACTTCGTGGCGCACCGTCTTTTGCCTTTCAATCGCTTCGGCGTTTTCGGCGTCCGCCTTGGCGGCGCGGAAAACCGTTTTCGAGACTATTTTGCCGGAAGCCGCGTCGAACCGCTCTTCCACCACGCGTACGGCCGAGTACCGTCCGCCGGCGTGGACGCGCTGGGCTTCATACACGGCGATCGAGCGGTCGTCGTAAACCGAGTCGATCTTCCACGCGCCCCCGAGGAAGGTTTGGATTTCGTAACTGATGGATCCCGACGAACCCGACAAAGAAGTCTCCCAAAACGGCCCGGTCGGCATTGCCGCCGGTCTCTTGTGAATCACCATCCGGCCGGGCGAGGCCGGTTCAGTCTTGCGCCACTTCGCGGCAATTGGCGGCGGCGAGCAGCCGGTCGATGCTTGAACCGTCACCGGACAGCGGCAGGATGATGCTGCGGTAGAGAATCTTGACGCCGCGCCGGTCCGTGAATTCACCGCCGAATGTGATCGGAACCTTCTTGGCCAGCACCTGGCCGAAATACGACAGACCCCGCGCGATCAAGGAATCGGCCGGCGCGCTCGATAATTTGCGGCCCGATAGATCGGCGCCCGAACTCGCCGCAAGCTCGGGCCCGACGTAGGTGAATTCGGGATCGGTCTCCTTGCCGGAAATATCCAGCACGGCGCAGTTCGTCCACATGTCGGGAATGGCCGCGGGGTCTATGTCGGATTCGGATGGAATCCGGTCAACGTCACCGAGGCCGCGCCAATACTTCAGCAGCCGAACCACTAACCGGCGTTCCATGGGATGGGATTGATCCGTCATCGTTTTATCCTGGCCGTTCCGATCCTACCTTGCGTTTCTCGGCCCGGCTTACCGGCTGTACCTTAATGCGGCGTTAAAACCGCGACAAATCCAATCGTTCGAACGGGCTTGTCGCGCCGCGGTTGCGTCCGCCGTCATAAACTCGCGCCGAAATACCGAAGCGCGATGATGATGCCAATTCCCGCGCACACGATCGCCCCAAATTTCAACGCAAGCGCAATTGCGCCGCTGCCCCGGCGGGCCCAAACGGGCGGCTTACCGTTTGCGGGCGCCCCATTGATTTTTGGTAGTGCCTCGGGATTCAGCCCCCCATCCGCGGTCGGTTGGTCGGAAGGTGCCGTTGCGGCAGGGCGTTTGGCGGCCTGCTTGTTGCGCAAGAATACGACGCGGAATTTCTGCTCGGCCGATTCCGGATCGAAGGCTTCTTGAATCACGCGAACCTTGCGCACCGCTGGATTCAGGATCGCCTGCTCCGCCTGGTGCACGGCCAGTTCCTTGCTGTCGGTGATGGTTTCGATTTTCCAATTGCCGTTGCGGAACAACTGCACCTCGAAGGCGGTGAGCGCGCTCATGCGGGCGCACGCCGTGCGCGGCTCGAAACGGCGGCGCGCGGCAGGGCAAAGCCTTGCCTGCCGGGGCCGGCGAAACCGCGAAGCCGGAGGTTGTGCATCTCGGTCATGGGCGCTTCTACCCGTTTAGGTAGTGCCGGAAATTCTCGCTAATATGCCGGAACTATCGTTAAAATTCCGTTCAAGTCATTGAATTTGCAGGAAACACGCCGCCGCGGCTGGCCCCACCGCCACCGCCCGTAAAGAAAAATTAAGATAAATCAGCTAGTTGAAGGATCCAAACACGGCACTCGCGCCGGTAGTCTGGCTCCGGGGCCGAGGTTACGGGCGAGCGGGGCGGGTTGCTGGCGCCGGTACCCGCGTCCTTATGGCCGGGCCGCGTGGCGGGCGGAGCAGGCGCTGTGTTAGAACGAACGCGGCCCGCGAACCAATTTTGTGCGGGTCACGTCTTGCCGCGGTATCGCGCCGCGATCAACCGGGGGTCAGGTGGCAGAATCGCTCGCAACGCCAACGAGCCTGAGAAAACCGCCGCGGCGGACCGAGCTCACCTTCGGAATCGTCGTGATCGGCCTTGCCATCGCCGCGGTCATCGGCGTCGGGCTCGTTAACCGGTTCCTGAATGCCGAGGGCGCGCGCGATTTGCGCGCGTGGCAAGTGCGGCTTGGCATCGTCGCCGATTCGAGGCTCGCCGCCGTCGACGGCTGGATCGAACAGCAATTCACGAATCTCACGGCACTGGCGCAAAACGCCTCGCTCCAGATCTATATGACCGAAATTTCGCTTGCGGGCGGCGACAAGACCAAAGCGACCGAGGCCGCGGCGCAAGCCGGCTATTTGCGCAATCTCTTGGTGGTCGCTGCCGCGCGCGGCGGATTCGGCGGCCGCCCTACCGGCCCGGACGTCAACGCCAACGTGAAACGCGTGGGCGTGGCGGGCTTAGCCCTTGTCGACACCGGGGGCAAAATGGTGGTGGCGACGCCCGATATGCCGCCGCTCGAAGGCGTGTTGCACGATTTCGTCGCGACGGCACCTCGCGGGCAGCGCGCCGCAACCAGCCTTTATCTGGGTCCGGCCGGCAATCCCAGCATGGCCTTTGCCGCGCCCATCTTCGCCGTGCAAAGCGAAGGCGCCGCGAGCCAGCAGATCGGCACCGTGCTCGGCGTCAAGGAAATCGAATCCGAACTGTATCCGTTGCTGCGCCAGCCGGGCGCGGTCGAGAAAACGGCGGAGACGATCTTGGTGCAGTCGAACGGCACGGTGGTCGAATATCTGTCGCCGCTCATGGACGGCACACCGCCGCTTTCGCGCAAACTCGCCGCCGATACGCCGAAGCTTGCCGAGGCCTTCGCCATCGCCAACCCCGGCGGTTTCGCGGCCAATAGGTTCGATTATCGGGACAAGAAAGTCCTGGTCACGAGCCGGGCATTGACGCTGGTGCCGTGGACGCTCATCCACAAGGTGGACCAAGACGAGGCCTTGGCCGACAGCGACGCACGGCGTAACTGGCTCAAGACCGTGTTGCTGCTTGCGATCGCGCTGGTGGCGGCCGCGATCCTGGCGGTCTGGTGGCAGGGGAGCTCGCGCCGCGCGCGTGAGGCCGCCGATAAATTCGAGGCGCTCGCCACGCGCTTCGAAAACCAGAGCCGGTTTTTGCAACTCGTCACCGACAGCCAGCCCAATTCCATCTTCATCATCGAGGAATCCGGCAAGCTGCGATTCGCCAACCGGACGGCCGCCGAGCGGGCCGGCGCGCCCGCCGCCGATCTCATCGGAAAAAATCTCGGCGCCGTATTCGGACCCGACGAGGCGAAGCGGTACTTACGCTACAGCCGGCGCGCGGTCGAAACCAACGCGCCGGTCGCGGCCGTCGATCGCGTGGAAATCGGCGATGAAACCCGCGTCCTGCAGGCCGAGCATATTCCGCTCGCCAAAACCGAAACCGAGCCGGCGGGAATATTGGTGGTCGAACGCGACATCACCGCCGCCGTCACCGAACGCGAGCGGCGCGAGCGGACGCTGCACCAGTTGGTGAAAACCTTGGTCGCGGTCGTAGACCGGCGCGATCCGTTCGCGGCGCATCATTCGGTGCGGGTCGCGATGGTCGCGCGCGCGATCGCCGAAGAGATGGGGCTCGATCCCATCACCATCGAAACAGCTGAAATCGTGGGCAATCTCATGAATCTAGGCAAGATTCTGGTTCCGGAGGGCGTGCTGACGAAGGTCGGGCAGCTGTCGGAAGACGAAATGCGCCGGGTGCGCGATTCGCTCCAGACGACCGCCGATCTCTTGGCCGGGATCGAATTCGACGGCCCGGTGGTCGAGGCGCTGCGCCAGCTTCAAGAGCATTGGGACGGCACCGGCAAGCCCAGGGGCCTCAAGGGCGAGGCAATCGTGCTCCCGGCGCGCATCGTATCGGTGTCCAATGCATTCGTCGCGATGGTGAGCCCACGGGCCTACCGCCCCGGCATCGGCTTCGATCAAGCGAGCGAAACCCTGATGTCGCAGGTGAACAAAGTATTCGACCGCCGCGTGATGGCGGCGCTCGCCAATTATCTCGATAATCGCGGCGGCCGCGAGCGCTGGGCCGATTTCAGCCGCGCCACCGACGCTTAAGAGCGCGCGCAAGACATACCGGCCAATCATGTCGCTCAATATCCAGCTCAACAACGGCGTCATTCTCGGCTTCCCGACGCCGTTGGTGCGCCACGCCGTCGAAGACGCGGAGAAAATCAATCCCGCGCTGCGCAAGGCGGTCCTGGAACGCGCCAAAAAGTCGCCGGGCGAAACCCGTCACAATGTCGGCGCCTGGCGCTCGGGCGACGATCTGTTGAGCTGGCCGGTCAAGGAGATGGCGCCCATCAAGTTGATGATCAACAAAGCGGTCGCGCAGTTGACCCAATTGACGATGGGCCTCAGCGGCAAGTCCGTGAAGGGCGAAATCAACGCCAGCGCCTGGGCGACGGTCTGCCGCAAGGGCGATTACGTGAAGCCCCACATCCATCCTCTCTCCACTTGGTCCGGGGTTTATTTCGTAAGCGGGGAGAACGAGGTGGAAGGCCATCCCGACAGCGGCGTTCTCGAATTCCTCGATCCGCGAACGGGGACCGATCAACTCCAAACACCCGGCAATCCGTTCGGCGTCACCTTCAAGGTCAAGCCGGTGCCGGGCATCATGATCGTCCACCCCGGCTGGCTTCCGCATTTCGTGAATCCGTATTACGGCTCGGGCGAGCGCATCACGATCGGCTTCAACACCTTCATCAAGGGTGTGACCATCAGCGAAGCTAAGGGCGGCACCGCCTAGGGCCGAGCGAAGGTTAACGATTGTCCGGACGCCGATTCTGGCGTTAAATAAGGCACATAGCGCCGGCACAAGACCGGCCGTACCTTGGGAGGCCGCACAGTCGGCAACCGGGAGTGGTGTCGGGCGAGCGCGCCGAAGGCGCGGCCGAGCGCCGGTCCTTGCCGGACCGGTAGCCCGGAGCAAAGAGGGATGATCGCCATGACAGAACGCAAACGTTCGCGGGCGCGCGCCGGGGCCTTAGCCGGCATTTCGATATTCCTGACCGCGGGTCTGCTTGCGGCTTGCGAAACCACGAACGTGCCGCCGGCCGGCACCGTCGGCCATGTCCAAGGATTTTTCGGCGATGTCGCCGGCGACGAGCCCCAGGCGGTCGAAGTGGCGCGCCAGGTCTTGTCCGCGGGCGGCAGCGCCACCGACGCCGCGGTGGCACTCGACTTCACGCTCGCGGTCACCTTGCCCTCGCGGGCAAGTTTGGGGGCAGGCGGCATGTGCCTCGTCTACGACCACACCACCCAAAAGGTCGAGGCGCTCGATTTCACGCCGCGCGCCTCGTCGGGGGGTGCTGGATCGAGCCCGGCGCCCGTCGCCATTCCCGGCAATGCGCGCGCGATGTTCGCGCTTCACTCCAAATACGGCCGCCTCGCCTGGGAGCAGGTCTTGGCGCCGGCCGAGAAATTGGCGCGCAACGGCACGCCGATCTCGAAACCTTTGGGCCGCGATCTCGTGCTCGCCTCCGGCGTTCTCGCCAAGGATCCCGAAGCCATGCGCATCTTCGGGCGCAAAAACGGCAGCGTAATGCATGAGGGCGACGCCGTCGTCCAGGCCGATCTCAGCGTGCTGATCGAAAGACTGCGCGGCGCCGGCCCCGGCGAGATGTACGACGGCATGTTGGCGCCGGCGGTTGCCCGGCGTTTCAGCGAGGCGGGCGAGGCGACCGCGAGTTCGATTTCCTCGGATGATCTACGCGACTACCAGCCCGATTGGAAAGACCCGATCACGGTCTCCGCCGGCGACGACAACCTAAGTTTCGCGCCGCCTCCGACCGCCGCGGGCGCGGTGGCAGCCGATATGTGGCTGATGCTCTCGGGAGAGAATCAGTACAAGGGCGCCCAGAACGCCGATCGCCTCCATCTGTTCGCCGAAGCCTCGATGCGCGCATTCGCCGACCGCGCGCGGTGGCTCGATTCAAACGGCGCGAGCAAGGTCGAACTGAAAGAAATCGCGACCGAAGACCGCGCCAAGGCCATGATGGCGTCTTACGCCGACACCCAGCACACGCCCGCCAAAAGCCTCGACCCGGCGCCGATTGCAATCCCGGAAAATCCAGCCGCGACCTCGTTCGTCGTGGTGGATCGCGACGGATCGGCGGTTGTGTGCGCGCTCACCATGAACAATCTGTTCGGGCTTGGCCGCGTGGCGCGGGGCACCGGAATCGTCGCCGCGACCGCGCCGGTAAAGGGAAGCGCCGTCACGGCGTTGATGCCGATGCTGGTGCTCAACCACGATTCGACCGATCTCATTTTCGCCGCGGGAGCGTCGGGCGGCGCTGCCGCGCCCGCGGCCCTGATGATGGTGGCGCTCGAGACGGTCATGGCCGGCCGGCCGTTGTCCCAAGCGATGGTCACGAAACGGGTGCTGCAAAGCGCCGTGCCCGATATGCTGGTGGTCGAGAAAGGATTCAATGTCGAATTCGCCGCGGAATTGACCCAGCGCAAGCACAAGCTGTTCGAGGTGGAGAGTCTCGGCCTGGTGAATGCCGTGTTTTGCCCGCGCGGGTTGCCCAAGGATCCGGATTCATGCACCGCGGCGAGCGATCCGCGCGGCTCAGGCCGCGCGTTCGGCTCGCAAAGCTGACCGGGCTCAGCGCTCGTGCAGCGCCCGCTGGCGAGCCTTCAGGATCGGCTTCAGGAGATAATCGAGGACCGTCTTGTGACCGGTCAGAATATCGGTCTGCACCGTCATGCCCGAAATGATGGGCAGCGGATGCTCTTCGGATCCGAGATAGTTGCGCTTGGTGCGCAGCCGGATGCGATAGAACTTTTCGCCCTTCTCGTCGGTGATGGTGTCGGCGCTGATGTCCTCGAGCGTGGCCGGCAAATTGCCGTAGATCGAATAATCGTAAGCGGTGACCTTGACGGTGGCGTCGAGCCCCGGACGAAGGAACGCGACGTCCGAGGGCCGGATCCGCGCCTCGATCAGGAGCGTCTCCTCGATCGGCACGATCGCGACCAGGTCCTGGCCCGGCTTGATCACGCCGCCGATGGTGTTGACGTTGAGCTGTTTGATCGTGCCCCGCACGGGTGAGCGCACTTCGGTTCGCGTCACCTTGTCCTGCTGGCCCGAGATATTCGCCTGAATGACGGAAAGATTGGAGCGCGCGTCGTTCAATTCCTTGAGCGTGTCGGAACGGAATCGCTGGACACGCTCGCTGACGCGCCGGCTTGCCTCGGCAAGCGCCGATTTGGTGCGCGGAATCGCCAGCCGGGTCGCTTCGGCGTCGCCTTGGAGGTCGTTGACCTGGCGCTTGAGGCGCAGCAAATCGACCTGCGGCGCCACGCCCTTTTGCACCATGGGCTCGGTCATATCGAGCTCCTGCTGGGCGAGCTGAGACGAACCCTGCAGCTTGTCCAGCCGCCCTTCGAGCTCCACCAGCTCCTGCCGCCGCTGGTCTTCCTGGCGGCGGAGAATATCGAGTTCGGCGTCCAATCCGGCCTTGCGCGATTGGAACAACTCTTGCTCGCGCCGGGCGATTTCGGGCGCGTCCTGCACCACGTCCTTGGGGAAGACGATCGAATCCTTGCCGGTCGTTTCCGCTTCGAGCCGCGCGACCAGTGCCGCCAGCGACAATTCCCGGGCCCGGCTTTCCTTGAGGTCCGAAGCCGCCGTAACGTTGTCGATCCTGAGCAGGACCTGGCCTTTCTCGACCAGCGCGCCCTCGTGGACGTTGATCGCGGCGACGATGCCGCCTTCCAGATTTTGCACCACCTGCACTTGGCCGGACGGAATCACCTGGCCTTCGCCGCGGGTCACTTCGTCGATATCGGCCTGGCGGGCCCATAAATAGAAGATGGCGAAGAAGCCGATGATGACGAAAAGCAGGATATGCGCGAAACGGTGAGCGCCGCGTTTCGTCGCCCCGTGCACCTCGGGCATAAAATCGGCATCTTCCCAAATATTGCCGCCTGCCACTTCTTCCTCCCTTGAGACCCGCTTGCGCCGCTAGACGGCGGTGCGGATCTTGCCCGAACTCAGCGCCTGGAGAACCTTGTCTTTCTGGCCGTCGGCCACGATCTTGCCCCCATCCACCACGATCAGCCGGTCGACGACCGCGAGCAAGCTCGCACGGTGAGTCATGAGGACGAGCGTCTTTCCAGGCAGTATCTCCCGGAGCCGCTGCTTGAACAATTCTTCGGAGCGGTTGTCCATCGAGCTGGTTGGTTCGTCGAGAATCAGGACCGTCGGATCGAGCACCAATGCGCGCGCGATGGCGATCGCCTGCCGCTGCCCGCCCGAGAGCGTCATGCCGCGCTCGCCCACCGGCAGGTCGAAGCCGAGCGGGCTGTGGCGGATGAAATCCTCGACGCCCGAGATCTGCGCCGCGCGCAGGATCGCCGCGTCGTCCACGTAGGGCGCACCGAGCGCGATATTGTCGCGCACCGAGCCGAAGAACAGATACACATCCTGCGGCACGCAGCCGGTGTTGCGGCGCAAATCCGCGGGATCGATCTGGCGCAAATCGGTGCCGTCGATCAGCACCGCGCCTTCGGTGGGCTCGTAGACGCCGATCATCAGGCGCTCGATCGTGCTCTTGCCGCAGCCGATGCGGCCGATGATGCCGACCCGCTCGCCGGAGTTGATATGGAACGAGACCTTGTCGAGCGCCTTCGCTTCCTGGTTGGGATAGCGGAACACGACGTCCTTGAATTCGACCTCGCCCAGGAGCACGGGGCGGTGCAAGAAGGCCTTGCCGGCCGGCCGTTCGACCGGCGTGCGCATGATCTTGTCGAGCGCGCCCAGCGAGGCCATGGACTGGTGGTAGCGGGTGAGCAAGCCGGCGATCTGGGCCAAGGGCGCCATCGCGCGGCCCGAAAGGATGGTCGAGGCCACGAGCGCACCCACCGTCATCAGCCCTTGGGAGATCTGATAGACGCCGAGGATGACGACGCCCACCGTCACCAGATTCGCGGACAGCAGCGTGAAATTCACGCCGACCGCCGACAACAGACGCGCCTTCATGCTCGATTTCGCGGAAAGGCCGACGAAGCGCTCCCAATTGCGTTGCAGGCGGCCTTCGGCCCGCGTGCTCTTGACGGTCTCGATGCCGCCGATCGCCTCGACCAAAAGGGCATGCTTTTGAGAGTTCTCGCGGAAGGTCTGGCGCACCGCGGTGTTGAGCGGCATCTGCAGCACCAGCCCGATCGCGATCACGATTGGCACGGCGACGAGCGGTATGATCGCCACCGGCCCGCCGACGTAAAGGATGATCGTGATGAACAGGAAAACGAAGGGCAAGTCGATCAGCGTCACCATCGTTGCCGAGGTGAAAAAGTCGCGCAACATTTCGAAATCGCGCAATTGGCTGGCCAGCGCACCGGACGACGACGGCAGGCTATCCATGCGCATGCCGAGAACCTGCTCGAAGATGCGGCTCGAGATCACCACATCCGCTTTCTTGCCGGCGACGTCCACGAAATAGCCGCGCAACGTGCGCAGCGTGAAATCGAAGCCGAAGACCGTCATGGCGCCGAGCGCCAGCACCCACAAGGTTTCGGTCGCATTGTTCGGCACGACGCGGTCGTACACGTTCATGATGAAGAGCGGGCTGGCGAGCGCGAAGAGATTCACGAGGAAAGCCGCGAGCACGACCTCCGTATAGATCTTCCAGGAGCTTGCGATCGTGCCCCAGAACCAGGCGCGCGAGCGCGGCTTGGCCAGCGTGTCGGTACGGGCATCGAAGCGGTACTGCGGCCGCACGAACAGGGCATTCCCGGTGTATATCTTGGCCAGATCGTCGATGCTGACGCGGGTGACACCGGCGCCGGTCTCGGGGAACACCACCTCGGCCTTGTCCTTGCCGACGAATTTTATGAGCAAGCAGGCGCCCCGGTTCTCGAGCAGGAGAACGCAAGGAAGCGTGAGGGGCGAAATGTCGCGCAAATTCCGCTTCACCGTGCGCGCCGAAAGCGCCGCCCGCTCGGCGGCGCGGATGAACAAGGCGGGGGTGAGCGTATTGTCGGAGAGCGGCAACCCGGCCTTGAGCGCCTCGACCGACAACGGGGTGCCGTGAATGGCGGTGAGCATCGTGAGGCAATCGAGCAGGGGATCGTCCCGCGCCACCGTCAGGCCGGGCTTCTTGTGCTCGATCGTGGGCCCTTCGTCTCCGGCGTCTCCGGAGACCACGATCAGATTCGGTTCGTCGCTCTTCCTGGCGCCGGCCGTGCTAGCCGCCGCCGCGGGCTCGAGCGCAGCCGCCGCGCCGGCGCTCGCCGGATGCGCAGGGCCGCCCGGCATGTGCAGCTCAGGCTCGATGCGATCCTTCTTCGGGCCCCTCGGATCTGATTTTTGGGTGGCCTGTCTTTCGCTCATTTTTCACTCACGACGGCTTCGCGGGTCCATCCAACTTTCTCGGGTATGACGCTGCCCCAAATCCGGGATTCTTTAGGGCGGCATCGCGTCCGGCGGCCATAAAATATCAAGCGCAAACAACACCCTCCGGCCGCCGCCACGTGCGCCCGACTCATACAACCCCGATGCGCTGCGACGCGGGAACCGTGCGAACGGCGGTCTCCCGTGCTCCGGGGCTGAACCCATTATAGACGATTTGCGGCACCAAAATCCCATTGCGCGCGCCTCACAAGCCGGATCCGCACGCGGCGCGCGGCAAGAACAATCCGAATATTAAAGCGGGCTCAAGCAAATACATGCAAGACTTCCAAAACATAAATCCGTTCATTTCGAGATTTCGCGAGCTCCGGCACGCGATGCGAGGGCCGAACGCCCGGCCGGCGCCATTGCCGCCCAATTTCATTCCCCCGGCGTCGAAACCGGTCCGCCTTGACCCCGGCCGGCCATAAGCCCAACAATCAGTGTAAGAGTTACATGTTAACGAACATTTACGCGATTTTGTCGCCTTTGTTTTGTCTGCATTGTCCTCGGCCTTGGGCCACGGCAACCCGCGAGCCAAACCAAGACATATAGTAGCCCGTGCGCAATCCTGATCCTGCCCCGCCCGCGGAGAAAAAAGCGGAACCTTTTATGCTCAGTTCATACTCACTTGCCACCCCATTGTGGCGGTTCGTTGCAGAAGTCTGTGTTAATTTTGCAACATATTTCCTTCGGAAAGTTTTTGCGGCGTAAACTGCGCTTTGCAAGGCTTTAATAGGAGAGCGCAGACGTTGAAATAGCGGTGGATTTGCGACTCATGGCGTTTGACTGTGGCAGAAAGATCGTTTACAAACTGACGATACACGACTAGGCCGCGGAAATCCGCTGCGGCTGCGTCTTTTCTTTCAGGGGCTAGGGGAAAATGAAAAAAGCAAAGAGTGACGTGAAGTCCCTCCGCTTTGCTACGTCCGGCCGATGGGGGCTCGGGGTGACGTTAGGGGCGGCGGCCATCGTAATTGCCGGGACGGGCACGGCCGGCGCGGTGTCGCTGGAAGATGCGGTGCGATCCGCGGTCAACACCAATCCCGACATCGGGGTGGTGGCGAAAGACCGTTTGGCGGTGGACCAAGAGTTGCGCCAGGGCAAGGCGCTTTACTACCCCTCGGTGGATGGCGCGGTCACGGCCGGTTACGACTGGACGCTGAAGACGACAGTTTTCAACCCAACTAACCAGCAGGCGAACACGGGGCGTCTGTGGAAACAGGATAATTCGATCATCATCAGCCAGACCTTGTTCGACGGCTATGCCGCGGCATCCGAAGTGCAGCGCCAATCCGCGCGCGTGGATTCGGCCGCGCTGCGCGTGATCGCGACCTCCGAATCGATCGGTCTCGATGCGGTCCAGGGTTATACCGACGTCGTGCGCGAAGGGGAATTGGTGGCGCTCGCCCAAGACAATCAAAAGACGCACGAGCGCTATCTGGGCGACATGAAGGCGCGCTTGCGCGGCGGCACGGGCAGCATGGCCGATGTGCGCCAGGCGGAATCGCGCTTGGCCCGGGCGATTGCGACCGTGACCGAGGAAAAGGGCAAGCTCAACGACGCCGAGACCTCGTACATCAAGACCGTGGGCGAGGCGCCGGACGGTCTTTCCAAGCCGGCCTCGGTCGAAAATCTGATGCCGGCGTCGGTCGACATGGCGGTTGCCATGGCGATCGAGTCGAGCCCGCCGATCGCGGTCGCGAATGCCGATATCCGGACCTCTCAGGCGGAGTTGCGCGCGAGCCGCGCCGACTTCTTCCCGAAGATCAAACTCCAGTTGGGCGAGCTTTGGAACCGCAACGACGGCGGCGTTAAGGGCAGCAACCGCGAAGAGCAAGCGCTGGTGGTGATGAATTGGAACGTCTTCCGCGGCGGCGAAACCGTGGCGAAGAACGAAGAGTTCGTCCAGCGCCTCGCCGAATCGCGCGAGGTTTTGGGCCAAGCCGAACGCAAGGCGGAAAACGAAGCGCGCCTGTCGTGGAACGAACTCCAAACCGCCCGCGACCGCGGGACCGCGGTCGAGGTCCAGGTCAAGGCCAATGAGAAGGTCCGCGACGCCTATACCCAGCAATTCAATCTCGGCCAGCGCTCACTCCTCGACGTGCTCGACGCCGAAAATGAATTGTTCATATCGCGCGGCGATCTCTTGAGCGCCCAATACCAGCAGCTCTTCGCCGGTTACCGGATGCTCGCGGTGGAAGGCCAACTCCTCAAGACCCTCGGCGTCACCAACCGCAAAGAGGGCATGACGATGGAGATGGCGGATAAGCCGGCCGAGCCGACGGACCAAAATGCGGCGACGGCCGACTCCAGCCAACCCGCCGACGGAGCGGCCGACGGCGCCATGCCGGCGGCAAGCACCGACGAGAACGCGGCACCTGCAGCCGATGCGCAGCCCGCTGCCGACACCACGCCCGCGGATGCCAAGCCCGCGGCGGAAACAAAGCCGGCGGCAGATGCTCAACCCAAGGCGCCGGCAAGCGACAAACAGGCGACGCAGGCACCGACCGAAGGCTTCAAGCAGGCCTCGGGCCAAGTGTCCGACGACTCGGTGATGACGCTGAACTTCAATCCGGTGTGGAGCGTCCAATAGCGGCGCACGGGGGAAGATCAAGGGGGAACGGGCGGCCGTTGGCCGCCCGTTTCGTTTACAGCCATTCAACTATACAACCTTGGAGCGACGCGACGCCGCTAGGCCACGCCAGGCCACTAGCCGGTTTTGCGGTATCCTGGTAGGCAGCGTGGCCGGTGCCCGGAACGGAAAATATCTACGCGAAGTATCCCCGCAGTATCAATAAGTTATGGTGCAACCGGGGTGGTCCTGGCCGGTCCGGGGTGTTAATTTCCCTGGATTTTTTTAGAATTTGTTTATAATTGTTGTAGCAGGGTTAAATGCGCCTTGGTGTCGGCTTTGGCCGGCGCCGCTTCGGTGCGTTCCCGACGGACGAGTTGAATGATGACGGATAAAGACGGCATTTCAAACGCAACGGCCACTCCGGCGGACGCGGACGGCGATCTCGGCTCCTTTGTAACGGTGCCGGTCGCCGGCGACGCTGCGGCCGCCATTGCGGATATGGTTGCCTCCGGCGTTGGCGGCGAAGCGCTGGTCTTCGACTCCGCGAACATCGAGGACCAGATGGTGCTGTCCTTGGCGGACCTGCTCCCGGATTCGAGGGGCGACGTCGTCTTGTTCAACGAGGCCGGCCCGCTCTCGGTCAATATCATGGCCGACAGCCCGGTGACCGAATCCGGCACCGCCGATCACTACGTGACCTCGGCCGGGGTGGACGTTACGGGCTATCACTTCTGCACCTTCGATTCGGGGCTCACCATCTATTACCCGTCGGAGATCGATCTTTTGGTGACCGCCGGTCAGGTCTAAGTGGGCCGTCCCAGGATCCATCGCCTGCGGGCGCCCAACCGGGCGCCCGAATGCTGTTGGGCGGTTGAATCGCGGCCACCGCACGGTCTAGCGGCTGCTCTCGTAAAGTCAGCGCGCGGGCCCGTGATCCAACATGATGAGCAGAGAAAAATCCTCGGGCCCTTTGATCGCCGCCGCGCACAAATGCGCTTTGGCGACCACCACCCGGCCCGGGGCGACATAAGCAAGCTTGGCCGGAACCGCCGACGTCAATCCGCGGCCAAAGCGCGCCCAAAGTTCGTCCAAACGGAAATGTCCCCGGATCTGGAAGAAGTGCTCGACCGGCTTGCCGATGAGCGCCTGGTGGTCGGCTCCTAACCATTGGGCAAAAGGATTGTTGACCAGCCGGATGGTCCGGTCGTGGCCAAGCACCACGCAGGGCGCGGGACAGGCCCCGACGATCGCCGTCAGGTCGGTGGTCCCGGTCGCAAGCGCCGCCTTTTTAAGTTCTGCCTCGGCAAGGCCTAGTCTCGAGCGAGCCTGGCTCAGGCAATAAAGCCGGAGCGCCGCGGCAAAGCCCAATTCGGAGGGGTGATCTGCGGCAAGCCTGCCCACCAGCTGGTTTAGGCGCACGGCCTGCAGCTTGGCCGCCGCCTCGAGAAAGCTCCAATACCCTTGCTCCAACTTGATGGAGTAACGCCGGTTGGCGAACTGGACGATACGGTGTCTGATTACCGCATCGTCCGGGTATTCGTCCTTAATTTTCGCCGATTCTGCCACCACGCACACCCAAGTGTATCGCTTGCGATCGGCATTCTGTTGAGGAACCGGTTCCGGTGCAATACCCTAAAAACACGGCACGAATGCTAACGGCCGTCAGTAAATCCCGCAGCTTAAGGGGATAGCGAACGCTGGACCGGCCCGGACCGGGGTCCGGAACGCGGTACAGCGTGAGCGCGGCCACACGGGGACGAGAGAATGGAAAAGTTTGGCGGCACCTCGCTTAGCGAGGTGCACGGTACCACTGACTTTACGTCGAACGCCGATGGGACCGCGGGCAGCGCGCCCGAGTCCGAGGCTCAATCACCCCAAGACGAACAGCAGGACGCCGAGGCGACCATAAAGGTAGCCCAGGAGGCGACCGGCACGCAGCATGTGGCGACCCCGTCCGCGGGCCAGCAGGTCACGATCGCGGTGGTGCCCGGAGTCGAATACGACTTCGACTTCCATAGGGGCGATGCCGAATTCGTGTTCTCGGACGGGAACCTCGTCATCCTCGTCCACGGCGGCGGCGAAATCATCCTCGAAGACTTCGGCTCGGATGCGGCCGCCAACCTCGTCCCGCCCCTGGATTTTGCCGGCGACATCATCGGCGCCTTCGCTCTCTTGAGTGAGAGCGCCTCGTCCGAACAGCTGGCCGAACTCGAACCGGCGGCGGGCCCCGGCGGCGACCCCAATCTGGCCGGCCCGGCCTCTTTCTCGCCTTTTGCGCCGGGACCGCTGGAACCCGGAATCCCGGAAATCGGTCCCATTTCTCCGACCTCATTGGCGTTTGGCGCGCCCGCACTGACGCCCTTCGTGTTTACCGCCTTGGAGGACGATAGCGGTCCGGCGGTGGGGCCGAACGAGACCGAAAAGGTCGACGAGGACGACCTGCATAGAATCAATCGCGAGATCGCGCCGGACATCATTCTCGGCTCGACGCCGAGCTTCAACGGCAACAACGATCAAGCCGCGGGCGACGATCTTCCGCCCAATTCGCCGACGTCGGTCGGCGGCGTGCTCAATATTTCCTATGGGCCGAGCGGTCCGGGCGACATCGTTTTCTCGACGTCGGGCCCGGCGCTGACCTCGGAAGGCCATCCTCTCGTCTATTCCTGGGATGAAGGCAGCCACACGCTCACCGCCTATTACCTGGAAAATGCGAACGAATTCCAAATCGAGCATGACGTCTTCAAGGTTCAGGTCACCGATGTTGCGACCGGGGACTATGTCTTCACCCTGCTCGATCATCTGGATCACGCGCCCGGCGGCGGCGAAAACAACCTTCTGTTCAATCTTGATTTCACGGTGACGAACGGCGGCGGTCATTCGGCCACCGGATCCCTGCCCATCGACGTCGACGACGATGTGCCGGTCCTGACCCAGGTGAATTCGGCCGTGGCGGAGGTGGATGAGGACGACCTCACCACGCCGACCGCGAGCTTCGACGGCAACCACGACGCGGCCCCCGGCGATTTTACGCCGAATCCGTCCCCGACGGCGGTGAGCGGAAGCTTGGGAGTCAGCTTCGGTGCCGACGGGCCGGCCCCGGACGCGATCGGTAACGTCGCGCTGACCAACAATACGCTCGCCTCGGGCGGCCACCCAGTGAGCCTGGTCGAAGACGGCGGCGTCTGGTTCGGGGAGATCCCCGGCGGCCACAAGGTGTTCAGCCTCAGCTTCGATTCCGGGGCCGGCACCTTTACCTTCACCCTGCTCGACCATCTCGACCACGCGCCGGGCGGCGATGAGAACGACCTCACGCTCGGCTTCACCTTCACGGCGAAGGACTTCGACGGCGATACCGTCGGCAGTTCCATCTCGGTGGTTGTCAACGACGACATGCCGACGTTCGCGAATGAAGAAACCGTAAGCCCGGCCCTATCGGTGGACGAGAGCCATCTTGCGGTCGACGACACCCAGAGCTTCGGCGGCCTGTTCAGCCCGCACTACGGGGCGGACGGCCCGGCTGCGGTCAACCCGATCGTTTACGGCCTGGGCATTAGCGCCCCGGCCGCGGATTCCGGCCTGATCGACACGGTCTCGGGCAACCACGTGTACCTGTTCCTGA
>JBGQJC010000025.1:0-36769 GCA_041498815.1 Alphaproteobacteria bacterium
CGACGAATTCAAGCAGACCGAAGGCGACCCCATGATCAAAAGCCGGCTGCGCCAGCTCCGGATGGAGCGCGCGCGCCGGCGCATGATGGCGGCGGTCCCCGAATCCGATGTCGTCATCACCAACCCGACCCATTATGCGGTGGCCCTCAAATACGAGCCCTTGGAAATGACCGCCCCCACCGTGGTCGCCAAGGGCGTCGACTCTCTGGCCCAGAAGATTCGCGCCGTCGCCGAGGAAAACAAGGTCGTGGTCGTGGAAAACGCGCCGCTGGCCCGGGCGCTTTATACCGGCGTCGAATTGGACGAGGAAATCCCGGCCGAGCACTACAAGGCCGTCGCCGAGATCATCGGTTACGTCTTCCGCCTCAAGAAAAAGATCATCCCGGGCAAGCCGGCCGCGTCCTAGTCCCTGCCGCCCGGTTCGTGCTACATAACGGGCGCGTCCGCTGAACGGCTAAAAAGAGTCATCATGCCGGAATCGGCCTTTCCCGTGATCCGCCATCCGCCAACCCCGGTGCTCCCGAAGGAAAAGCCCAAGATCGGGGCGCTGTGGATGCTCGGCTTCGCCTATTCCGTGGTCGCGGCCGGGCTCATCTATCTGTGCGTCGGTGCCGCGATCGGCTTGGGGCCCATCGGCGCCAACGTCGCGGATCGCTGGCGCCTGGTTGCCGCCGGCGCCGGGGCCTTGGCGCTCCTGTTCGCGGTGACCGTTGCCGCCTTCCGCAACATCATCGGCGCCCGGCGCGCGGCCGACGCCCACAACGAGATCCTCAGCCGGGCCTTCCAGTCGCTCCCCATTCCCCGCCTGATCGTGGATGAAGGGGGCGGCATCCTTTATGTCAACACGGCGTTCCGCCAGTTCCTCAATTGCGCCGCCGCCGACGCGCTCGACGCCTTGGCCGCCCATTTCGCGGCTTCGACCGGATCGCGCCAGGAATTCGAGCGGCTGGCCGCGACCGCGGCGCGTGGCATGGTGGCGCGCTCCGAAATCGAGGTGCCGATGGGGTCCGGCGAAAGCGAATGGTACGAGGTCGCGGCCCAGCCGGTGGCGGGCCGGCCCGGCGTCATCATGTGGCGGGTCGAGGACGTGACCGCCCAGCGCGAGCTCGAGCAAGTCATCCGCCAAGAGCACGAAACCCTGTTCGATTTCCTCGAAAACGCCCCGGTCGGCTTCTATTCGGTGAACGAAGACGGGCGATTCCTGTTCGTGAACCAGACCTTGGCCGACTGGCTCGGCTTCACGCCCGAAGAGATTCTGGGCGGCAATTTCCGGCTGCGCGATTTCGTCGTCAGCCCGCCCGCCCAAACCGCCGCCGCCTACGACCCCTTCGATGGCACCGGCCAGAGCAACGGCGAAGTGACGTTGTGCGGCCGCGACGGGCGCACCCTCCAGGCCTTCGTCACCCAGACGGTGGTGCCGGAATCGGAAGCGGGCGGCTTTCGCACCCGCTCCGTGGTGCGCGACCTCAGCCCCGAGCGCGCCTGGGAGCGGGCGCTGCGCCTGTCCGAGCGCCGCTTCAAGAATCTGTTCGAGGACGCGCCGGCCGGCATCGCGCTCGTGGATGCCCAAGGCCACATCGCCGAATGCAATCAGATGCTGCGGCGCTTGGGCGCGCCCGCGGTCTCCGAGCTTTTGGGCGCCCCGGTGCTCGATCTCGTCTGCGACGAAGACCGGGCCGCGACCGAAGAGCGCATGCGCAAGGTAGCAAGCGGGGGCGAAATGGCCGGCCCGGTCCAGGTCAGGCTCGCGGGCGAACCCGAGCGCGTCTCCTCGCTCTTCATCAGCCGCGCCGAGGACGTCGCCGGCGGGCAAACCGGCCTCATCCTCCATTTTCTCGACATCACCGAGCTCAAAAAGCTCGAGCTGCAATTCGCCCAATCCCAGAAGATGCAGGCGGTGGGGCAATTGGCGGGCGGCATCGCCCATGATTTCAACAATTTGCTCACCGCCATGATCGGCTTCTGCGACCTCTTGCTCCTGCGCCATGGGCCGGGTGAGCAATCCTTCGCCGACATCATGCAGATCAAGCAGAACGCGAACCGCGCCGCCAATCTGGTGCGCCAGCTCCTGGCCTTCTCGCGGCGCCAGACGGTCCAGCCCAAGGTCTTGAGCGTCACCGACGTCTTGGCCGAGATCTCCAATCTCCTGCGCCGGCTCATCGGCGAGAAGATCGAGCTCAAGATGGTCCACGGCCGCGATCTCGCCTCGATCAAGATCGACCAGGGCCAGTTCGAGCAGGTGATCGTGAACTTGGCGGTCAATGCGCGCGATGCCATGCCCCAGGGCGGCACGCTCACCATCGGCACCAGCAAGGTTTCGAGCTCCACGGCGGTTGCGCGCGGAATGGAGGAAATGCCGCCCGGCGATTACGTGCTGATCGAAGTCGCGGATACCGGGATCGGGATTCCCAAAGCCGACTTGGACCGCATCTTCGAGCCCTTCTATTCGACCAAGGAAGTGGGGGCCGGAACCGGGTTGGGGCTTTCCACCGTGCACGGCATCGTCAAGCAGGCGGAAGGCTATATCTTCGTCGATTCCGCCATCGGCCAGGGCACCAAGTTCAGCATCTTCCTGCCGCGCCATCTGGCGGTTGCGGGCGAAATCCGGCCCCGCGACCTGGCCGAGGCGCCGATGTCGGGCGACCTCACCGGAACGGGCACGGTCTTATTGGTCGAGGACGAGGACGCGGTGCGGCTTTTTTCCGCCCGCGCCTTGCGCAACAAGGGCTATACGGTGCTGGAAGCGCGCGGCGGCGAAACCGCGATCGAGCTGTTGAAGAATCTCCCCGAGCCCGTGGACCTCTTGATCACCGACATCGTCATGCCCGACATGGACGGGCCGGCCTTGGTCGAATGGGTGCGCGAGCGCGAGCCTTCGATGCGCGTCATCTGCATCTCTGGATATGCGGAAGAGACCTTTAGGAAGCGCCTGTCGGCCGAGCCCGACATCCATTTTCTGCCCAAGCCCTTCAGCCTGGAACAGCTCGCTGGCAAGGTCAAAGAAGTGATGCGGCAGCGGTTGCATTAGGGGCATCGCCCCGCGGACCACCGCCATTCAATCGACTCGGCTGCGAACTCGGGGGGCCGTGGAACCCTATCTCATATATAAGACTCTGCACGTTTTCGGCGTCGTGATGTTCGCCGGCAACATCGCCGTCACCGGCTGGTGGAAATTCATGGCCGACCGGACGCTGGATCCGAAGATCATCGGCTTTGCCCAATGCCAGGTGACCCTCACCGATTACGTCTTCACCGCCGGCGGCATCGTGCTGATGATCGCCGGCGGGTTGGGCGCGGCCCATGCCGGGGGCCTGCCGCTCACCGCAACGCCCTGGATCGTCTCGGGCAGCGCACTGTTCGTGCTATCGGGCGTCATCTGGATCGCGGTTTTGATCCCGCTCCAAACCAAGCTCGCGCATTTGTCGCGCGGCTTCGCCTCGGGCTCCCCGATCCCGGACTCCTATTGGCGACTCGGGTTCTGGTGGAACGTCTTCGGCGTTCTCGCCACCCTGCTCCCGCTCGCCGCCATCGCCGTCATGGTCGGGAAGGTGGGGTAGAATAGCGAGGGGAGTACCCGCGTATGCCGCCGAACCCAAAGAAGAAGTCGAAAACCAAAACAAGCAAGGCTAGCCTTCGCTTCCGCACCGAGGCCGAAGAGCGCCGGTTCTGGGAATCCCACGATTCGACGGACTACGTGGATTGGCGCAATGCGGAACGCGCCCGCTTCCCCAATCTGAAGCCGACGACCACCGCGATCTCGCTGCGCCTCCCGGTCGGGTTGCTCGATCGCATCAAGGTCGAAGCCAACAAGCGCGACGTGCCATACCAATCTCTGATCAAGACCTGGCTCGCCGCCAAGCTCGGCCGGGAGTGATCGCCGCCGCCATCGCCGTCATGGTGGGGAAGGTGGGGTGATTACGCAGCTCTGTCCGCGTTACGGCGCAACGCCAATTAGAACAAGCGGTACAGCGGGCACGCCTCTACCCTCTCGAATAAGGTTGTAAAGCTCGCCTTCGTAATAGGCGACCCCTGATGACATATGCTGTTGCAACTCTTTCATCGGGAGAATTTCGATTCCAACGTCAATAACATCGCCAACGTAGAACGCCATGTGTTTAACGAATAGATCGTAAGCAACAAAGGCGTACTTGCCGAATTGCACCTCAACCGCAACGCGCTCGTTTACGAAGTCGGTCTGATTGTATGATGACAGCGGTTTTAGCCCGGCAGCCTCAATTTCAGCCTTCTGCTGAGCCGCTGGCATAAACATTGTTTTACGAATTAGCCGATCATCCGAGGTTACCCAATATGAGGTGCGGCGTTCGCTCCATCCGCGACGCTTAAAGCCAGTGCGCATCGCCCTATTCATGTCTTTGGGCGAGAAGAAAAGTTTGTCTTTTGAACGAACTTCTCTTGAAACTTTCGTGCGGCACTTGGCGGCGTCAACCTTATTAACGACAGTCATAATCTGATTCCAAAGCGCCCGCTTGTGTACGAGCAAGAATTCGAGCCCGTTTTGATGCGAATATTTCTGAACAATCCTCACGCATCGCGCTCCGACTTCGCTGCGACCGCCGCGGTCGGAAACAAGGTCGGCGAACCACCGCCACCATGCAACCTCTTATGTCCTCCATATGGTTTCGCGGGATCATAGATGGGTTTGTTCATAGGCCGCGTCTTGAGGGTGCCGGATCGCAGGGCATAAATTCTCTGCCATGCCGTTTCCACGTACTGCGGCATGACATCGCACCCAAATCCAATGCGCTCATGCATAGCCGCGGCAACAACGGTAGATCCAACTCCCATGTAAGGATCGAGTACCCGTCCCTTCGGCTCGGTTAGCGCCAAGACCAAGCGCTCAATGAGTTCCACCGGGAACTGACAAGGATGAATGGTCTTTTCAACGTGGTTGTTTTTAACGTTCGGGAAAATCCAAACATCTCCGGGATTCTTCCCCAGAGGATTGCATGAAAGCTGACCGGCCTTCGGACCTTTGAAGTACCGCTTGCCTGGATACTTCGACGGAACCCGGATCGGATCTAAGTTAAAAATGTAATCGTCAGTCTTGGTAAACCAGAGAATCGTCTCGTAACGGCCGGACAGTCGCTTGCTGCAATGCAAGCCATGCTCGAAGTGCCAGACGATGCGATTGCGCAACTTTAGCCCATGTTGGTGGAATATCGGATACAGCATGACGTCGAGGGGAAATATTTCGCCGTGCTGAACATGGTTCCCGACTTGCCAGCACAAGGACCCACGAGGATGTAGAAGGCGAACGCACTCCGAGATTGCGCGGGCCTGAGCCCGAACGTATGTATCGACGGGCGACGGCGATTCGTATGCCTTGCCGATGTTGTATGGAGGCGACGTAACGATGAGTTGGAACGTTGCGCTCGTCAGTGGGCGCATAAACGCGAGGTTATCTTGGCAAGCCATGACCGCGTTGTGATCCGACTTAAGCACTGCTCCCGAAGCATCCGGCATACGGCTCCCCTCCCTCCTGCAATAGCGATGTAAGCTCTAACCGCATTACGCCACCCTAAATATAGCAATATCCAGCAATATGCCTCCAATATCTTGTGCTTCCGGCGCGCGGATAGCCTGTGGCATCGGTACCGTTCGATTGCGCCAGCGATCAGGCGCGGTTCTAGCTAGCGGTCCATCTCCATATTTGTTCCCAAAATGTTCCTTGCTTGCAAGAACAAAATAGGTACAATAGCTTCCTGCCGCGGTGTTTGCGGCCCCGGCTTTGCGAATGCTGCGAGCCCGGGTTGGCCTGTGATATTAGGGGAGGATCGCCATGTCGGCGCCCGTACTTCGCGTGATCGACAAGGACAATATGGACAAACAGAAAGCCCTGGAGGCCGCGATCAGCCAGATCGAGCGCGCCCACGGCAAGGGCGCGATCATGAAGCTCGGCGCCCACGACATCGCGGTCGAAATCGATGCCATCTCGACCGGCTCGCTGGGCCTCGACCTGGCGCTGGGGATCGGCGGACTTCCCCGCGGCCGGGTGGTCGAAATCTACGGGCCCGAGGCCTCGGGCAAGACCACGCTCGCCCTCCACGCGGTGGCGGAATCCCAGAAAATGGGCGGCGCCTGCGCCTTCATCGACGCCGAACACGCCCTCGACCCCGGCTATGCCAAAAGGCTCGGGGTGGACGTCGAAAACCTGCTGATTTCCCAGCCCGACGCCGGCGAACAGGCGCTCGAGATCGCGGATACTTTGGTGCGCTCGGGCGCGGTCGACGTGCTGGTGGTGGATTCGGTCGCGGCCCTGGTGCCGCGGGCCGAGCTCGAAGGCGAAATGGGCGACTGTCACGTCGGGCTCCAGGCCCGGCTCATGAGCCAGGCGCTGCGCAAGCTCGCGGGCTCGATTTCCCGCTCCCACTGCATCGTCATCTTCATCAACCAGATCCGCCTCAAGATCGGGGTCATGTTCGGCAACCCCGAAACCACCACCGGCGGCAACGCCCTCAAATTCTATGCCTCGGTGCGCCTCGACATCCGCCGCATCGGCGCCATCAAGGACCGCGACCGCGTGGTCGGCAACCAGACCCGGGTCAAGGTGGTGAAGAACAAGCTCGCCCCCCCGTTCCGGGTCGTCGAATTCGACATCATGTACGGCGAAGGGATTTCCAAGCTGGGCGAGATCATCGACCTCGGGGCGCAAGCCGGGATCATCGAAAAGTCCGGCGCCTGGTTCTCCTACGAGGGCCAGCGCATCGGCCAGGGCCGCGAGAACACCCGCGGATTCCTGAAACAGAATCCCGAGATCGCCGCCAAGATCGAGGCCGCGATCCGCCGCGACGCCGGCGTTGTGGCCGAAGCCATGCTTCGCGGCACCCCCGTCGCCGAGGACGAACCGGTCCCGGCCGCCGGCGGCGACTGAACCGAAGCCTCACCGGTCGGTTGGCGGAGAGTTTCCCCCCAGGGCTCGGGCGCGGGGCGCAAGTCTCGCGCCCATTTTCTTTGGCGGCGAGCGTTACCCCCGGCGCTGGACAGGGTAAGCTTGCGACGCTACAAGCCTCCGGGGATGTTTACATTTGCTAACAGTTGTGGGGGATCCGCGGGCGATGCGGTAACGGCTTCCCGCGGCCTTTGCTAACATTCTGTTCTAACTAGATAAAATGCCGCCACCTAGATAAAACAAATGCAGACATCTAACGACATCAGGGCAGCATTCATCGATTCTTTCGCGCGAAACGGGCACGAAGTGGTGCCGTCCAGCCCGCTCGTCCCCCATAACGATCCGACCCTGCTCTTCACCAACGCCGGGATGGTCCAGTTCAAGAACCTCTTCACCGGCATGGAGACGAGGCCCTACAAGCGCGCCGTGACCGCCCAGAAATGCGTGCGCGCCGGGGGCAAGCACAACGACCTCGACAACGTCGGCTACACCAATCGCCACCACACCTTCTTCGAGATGCTGGGGAACTTCTCCTTCGGCGACTACTTCAAGGACGTCGCGATCGAGCTCGCGTGGCGCCTGGTTACCGACGAATTCAAGATCGATCCCAACCGGCTCATCGTGACCGTCTATGCGGACGACGACGAGGCCCACAAGATTTGGAAGAAGGTCGCGAATTTGCCGGAGTCCCGGCTGGTGCGGATCGCGACCGCCGACAATTTCTGGTCCATGGGCGATATCGGCCCCTGCGGGCCCTGCACCGAAATCTTTTACGACCACGGACCCAAGCTCAAGGGCGGCCCGCCCGGAAGCGGCGACGAGGGCGACCGGTATGTGGAGATCTGGAACCTCGTCTTCATGCAATACGACCAGACCGAGGACGGCAAGCGCGTGCCCCTGCCGCGGCTCTCGGTCGATACCGGCATGGGGATCGAGCGCCTCGCCGCGGTGCTGCAGGGCGTGCACGACAATTACGACACCGACGTGCTGCGGGCGCTGGTTCTCGCCTCGGCGGATTTGACCCGCAAGCCGGCGGACGGGCCGCAAGCCGTTTCCCACCGGGTCATCGCCGATCATCTGCGCGCGACCTGCTTTTTGATTGCCGACGGCGTGCTGCCGTCGAACGAAGGCCGCGGCTATGTGCTGCGCCGGATCATGCGCCGGGCCATGCGCCACGTGCATATGCTGGGGGCCAAAGACCCGGTCATGTGGCGGCTCGTCCCCACCCTCGTCTCCCAGATGGGCCAGGCCTACCCGGAGCTGGTTCGCGCCCAGCCGCTGATAACCGAAACCCTGCGGCTCGAAGAAACGCGCTTCCGCCAGACCCTCGATCGCGGCCTGAAATTGTTGGAGGAGGAAACCGGCGGGCTCGCCACGGGTGCGCCGCTTGCGGGCGAAATCGCCTTCAAGCTTTACGACACTTATGGATTCCCCCTCGACCTCACCGAGGACGTGCTCCGCGGCCAGGGCCGCAAGGTGGAGATCGCCGGCTTCAATGCGGCGATGACCCGTCAGAAAGAAGAGGCGCGGCGCTCCTGGGCCGGCTCCGGGGAGCAGGCGACCGAGCGCATCTGGTTCGAGATCCGGGAACGCGTGGGGCCGACTGAATTCCTGGGCTATGCCCACGAAACCGCCGAAGGCGAGGTGGTGGCGATAGTCAAGGACGGCCGCGAGGTGGACAGGCTTCACGACGGCGACGAGGCCGCGGTCATCGCCAACCAAACGCCGTTCTACGGCGAGGCCGGCGGCCAGCAGGGCGACACCGGGATTCTCGTCACCGAGCACGGCGCCGAATTCACGGTATCCGACACCAAGCGTCATGCCGGCGACCTGTTCGTGCATTTGGGCCGCATGACCAAGGGCGGCTTGAAGCTCGGCGAAATCGCGGAACTCAGGGTCGATGGCGCGCGCCGCACCAGGCTTCGCGCCAATCATTCCGCGACCCATCTGCTGCACGAGGCGCTGCGCCGCCGGCTCGGCCCCCATGTCACGCAAAAGGGCTCGCTGGTGGCGCCCGACCGGCTGCGCTTCGACTTTTGCCACCCGAAGGCGTTGACACCCGGCGATATCGAGGCGATCGAAACCGAGGTGAATGCCCGCGTCCGGCTCAATTCCGACGTCACCACGCGTTTTATGACTCCCAAAGAGGCCGTCGATCAGGGCGCGGTCGCCTTGTTCGGCGAGAAATACGGCGAGGAGGTGCGGGTCGTCGCCATGGGCGGGGACGAGCGCGAGAACTTCTCGGTCGAGCTTTGCGGCGGCACCCACGTGCGCCGCAGCGGCGACATCGGGCTGTTCAAGATCGTGGGCGAAAGCGCCGTGGCCTCGGGCGTGCGCCGGATCGAGGCGCTGACCGGGCAATCCGCCATCGACTACATGGACGACCAGGAACGGCGCCTGAACGAGGCCGCGGCGGCGCTAAAGGTTTCCCCCGCGGATGTTCCGGCGCGAGTAGCCGCCTTGATCGAAGAGCGCAAAAAACTGGAGCGCGAGCTATCGGAAGCGCGCCGCCAATTGGCCATGAGCGGCGGCGGGACCCAGGCCGCGCCCGCCTTCAAGGATATCGGCGGAATCAAATTCGCGGGAAAGATCCTGGGCGAAGTGCCGGCGAAAGAGCTGAAACCCATGGCCGACGAAATCAAGAAGCAGATCGGCTCGGGCGTGATCGCGCTCGCGAGTTCGGCCGAGGGCAAGGCGTCCCTGGTGGTCGCGGTGACGGAGGATCTGACCGGCCAATTCGATGCCGTGCAATTGGTTCGCATCGGGTCGGAAGCTCTGGGCGGCAAGGGCGGGGGCGGGCGCCCCGACATGGCCCAGGCCGGCGGCCCGAACGTGGAGGCCCTGGGTCAGGCCATCGCGGCGATCGAACAGGCGGTCGGGGGTGCTTCGGCGGCGAAACCCGAGCGGCCGGCCGCGGTAGCAAGTCCGCGGCGCTAGCCCATCACCTTCATCAAGTTTTCGGCGAGCTTGTCGAGGAATTGGGTGGTGGTGAGCCAGGCTTGATTGTGCCCGACCAGAAGCGCCAGATCCTTGGTCATGAATCCGGACTCGACCGTGTCGATGCAGACCTTCTCCAGGCTTTGCGAGAATTTCCCGACCTCGGGCGTGCCGTCGAACTTGGCGCGGTTCCACAGCGCCCGCGTCCAGGCGAAGATCGAGGCGATGGGATTGGTCGAGGTTTCGCGCCCCTTCTGGTACTCGCGGTAATGGCGCGTCACGGTGCCATGGGCGGCCTCGGCTTCCACCGTCTTGCCGTCGGGAGTCAACAGCACCGAGGTCATGAGCCCGAGCGAGCCGAACCCTTGGGCGACGGTGTCGGACTGAACATCGCCGTCGTAATTCTTGCATGCCCACACGAACCCGCCGCTCCATTTGAGGGCGCAGGCCACCATGTCGTCGATCAGGCGGTGCTCATAGATGATCCCCTGCGCCTTGAACTTGTCCGCGAACTCGGCGGCGAAAATCTCCGCGAAAATATCTTTGAAGCGCCCGTCATAGGCCTTGAGGATCGTGTTCTTGGTGGACAGATAGACCGGCCATTTGCGGTCGAGGCCGTAGTTGAAACAGGCGCGCGCGAAGCCGCCGATCGAGTCGTCCAAATTGTACATGCCCATCGCCACGCCGGCGCCGGGAAACTCGAACACGTCGTAATTCACGGCCTCGCCGCCGCCCTTGGGCGTGAAGGTCATGGTGAGCTTGCCGGGGCCCGGCACGCGGAAATTGGTCGCTTTGTATTGGTCCCCGAAAGCGTGACGGCCGATGACGATGGGCGCGGTCCAGCCGGGAACCAGGCGCGGCACGTTGCGGCAGATGATGGGCTCGCGGAAAACGGTGCCGCCCAAAATGTTGCGGATCGTGCCGTTGGGCGAGGGCCACATCTTCTTGAGGTTGAATTCCTTGACCCGCGCTTCGTCGGGGGTGATCGTCGCGCATTTGACGCCGACGCCGTTTTTCTTGATGGCGTTCGCGGCCTCGACCGTCACCTTGTCCTCGGTCCGGTCGCGGTTCTCGATCCCGAGGTCGTAGGATTCGAGCGTGATGTCGAGATAGGGCAAGATCAGCTTGTCCTTGATCAGCTTCCAGATGACTCGCGTCATCTCGTCGCCGTCGATGTCGACGACCGGATTCTTGACCTTGATCTTCTTCATGCGCCGATGCTCCCGCGAGCTTACTGGCCCGCATCCTTATGCCGCGCAAAAGATAGCATTCGGTTAACGGGGCGCAAGGCGGCGGGCCCGTCAGAGGCGGCTTGGCTCGGGGCGGATGGCGGCCTCCGGGGCCGCGGCCAGGGCCGCGAAAACCTCGTCGGCGGTGCGCGCCACCAGGAACAGGTTCTTGACTTCGCGACGGGCGAAACCTTCGGCGATGGCCCGGTCGATGACCTCGGCGAACGCGCCCCAATAGCCCTCGACGTCGAGGAGGGCGACCGGCTTGTCGTGGAGACCGAGCTGCTTCCAGGTGATTATTTCCATCATCTCGTCGAGCGTGCCGAGCCCGCCGGGCAGGACCACGAATCCGTCGGCAAGATCGAACATGCGCTGCTTGCGCTCGTGCATGTTCGCGACCACCACGAGCTTGGTCGCACCCAGATGGCCGACCTCGGCATCCATGAGAAATTTCGGGATCACGCCGATCACGGCTCCGCCGGCGGCGAGCGCGGCGTCGGCGGCAATTCCCATCAGCCCGATTTGACCGCCGCCGTAGATCAAGCGGACGCCGCGTTCGGCGATCTTCGTTCCGAGCTCTGCCGCCGCTTCGCGGTATGCGGCGCCGTGCCCGGTCGAAGACCCGCAATACAGGCAAAGCGATTTGATTTCGGCCATGCGGCGCCTCGGTTGCGCCGGGCGTCCCGGATGCCCCCGCGCGCGGGGTTGGAACCTAGACGAACGGCAGGCGAAGTCCAAGGGATTAGCCGACCAGGAACGGCGCCCCGGCTTGCGGATTCGGCCCGGTTGCGCGGACCTAGCGCCGGGGCTACCGTAACCGCTCCCTGGGGTTCTCGGGTTGCGATGCCGCCCCTCGGCTTATGGCCATGAAGCGATACGCCATCATTTTCGCGCTTGTCGCCGCGGCCGCGGCGCTGGTGCTTTACGGCCGGCTCTATGTCGCGGGCCCGGCGCCTCCGGCGGCGCCGCAAACCGCGGGTCCGAAGGTTCCGCCTTCCTCGGCGTTGCCCCCGGGCCGCGAAACCCCGGACCAGACCGCCGCCAAACCCGCGGAACCACCGCCGTCCATTCCGTCCTTCGATGTGGTGCGAATCGATCCCCTGGGAAACGCGGTCATGGCCGGCCGCGCCCCGGCCAATGCCGAGGTCGCGATCTTGGACGCCGGCAAAGAGATCGGCCGCGTCACCGCCGATTCGAACGGCGAATGGGTGTGGGTCCCGAAGGACCCCTTGAAGCCCGGAAGCCTCGAACTCGGTTTAAGCGCCCGCGCGCCCGACGGAAACCAAACCCAATCGAAGAACAGAGTCGTGCTCGTCGTGCCGGAGCCGCACAAGGATATTGCCGGGCGCGAGACGGAGGTGCCCTCGGGGGCTCTCGTACTCAAGGTGCCGAATGAAGGGGGCGTCAGCGAGGTCGTGCAGGCGCCGGGCGGTCCCTCCGACGTCCAGGCGGGACGCCTGGCGCTGGATGTCATCGATTACGACGAAACCGGCAAGCTGGCGCTGGGTGGGCGCGCAAAGCCGGGGGCGCATCTCCGCGTCTATCTCGATAACGGCCTCATGGGCGAGACCGAAGCCGCGGAATCAGGGCACTGGACCTTGCGTCCGGAAAAACCCGTCGCCGCCGGAACCTACCGCCTGCGGGTGGATGAGATCGGCAGCAACGGCAAGGTGGTGGCGCGCATCGAGCTTCCCTTTGCCCGCTCCGAGCGGATGGCGGAAATTCCGGGAACCTCATCGGTCATCGTCCAGCCGGGCAATAGCCTGTGGCGCTTGGCGCGGCGCAGCTACGGAAGCGGCCCGCAATACACGGTGATCTACGAAGCGAACAAGGATCAAATCGGCGATCCCGACCTCATTTATCCCGGCCAGGTTTTCACGCTGCCGTCGCGGAAATAGAACCGCGCGGCCGAACTCCGCAAAAGGACGACGATTTTGAATCGGTTCCCGTTGCCGAATATCCATTCCTCGGGATGGCCCTTCATCGCCGTGTTCGTGGCGGTGGCCGTGGTCGTGGCCCTGTTCTCGCCGTTCTGGGGCTTGATGGCTTCGATTGCCGCCGTCTGGTGCGTCTCCTTCTTTCGCGACCCGAAGCGCGTGCCGCCGGAGGCCCCACATCTGATCCTGAGCCCCGCCGATGGAATGATCACCGCGATCGCGGAATGCCCGCCGCCGCCCGAGCTCGAGATGGGCGATCGGCCCCGCCCGCGCGTCAGCATCTTCCTCAGCATTTTCGACGTGCATGTAAACCGCGTGCCGGCCGACGGCGTGATCGTGCGGACCGCCTACCGGCCGGGGAAGTTCTTCAACGCCTCCTTCGACAAGGCGAGCGAATTAAACGAGCGCATGGCGATCCGCATGACCACCGCGACCGGCCACGATCTCGCTTTCGTACAAATCGCGGGGCTGATCGCCCGCCGCATCCAGTGCGACCTGATGGCCCAGCAGAGAGTGCGCGCCGGCGAGCGTTTCGGGATCATCCGATTCGGGAGTAGAATGGATGTTTATGTGCCACCCGGCTGCCGATTGCTGGTGCGCCAAGGCCAGCGCGCGATCGGCGGCGAAACCGTAATCGCGGAAGCGATCGTGGGGCCCAACGCATGAAGAAGGTCGCGATCTTTCGCAACCGGCGCCCGCGACTCAAGGGTCAGTCGATCAACAGGCTGATCCCGAACATCCTGACGGTGCTGGCGCTCTGCGCCGGCATGACGGCGATCCGCTTCGGTATTCAGGGAAAATGGGAATGGGCGGTGGTGGCGCTCATGGCGGCGGGCATATTCGACGCGCTCGACGGACGCATCGCCAGGCTCTTGGGCGGCACCAGCCGCTTCGGGGCCGAGCTCGATTCGCTCTCCGACTTCATCGGCTTCGGCGTCGCGCCCGCCGTGATGCTCTATTTCTGGACCATGCATCAGGCCGGCGGATTGGGGTGGGCGATCGTGCTGCTGTTCAGCGTGTGCTGCGCGCTGCGGCTCGCCCGCTTCAATACCAAGTCGGGGGAATCCGATCTTCCGCCCTGGGCGTATAATTACTTCACCGGCGTCCCCGCGCCCGCGGGCGCCGCCATCGTCGTGCTGCCGATGCTTCTAAGTTTCGAGTTCGGCGCCGGCGTCTTCGACCGGCCGGAACTGAACGGGGCCGTCATCATCGCGACCGCGTTCTTGGAGGTCAGCCGCCTCCCGACTTTTTCCTTCAAGCAATTCAAGGTGCCGCACAAATTCGTGCTGCCCACGCTTTTACTGGTCGGTTTGATGGCGGCGTTCCTGGCGAGCGAGACCTGGGCCACCTGCATCGCGGTCTTGACCGCTTATCTCGCCAGCATCCCGTTCGCGATCCGCTCCTTCCACCGGCTCAAAAAAGCGGCGGCGGAGATTCAGGCCCAGGGCCTGCATGCGGTGAAAACCGATTCGCCCGAGGCCGGCGCGGCCGAATGAGGCCTCCCGCCGGGCACGCCGCTTAGAGGCGGCCCGGGTTTTCGGGAATACGAGGCGACGGGAAGTGCGCCCGATGTCACTGCCCGGGCGACCGGGCGATCGACTTGATGGGGCCGCGCGGAACACTGGACATCTCGGCGATCTTGCGGTCCTGCGCCTCGATGAAGGTACGCGCGGGCGTGTCGCCGTCCAGTCCAAGAACCTCGGCGCTGGGCACCTTGCGGTTTGAGGTACGCGCACCGTCTTGATAGATGACATCGAAAAGCACGAAGCCGTTCGCGGCCGGTTGTTTCTTGCGGGACACGGGTTTTCTCCAAATGCCGGTGAACTCAGGTGGTCTCGGGATCGCTATCGGAGCTCTGCGGACCGTCCTTTGCGGCCTTACGCTTGGCGGTCTCTTCCGCGCGGCGTTGCAGCTTCTCCTGCTTCTTCCTTTCCTTGGTACGCTCGCGCTCGGCGCGCTGTTGATTGTAGTTGGGCTTGAAGGCCATTGGCCCTCCTCTTGAAGGCGGCTCGAGGCCGCCGCTAGGACGTAAAACGGAAAGGGCACCAGTTGTCTGGTGCCCCTCCGACGAAACCGGATTTAACGACTCAGACCACTTTCAGGTTTTCTGCCGACGTCTTGCCGCGCTTGGGATCGCGCTGCTCCTCGTAGGAGATTTTCTGGCCCTCGGCCAAATTACCCAAGCCGGAGCGTTCAACGGCAGAGATGTGGACGAACACGTCCGGTCCGCCGTTGTCTGGCTGAATGAAACCGAAACCCTTGGTGCTATTGAACCACTTGACGGTGCCGACCGGCATCGCAAACCTCCAATTAAGAAGATGGCGCCGTACGAAATGTACGACGCATCAAACTGTATCCGGGTGCAGCAGCGATCTGGGCACCCGAGGGCGTTGCAGGTCGGCAGTCCGAAGCAGCATGACGGCTATAAAATATGAGCGTTGAGCCTCCACGGCAAGTCCAGAAAAGGGTTGTAACCTTACCCCAGGGTCCCCGGCCAACCCGGCCGCAAGCGATGCCTGCCGTTCAACGAAAAGCCGCCGGGTGATGGCGGTTTGCCGATCGGCGGGATGCGAATACAGCTAATTGGGACAACAACATACTTGACTAGGTTCCGGGTTAAGACGGCGTATTTCCGGTCGGAGCCGTGTAATTTCAATCCTCGCTTTCCCCGACCGGCCGACGGAAGTGGAACGTTTGAAACTAGGGCCCGGGAAAGTGGCTGGGGGGACCTGGAATCCAAGTTTTGCCCCATAAATCAAGGAGTTCAGCGGTGCCGAACACCGAATTCCAGGGATTGTGCCGCAGAGCGGTAGACCGCGTCTAGGCCGACGGCCGGCACTATGGTTCGAGGAACCCCCGTCCTGGCACTTGGTTAGATCGGCATTTTTACGGGGAGAAGATCACAGCGGATGCCGAAGCACGATGACCTCGGCCTCGAGCCTTGCCCGCGCCTTGAACATCGACGCCAAGAGGTCTGTCGGTGGCTTCAGCCAATCCCGCATCGGACGAGATTGCCCGATCCACTGCTCCTCGTTGGCCCGGATGAAGTTTCGGGCAGGGACAAGGCCCCTCAAAGTCCGATGAGCGAGAAGTCGACGTCGGGATGGTAGGCGGCAATACGCCGGATCTGCTCGACTTGAGCGCCGCTGAAGGCCGCGGACCCGCGGCCGACGACGCCCTTGTTGAAGCGCGTCTCGGTCTGCTTGCGGCCGAGCAGCTCCAGGGCGCGGGCGACCCGCGTTGAGTCTACTTCGATGCCCTGGAATTTCAGGATTGCCTCGATTGCGGCCCGGGGGTCGGCGATAAGGCTCTCGTAAGTCAGCCAGAAGCCGTCGATCTGGCCGTTGGCGACGGCACGCTGCCAGCCGGCAAAAAAGTTTATGTACCAAGGCGCGCGGT
This sequence comes from Alphaproteobacteria bacterium, assembly GCA_041498815.1. Lineage (GTDB taxonomy): Bacteria > Pseudomonadota > Alphaproteobacteria > DATDPM01 > DATDPM01 > DATDPM01. The sequence continues at coordinate 16,413 of JBGQJC010000025.1, forward strand.
CATCGACCAAGAGTGCGTAACGCTGCTCTTCCGAAAGAAGGGGATAATTCGGGAAAAAGGTGTCTCCAAAGGCGCCGCCGTCGAAAAACTCCTTCAGGCTCAGCAGCACATCAAGGATGTTGCGCACCAAAATAATCGGCCGGATGCCGAAAGCCTGGAGCAGATGCAGATTCGGCCCGGTCGCCCGGCAATGCTGTTGTATGACCAGATCTTGTCGCGCGCCATTGAGCAGACTCGGCAGGTAAATCTCCTGCTCGTTCTGCCCATAGGCCGAGACGAAGTGCGTCTCGCCGAAGCCCGTTGCCTCGCACAGAACTTTCTTGAGGAGGGTCGAGCCGCTCTTCGGAAAACAGGCGATGAAAAGGTGCTTGCCGAGATGGTCCGCGCGGAGATCCCGCGTGAAATCATCGAGCCGAGCCCGCTCGCCGAATGCCGAGAGATAATTGTTGAGGTTTATGTGGCCCAGCAGCTGATCGGGCCGAAGCCTTAGGGCGACCCGAGCCGCATCGATGCATTCCCGCCGCATCACCGCGAACAGCCTCTCGCCGATATTTTTGGCCCGGTTTATCAGAGTCGGAACAAGCCTCTCGTTCCCATTCACAGCGTTTGCACTCTCTGTCAGCGTCAGCAGCCGCAAGTCGTTAAGCAGAGAAGCAGACCCTCTATCTCGCTCGGCCAGCACGCCAAGCATCTTTGCCAGATTGGCCTGTGCGTCCGGATACTCTGGGTTAATAGCTATCGCGGCGCGGAAATGAGAGACAGCATCGTCGATGCGGCCGCACGCCGCGTGGACAAAGCCGAGGACGTTGAACGCGTGAGCATTGTGGGGATCGAGAGCGAGGGCATTGGCGATGTCGCGTTCCGCAGCCTGGAGGTCACTCTGTCGGAGGCTGCGCTGGCCCTTTTCGATCAGGGCCTCCACCGATTGGCTGGCTTGAGTTTGATCGTTGGCGGTCGCGGGCTTCACCGTCTATGCCTTCACCCCGGGTAACGGCAAAACCATTGCAGCGCGCCACGTAATCGCGGCATTTGCCCCGATGTGCGGCCCGTTGCGAGACGAGTGATAGTTTTGCCCGGCGAAATCAAAGCAGGGCAAGGTAAATAAAAAATTAAGCTTGATTCATCGGGAATCCATTTTCTCGGCGTCGCCACCCAGTTTCGATCCTCGTGCGCTTTCGTTAAGGATTGGACACCAGCTACAGTTGCCGGCAGTGTGGGACCGCGATTGAGACGACCCGAGCGGTTCACGAAACGGGTGGGGAATGGCGGCGGCACGTATCATTCCGGGCGACAGCGATGTTTTTCTGGTAACGGACATCCAGAACGATTTCTGCGCGGGTGGCGCGCTCGCGGTGCCGCGGGCCGATGAAATCGTTCCCGTCGTAAATCGGCTGGCGCGGCGCTTCGCCCACGTCATTTTGGTGCAAGACTGGCACCCTCCAGGCCATGCCTCCTTCGCAAGCTCGCATCCCGGCAGGCGTCCCTTCGAGACGATCGATCTCGCCTACGGGTCTCAAACGCTATGGCCCGACCACTGCGTGCAAGGGAGCGTCGGGGCGGAATTCCGCCAGGGCCTCGACATTCCTCGCGCCGAGCTCGTCGTCCGCAAGGGTTTCCACAAGGACGTCGACTCTTACTCGGCCTTTTACGAAAACGATCGCAAGACCCGCACCGGTCTTGGCGGCTACCTCCGGGAGCGGGGCTTGCGGGGCATCTTCCTGGCCGGGCTTGCCACCGACTACTGCGTGCGGTTCTCGGCGCTCGACGCGCGCCGCGAAGGATTCGAAGCGGCGGTGATCGAGTCCGCCTGCCGCGCCCTCGACCTCGAGGATTCGCTTCGCGCGGCGCTCGCGGAGATGCGGGCGCAGGGTGTCGCTCTCCTGTCCGACGAATTGATCGGGGCCGGCCCCTAATTGCCGCGGTCGTCACCGTCGCTGATCGAAGGCGCGGGCAAGCTCGCCGAGCGCCGGCGCCACGGTGACGGCAAAGGGAGCGGCCGACCCGATCCGGCGCAAGTCTTTTGGCAACCGCGCGAGCTCGTCGGCGGCGCGGGCGCGGATGGCCGAGAGCGGCTCCGCCGCCTCGACCCTTCGCCCAGAGCGCATCAACGGAATGACCAGGGGCATTCCCTCCTGGCGATCGCCCTCGAGGGTCAGGATGTCGCGGGCCATGCAGCCGTCCGGACCGAATTGGCGGAACACCTGCTTGCGGCCGGGCCAGGTCTCCTTTCCCGACGATCGTTTCCGGCGCGGCGTGCCGGCGTATTCCATCAACTTATAGGCGCAATCGAGAAAGGGCGCATCCGACGAGGTCGTCAGATGGGTCCCGATGCCGAAGCCGTCGATGGGCGCGCCCGCCGCTGCGGCCCGCTGCATGAAATACTCGTCGACGCCGCTGCTCACGATGATTCGCACGTCCGTAAGGCCGCCTTCGTCGAGGATGCGCCGGACACGACGCGAAAGCGCGATCATGTCCCCGCTATCGAGGCGCACTCCGCGCAAGGTGACGCCGGCTGGCCTCAGTTCCGGCGCCAGCCGGACAACGGTGCGCGCGGCTTCCTCGGTATCGTAGGTGTCGATGAGGAAAACAACGTCCTTCGGCCAAGTGTGAGCGAAGCGGGCAAAGGCATCCCGCTCGCTCGCGTGCGCCTGGACGAAGGAGTGGGCCATGGTCCCGAAGGCGGGAATCCCGAATTCGCGCTCGGCGAGCAAGGTCGCGGTTCCCGAAAATCCCGCAATAAAACTTGCGCGGGCTGCCAACAGGCCGGCTTCGGCGCCATGCGCTCGCCGCAGGCCGAAATCGATCAGGAGCGCGTCGGGGCGGGCCAGCACCATGCGCGCCGCCTTCGATGCGATCAAGCTCTGGAAGTGCAGCAGGTTGACGAGTCGGCTTTCGACCAACTGCGCTTGCGGAAGCGGTGCAACCACGCGCAAGATCGGCTCGTCGGGAAAAAACACCGTGCCTTCCCGCATCCCGTCCACGTCCCCCGTAAAGGAAAGCTCGGCGAGCCAATCGACGAAAGCAGAATCGAAACGCCCGCTCCGGCGAAGCCAGCTGATTTCCTCGGCCGTGAAGCGCAAGGTCTCGAGAAAGGCCAGCGCTTGGTCCTGTCCTGCCGCGAGCAGGAAGTTGCGCTGGGGCGGCAGTCTACGGACGTAGAACTCGAACACCGCCGTCTCATGCATGCCATGCTGCCAGTAGGCCTGGAGCATGGTGAGCTGGTACAGATCGGTCAGAAGCGGGGAAACCGTCGGGATCATCGGGCCGCAGGACTTGTCTGCCTAACCTCGGTTACCATCGCGCAACGCCTGTGCCGGGTGAGTATACGGCACCGGGCGCCGGAGATCGAGCTTCGCCGGCAAGCCCGGGTGGACTTTGACGGGCCCTCAGTCGGCGTGAACAAAGAGGTACCGCGCGAGATCCTCCCGCGTCCAGAGCGCCATGCCGGCACGCCCGTTCACGGTCTCGATATCGATCACGGCGTCGGGAGAAGAAAACGAGATCGAGCCCGGTGTTCCTCTCACCGCCAGCGCCGCAAGCACCGCCTGGTCGATGAATCGCTCCTCGTGAGGGCTTGTGAGCACGCCTTTGAAGCCGCGGCGATGGAGCCGGACATGGAACGTTTTGCCTGCCAGTCTCGGCACCCATTGCAGCGCGACCGCCCGCGCCTTTTCCTCGAATTCTTCGGGGCTTCCGAAGTCAAAGGCCTCGGCCGCGGGAGCAGCTCGCGATATCACCTCGAAGACATCCGGCAAATTGCCCGCGAGATCGCGCAGGCGTTCCAGGAAATCGCCGATGTCGGCAACCCGCATGACCAGCACGTTGTAATACCGCGTGCGCTCGGCCGGGCCGAACTGTTTGAGAATCCGCAAGGCATCCGTAAACCCCTTGTCACGGACACTGACGACGACATTCCAGTCGCGCATGGCGATAAGCCCACAGGATCGCCGTCTAGCCGCCCGTCCCGTCGCCGCGGCGCAAATGGCCGGGTTGCGTTCCGGCCAACCGCGCGGCTTCCGAGAGCATTGCGCTCACTTCCGAATCCGTGACTTGCCGGAAATTCTCGTAATACAAGCTGATGGCGCCAAAATCGGCGGGCGCTTCCAGACACTCGATCTCGTCCACGTCGCGGCGAAGGTCGGCAATGGTACTGGCGGGAGCGACCGGAACGGCGAGAACCAATCGGCTTGGCTGGGCCCGCCGCACGGCGAGCAGCGCGGCGCGCATGGTTGCGCCCGTAGCAATCCCGTCGTCGACCACGATCGCGGTCTTGCCTTTGATGGCCGGGCGCGGCCTCCCGGCGAGGTAAAGCGCCCGCCGGCGCTCGATCTCCTCGAGCTGGCGGTCACGCTCTTCGGTGAGATAGGCCTCCGGGATCCCGAGCGCTTCAACGATGTCGCGGTTGACCGCCATCTCCGGCCGCTCGCCGTCCGCCACCGCGGCGATCGCGAGCTCAGGCTGCATCGGCGCCCCGATCTTGCGGACCAGCACGATGTCGAGGGGGGCCGCAAGCGCCTGCGCAATCTCGAAACCCACGGCGACGCCTCCCCGCGGAAGCGCGAGCACGAGCGGATGCCCGGCCTTGAAGCGCGCAAGCCGCTCGGCGAGCCGGCGGCCGGCCTCGGCGCGGTCGCTAAACATGGCTCCGCCGCTTCACCGGGCCGCCCGCAAGATGATCGCGGAACCAATGCCGCGCGAGCGCGACGACCTGTTCGAGCGCACCCGGCTCTTCGAACAAGTGCGTGGCCCCCGGGACGATCTCGAGCCTCTTTTCGCACCGAAGTTGGCTAAGCGCCGCCTGGTTCAGTTCGATTACGACGTCGTCATCGCCGCCGACGATGAGAAGGGTGGGCGCCTTTACCTCTGCCAAGGCGGCGCCCGCGAGGTCGGGGCGCCCGCCGCGCGAGACGATGGCGCCGACGTCGTTGTCCTTGAATGTGGCGGCAACAAGCGCGGCGGCGGCCCCGGTGCTGGCCCCGAAATATCCGACGCGCATTCCGCGCAACTCCGTTTGCGCACGCAGCCAGTTGGTTGCAAGAAAAAGGCGCTCGGCGAGAAGCCCGATGTCGAATACGTTAGCACGGTCTGCGGCTTCGCGCTCGGTCAGAAGGTCGAACAGTAATGTGCCGAGACCCGCCTTGGAGAGCGCCGTTGCGACTTGGACATTGCGCGGGCTTAGCCTGCTGCTGCCGCTGCCGTGGGCGAATAGCACGACGGAGGGGCTTCCGCGCGGCACGTCCAAGATTCCGCCGAGCGCGAAGGGCGGTATTTGCACATCGCGGCCTTGCACGCGACCTCCTTCTCGTATCCACGCTGCCCTCGGCCATCAACCCGCTGGGGCACGCTTGGTTCAAAAAACCTTGCAGCCTGCGGCGCGACGTGTCCCCGCCCGGAAGCAGCATAAGTAACAAGTTGCGGTCCTGCAGGTCCGGGGGCATTGATACAGGTCAAGGAGCGCGGCTTTCTCTATGCCCTAGTCTCACTACGCGGCTGGTTGTCTGGGCTACGGAAAAAATGGCGCATACCTGTGCCGTGCCTGCGCGGAAGGCGGTAATGCAATGGTCGCCGGCGAGGAAATCGTTCTTTTTGCACTGAACGCCAGCCGCGAATTCGGCAAACGGGTCAGCCGCCGTCTCGAGGTTCCGCTGAGCGAACACGAAGAGCGTGAATTCGAGGATGGCGAACACAAGTCGCGGCCCCTCGTCAACGTGCGCGGGCGCGACGTGTTCGTAATTCAATCGTTACACGGCGATAACACGCAGAGCCCGAATGACAAATTGTGCCGGCTCCTGTTTTTCGTGGGCGCGCTCAAGGATGCATCGGCGGGGCGCATAACCACCGTCATTCCCTATTTCGCCTACGCCCGCAAAGACCGGAAGACGAAATCGCGTGACCCGGTCACAACGAAATACGTCGCCGGCCTTCTCGAATCCGTAGGCACGAATGGCGTCGTGACGCTCGATGTGCACAATCTCGCTGCATACCAGAACGCATTCCGATGCGGCACCGATCATCTCGAGGCCAAGAAGCTGTTCGTGGATTATTTCGCCGGGAAGCTACGCGGCCAAGACGTCGTCGTCGTTTCGCCGGATGTCGGCGGGGTGAAGCGTGCCGAGCTCTTCCGCGAGGCGCTGAGCGAGGCGCTGGGGCATGATATCCCCGCGGCCTTTATGGAAAAGCACCGCAGCGCCGGGGTCGTGACTGGCGACGCGATCGTCGGCGATCTCAAGAATCGGGCCGCGATCCTGATCGACGACCTCATCAGCACGGGCACGACCGTCGCGCGCGCCGCCAAGGCATGCCGCAACTCCGGATCGGGCAAGGTCTTCGTTGCCGCGTCCCACGGCCTTTTTGTGGGCGCCGCCAATGACGTCATTGCCGATCGAGCCATCGAAAAAGTGGTGATTACCGATACGGTCCCGCCTTTCCGGCTGGAACCGAAGCTGGTGAATGAAAAGGTCGTTGTCCTCGACACATCGACGCTGATGGCCGAGGCGATCGCGCGAATCCACGCGGGCGGCTCGATCGTCGACCTATTGGACGCGTGACCCACGGTAGCCAGGTCGGTGGGCTGGAGTGGGTCCGTCAGTCGAGGCGATGTGCGTAGTCGTCCGCGAGGCGAAGGTAATCGGCGGCCAAAGCGCGCCACTTTTGGGGTTCGCGAACGACCGGCTCCCGCAAGTGCCAGAGCGCAAGCTTGGCGCGCAAACAGGCGCGCACGCCTTTGTAGAACTGGACGAGGGTCTCCGGTGGCCGATCACTTGCGATCTCTTGGTATGTCTCGAATAGCAGCAGCGCGATCGACGGTGCGCCTAGGCGGTCGCATTCCATGGCCAAGAAGGCGAGTTCATCGGCGGGGTCGAGCGTCCGGAATTGCAGATTGAATTCCAGGCAATCCGTTATCAGCGGCTCCGGGCCCAAGTGAACGTGCTCGGGTCTCAAATCGCCATGCGCTTCGACGATGCGGCGCTCCCGGACCCGGGTGTCGAATAGGTCCTTGCGGCGCTCGAGAAAGTCCAGTTGAGCGGCATGCACGCGCTGCACCTGCTCGGCCGGCAGCCGGTGCGCGAGCATCTCGAGTTCAGCCAAGTTGCCGCGTATGTCTCGGGCGAATCGTTCCCGGTATTCGGCGAACCCGACCTCGATGCGCCTTGCGCCAACGTAAAAATGGCTCAACAGCGCAGCGACGCGGCGCACGCCATCCTCCGTCCAGGTGCCGCTCCGGATCGCCTCCTGGAGCGTGCGGTCGGCGAGCAGCCGCCTCATCTTGACCAGCCAGTCGACGGCCACGCCTTCGCCGCCGATGCGCATGCCGCCATCCGGAAGCGCCGTCAAAGGCACAACGTCCAAATAGACATCGGGCGCAAGCCGCCGGTTCAGCCGCACTTCCTCCTCGCAGTCGTGGCGCCGCGCCGCAATGGTGCTGAAATCGAGGAACTCGTAACGGACCGGCTTCTTCAGCTTGTAGGCATGGAGGTCGGTGAGAAACACCCACGACATGTGGGTCTCGATCGCCTCGATGCGGGCGGGCCGCTCGGGATACGTTTCCGTTTGCTTGAGGGCCTCGACCTTCGCGTCAATGGCGTTGGCTGGGCTCTCCCTCGTTTCCGTACGGCTTGACACCCGCGGACACCCGACCCCGGACACTGGAAAATTGATGCTGGGACCCACTGCTACGCCCCATTATTCCAATTTAACAGCGCGTCACGGCCCGTGCCACGGTCATGTGGCCCAAGCCTTGCGTCGGCCAATGATCGGAACACGGGGCCAGCCGAAGAAGTCGACTGCGGCTGTTGGCAGAAAACGCACGGGTTCGCTTTGTCGGGGCACCGTCCAGTTCCGGCCTTACTGCCCGGTTAAAACTGGTGGCGGACGCAAAAATATCCGGGAAAACGCGCGACCGTCCGGGTTCGAACAGCGCGGCGCGGGCATTTGCCGGCCGCGATCACCGGCTGTCCTCGGGACTTCCGGTTTGGCCGGCATCGTCCGGGCTTTTTTCGGGAGTCTTGGTTTTGCCTCCGTCGCTTTTCTTCTTGGAGCCGCCGAACACGTAGCGACCGATGAGGTCCTCGAGATTGATCGAGGACTGCGTATGCATGATCTGGTCGCCCGGCTGCAGGAATTTTTCCTCGGCGCCCGGCTCGAACGCCACATACCTCGCGCCCACCAGCCCTTCGGTCTCGATCTTGGCGGCGGTATCTGTCGGAAGCCGCAGGTTTTTATCGATGTTCAGCGTGAGCACGGCAAAATAGGTGTCCGGCTCGAGGCTTTCGGCGACGACGCTTCCGACCTTGATGCCGCTCAGACGGACGTCGCTCCCGACGCGAATTCCCTCCACCCGGCCGAACTTGGCCGTGAGGGTGTAGCCCGCGACCACGGCGATACCGGTGCTCCTGTACGCCAACATGATAAAGGCCGCCGCGACGGCGAGGACCACCGCACCCACGACGGTTGCGACAGCCTGCCCGGGCAACGCGCCCCTATGAAGAACCGGGCCCAAGCGGCTTCTCCCGCGGCAATTGTCTCAGCCCCATGCCAAGCTCAGCGTTTCGTCCGGGTTCAACCGGGCATGCGTACCGAATTTCCTCCCTTCCCGGGTCAAGGTGTCGCAAAGCCACGCCGCATCGGCCGCTGAGGCGCGGTTGAGCCGGAAATTCCGAATCTGGAACGGAATCATCGTGAGCTGGACCAGCATGCCGTCCGCCGTGCGGATGGCCGGCAGGTACATCAGTACGAGATCGTCCCGGAAGGACTCGTAACCCTCGATTCCTTCGTAGTCGTTGAGAAAGTCGCCGCATGAATAGAAGATCGGCTTGCCGCGATAGACCTCGATCGCCCTGGGATGGTGCGAAGAATGGCCGTAGACGACGTCAACACCGGCTTCCTCGATAAGCCCGTGCGCGAACGCGGCCTGTCCGTCGGGGATCGCGTAGCCCCAGTTTGTCCCCCAATGAAGGGATGCGACGACGACATCGCGGGATTTCTTCGCGGCGCCGACCTGCTCGCCGATAGCGCGGAGCGTATGCGACGAATAATCGGGCAGGTAATTGACGCCGGGGGCATTATCGGTCGCGGCCCACTCGCTTGGCACGCCGCTCGTCGGCGAGCCGAAGGCAAAGACGAACACACGCCCTCTGCCCGCCACCGGCAGGATCGCGGGGGCCGCGGCTTCCACGCGATTACGGCCGGCGCCGGCGGTCTTAACACCGCCTTTTTCCAGCGTCTCCAGCGTCTCCACGAGCCCGCCCGGTCCCCAATCGAGCGCATGATTGTTGGCAAGGGCGCAGCAGTCCACGCCCGCGGCCGAGAGCACGGAAAAGTTTCCGGGATTCATCCTGTAGTTTATGCCCTTCGGAGCCGGCTCTTCGCTTTTCGTCACGGCCGTTTCCAGATTGACGAGCCGCAAATCCGGCCGGCGGCGTTCGAGTTCGCCCAAAGCGTCTCCCCAGATGTAAGCGAAATCGACCGGTTTTGGAATCGGCCCGTGGGCCGTTTCCGCGAGTGCCACATAATCGGCCGCCGAGGACAGATAGGGTTCGAAGATCTGCGGGTCGCTTGGATGCGGCAGCACCTGGTCGATGCCCCGCCCGGTCATGACATCCCCAACCAGCATGAGCGTCACGGAATCGGATTGCCGGGACGCCGCGCCATCCCCCGTTTCCTGCGCACCAGCGCGCACCGATGTCCGGGACATCACCATCCCCAACGCACTTGTGATCAGGAGTTTAAGGAAACCTCTTCGGCCCGAAGCAGCAATGGGCGCATGCCGATCGTCGGCCGGCCGCTGGCGACGCGGCGCGCGGAATTGCCGCAGCCAATCGTTCGCCCTGCCGCCCGCCGGCTCGATCCCATCCTTGTGCGCCTCTTCACCCATGCACCACGCGCGTTGGACAGCTCGCGAGCAAGCCGATCCCGGCAATCATAGCCCCGTTGCACACACAAGACCCGCGGTTCTTTCCGTTGCGTATGCGCCGTTCCCGCGAGCATGCGGCCGCTGGCATCAGGCTTGCGAGGCGGATCTTTTCCCGAAAGCGCCTCAAGCCCAATCCGTGCGGGCTCCAACCGGGAATGCACCTCGTATCCCGGGCCGCAAGGCGCGCTATGATCGTCATTGAGCGCCGAAGCGTCCTTCAACACAGCGAGGGGAAAGGGACAGGCAATGCATCGGAAAACGCGGAAATTCATCCTCGATCTCATGGGGCGTCATAATGTCACGCGCATCGCGACCGTGCGGCGCGACGGCTATCCGCAGGCCACGACCATCGCCTACGCCAATGACGGCCTCACGCTCTATTTCGCATGCGATCGCGACAGCCAAAAGGTGCGAAACCTTGCCCACTCCAAGAAAGTGTCGCTCACGATCGACCGCGATTGCGCCGACTGGAACAAGATCAAAGGGCTGTCTATGGCGGCAACGGCGCGGGTGCTCCGCAAGCCCGCCGAGATCAGGCGAGGCCTCCGGCTGCTCGCACGCAAGTTCCCGGCCATGGCCGGAATGTCGAAAGAAGACTTGGCCGCGACCGCGGTGGTGATGGTCACGCCGAAGGTGATCAGCGTCATCGACTATACCAAGGGTTTCGGCCATGCCGAGCTCGTAAGGGTTTAGGGGTCAACGCGTCCGCGCGAACGTCCTCAAGTTCCCGAACTGATCCGGATCGTTGATGATGCGCGGCACCTTGTGCTGCCCGCCGAGCTGACCGCGCTCTTTCATCCAGGCGGCGAAGGTGCCGGGCGGCACCGCCTCGATTTCGGGCGGGCGCAACCCGAAGCCTTCGGCCCGGTGGCTGCGGTAATCCGCATTGGTGGTGGCGAGCGCCTCATCGAGCTTGTGGGCGAACAACCGTAGTTTGGCTTCGTCCGGCGATTGGCCCACGAATTCGACGATATATAAGTGCCCGCCAAGCTCTCCAGGCCGTTCCGGGAAAACGGGTCCGACCGAAAAATCCGCGATCGCCGCACCGACCGTCTCCGCGGCGCGGCTCACCGCTTCTTCAATTTCCGCGTCGATCAAATGTTCTCCGAAACTCGAGAGCGTGTAGGACGTCCGGCCCGTAACAAGAATCCGCGGCGGCCGGGTCTGAACGAAGCGCACCGTGTCGCCGAGGATATAGGCAAAGGCTCCGGCGCAATTGCTGACCGCCAGCGCGTATTCGACCCCGGGCTCCACATCGGCGAGCCAGAAGCGCCGCGGCTCGGGATCCGAGAGTTCGGAAACCGGCACGAATTCGAAGAAAAGGCCGTTGTCCGTAACGAGCCGCAGGCCCTCGCCGTCGCCGCGGTCAGCAACCGCGATGAAACCCTCGCTTGCGGCGTAAGCCTCGCGAGTCTCGGCGTGACTCCCCTCCAACAGTTCTAAAAAGCGCCGTCGGTAAGGCGCAAAATGCACCCCGCCGTGAACCAGGAGCTCGAGATTCGGATAGAAATCGACGAGCCGTCCGCCGGATGACGGTGAAAGTGCGGCCAATTTGTCGAAGAAGACAAGAAGCCAGCTCGGCGTCCCAGTGATGATCCGGATGTCCCGGGAAAGCGACAGCGGCGCGAGCCGGTTGATCTTCTCCTCCCAATCGGCCAACAGCGCGAGCTTGCGCGATGGGAAGCAATAGGGGCGCGCCCAGGGCGGAATTTCGGCTGCCTCGATGCCACTCAAATCGCCGGCATGAATGCCCGGGGTCAGTTCGGTGAGATCCGTGCTGCCGCCCAAAAGGAAGGTCATGCCGCCCAACGCGCGGCTTGCCGGCCGGTTGGCGAGATGGAAGGTCAGAAGGCCAAGGCCGGCGCGCCGGTTGGCCCGGACCATTGCCGCCGAACACGGAATATATTTCGTTTCGCCGGTGGTGGTGCCGGAGGTGAGCGCAAAGAAAGGGATCGTTCCCGGCCAGGTGCAGTTCCGAAGACGCGGAAACGCGGGTTTCCAATACTCGTGCCAGAAGTCCTCGTAGCGGCGCAGCGGCACGCGCTTTTGAAAATCCGCCACGTTCCGAATCCGCGCAAATCCGTGATCCCTTCCGAACCGGGTTGAGGCCGCCCGGCGCACGAGACGCTGCAATTGCCACGCCTGTTCCGCCACTGGGTCCATGCCGGCAAGCCGGATCCGGCGCCAGATTGCGTACCAGCGTGCGATCGGCGTCGCGTCGAACAAGGTGCTTTTTCGTCGTTTCGCCAGCGGCTTCCCCGTTTCTAGGGTCGGTTTCTCGGCAACAGCTCCATTCTGTGCCGGAATGTCACGCGCACCGTCTCAGGACGCAGCGGCACTTGCACCCAGCCGTTGCTTTCCCAGAGCGGAACCTGGTCTAGGAAGGTGCTGCTCCCCAGCCATCCGTCCTGCCCACCCAGCAACACGAAGTAGTTGCGGTCGGTATCCGCAAGATCGAAGAAGTAGCGCGCGATCGAACCGTAATTGGCTCCGTGACGGCCTCCGGCGCCGTCATGTGCGGTCTTGAAAACGGTTTCGCCGCACCCGGCCGCGGGCAGGTCGGCAAAACGGTAGCGCCGCCCTACGACCGGCACCGAGCCCAATGGGTGCACCAGTTTGATGCGATGCATGTCGCCCCAGTCGCGGCAAAGCGCCAGCGCCCGTGCGGCCGGGCCTAGTGAGCGGGCAAGCGCGGCAGCGGCTCGCTCCGACGGCGCAGACTCGACATCCTGGAGGATAAGACGGCGTGCGCTCCATGTCGCCGAATATGCGGCAAGCCGCCTGCGGCCGAGAAAATATCGCGCAAAATGATGGACAAGAAGCTCGAACGCCAGCGCCCCGCGGGACTCGCGCGCATAGCGCCCGTCCCAGCCGGCAAACTCCTCGATCAGATCGCGTCTCTTCAGGGATCTCGGACTCATTGCCCGCAAGACCGGAAGCAGGGCATCGCGAAGCGCAACCGACGAAGTCGCGTAAACGTCCGTAAGGGTCGACGCCAAATCCGAAAGCCCGAGCGCGCCCTTTGCCGAAAGCAGCTCGGCCAGCCTTTTTGCCCGGTCAACGGGCGAAAAGAAATAACCGACGGCGAAGGGTTTCTCGGCTGGCGCTTCGTTGGCGGAAACTACGATGCCCCCCGGTGGATCGTGACTGGCGGGCAGATCGGCGCCGGTCAAGAATGAGTCCCAGGACGCTTGCTGAGCCGAAGCGGCGAGATCCTCCGGCAGGCACGGCGGCCGGGCCGGAACCTTCGCCGCGATCATCTTGCCAATGTGGCCTTCTTGGTCGGCATAGACCATGTTTTGACCCGGAACCGCGAAACTTTGGAAGGAGGCGCGGAATTCTTCCCAGTTGCGCGCACGGCTGACCCGAAGCATGGCAGTGATCTCATCGCTTGGGCGATGACCCAGCCATTGAAGCGCGAGCGCCTCCCTGCGGCCTGACTTGAGAATGCCGGCGTCGGTGATGACCGGCCCGAAGGGCGTCTCGCGGATCGCGACCACTTCTTTCCCCCACCAGCGGACGGCGATGACCTCGTCCCGGATGGTCATGGCTGCAGGCTCCAGGGACGACACATCGACAAGGTCGCTTGCCATCGCATGCGCGTTGGTGCCGCCCCAAGCGATCCAGGGGTTGCGCCCGATCGCGATAAAGGGCAGGCCTGGCAGCATCAGGCCGACGGCCTGATGCGACGGCGAACGGTAGCCGCAGCCTAACCAGATATTGGGCAGAAGAATCGGAAGGTGTGGATCGCCCGCGAGCAGACTTCCGCCGCTGGTGCTCTTGGATTTCTGGACCGCGACGGCGTTGCTGCCTCGCGCGGCTGTCATACTAAGAAGCCGCAACAGCTGGGTCCGAGCGGTTGCTTTGCCGCGCGGCGGCGCGGCCCCGCCGCCGCCCCCCGTGATCGAGCGCCACAGATCCGGCCAATCCTTGGCCCCCCGCAAGGGTAAGAGCCGGAACAGAACGGCCCAGTTGATGTCGCTCGCCGCCAGCCGGCCGATGGCAAGAACGTCGGCGACGGTCCACGTCTCGCATGCGAATCCCAGCGCGGCGAATTCATGCGGCAACTCCTTCGCATGGGCCACGTAGCAATTGAGCCCGGCCACGAATGCATCGAGCCATTCGCGCGTTTCGGCGGGCATCGCAGCGATCGAAGCGTCGGCCGCGCGGCCAAATCCAAACAGCCGAAGCGCATGATCGAGCTCGAAGGCGACCGGTCCTGTGATTTCCGAAACTCGCCCTCGGGCGACGCGGCGGGACATTTCCATTTGAGCCAGCCTTAGATGGGCATGAATGAGGCCCAAGATGACAGGAAGGTCGCGGTCCGTCTGCGCCTCGACGAATGGAATGAGCTGCTCGTTCCAATGGATCGTCGCGGGAGCCTCGAGCGGAAGATCGTGCCTGGGAAAAGCCGCGAGCCGCTCGGAAACGCCAGTCGGGCGCGGCAAGGGGGTTGCCGCGATGCGGGAGGGAAGAATCGTGGCGGCAAAAATAATCCCGGCGGTGGATCTCAGGAGAGAATGGGTCATCGCCGGGATACCGCCGGCGGCTTGCGCATCGCTCACATCTCAGCCTCGGCGGCGTGCTCCTTCTTGGCCTCCGGGACTTCGGTTATCGTGGCCTCGGTCAGCAACAGCACGCTTGCGACCGAAACCGCATTCTCGAGGGCAATGCGCAGCACCTTGGTTGGATCGATAATGCCGGCCTCGACCAGGTCCACGTACTCCTTGCGCGCGGCATCGAAGCCCAAATTGCCTTCGCCGCTCAGCATGCGCGCAACCACGACGCCGCTGTCGACCGCGGAGTTGTCGGCAATCTGACGCGTAGGGGTCTCAAGCGCGCGCTTTAAGATCTGCACGCCCGTTTTCTCGTCGCCTTCGCATTTCGTTTCCTCTTGCCCGAGCGCCGCAATGCAGCGCAGCAGCGCGAGGCCGCCGCCCGGAACAATGCCTTCGGCAACCGCGGCCTTGGTCGCGCTGATGGCGTCGTCGAGCGCCTCTTTTTTCGATTTCATTTCGGCCTCCGCCGGGGCGCCGACGCGGATCACCGCGACACCGCCTGCAAGCTTGGCCAGCCGCTCCTGGAGTTTTTCGCGGTCGTAATCGCTGGTCGTCTTCTCGATTTCATGGCGAATCTGCTGAATGCGGGCCTCGATCTCGGCCTTTGCGCCGGCCCCGCCGATAATCGTCGTGTCGTCTTTGTCCGCGACCACGCGCTTGGCTTGGCCAAGGTCCTTGAGGCCTATGTTTTCGAGTTTGAAACCAAGCTCTTCGGAAATCACCATGCCGCCGGTCAAGACAGCCATGTCCTGAAGCATGGCTTTGCGGCGATCCCCGAACCCCGGGGCTTTAACGGCGCAGCTCTTAAGCGTGCCGCGGATTTGATTGACGATCAGCGTTGCCAGTACTTCGGTTTCGACGTCTTCCGCGACCACCAGGAGGGGACGGCCGGACTTCGCCACCTCGTCGAGAAGCTGGATCAGGTCCTTGAGGATGCTGATCTTGCGGTCCGAAAGCAGCACATAGGCGTCCTCCAGAACAGCCTCCATCTTCTCTGGATTCGTGATGAAGTAGGGCGACAGAAAGCCGCGGTCGAACTGCATGCCCTCGACGACGTCCAGCGTCGTTTCCGTGGTCTTCGACTCCTCCACCGTGATCACGCCTTCGTTGCCGACCTTCTCCATGGCGTCGGCGACAAGCTCGCCGATCATCGGGTCGTTGTGCGCCGCGATCGTCGCCACCTGCGCCTTTTCCTTCCGGGTCTTGACCGGGCGTGACATCTTTCGCAAGGCATCCACGGCGGCTTTCGTGGCGCGGTCCAAGCCGCGCTTCAGGTCGATGGCGCTGGCTCCCGCCACGACGTTGCGGGTGCCGTCGGCAAAAATCGCGTGCGCCAGGATTGTAGCGGTGCTGGTGCCGTCGCCTACGACCTCGCCCGTTTTTTCGGCGGCCTGCCGCAGCATTTGCGCACCGAGGTTCTCCTCCCCGTCCTTGAGCTCGATCTCTTTTGCGATGGTGACACCGTCGTTGCACACGATCGGCGCGCCCCATTTCTTCTGAATGAGAACGGATTTGGATCTCGGGCCCAGTGTAACCCGCACCGCATCAGCGAGCTGGGTCGCACCGCGTAAAATCTTCTCCCGGGCGGCGGAGCGGAATAGGACTTGCTTGTACGGCATGGCACATGTTCCTTCGTCGACTCATCCAAGTGGTGCAATAACGCCGCCGCACGCGCGGTTGACGTCCTTGAAAACCTCGTCTCGCCTTGTCATGACGCGCTTTTCGGTGGCGAGAAGCCGGCCTGATCCGGCCCGGTCGCATCCTGCTGGCGCTGATGCAGCCGCCAGATGCTCTGCACGACCGCGGCGACTTCATCGTCGGGCAACGGCGAACGGCATTTCACCCGGTTCCAACATAACAGAAGCTCGAGCGCCACCTGGGCATCCACGCCATGCCACAGCAGGTGGCCGGCAAGCGAAGCCAGCGTGTCGTTGCGCTCCCCTTCAGCGACGCCGCCGCGAACCAGCGCGCGCCAGTAGCTGAGCGGGTGCCCTTTGTGTTCCCCCTCGCCGGCCGCAAGTTCAAAAAGCCAGGCGGGCATGGCGGCCAGTGTCGCCTCATCGGGGCCGCGCGCGGCTCTCCATTCGTAGTGTTTGCCGGAGGGATGAATCGAGGGCGGGGCGACAACAAGCCCGCCGTCGCCGCGCAGATCGATGCCGGGGGCAAGCCCGACCTTGCTCGGCACCAGGCCGCCCGGGTGCCGGAAATACAGATGGCGGCCGCCGCCCCCGGTTCGCGCTTCGACGGTGTTGGGTAGCGCGCCGTGGCGCCGCTCGAGGGCCTGGATGCTGTCCTCGCCGCCGTGGACGGGATCGATGTCGAGAACGACGAGCCCCGAAACCGCCCCCGTAACGATGCCGACGTTGGCGCCAGGGTTCTGGCGGAACCATTTCTCGACTTGGCGCTGGGACGGGCGTTTCTCTTGATAGGGCTGCCAGCGGATGAGTGGACGTTTCTCGCGCGGGCGCAGGGGCACCACGCACCATCCAAATGAGAGATAGTGCAACGCTACGTATTCCGCTGGCGCCGGCTTCATCGCGCTTTTCGCCCCATGCAACGCCGTCAGGGAGACCCGCCCATTCCGGATATCACGAGTCGTGCGGCTGCCGGAAGCTTATCATGATGTTTCGCAATGCCGGTTTCCTCCGCAATGCCCCGTGTCGTTAAGAGCCGAGAAAGGGTTCGAAGGGTAACGGCTCTTCAAATCCCGCGCGGCCGCCGGTGAGCCGGAGCGAGACGTTGCTCGAGCTCGTCGAGAAGACCGATCTGGCCCTTGTGCAGTTTCTCACGGGCGACCTTGCGGCTGAACCAATCGGCGCGTTCGACTTCGGCGAACTCCCGCTTGCGTCCGGAGCGCGGCGGCCATTCCATCCGGAACCTATTGCTCCGGATCGCCGCGGCGTCGCAGTTGCCTTCGACAGCGAAGGCGTGAACCACCTTGCCCCCGGGCTGTTTGCGGGGCGTGAGCCGGAGGAGCCTGCCGCCGATTTCGAAACCCGTTTCTTCCTTGAATTCCCGTTTCGCGGCCCGCAGCGGAGTCGAGGCGGGACCGACTTCCCCTTTCGGGATCGACCACGCGGCCCGGTCTTTGCCCGACCAGAAAGGTCCGCCGGGATGGACGAGAAAAACCTGTAGCTCGCTTGTGCGCCGCCGGTACACGAGAAGCCCGGCGCTCCATTTCGCTGCCGATCTCTTGGGTCGGCGGCTTGAGGCGCGCAATGGGCGGGCTCGTCTAGGCCTGCATGAGGCATTTCTTGACACGTTCATGTGACGATGCCGAATGCTGGCTGCTGAGATCGGGAAGCGTCCTGCCCCGTATTACGCTTCGTCAAAGATGTTCCCGTTCCGTCGCCTCGCACGAGTAGCCCATACACGACAGCCCCTCTGTGAGATAATCTGACAGCAACGGCGTTTCCAGGAGATAGCTCGGGATGTGCTTGTTGCGCATCGCGCGCGCTTCCGCGCGGGCAGCGTCCCATTCTTTGCCACTGAAATCGCCGCGCCCGATCCAGGTGAGGGCGACGAGATCGAGAAGCTCGTCTTGATTCAATCCTTGGAGCGCGTCGAGGAGCTCCTGTTGCGTCGCATCGTCGAGTTGATCCTCGAGAACGCCGACAGCCATGTCGTCGGAGGGGTTGGAGCCTTCTTCGAGCTCGTGCGGCTCCACTTTCGCGTCGAACTCGCGGGCTTTGACGATGATGTAGCAGACCTTGTCGGGCCTGATCGTCAACATGGCCGTTCCTTTCGCTGGAGTCGGCTCCATAATAAGAGGCCCGCAGTGATCTGGTCATCCACCCCTTTTGAGTCTCCTCGGAGGCGCTTGAACCAGATGAACGTGCGGGCCCTGTCACAGCAGATCACGGAATCGAGGTCGGTTGCCCTCCGAGGTCCGCGTCCCATTTGGAACGTTTCGTCTCCGTGGCTTCTCCCTCATTCTCCTCGCCGTGGCAATTGCACCGTAAGCACCCCACCGTTGCCGCGCCTTGATCTGAATCAATCCCGGCCGGCGGCGTGGAAATTACGTCCTTTCCGGCGGATTTCGAGTTGCCGTCTCGCGAGCTGGGAATGAGGCAAAAGGCTTCGGCGGCCGAGCCGCGCCTCGTTCTCGACGGCGGCCATGGCGAAGGGGGCGGGCAAATCTTGCGCACGGCGCTCGCCCTCTCGGCGCTGACGGGCCGTTCGATCTCGTCAATATTCGGGCGAACCGCCCCAAGCCCGGCCTTGCCGCCCTCCACCGCTTCCGTGCTGCGGCTGATCACGCCTGGAACGACGCGACCGCTATGGCTTAACGGCGGCAGACTGCGAATAAACTGCGCCCAACGAGAGTTAACGTGTCAAAGCCCGTCGGTTATGCCTACTGAAAACCTTATCCTGACAATCCCGAATGAGATTTCCCGTAGGGACAAAAAACAGGAGCACCCTGCAATGAAGCAAGCACCGTATATCGCTGATGTTGAGAGCAAACGGCTGGCTCTTCACAGGAACAGACTGGTCGCCGGCAGTCTGCTTGTTATCGCCGTCCTGGTATTCATTGGAATTCGACTTTTTGTCCAGCCGTCGTTTGCCGCCGAGCTGATAAGCGCCGCTGCAGAGGCCGCAATCGTCGGCGGCTTGGCCGATTGGTTCGCCGTCACTGCCCTTTTCCGAAGGCCTCTCGGTTTGCCGATCCCGCACACGGCGTTGATCCCCGCGCGCAAGGACGAAATCGGCAAATCGCTCGGCGGCTTCGTGAGAGACCAGTTTCTGGATCCGGAATTGCTGATCGAGCGTCTTAGAAAGGAGAATCGCGCAGTGCAGTTGGCTCAATGGGTCGACACTGCAGGAGCAGCAAACTTCATCGCGGAGCGCGTGATCGCGATCGTGCCAATCATTTTGAATTACGCGAACGATGCGCAGATCCGTACATTCCTCGGCAATGTCGCCCACGGCGGCCTTCGCCGGCTAGACCTCGTTCCTACGCTGGATGCCATAATCGAGGCACTGATTAGGGCGAGCAAACACATGGAAATTGTTGACGCGGTCATCGAGATTCTGAGGCCGTCCCTCGAAGGTATCAAAGAACTGATCATAGAGAGAATTGGCGAGCAGACCGGACGGTTTTTTCCGCGCTATTTCGATCGAAGGATTGGAAAAGGCCTCGTCGATGGAATCGAGAAATGGCTGGATGCCGTGCGAACCTCCGGCAGCGACGAGCGCCTGCGGCTTGACGTATGGACTCAGGAAACGATGGCTAAGTTCCGGGCCTCCCCTGATTATCCGAGATTGATCGAGCAGGCACAAAGGGTGATCGTCAATCACCCCGCCCTTGCGCATTCGCTTGGCGCGATCTGGGACGAAATCAGGCGTGAACTGATGGACGACGTATTTTCACCGTCTCCAAAGATCGGCTCGATCAGCGTCGAGGTCGTTCGAACAATTGGCCGACTTCTGCAGGAAACGCCGGCGGTGCAGCAGTACTTGAATACCGCAATCGAACGGATCCTGGTGGATTACATCACTCCTTGGCGCGTCGAAATCGGAAATTACATCGCAGAGGTGGTTGAGAGCTGGGACGGCCCGAAGATTGCTGACGCCATCGAACTCCAAGTCGGCAGAGATCTTCAATACATTCGAATCAACGGAACGCTCGTTGGCGCATTGATCGGGAGCGCTTTGTTCCTCATTGGGGTCGCGATGCCGGGACTCCTTAAGGCCGCAGCGGCCATAAGATTCTGAAAGCTTGCTTCTATTATCGGGATCAACCATGCCTGTGCCTACCGAAAACCCTGACTGTCCCGGATGCGGTTTTCGGTAGGGACAACTCCCTCAGGGCGGATCCATTGGCTAAAATGGCGAACCGAGGAGAATCCGACCCCGAAAAGGAGGTTGTCCCTGCCGGGATCCTC
>JBGQJC010000026.1:0-36129 GCA_041498815.1 Alphaproteobacteria bacterium
CGAAACCGGGGGCGCATCGCGTTTCCGCTCCCGTTTTATCTCTTCACGCTGCTGGGCTCGGCGCTGCCCCCGGCGCTTACGGAGCGCGTGATGAAGCGTTTCCCGCGGAAGGGCTGACGCCCGTTTTATCGCGGGCCTTGCGCCATTTGGCGACGTTGCGGTTGTGCTCGGCCAGCGTGCGGGCGAAATGGTGGCCGCCGGTCCCGTCCGCCACGAAATAGAGGTCGCCGGTTTCGGCCGGGCGCACCGCGGCCAAAAGCGATTCGCGGCCGGGATTGGCGATCGGGCCCGGCGGCAATCCGTCGATCACATAGGTGTTGTACGGACTGGGCTTCTCCAGATCGGCCTTGGTGAGCGGCCGATTGAGCGTGCGGGCGCCCGGGTCAAGGCCATAGACGACCGTCGGGTCCGACTGCAGTTTCATTCCCTTCTTCATCCGGTTGAGGAAAACGGCCGCAATCAGGGGCCGCTCCTCCGGCCGCCCGGTTTCCTTTTCGACGATCGAGGCAAGAACAAGCGCCTCGTTCGCGGTCTTGATCGGCAGGTTTGCGTCGCGGTGCGCCCACGTCATGGCCAGCGTCTCGTCCATCGCCTTGGTCATGCGCGACACGATTTCGCTTCGGGAATCGCCGTAGCTGAAATTATAGGTTTCCGGCAAGATCCGCCCTTCGCCGGGCGCTTCCGGCACCGGGCCCGAAAGTGCTTCTTCCGCCGCCACGGCGGCCGAGACCTGCGCGGTCGTCAATCCTTCGGCGACGGTGAGCTTGTGCAGCACCGTCTTGCCGCTCTGCAACAGCTCCATCAGCCCGCGGGCGCTTAAGTTCGCCGGCACCGCGTACTCGCCCGCCTTGAGCGCGTGCCCGTGGCCCAGTGCCGCTACTCCGCCGGCGAAGACCCAAGGGCTGGAAACGATTCCGTTCTGGGCCAGCAGTTTGGCGATGCCTACGAGCCCCGCGCCGTGGAGCACGATCACCGTGACCGGCGCATTCAAGGGCCCCGGCGCATCGAATCGCGATTTGCCCCAGGCCAGAATGCCGCCCAGCGCAACCGCGAAGAGCGCGAGAGGAACGATAATGCGGACGACCCGGCGCCGCATGGGACGGCTAAGGCGCGGGGCCTAAGATCAGGCAGGCGTTGGTGCCGCCGAAGCCGAAGGAGTTCGACATCACGTGACGCACCGGGCGCTTCTTGGCCTGGAGCGGCACGAGGTCGATGTCGCAGCCTGCGGACGGATTCTCGAGGTTCAATGTGGGCGGGACCACGCCGTGCATGATGGCCAGGATGCCGAAGATTGCCTCCACGCTTCCGGCGGCGCCCAGGAGGTGGCCGATCGCCGATTTGGTCGAGGACATCGAAAGCTTATACGCCGCCGGGCCGAACAGCCGTTTGACCGCGCCCAGCTCGATTTCGTCGCCGAGAGGCGTCGAGGTGCCGTGGGCGTTGATGTAGTCGATGTCATCGGGCGTCAGCTTGGCGTCATTCAGCGCGTTGCGCATGGCGCGGAATCCGCCCTGGCCGTTTTCCGCGGGCGCGGTGATGTGATAGGCGTCGCCCGACAAACCGTAGCCCAGGATCTCGGCGTAGATTTTGGCGCCCCGGGCGCGCGCGTGCTCCAGTTCCTCCAGCACCACGATCCCGGCGCCTTCGCCGATCACGAATCCGTCGCGGTCCTTGTCCCACGGCCGCGAGGCGCGCGCGGGCTGGTCGTTGAAATTGGTCGAAAGCGCGCGCGCCGCGGCGAATCCCGCGATGCCGAGGCGGCACACCGCGGCCTCGGTCCCGCCCGCCACCATCACGTCGGCGTCGCCATGCGCGATGAATCGCGCCCCGTCCCCAATCGCATGGGCGCCGGTCGAACAGGCGGTGACCACGGAGTGGTTCGGTCCCTTGAAGCCGAAACGAATCGACACATGCCCCGAAGCAAGGTTGATGAGGCAAGAGGGGATGAAGAACGGGCTGATGCGCCGCGGCCCCTTTTCCTTGAGCGTGATCGCACCTTCGCAGATTCCGGGAAGCCCGCCGATCCCCGAACCGATGATGACGCCGGTGCGCTCCTGGTCGGCCTCGCCCGTAGGCATCCATCCCGAATCGCGGACCGCCTCGATCGCGGCCGCCATCGCGAAGACGATGAACTCATCCATCTTGCGCTGGTCCTTGGGCTCGACCCAATCGTCGGGATTGAATTGACCGTCGCCCTTCGGCACCTGGCCGGCGATCTTGGAGGCGAGATCGGAGACGTCGAAGGCGGTGATGCCCCTGATTCCGGATTGGCCGGCGATCAGGCGTTCCCAACTGGCCTGGACGCCGCAAGCCAAGGGCGTCACCGCGCCCATGCCGGTGACGACTACGCGCCGCACGGAATCACCTGCGAACGGAATCTGGGGGAGGGCTTGGAACCGGAGCCGATCGCGTGCGTCGGATCAGGGTTTCGCTTCGATGTAATTGATCGCGTCCTTGACGGTCAGAATCTTTTCGGCCGCGTCGTCGGGTATTTCGCAGCCGAACTCTTCTTCGAAGGCCATGACCAACTCGACCGTGTCCAGGCTGTCGGCGCCCAGATCGTCGATGAAGCTCGCACTATCCGTGACCTTGGATTCGTCCACGCCCAGATGTTCGACGACGATCTTTTTCACGCGCTCGGCGATATCACTCATGAATGCAATCCCTTGGAGAATCTTGCCCTTGGAGAATCTTGCTCGAAATCGGTTCGGGGTCGAGCCCCGAGGCTGCCTCATTCACCCTCCGGGGCGGAAGGGCGCGGTTTCCTAACATACTTTACGGGCCGTGACCAGCGCTTGGGCGAACCCCCTGAATGGCTCATATCATCGCCATTCCGCCGTTAACATGCAAGGTCTGCCCGGTCACGAAGGCGGCCTTGTCCGAAGCCAAAAAAGCCACGCAGCGCGCCACGTCCTCGCCCGAACCGAAGCGGCCCACCGGGATTCTGGCCAGCAGCTTCTGGCGCTGTTCGGGCGGGAGCTTGTCGGTCATCGGGCTGACGATGAACCCGGGGGCGACGCAATTGACCGTGATCCCGCGCGTGGCCACCTCGGCCGCCAGCGATTTCGAGAGCCCCGTGAGCCCCGCCTTGGCCGCGGCGTAATTGGCCTGGCCCGGATTGCCGGTCGCCCCCACCACGGAGGTGATCGAGATGATCCGCCCGAAGCGGCGCTTCATCATCCCGCGCAAACAGGCGCGCATGAGAACAAACGCCGCCGTCAAATTGACATCCAAAACCGCCTGCCAATCGTCGTCCGTCATGCGCACGGCCAGCGCATCGCGGGTGATCCCGGCGTTGTTCACCAGAATATCGACGCCGCCCATCGCACTTTCCGCGCGCGCCGCCAGATCCTCGACCGCCGCGCGCTCGCGCAAATTCGCGGTGAAGACCCCGGGAGCGCCCCCGAGGTCGTTGGCGAGAGATTCGAGCGCGTCCTTCCTGGTTCCGGCAAGCGCAAGCGTTGCCCCGCGTTCATGAAGCGTCCGCGCGATCGCGGCGCCGATCCCGCCCGAGGCCCCGGTCACCAGCGCCCTTTTCCCGGTCAGATCGAGCGCCCGCTGCAATTCGTCTTCCAACGACCCGCCTCCGCTAGATTCCTTTGAGGAATTTTTCGACCTCGGCCGGCGTGTGAATCGAAACCGTTGCGAGTTCCCGGTCGATGCGCCGGGCCAATCCCGAAAGCACCCGCCCCACCCCGATCTCGACCAGCGTATCGACGCCGTTTTCTTTCATATTAAGCACGCTTTCGCGCCAGCGCACCATCGCGGTAACCTGCTCGACGAGAAGCGAGCGGATCGCATCGGCCTCTTGAACGGGCGCCGCCGTCACATTGGCGATCAAGGGAACGACGGGATCGGAAAGTGCTGCGCCGGACAACGCCTGTGCCATATCATCCGCCGCCGGCTGCATCAGGGCGCAATGAAACGGCGCGCTCACCGGCAGCATCACGGCGCGCGCGCCGCGCCTTGAAGCCTCCGCCACGGCGTGCTCGACGGCGGTTTTGCTTCCGCTCACCACCACCTGGCCGGGCGCGTTGTCGTTGGCGGGCGCGCACACGCCGCCGGTTTCAGCCGCTGCCGTTTCCGCGATTTCGGCTGCCGCCGCCAGATCGAGGCCGATCAAGGCCGCCATGGCCCCCGCGCCCACCGGCACCGCCTTTTGCATCGCGAGTCCCCGCGTTTTCAACAAGCGCGCCGTGTCGGCAAGCGTGAGCGACTTCGCCGCAGCCAGCGCCGAATATTCTCCGAGCGAATGCCCGGCGACGAACCGGCAGCTTTTTCGAATATCGAGCCCGCCGTCCCGTTCCAGCACGCGCATCACCGCGAGGCTCACCGCCATCAGCGCCGGCTGCGCGTTTTCGGTGAGCGTCAACTCCGATTCCGGCCCTTCGAACAGGATTCGGCTCAGGTTCTGCGAGAGCGCCTCGTCGATCTCTTCGAAGACCAGGCGCGCGGTCAGGCAAGCTTCGGCCAATTCGCGGCCCATGCCGACCGTCTGCGACCCCTGACCCGGAAAGATGAAGGCCCGCACCATCGGCAATCCCCTTTGCCGGGGAAGTGATACCGGGTCCGGAAGCCGCCCGACAAGGAGAAACCCCGCGAGATTGCGGGGTTTCGGGCGGTTGCCCGGCCTTGCGCCTCGTCTTTTTTTGGGTATAGTGCGCGGCCTTGCTCCTTGCCGGCCGAAGCCGGCTAGGCCCGGGCGGCCGATGCTCCCAAAAGGACCGGCGCCGGGCCGCGTAACAGCCAGAAGGGGTTCGCGTTTATGGCCTTCTACGAGAGCGTGTTCATCGCGCGCCAAGACCTGTCGGCCGCCGCGGCCGAGGCGCTGAACGACCGTTTCGCCGGCGTGATCGGAGAAAACGGCGGCACGGTCAGCAAGAAAGAATACTGGGGCCTTCGCAACCTCGCCTACAAAATCATGAAGAACCGCAAGGGGCATTACATGCTCTTGAACATCGACGGGCCGGCCGCGGCCATCGATGAGATGCAGCGCCAGATGCGGATCAACGAAGACATCTTGCGGTACCTGACCGTGAAGGTGGAGGCGCTCGATCCCAATCCGTCGGCGATCCTGCAAAGCCGCTCCACCCGCGACGAGCGGCCGCGCCGTGGCGAGCGCCGCTTCGGCGGGCCCGAAGGCGACGACTTACCCGTGGTGCGCGATGACGAACCCGCCGTCGTGCCCAGCGCCGAAATTGCCGGAAACGGCGGGGGGAACGCGCTATGAGACCGCACGAGCCGCGCGGCGATCGCGGCGGCGGCGGTCCGGGTGGCGGTGGAGGGCGCCCGGCCGCGGCGAGACGCCCGTTTTTCCGCCGGCGCAAGAGCTGCCCGTTCTCGGGGCCGCGCGCGCCCAAGATCGACTACAAGGACGTCAAGCTCTTGCAGCGATTCCTGTCCGAGCGCGGCAAGATCGTGCCAAGCCGCATCACCGCGGTTTCCGCGAAACGCCAACGCGAGCTCGCCCGCGCCATCAAGCGCGCGCGCTTCTTGGCGCTTCTGCCCTACGCCATGACCTAGGGTGCTAGAGGGCGACGGATGCAAGTGATCTTATTGGAGCGCATCGAGCGGCTCGGCAAAATGGGCGAGGTGGTGAAGGTCAAGCCCGGCTTCGCCCGCAACTATCTGCTGCCGCAAAAGAAGGCGCTGCGCGCGACGCCCGAAAACATCGCCTATTTCGAATCCCAGCGCGTCCAGCTCGAGGCCGTGAATCAAACGCGGCGCGGCGAAGCCGAAGACGCGGCCAAACGCCTCGACGGCCAAAGCGTCGTGCTGCTGCGCCAGGCCGGTGAAAGCGGCCAGCTATACGGATCGGTGACGACGCGCGACATCGTCGAAGCCTTGGCCGGGTCCGGATTTTCGGTCGAGCGGCGGCTGATCAATCTCGGCCAACCGATCAAGGCGCTCGGCCTCTATCAGGTGCGCGTGGCCTTGCACCCCGAGGTATCGGCGAGCATCACGGTGAACATCGCGAAATCCGAGGAAGAAGCGCAAAGCCAATTGCAGGCGTCTTTGGCCCCGCCGCCGCCCGAGGAACACGCCCAAGCGCCGGACGATGCCCCGAAGGCCAAAGGCAAGCGGCGCAAGAAAGCGGGGCCGGAGGTTCTCGGCCCCGGCGCCGATACCGCCTTCGAGCCGGGCGCGGCACCGGCGGCCGACACGGTCCAGCCCTAAGTCCCGGTCCGCGCGCTGGCGCGGCGTCTTATCCCCGCTGTTGTCCGGCTGTGCGTAATTATGTTGTGAGCGAAGCGGCCGCTTCACGAAATTGAATCGCGCCGGCGCGCCGGTCGATATAAGGTCCAAATCTAAGTTCACGTTTGGTTCTAGCGAGCGCTTGCTCTGCTAGAGTACGATAACAAATTGAAAATGAAAGAAAACGCCGGATGAAATCAAAAAAAAGAAAGACCGAGCCGAATTCACCTTACGCCGGTCTACCAAGCCACGCGGAATTACCGTGGGAGGCGGACGGAAATTGGATTTACGGATATACCGAGCCAGATCCTTTGGCGGATCACAACTCAAAACACGCAGATGCGCAGGATCGAATCCCACTTCTCTGGTCCCAGAGTCCACAGGTCGTGCAGTTTGTCGCCCGCGAGATAAATGATCGCGCGCTGGAGCGCGCTAATCGGCGTAAGCCAATTGACCCGGTCGACGGATCAATCGTCATAAAAATACGATTCGAATAATATCGGTAGTGAAACCTCCGAATCTAAGATTGCCGCTTCTCAGTTCGTCCCCGATCTTAACAGAGTGTTGAAAACTAAGTTGGGGAGGGCCGAACAAACTAGTACTCCGGTCTGACTCTGTCATGGAGTCAATGCGGAGCGGCTGCTAGTGTAGAGGTGATGGATAAGATTCAGTCGGTTTCAAACATCACGGCGCTACGCGAGATCGAGGCGGGCCCGCCCGGATTCCGCAGCCCGCCCCATAATTACGACGCGGAACAGGCGCTCTTGGGCGCGATAATAGAAAATAATCTGGCATATGAAAGAGTTTCCGAGTTCCTGCGTCCGGAACATTTCGCCGAGCCCGTGCATGCCCTGATTTTCGAGGCCATCGGCAAGCTGGTGACCCGGGGCCATATCGCCGATCTCGTAACTCTCAAGAACTTCTTCGAATCGGACGCGAATCTAGTCGAAATCGGCGGCGCCAAATACCTCGCCCAGTTGGTTGGCTCCGTCATCACGGTCATCAATGCCGTAGATTATGCCCGCCTCATCCATGACCTCTATTTGCGCCGCCAGCTGATCGGGCTTGGCCAGGACCTGGTGAATACCGCCCATAAGTTCGATCTCGAGGCGAACGCGCTGGGGCAGATCGAGGTGGCGGAGAAGACCCTTTTCGAGCTCGCCTCCACCGGCCAGTACGAGGGCGGATTAAAGACATTCGAGTTATCGCTTCAGAGCGCCATCACGGCCGCGGAGGCGGCTTATAAGCGTGACGGCCGCCTCACCGGACTTGCCACCGGGTTCAACAAGCTGGACGAGCTGCTCGGCGGCCTGCACCGCTCCGACCTCGTGATTCTGGCCGGCCGGCCGTCCATGGGCAAAACCGCGCTTGCCACCAATATCGCCTTTCATGCCGCCCGCGGCTACCGCGAGACCCGCGACGCGCTGGGCCACCCGGTCGCGGAAGACGGCGGCGTCATCGGCTTCTTTTCCCTGGAAATGTCTTCCGAGCAGTTGGCGACCCGGCTTTTGGCCGAAGAGGCCGCGGTCAGCTCGGACAAGATCCGGCGCGGCGCCATCAATAAAGAAGACTTCCAGCGGGTCATCGAGGCCAGCAACCAGTTGTCCCGCATCCCGCTCTTCATCGACGACACCGCGGCGCTCTCGATCTCGGCGATCCGCACCCGCGCCAGGCGCCTGAAGCGCCAGCATGGCCTTGGCCTGATCGTCGTCGATTATCTGCAGCTCGCGACGCCGACGCCGGGGGCGCGCTACGACAACCGGGTGCTCGAGATTTCCGAGATCACGCGCGGCCTGAAGGCCCTGGCGAAAGAGCTCGACGTGCCGGTCTTGGCCCTGTCCCAATTGTCGCGCGCGGTCGAACAGCGCGACGACAAGCGACCGCAGCTGGCGGACTTGCGCGAATCCGGCTCGATCGAGCAGGACGCCGACGTCGTCATGTTCATTTTCCGCGAGGAATACTATATCCAGCGGCGCGAGCCGAAGGTCGGCACCGAAGAGCACCGCAAATGGCAGGACGAGATGAGCCAGGTCTACAACCTGGCCGAACTCATCATCGCCAAGCAGCGCCACGGGCCCATCGGCAAGGTATTGCTGCACTTCGACGGCAAGACCACCAAGTTCTCCGACCACATCGCCGACGATCATCTTCCCGATGTCCGCCAATGACACGCCCGGGTCCGGCGCGGCGCCGGATCGCGCGGGTCATTCCATGCACGCCACGCTGACCGTCGATCTCGGCCGGATCGCGGGCAATTTCCGGCTGTTGCAGAGCCGCGCCCCAAAATCGCGCATCGGCGCCGTGGTCAAGGCGGACGCCTACGGTCTGGGCCTCGATGCCATAGCACCCGCGCTGTTCGCTTGCGGGTGCCGCGACTTCTTCGTCGCCGACGCCGAGGAAGGCTTGGCATTGCGCCGCCTGCTCGCCGATGCGCCGATCTTCGTGCTCAACGGGCCGGCCCCCGAATCGCTTTCCGATTTCGCGCGGCGCCGTCTTATTCCCGTGCTCAACGACCTCCGCCAAATCGAGCTTTGGGCCGGTTTCGCGCGCGGCAATGCCAATCTTCCCGCCGCTCTTCATGTCGACACCGGCATGACGCGTCTCGGATTGCCTGCGCAAGAGTTGGAGGTGCTGGCCCGCGAGCCGGAGCGCCTCGGGGGACTGACATTGGCCTGCATCATGAGCCACTTGGCCTGCGCCGATGAAACTTCCAATCCGATCAACGCGCGCCAATTGGCGGACTTCCGCGCTGCGCTCGCCAGGCTTCCCCGGGCACCGGCGAGTCTCGCCAATTCCGCGGGCGTCTTTTTGGGCCCCGATTACCAGTTCGATCTGGTGCGCGCGGGCGGCGCGCTCTACGGCTTGGCGCCGCTCGAAGCACGGCCCAATCCCATGGCCCAGGTGCTTCGGTTGCAAGCCCCAATCCTTCAGGTTCGCGACGTTGACAGCCCCATGACCGTTGGCTACGGTGCCAGCTTCCACGTGGCGAAACGGGGGAGAATTGCCACGATTCCCGTGGGTTACGCCGACGGGTTTCTGCGCTCGCTTAGCAACAAGGGCAGCGCCTTCCTCGGGGGCATCCGGATACCGGTCGTGGGAATCGTTTCGATGGACCTCACCACCCTCGACGTGTCCGCCGTGCCCGAAAGCGTGGCGCGCCCCGGCGCCGCCGTGGAACTCATCGGAGACTCCCATACCGTGGACGACATGGCCGAGGAGGCCGGATCGATCGGCCACGCGGTGCTGGCGGGCTTCGGGCGCCGCATCGTCCGGCGTTACGAAAACCTGCCCGGCTGACCCATGAAATTCCTCGCCGCGGTCGGCCGCGTCTTCCTCGCCTTTCTGGAAGCCACGGGGCGTTTGACCCTGTTCACCGGGGCGTCGGTCGCCAATTGCGTCACGCCGCCCTTCTACGTCCGCCTCATCCTGCGCCAAATGGTGGACATCGGCTATTACTCGCTGCCGGTCGTGGGCTTGACGGCCACCTTCACCGGCATGGTGCTGGCGCTCCAAAGCTATACCGGCTTCCACCGCTTCGAGGCCGAAGGCGCGGTTGCAACCGTCGTCGTGCTGTCCATGACGCGCGAACTCGGCCCCGTGATGGCCGGGCTGATGGTGGCGGGCCGGATCGGCGCCGCCATGGCCGCCGAAATCGGCACCATGCGCGTGACCGAGCAGATCGACGCGCTGACCACCCTTTCCACCAATCCGCTCAAATACCTGGTGGCGCCGCGCCTGATTGCCGGGCTTACCATGCTGCCGCTCCTGGTCGTCGTCGCCGACATCATCGGGGTCTTCGGCGGTTTCGTCGTCAGCGTCTACAAGCTCGGCTTCAACCCAGCGGCCTATTTGAAGAGCACGTTCGATTATCTCGAACGGATCGACGTCGTCTCGGGCCTGGTCAAGGCCGGCGTGTTCGGCTTCATCATCGCGCTCATGGGCTGTTACAGCGGCTATAATTCCAAGGGTGGCGCGCAAGGCGTCGGTGCCGCCACCACCACCGCGGTCGTTTCCGCCTCGATCCTCATCCTCAGCTTCAATTACCTCATCACCGAACTGTTCTTTTCGCGATGACGGACGTCAAAATCAGCGTGCGCGACCTGCACATGTCCTTCGGGCCGAAGAAGGTCCTGACCGGAATCAATCTCGACGTCGGGGTCGGCGAATCGCTGGTCGTCATCGGCGGGTCGGGCACCGGCAAGTCGGTGCTCATCAAATGCATCCTCGGCTTGCTGACGCCCGATAAGGGCAGCATCAAGATCGACGGCGAGGAAACGGTCGGCATCTCGCGCCGCGCGCGCGAGCGCGTGCTCAGAAAATTCGGCATGCTGTTCCAGGGCTCGGCCCTGTTCGACAGCCTGCCCGTCTGGCAGAACGTCGCCTTCGGCCTGATCCAGGGCCGCGGCATGGACCACGTTCAGGCCAAAAAGATCGCGATCGAAAAACTGGCCGCCGTCGGCCTCGGTCCCGAGGTGGGCGAGCTTTCACCGGCCGAGCTTTCGGGCGGCATGCTGAAGCGCGTGGCGCTGGCCCGGGCGATTGCCGCCCAGCCCGAAATCATCTTCTTCGACGAACCCACGACGGGGCTTGATCCCATCATGGCCGACATCATCAACGGACTGATTCTGCGCGGCGTGAAAACGCTCGGCGCCACCGCGCTGTCGATCACCCACGACATGGCGAGCACACGCAAGATCGCGGATCGCATCGCCATGATCTACGACGGCAAAATCATCTGGGACGGCCCGGTGGCGAAGATCGACGCCTCGGGCAACCCTTACGTCGAGCAGTTCATCCACGGCCGGGCCGAGGGTCCGATCAAGATGGCCGTGCGCGGCTAGGCCGCGCGGGAGGCGCTGGTGGCCAAGATGGCGCTGCGTTATGTCTGCCAGCAATGCGGGGGCGCTGCGCCCAAGTGGACCGGGCGCTGCGAGTCTTGCGGCGCGTGGAATTCCCTGATCGAAGAAATTCCCCGCGACGCCCCGCCGCTCGGGCGGGGCAAGCGCGGCGCGCATTCTTCGCGCAAGATCGTTTTTGCGCCACTCGAATCGGGCCAAGCGGCGCCCCCGCGCCTGGTCACCGGCATTTCCGAATTCGACCGGGTCGTAGGCGGCGGGTTGGTGCGCGGCTCGGCGACCCTCATCGCCGGCGATCCCGGCATCGGCAAATCCACGATCCTGTTGCAGGTCGCGGGCGCCTTGGCCGCTCGGGCCCGCGTCGCCTATGTCTCGGGCGAAGAAGCGGTCGAACAGGTGCGTCTGCGCGCCGCGCGGCTCAAGCTGGGCCAAGCACCGGTATCGCTTGCCGCCGCAACCGACATGTCGGCGATTGCCGCCGCGTTCGATGTCGCGGACGCGCCCGAGGTGGTCATCATCGATTCGATCCAGACCATGTATCTGGACGGCCTGGAGTCGGCGCCGGGAACCGTGGCCCAGGTCCGGGCGAGCGCGGCCGAAATTATCCGGGTCGCCAAACGCCGCGGCTCGGCCGTGCTCCTGGTCGGCCACGTGACCAAGGAAGGGATGATCGCGGGGCCAAGGGTGCTCGAGCACATGGTGGACACGGTGCTTTATTTCGAAGGCGAGCGCGGGCACCAGTTCCGGATTCTGCGCGCGGTCAAGAATCGCTTCGGGCCGACCGACGAGATCGGCGTTTTTGCCATGACCGACGGCGGGCTCCTGGAAGTGGCGAACCCGTCCGAGCTGTTCCTGGCCGAGCGGCGGGGGACCGCCAGCGGCTCTTCGGTGTTCGCGGGGATCGAGGGAACGCGGCCCGTGCTGGTCGAAATCCAGGCGCTGGTAGCAGCCTCCCCGCTCGCCTCTCCCAGACGCGCGGTGGTGGGCGCCGATCCCGCGCGCCTGGCCATGATTCTGGCGGTTTTGGAGGCCCGCTGTGGCCTTGCTTTTAGCGCCCAGGATGTATACCTAAACGTGGCCGGTGGCCTGCGCATTACGGAACCGGCGGCCGATCTGGCGGTGGCGGCCTCCCTCATTTCTTCGCGCCTCGATGCGCCGGTGCCGTCCGACACGGTGGTATTCGGGGAAATCGGCCTGGCGGGTGAGGTGCGGGCGGTGACCCAGACGGAAACCCGGCTCAAAGAGGCAGCCAAGCTCGGTTTCACGCACGCGTTCCTGCCGCCCGCCAAAGAGGCGCGGCCGCAGCGGGCGGGACAGCCGGAGATGCGCGAAATCGGCCACGTCACCGAACTTGTGGATGTTCTTTCCGCCAACCGGCGCAACGTAAAGCCGGCGACCAAGGCAGGAGATCACCGCCATTAACTTTTTCGACCTCGGCATCGTCGGCTTCGTTCTCGTCACCGGGCTCATGGGCCTGAGCGTGGGCTTCATCAAGGGCGGGCTGTGGTTGATGTGCTGGGTCGGCGCGATCTTCGCGACGCTCTACGGCTATCCCTATGTCAAAACCATGGGCGTCGAATTTCTCCAGAGCCACGACATCCTCAAGAGCGAATTCCTGGCCGATATGGCGGTGGGCGCGGCCATCTTCATCGTCAGCCTCATCTTCTTGTTCATGGTGAGCTCGGTCGTGACCGGCTGGATACGAACCAGCCGGCTCAATATGCTGGATCGCTCGCTCGGATTCCTGGCCGGGCTCGTCGCCGCGGTATTCATCGTCTCCGCCGCCTATATCCCGCTCGCCTCCGCCTGGGACAAGCCGGAGGAACAGCCCGGCTGGTTCCGCGAGGCGCGGCTTCGTCCGGTGGTCGAATGGGCCTCCGGGATCGTCCAGACTCTTCTGCCCCGCGAAATTGCCGAGAAATTGCCGGGCAAGACCGCCGCCGAGCGTGAGAAAAGTTTCGAGGCCCTGGTCACACCCCGACAGCCGGCCGCCAAATCCGACGCCCCCGCCGCCTACACCGCGCAAGAGCGGGACGGCATGGACCGCCTGCTCCAAGGCAACCGCTGAACCATGCTCACGACGAACCCCTTCGACGACGACAAGCTCCACGAGGCTTGCGGCGTATTCGGAATTTTCGGGCGCACGCAAGCCGCGGCGCTCACCGCGCTCGGACTCCATGCGCTCCAGCACCGGGGCCAGGAAGCGGCGGGTATCGTCACTTTCGACGGCGGCTATTTTCACACCCACAAGACGCTCGGCCAGGTAGGCGACGGCTTCGGATCGGAAGACGTGATCGCCAGGCTGCCCGGGGCGTCGGCCGTCGGCCATGTGCGCTATTCGACCACCGGCGATACGGTGCTGCGCAATGTCCAGCCGCTGTTCGCCGAATTCGCTTTCGGCGGGCTGGCCATCGCCCACAACGGGAATTTGACCAACGCCTATGAATTGCGCCGCCGCCTGGTCAAATCCGGCTGCTTGTTCCAATCCACCACCGATACCGAGGCGATCGTCCATCTCATCGCGACCAGCCCGGCCGCGACCGTGATCGACCGCATGGTCGATGCGCTGCACCAGGTGGAGGGCGCGTACTCGCTGGTTGCGCTCACCGCCGATTCGCTGATCGGCGTGCGCGATCCCTTCGGCGTGCGCCCGCTGGTCTTGGGCCTGCAGGACGGCGCCCATATCCTCGCCTCCGAAACCTGCGCCCTGGACATCATCGGCGCCGAATACGTGCGCGACGTCGAGCCGGGCGAGCTCTTGGTCATCAATTCCCAAGGCATCACCTCGCATCATCCCTTCCGCAAGGTTTCGCCCCGCTTCTGCATCTTCGAGTTCGTCTATTTCGCGCGGCCCGATTCGGTGGTCGAAGGAACCGGCGTCTACGAGGCGCGCAAGCGCATCGGGATCGAGCTCGCCCGCGAAAGCCCCGTCGATGCCGATGTCGTGATCCCGGTGCCAGATTCCGGCGTGCCGGCCGCCATCGGCTATGCCGCCGAGGCCAAAATTCCCTTCGAGCTCGGCATCATCCGCAACCATTACGTCGGGCGTACCTTCATCGAGCCCGGGGACCCGATCCGGCATCTCGGCGTCAAATTGAAGCACAACGCCAACCGCGCCTATCTCGCGGGCAAGCGCGTGATCCTGGTCGACGATTCGATCGTGCGCGGCACGACTTCGCGAAAAATCGTCGAAATGGTGCGCGCGGTGGGGGCCGCCGAGGTTCACATGCGCATCGCAAGCCCGCCCACGGTCCACTCCTGTTTCTACGGCATCGACACGCCCGAACGCGAGAAGCTGCTCGCCGCCAACCACAATATTCCCGAGATGGCGAAGCTCTTGGGCGTCGATTCCCTCGCTTACGTCTCGATCGATGGGCTCTACCGCGCCATGGGGAAAAAGGGCCGCGACGCCGGGCAGCCTCAGTTTTGCGACGCCTGCTTCAGCGGCGATTATCCGATTCCGCTCACCGATCGGGACGGCGGCTCGGTCCCCGCCCAGCTTTCGCTGCTGACCGAACTCGCGTAACCGATGCCGGCCGGGCTTGCGGGGCGAATTGCGCTCGTCACCGGCGCGTCGCGCGGATTGGGAGCGGCCGTCGCAAAAAGATTGGCAGCCGAAGGCGCCGCGGTCGTTCTCGTCGCCCGCACGCAAGGCGGGCTCGAGGAAACCGACGATGCCATACGGGCCGCCGGGGGCGCGGCCGCCACTCTGGTTCCCCTCGATCTCGCGGCGGCCGGCGGAATCGAAGAGTTGGGTGCGAGCGTCGCCGCGCGCTTCGGCCGGCTCGATATCCTGGTCGGCAATGCCGCGGTCCTGGGTACGCTCGGGCCCGCAAACCACATGGATATCGCGGTGTGGGAGCGGGCGGTCGCCGTCAACCTCACCGCCAATTGGCGCCTGATCCGCAGCTTCGATCCGCTGCTTCGCGAATCGGACGCGCCGCGCGCGCTGTTCGTAACCAGCGGCGCAGCCTCGGGCGTCTACCCCTATTGGAGCGCCTACGCGGCCTCGAAGGCGGCCCTCGAGATGCTGGTGAAGACTTACGCGGGCGAGGTCGCGCGGACCCCGATCCGAGTCAACCTCGTCGATCCCGGCGTATTGCGGACGCGGCTGCGGGCGGAGGCTTTCCCCGGCGAAAATCCGGACCGCCTGCCGCTCCCTGAATCGGTCACCGACGTGTTTCTGGAGCTCGCCTCGCCCGCATGCCGGCGCCACGGCGAGGTCGTTCGCGCCTACTGAGCGCCTAGCCGAACATTTCGGCCATGGTGCTGTCGTACCAGCCTTGGGCGTAATCGAATTCCGCCTGGCGCATCGAATCGGGAACATCGAGCGGGCTCTCGGCGCCGCTGTTGATCACCGCCACGATGTTTCCGTTGGCGGCGCGATAAGATCCGTTCACGGAAATCGCGTAGTCGGGGGCGATCGTGCTGTAACAGGTGTTCATAAACAGGGGCTCGGCGGGCTTGCGCTCGCGCAACAGGGCCACCACCGCCGCGGCGCAAATCTTCGCCTGGCTGCCGGCCGAAAATCCCGATTTCGGCATGGCCCCGGGCACGCAAGAGTCGCCGATCACATGGATGCCGGGCTTGGCCTTCGATTCCATGGTCCAGGGATCGACCGGGCACCAGCCGTCCTGGGTCGCCGCCCCGGCGTCGAGCGCGATGCGGCCCGCCGATTGCGGCGGCACGATATTGGCGACCGCGGCCTTGAATTCGCCCGCTATTGCCCGCACCGTCATCGTCTTCGGGTCGACTTCAGTGACGGCTCCGCCTTGCGAACCCGGAACCCATTCGATCATGCCCGGGTAGAACCGGTTCCACCCCTGGATGAACAGATCTTTCTTGGTGAACTTTTCCTTGGCGTCCAGAATCATGATCTTGGACCGCCCTTTGCCGTTGGTCTGGAAATAGTGGGCGATCATGCAGGCGCGCTCATAGGGCGCGGGCGGGCAGCGATAAGGATTGTCGGGCGCCGCGATCACCACGAGAGCGCCGTCCTCGACCGCGGCCAGCTGCTGTTGCAGCAGCACGGTCTGCGGCCCGGCCTTCCAGGCGTGCGGCATGATCAGGGATGCCGCCTCATCGTAGCCTTCGATCTTGCCCCAAACGAAATCGATGCCCGGCGAAAGTACCAGCCGGTCGTAGGCAAGCGCCTTGCCCGAAGCGAGAACAATCTTGCGCGCCGCGGTATCCACCGCGGACGCGGTGTCGTGGACGACGGCAATACCCCGCGCCTTCAGCCCGTCGTAACCGTGGACCAGCGAATCGAGCTTGCGCAATCCGCCGATCACATTGTTGCTGAGCGGGCAAGTCGTATAGGTCTCGTTGCGCTCGACGAGCGTAACGTCGATCTTGGGATCGAATGTCTTGATGTATCTGGCGGCGGTCGCCCCGCCGAACCCGCCGCCCACCACCACCACCCGGGGGCCCGCCCCGCCCGTGCAGGAAGCCAGGGCGGGAAGCACGCCCACCGCCGCCGCCGCTTTCAGGAATTGTCTGCGGCCATAGTTGCGTTTCATGCTCGCGCTCTCCGCTATTTCTTGGCCGCGAAATAATCCGCGATGTTGCGGATGTCCTCGTCGGCAAACGGCTTGATGATCCGGCCCATGATGGTGGACGGCCGCTCGCCCGAGCGGAATTGCATCAGCCGATGGGCGATCCAATCGGCCGATTTTCCGGCAATCGTCGGCACCGATCCGGGGCTTTTCCCGTCGGCGCCGTGACAGCCGGTGCAGTTGCGGGCGATGGTCTCGACGGTCGGCCCTTCTTGGGGGGGTGGCTTGGCCGGGTCTTCGGCCAGCGCCGCGCCCGCAAGCACGAACGCCGCCGCAAACGCCGGGCTTGCTATCCAAGACTTTTTCATGGCGCTCAGTGGTCTCCCTTCCGATAGATCGGGATGAATCCGTCCCGGTTGGGCATCTTGATCTTGGGCAAGGACGCCGCGTTCAACTCGTCATCCGCTCCGGTCACTTTATTGAGATACAAGATAAACGCGCAAACCGCATAGGTCTCATCGGCCGAAAGCGAGAACGGCGCTTGAGGCGGCATCGAGCGGCGCACGTAATCGAACAGCGTGGTCGCATGGGGCCAGTAACTCCCCACCGTCTGCGTCGGATTTTCGCTCGCCAAGCTTCCGACTCCGCCCGCGAGCTCGTCGGCGCTCCGTCCCTCGCCCGCTTCGCCGTGGCAGGATGCGCATTTCGCGGCATAAACCGCGGCGCCCGCCTTGGCGGTACCCGAGCCTTTCGGCAGCCCGCTTCCGTCCGGCGGAATGCCGATGTCCCAGCCGGTAATCTGGTCCGGAGTAGCCGGCGTGCCCAGATCGGGTCCCTCTGGAACCGCCTCGCCCGCGAACGCAGCACCCCCCAGCACCAGGAACCACGCCACCAGCACCCTATTCATAAACATGGGCGATGCTTCCCTCGCTGGAGACGCTCCAGCTTACGATCGCGGTGTAATGGAAATAACCATTGGCCCCACGCAGCTTGATCAAATCCGCGCGCTTGGGCTGCACGTTTCCGGCTTCGTCGGTCACGCGGGATTGCAACACCGCCTCGTGCCCCTGCCAGCGCCAGGGAATCCGGAACCGCGTGAAGCAATGCTTCAGCACCGGTTCCTGAAGTGCCGAATCGGCCCAGCTCTTGCCGCCGTCCGCCGAAACTTCCACCTTCGCCACCTTGCCGTGCCCGCTCCAGGCAAGCCCCGTGATCTGATAAAGCCCGGCGCCGGGCAGCTTCATACCCGGCGAAGGTGCGGTGATCAGCGATTTGGGATCCATGATGAAGGTGAATTGGCGCGCTTTGCCGCCGGGCTGGATTTCCGTGTATTTGGCGGTCTCGTCGCGGGTCATCGCCGGGGTTTCGACCGCCTTCAATCGCCGCAGCCATTTGATATGCGTGATGCCCTCGAATCCCGGCAGCACTAGGCGCATGGGATAGCCGTTTTCCGGGCGCAGCTTCTCGCCGTTCTGGTAGAGCGCCAGGATTCCGTCTTCCATCGCTTTGGCGACCGGAATGCTGACGCTGACGGCCGCGCCATCGGCCCCTTCCGCGAGCAGCCAATGGGCATCCTTCGAAATTCCCGCCTCGTGCAAGAGCACGGGCAAAGGAATTCCCGTCCACTCGCTGCACGACACCAGCCCGTGGAAATGCCCGACGCGGGCCTGGATCGGCTCCGGGTTCCATCCGGCGTTGCTGTTGCCGCCGCATTCGATGAACACCAGGCGCGATTCCATCGGATAACGCAGCAGATTTTCGACCGTGAAAAGAAGCGGCCTTTGCACCATCCCGTGAATAAGCAGTCGGTGCGCCGCCGGGTCGATCTCGGGCACGCCGTTGTGGTGGCGCTCGAAATGGAGGCCGTTGGGGGTGACGGTGCCCTCGAGGTCGTGCAACGGTGTCCAGGAGATTCCGTTGCCCGGCACGGCCTGGTTGGCGGTGATGTAGCGGATCACCTTTTTCTCGAAGGGCGAAGGCATGCCGTAATTGGAGAACGGCTTGCCGGGGCCTAGCATCCACGGCGGCGTTGCCGGCGGCCCGGCAGGCGGCGGCCCGGCGGGTGGCGGCCCGGCAGGCTCGCCCGTTTCGGCCCAAACCGGCCGTTGCCATGCCAGTGCGCCCAGGCCCGCAGCCACGCTGGCTCCGGTCAAAAACAACCGGCGGTCGAGGAGCCCGTTGCCCGCGGCAGCCCATTCGGACGCGAGATCGGGAATCGTCCGCCCGGTCATCGGCGATGGACCGGCTTGATGCCAAGACTTCGCGTCATCGCGGCTCCTTCCATGCCCGCATCGTCGCAGCCACCGAGCCGGACGCGCAATTCAAAACTAATTGAACGGATTACCGTTTTTTAATCCGCCGCCGGGCCGCCTTGGCGCCCGGCCTTGGGCGGGGCTTGCGGCGCGACGCGAACGGGTTCGCGGTCTTGCGGGCCATCAGGCGAAGCGGCACTCCGGCAAGCCCGAATTCCCGGCGCAAGCCGTTGGCCAGATAGCGCATGTAGGTGTCGGGCAGCGATTCGGGTTTGTTGACGAACAGGGCGAAGCTCGGGGGCCGCGCTTTCACCTGGGTCATGTAGCGAATCTGGATCGGCTTGCCCCCGGGGGCGGGCGGCGGGTGGCGTTCGCTCACCTGCGCCAGAAAGCGGTTGAGTTTTGCCGTCGGAATCCGCCGGTTCCAGATTTCATAGACGGAGACGATGGCCGGCATCAGCTCGTCCACATTTTCGCCGGTGAGCGCCGAAAGTGCTACCCAGGCGACACCCTTGACCTGGGGAAGCGAGGTCTCGAGCGCCTCGCGCAGCTTGCGAACCGCCGCCTCGCGCCGCGCAATCAGGTCCCATTTGTTGAGCGCGATCACCAGCGCGCGGCCTTCTTCCGCCGTCAGGCGCGCGATCGCCAGATCCTGCTGTTCGAACATTTGCTCCGCGTCGATCACCAGGATCACCACCTGGGCGAGACGGATCACGCGCAGCGTGTCCGCCACCGACATATGCTCGAGGGTTTTGGTGATCTTCGCTTGGCGGCGCAGTCCCGCGGTGTCCACGAGCTCGAAGGCGCGCCCATGGTGAACCAAGGGGACCGCGATCGCATCGCGCGTGATACCCGGCTCGGGCCCGGTCAGCATCCGCTCGGTCCCGAGCAGCCGGTTGACGAGGGTGGATTTCCCGACATTAGGCCGGCCCACGACCGCAAGCCGGATCGCGCGCTCGGGCCGCGCGCCTTCGCCTAAATCGGCCTCGGGCTCCTGCGGCGGCTGGCCGGCGAAGGGCGCGATCGCTTCATATAAGTCCACCAGGCCTTCGCCGTGAGCGGCCGAAATCGCGACCGGTTCGCCCAGCGCCAGCGAATAAGCTTCAAGCACCCCGGCCTCGGCGTCCGCGGCGTCGCATTTGTTCGCGACCAGCACCACGGGAATGTCCGTTTGGTGGAGCCAGCGCGCGAAATGGCGGTCGGCCGGCATCACCCCGGCGCGGGCGTCGATCATGAGAAGCGCCAAATCGGCCTCGGCCACCGCGCGTTTCGTTTGCGCCTGCATCCGGGCTGCGAGCGTTTCGGGGGCCGCTTCCTCGAGCCCCGCGGTGTCGATGACCGTAAAGCGCAGGTCGCCAAGGTGGGCTTCCGCCTCTCTCCGGTCGCGGGTGACGCCCGGCGTCTCGTGAACGATGGCGAGTTTTCGCCCGGCCAACCGGTTGAACAGCGTGGACTTGCCCACGTTGGGCCGGCCGAGGATGGCGACGGTGAGTTTGGTTGCGACGGCCATTTGGATTCGGCGCGCTGACTCGTCCGATTATAGCTACGAGCCGCGCCTAGCGCAGCGCGACGAGCTCGCCCGAGTCGGTCAGGACGAAGATGGTCCCGTCGGCCACGATGGGCGCCTGCGTGATCGAGCCGGGGAGATTGATCTTGCCCAGCATCTCGCCGGTGTAAGGCGAGATCGCGAGCGCAGCACCCCTGGAGCCGGTCACGATCAGGCGGTCGCCCGCAAGCACCGGCCCGTTCCAGGTGACGGGGTCCTCTTTTTTCTCCGGATTCTCGTAACGCAGCAGGGCCACGGCCCAGCGGACGCGTCCGTCCCTGCGGCTGAGGCACAGCAGTTGCTCGTCGTTGGTCAGCACATAGATATAGTCGCCCGCGACCCAAGGCGTCTGGACGCCGCCGAACAGCTTGTCCCACACCCGGCGCCCGGTCTTGAAATCGATCGCGACCATCCTCCCGCCGTGGCTGATGGCGTAGACCTGGTCCTTGGCCACCACCGGCAGGCCGCGGATATCGGTGATCTGGGAGGCGATGTCGCCGCGCCGCACGGGCCCCAGATTGTCCGA
The DNA here is from genome assembly GCA_041498815.1 of Alphaproteobacteria bacterium. Classification (GTDB taxonomy): domain Bacteria; phylum Pseudomonadota; class Alphaproteobacteria; order DATDPM01; family DATDPM01; genus DATDPM01. The sequence goes on from JBGQJC010000026.1 coordinate 20,871, forward strand.
CCACAGCACGCGCCCGTTCGAGCCCTGGAGGGCGTAAAGCTCGCCCGAGGAATAGGGCACGATCACGGTGTTGCTTTCGATGGCCGGCGCCGAGCCGCCCAAAAGCCCCGCGATCTCGGAAATGCCCGAGTGCTTCCACACCGTTTTGCCGGTCGCGGCATCGAGCGTGTAAAGCTCGTTATCGATGGTCACGATATAAAGACGTCCCGCGGCAAAGGCCGGCGGCGACCGCATCGGTCCCGAGAGCTGCTGCTTCCAAATCTGGTTGCCGGTTTCGGCGTCGAGCGCGAACACCAGCGCATAGCCGGTGGTGACATAAAGGCGCCCGTCGGCGACGGCCAGCCCCCCGCCGATCGAGCTCTCGGCTTCGTCCTCCTCGAGCACGTCGACGGACCACAGTTTTTTGCCGCTATGGGCGTCGAACGCGCGCACCTCGGACGACGTATCCATGGTGAAAATCTTGCCTCCGGTCATCACCGGCTGCGCCAGAATCGCGCGGTCCTCGGTCGTGCCCTCGCCGATGCTCACGCCCCAAACACGCCGTAACTGCTCTGGAACTTCGAGATGTTCCATGTCGTGGCTGGGGCTGCCGCCCGCTTGCGGCCAGTCTTCGTTGGGGACGGGCCGCGGCAACTCGACCGGCACGTCGACCAGCGCGGCGTCGGGAACAACCTGGTTTTCATGGATGAGAACGGAGATGCGCTCGCCCTTGAGCGGCGCCTTCTTGTCCTCGCAGCCGCCAAGTACGACCCCAAGTGCGAGCGCGCCGAATAGCAGCAGCGCGCGCCGCGCTTCGCGGTCGCACATCATCGCGCCGGACTTCCAGCCCTTGGGCGAGACAGCCATCGTCAGATCAGCGCTTTAAGTATTTCGTCGGCGCGGCTGCGGATGCCCGAGGGCGCCGTTTCGTCGCCCGAAAGCTCCTTGAACAGGTCGCGGGCCTTGGCTTTGTCGCCGGCGCGCAACGCCACCAGCGCGCTCAATTCGCGGGCCGAGTAGCGCAGCGGATTGTCGGGCTTGGCGATGGGGGCGAGCCGCGCTTGAAGCTCCGCGGGATCGACCGACTCGAGACTGAGCGACACCGAGCAGAGTACGGCCAAGTCGCGCAAGGTCGCATCCGGCCCGGAGCTTGCGAGCGCGTCGTAGCTTTTGACCGCCTCGGCGGCATCGCCGCGCTGGGCCAAGATCGCCGCCTGGTTGAACCGGGCAAGCATGCCGTAGCCATCGTTGGTGCGCGCGGCCAGCGCCGCAAACGCGTCCGCCGCCTCGCGCGTCTGCCCGTTGCCGCGCAGGACCAGCGCCTGCACGAACGAATCACCTTCCGCCATAAGCTGCTTGGTGCGGTAATTCTTCCACGCCACATAGGCGCCGGTGGCGACCACGATCGCCACCGCCCCGGCGATCACGAGCGACCCATAGCGCTTCCACAGCTTGGCAAACCGGTCGCGTCTTAGGTCCTCGTCGACTTCCTGGAAGATATCGGACAACGGGGCTCTCCTTGCGGGGGCGGCTAAAATAGCCGGGCCGATGGTCGATGGCAAACGGGGGGCAAAGGCGGCAAGGGCCCAGGCGGCGCTTCCGGCACTAGCCCTGCCCCAAACCCTATTCCCGCCACTTGATGGAACAGCCCATGCTCGGCACCTGATGGCGCGGGCCCTGGCCGGTATTCGCCACCTGCATCATCGCCTCGAACAAGTCGCGCGTCGTCACGCGATCGGAATTCATGCGCCCGTCGTCGATCTGCCCCCGGTACTGCAACTCGAGCCCGGCGTTGAAGCCGAAGAAATCCGGCGTGCACACGGCCCCGTAGGCGCGGGCAATCTCCTGCGTCTCGTCGATGACATAGGGGAAGGGAAATTTATTCCGGCGCGCGAATTCCTTCATGTTGGGAAGCGAATCCTCGGGATAGCTCTCGGTGTCGTTGGGCATGATGGCGACAGTACCGATCCCGTGCGAGGCCAAGTCGCCCGCGTCGCGCACGATGCGCCCAATGACCGATTTCACGTAGGGGCAGTGGTTGCAGATGAACATGACGAGGGTGCCGCGCGGTCCTTTGATATCGGCAAGCATATAGGTCTTGCCATCGGTGCCCGGAGCCGCGAAATCCGGCGCTTTCCAACCGAAATCGCATACCGGGGCCGAAACCGCCATATCTCATCCGCCTCGCGTCTAAGCCGGTCCCATGATGGGCGCGCCGGCCCCGGCAACCGGCTCCGGTGTCGCATCAAGTCTTAGCTTAACACGTTCCAAAACCAGGATTCCTACGCCCGCCAAAACCGGGATTCCTGCGCCCGGCGTCGGCGCCGGGCGGCCCCCTGCTGCCAATTACTTACCGAATATTAACGCCTCCCGCTCGATACTGGGGCCCCTGGAGAAGAGTCTATCCATGCCACGTAGCTACGGAAAAGAATCGCGCCGCAATCGGGCCCTCGAAATCGGGGTGTTCTTCCCCCTGCTCGTGCTCGGCCTTGCCGCCTGCAGCCCGGCCGATACCGCGATCCTCGTGGGGGTCAGCACCATCAGCTACCTCGCCACCGACAAGACCGTCCCCGACCACATCGTGTCGCAGGTCTTGAACAAGGACTGTTCGAGCACGCGCCTGATCAACGACGGCAAGTTGTGCGCCGAGGAAACCGTCGCCACCACGGTGGCCTCGGCCATACCCACCTATTGCTACCGCACGCTCGGCAGCGTCAGCTGTTACGCGAGCCGCGACCCCTATGATCCCCGCAGCGTCGAGATCGCCTGGCCGAGCCCCAACGGATCGGGGGGAGCCTCGCCCCAAAAGCCCGCCCCATCGCTTGCTTTACGCGACGGCGAAAATAAGGGAAACTGACGCCCCGACAATCGCTTATCCGTGGGGTGTCTCTCCCGCTATGGCGAAGCTCATTCGCCTCGCCGACCGCAGGTATTCGCAGCGTCGAATGGCCTTCGACCGCGAAGAGATGAATCTATTGCTGGCGCTCTATTCGCGCCGGGTGGCGGAAGGCGAATGGCGGGATTACGCCATCGATCACGGCGTCGGCATGGCGGTATTTTCGGCGTTTCGGCGGGCCGAAGGCCGGCCGGCCTTTGCCATCGCCAAATGCGCCGATGCGCCGGGGGTCCGCGGCGGCTACGTGCTGTTCGACGGGCGGCGAATCCTCAAGAAAGCGCAGACCTTGACCGGCGTCCTCTCGGGGCTCGAGCCGGCCGTGCGGCTGGTCGTTTCCAACGCTTCAACCTAAGGGCAATCGGGCTGCGGCTACATGCGGCCGATGCGGGGCGAACCGCCGCGTACCGATTCGCTCGGACCCAGGCTTTCGAGAATCTTGGTCGAGGATTCCGCCTTGTGGATGCACTGGGTGAGAAGGTCGAGAATCTCGAAGTTGTGGTGGAGCACGGCGCGGGCCTGCGGTCGCATGTCGTCCACGACCTTTTCCGAGCGGCGCACGATGTCGTTCTGGATTTCGGTGAGAAGGTCCTCCAGTTTCCAGCCTTGCGGGCGGTCCGGCGACGGGAAGAAATGGGTCATGGGGAGCGCTCCTGTTCGAAATTCTGGCCGCGGGCGGCCGCTCGAAATGCCGGCAAAGCCTAGGCCCCGGCCCTTAAATTTCGGTAAAGGAGGTGCCGTGTTCCCCGCCAAATCCTTGATCTTGCGGGCTTTGCTCGCCTGCGCCATCGCCGGGCCGATGGTTCTTGCAAGGCCGGCCTCTGCCGCGGAAGACAAGGGCCAGGCGGCTTTCGATCGCGGCGATTACGCCGGCGCCTATAAGGAATGGAGCGTGAAGGCGCAGAAGAACGACCCCGCGGCCCAATACGGAATGGGCGTCCTTTTGCTGGATGGGCTCGGCGTCAAGCCGGATGAAAAAAAGGCCGCGGCCTGGATCCACAAATCCGCCGACCAGGGCTATACCGAAGCGCAGTTCAAGCTGGGCATGCTGCTTGGCGCCGGGCGCGGCCTCGCTCAGGATTACACCGAAGCCGCGAAGTGGCTGAGGCGCGCCGCCGACAAGGGCGATGCGCGCGCGCAATCCCACCTCGGCTATCTCTATCAGACCGGCCAGGGCGTCGAGCAAAGCGACGGCCAGGCATTCAAGCTTTATCGCCAGTCCGCCGACCAGGGTTTTACCGAGGGCCAGCGCAATCTCGGATTCATGTACGTGACGGGCCGCGCGACGCCCCAGGATTTCGTCCATGCGCACATGTGGTTCAACCTGGCGGCGGCCCAGGGCGATAAATTCGCGGCCGAAAATCGCGACCAGCTTGCGCGCAAGATGACGGTCGCCCAGATCGAGCAAGCCCAGAAGCTCGCGAGCGAGTGGAAGCCGGCCGCGGCCTCGATCACCCCCGCCGCCGTGCCCGCGGGCACCGGCCCCAAGCCCCCGAAAAGCCCGGCCGCGCCCAAAACCGTCTCGGTGCCCAAGACGCCGCCGCCGGTAAAGCCGGTGGCGCCTGCCGCCAGCGCCCCGTCGCCCCCAGCCGGGGGCGATGCCGGCTCGCCCGGAAAGCCCACCGAGATTACAAAATAATTAAGCTATATCAATTGCTTGAATCAATATGCCCCGGGTGCGGCCGGCATTAGTGAAGATTTGTTAACCACTTCGCGGGATGATTTCGCTATCCGCCCCCAGGTTCGGAGTTGCCAATGTCCGACCTCAAGCACAGCGATTTCTCGCGCATCCGCGACGAGGATTTAACGCCCGATCAGCGCCAGGAGATCGAGCGCCGCTTCCATGCCTTCACCCGCGCGCTTTCCGGGGCGAAAAGCATAGCGCCCGAGGCCCCGGTCCCGAAATCGGTCACCAAATGGGTACCTAAGGCGGCGGCGCGCCGGGCTTAGCCCCCGGACTTATTTCGCTTTCACGGCGTCGGAGGAATTCGACGGCGCACCGTCCAGCGGCGCCCCGGCCCGGTAGCCGGTCTTCTTGTAGCCTGCGCCCGCTTTCGAGATCTTGGTCGTCCAGCCCGTCTTCCAGGTGATGACCGCGGACGGTCCTTCCGCCTTCCAGGTGCCGGTCATCGCCTCATGTAGGCTCGCCTTCGCCGTGCCGTCCGCGGCCAGCGTGATCTCGAAGGGCTGTCCCGCCGTATCCTTCACCTTCCACACGCCCTCCCACTCGCTTGCGGCAAATGCGGCAACGCTCATCATCGCGATGGCAACGGCAAGCGCCGCCGCCCGGAATATTTTCAACGTCATGCTTCGTCTCCTCTTCTAAAAACCCGTCAAATCATCTTGCCGGCGGCCCGCGCGCGGGCTTCGGCCGCGGCCCTTATAAGGCGTTTTTCCGCATCGCTCGCGTCGCGCCACCGCCCGATTTCGGCCGCGGTGCGGAAACAACCCATGCAATACCGGCCCGCGGCGTCCAGGGCGCAGACCTTGATGCAGGGGGACTCTACGTTTGCCGGGCGGAACGGTATTTGATCCATATCATTCCCATTCGATGGTGCCGGGCGGTTTGCTGGTCACGTCATAGACCACCCGGTTGATGCCTTTCACCTCGTTGATGATGCGCGTCGCCACCCGGCCCAGGAAGCCGTCCGGGAACGGAAAGAAATCCGCCGTCATGCCGTCTTCCGAGGTCACCGCGCGCAGCGCGCAGGCGTAATCGTACGACCGTTCGTCGCCCATGACGCCTACGGTGCGCACCGGCAACAGCACGGCAAAGGCCTGCCAGATCGCGTCGTAAAGCTTGGCGCTGCGGATCTCCTCGAGATAGACGGCGTCGGCCCGGCGCAGGATCGCCAGTTTCTCGCGCGTCACCTCGCCCGGGATTCGGATCGCCAGGCCCGGTCCCGGGAACGGATGGCGCGAAACCATGCGCTCGGGAAGTCCGAGTTCGCGCCCGAGCTCCCGGACCTCGTCCTTGAACAGCTCGCGCAAGGGCTCGATGAGCCCCATGTTCATGCGCTCCGGCAAGCCGCCGACGTTGTGGTGCGACTTGATGGTGGCGCTCGGCCCGAGGAGCGAAACCGATTCGATCACGTCGGGATAGAGCGTGCCTTGGGCCAGAAAATCGGCTCCGCCCGCCTTTTCCGCTTCTTCCTCGAACACTTCGATGAAGGTCGCGCCGATGATCTTGCGCTTGGCCTCGGGATCGGTGACGCCCACAAGTTTGCCGAGAAACACATCGCCCGCGTCGCGATGCACCAGCGGAATGTTGTAATGGCCGCGGAAAACCTTCACCACCTCCGGCCCCTCGCCCGCCCGCAGCAACCCCGTATCCACGAATACGCAGATGAGTTGATTGCCCACCGCCTCGTGCAGCAGGGCCGCGGTCACCGCCGAATCGACTCCGCCGGACAGCCCGCACAGCACGCGGGCTTTCCCGACCTTGGCGCGGATCTCCTGGATCGCGTGCTCGCGGAATGCCGCCATGGTCCATGAGCCCCCGCAGCCCGCCACGAGATGCGTGAAATTGTGCAACAGCTTCGATCCGTCCGGCGTATGCACCACCTCGGGGTGGAACTGCACGCCGTAAAAGCGGCGGGCCTCGTCGGCGATTGCGGCAAAAGGCGCGCCCGTGCTCACCGCCACGGCGCGGAATCTCTTGGGCAGCTCGATCACCCGGTCGCCGTGGCTCATCCACACCTGCTTGCGTGCGCCCTTGCGCCAGACGCCGGTAAACAGCGCGCAATCGTCCACGACCTCCAGCACGGCGCGGCCGAATTCCCGGGTCGCGCCCGGCTCGACCTTGCCGCCCAGTTGCGCGCACATCGTCTGCTCGCCGTAGCAGATGCCGAGAACCGGCACGCCGATCTTGAACACCGCATCGGGGGCTCGGGGACTCGTCGAAAGCGTGACCGAGGCCGGCCCGCCGGAAAGAATGACGGCCTTGGGCGCAAACTTTCGAATCTCGGCATCGGTCATGGTGTAGGGATGGATCTCGCAATAGACCCCGCTTTCGCGTACCCGGCGCGCGATCAGCTGGGTCAGCTGCGACCCGAAATCGAGAATGAGAACTTTCTCCGCGGCTTCGCTCACGCTGGATACCTTCGTTTTGCGCCGCGCGACCATAGCGGATCGCGCCCCTTGCCTCCACCCCGGGTCATTGGCGGCGCTCGAACACGGCGGCGAAAAATCCGTCGGTGCCGTGCCGCAAGGGTGTCAGCGTCAGATACGGCCCCTCGGCCGGGCAGGGCGCCGTTTGGTCCCAAATTTCCGCCACCGCGACCGGCGCAAAATTCCCGTGCCGTTCGGCGAACCAGGCCGCCTGATCCTCGTTCTCCTCGGCGATCAGCGAACAGGTCGCATAGATAAGCCTGCCGCCGGGCCGCACCAGCGCCGCTGCCTCGCTTAGAATCTTCCTTTGCAACTCGACCAAGCGCGCCAGTTCCGCCCGCTCAAAGCGGAACCTCGCCATCGGGTCGCGCCGCCAGGCGCCGGTCCCGCTGCAGGGCGCATCCACCAGCACCCGGTCGGCGGTGCCGGTATGCTCGACCAGCCAGGGATCGCTGGCGGCGATGCGGCATCGCCGGATGATCTTGGCGCCGGCGCGCGCGATCCGCGGCGCGGCGCGATCGAGGCGCTTTGAGACATCGAGGGCGGCGATCTCGCCCCGATTGCGCATCGCGGCGGCCATGGCGAGCGCCTTGCCGCCGCCCCCCGCGCAGAAATCGACCACGAATTGGCCCGGCTTGGCATCGGCGAGAACTGCTACAAGTTGCGAGCCTTCATCCTGAATTTCGACCAAGCCGCTTTTATAGGCCGCAAGCCCGGTGACCGGCCGGCGCGAGGGGAGCCGCAAACCCCAGGGCGAGAATCGGGTCGGCTCGGCCACGATGCCCGCCTTCGCCAGCGCGGCCTGCGCTTTTTCTCTCGTGCCCTTCAAGAAATTGACTCGAAGATCTAACGGCGCCTCGGCGTTGAGCGCCGCCATTTCATCAAGGAATCCCAGGCCGAACCGGCGGGCCATAAGGGGTGCGATCCAGTCCGGGCAGTTCGCCGCCACGCGCGGGGGCTGGTCCGGGTGACGCAGCGGCAGGCCGCCCGTCTTTTCGATCATCTCCCGCTCTTGCGCCGTCAACGCCGCCGGGGCGTGGCGGGCGCCCGAGAATTTCGCCGCGATGTCTTCGCCCTTCTCGCCGCCGGCAAGCGACAACAGCGCCAGCACCCGAAGCCTGGCGCCGGGTGCGGCCATTCCCGCCCGCGCAATCCACCAGTCGAGCGCCATCCGGTTCCGGATCACGCCATAAACCGTCTCCAGTATGGCGCGCCGGTCTTTGGCGCCGATGTAACGGCGCCGGCGCAGGAAGCCCGAGGCCGCCTGGTCGGCGGGCGCTTCAGTAGCATCGATCGATTCGAGAAGCACGATCGCGGTTTCAAGCCTGGCGCCGGGCGTCATGATCGCGGCGGCGCGCCGGGCGTGGCCCCCGCGCAACGGCGGGGTTCAGGATTCCTGCCGGTAATTGGGCGCCTCGCGGGTGATGGCGACGTCGTGGACATGGCCTTCCACGAGCCCGGCATTGGTGGTGCGCACGAATTTGCAGTTGCGCTGCATCTCGGCGATGGTGGCGTTGCCGGTGTATCCCATCGCGGCGCGCAAGCCGCCCATCAGTTGATGGATGACGGTCATCACCGGGCCCTTGTAGGGCACGCGCCCTTCGATTCCTTCGGGCACGAGCTTGAGCGAATCCTGGATCTCCTGCTGGAAGTAGCGGTCGGCGGAGCCGCGCGCCATGGCGCCGATCGAGCCCATGCCGCGATAGGGCTTGTAGGACCGCCCCTGATAGAGAAACACCTCGCCCGGGCTTTCGTCGGTTCCGGCAAAGAGCGACCCGATCATGGCGCAATCGGCGCCAGCCGCGATCGCCTTGGCAAGGTCGCCCGAAAATTTAATTCCGCCGTCGGCGATCACCGGCACATTGTTCTTGCGGCATTCCTCGGTCACGTCGAGAAGCGCCGTCAGTTGCGGCACGCCAACCCCGGCCACGATGCGCGTCGTACAGATCGAGCCCGGCCCGATCCCCACCTTCACCGCATCCGCCCCGGCATCGATCAAGGCCCGCGCCCCTTCGGCGGTCGCGATGTTGCCCGCCACCACCTGGGCATGGTTGCTGAGCCTCTTGATTTCCTTGACCGCCGCGAGCACGCCCACCGAATGGCCGTGGGCCGTATCGACCACGATCACGTCCACTTCGGCGGCCAGCAGCGCCTCGGCGCGATGGAACCCGCCCTCGCCCACGCCCACCGCCGCCGCGACCCGAAGGCGTCCCTTCTCGTCCTTGCTGGCGTTGGGGAATCGCCGCGCCTTCTCGATATCCTTCACGGTGATGAGGCCGGTGCAGCGATAGGCGCCGTCCACCACCAGAAGCTTCTCGATGCGGTGCTGGTGCAACAGGCGCTTGGCTTCATCGCGGTCCACGTTCTCGCGCACGGTGACGAGATTTTCCTTGGTCATCAGCTCGGCAACCGGCTGGCGCGCGTTGTCCGCGAATCGCACGTCGCGGTTGGTGATGATCCCGACGAGTTTGCCGCTGGCCCGCTCGACGACGGGAATTCCGGAAATGCGCCAATCGGCCATCAGGCGCAAGGCGTCGGCCAGCGTCTGATCGGGATGAATCGTCACCGGGTTCACCACGATTCCCGATTCGAACTTCTTGACCTTGCGAACCTCGACCGCCTGGCGCTCGGGCTCGAGATTCTTATGGATGACGCCGATGCCGCCCGCCTGCGCCATGACGATCGCCAAGGCGCTCTCGGTCACCGTGTCCATGGCGGACGACACCAGCGGAATGCCGAGCTCGATTTCGCGGGTGAAGCGCGTTTTGGTGTCGGCCGCAGCCGGCAAAACAGCGGACGCCGCCGGAACCAGCAGGACGTCGTCGAAGGTCAGGGTTTCGCGGAAGGTCATGCCACCTCCGAGGCCAAGGGGTGGCGGCACATCATACACATCTAAGGGCCAATGCCAAGCCGCTTGGATCGGCTCCGTCCGGGGCTTCAGCCCACTTGCCTGCGGCGGATTGGCGTCTGGCGCGTGGTCGTGCTTGGCCGATAGAATGGCGCTCTCGGGCCTCATGCGTCCAAGGAAAGGCACGGATGGCAAATCTCAAGAAAGACCTCGTTCCCCGTAAAAGAATCGTGACCTGGATCTTGGTGGCCGACGGCGCACGCGCCCGGGTCCTCGCCAACGACGGGCCCGGCAAGGGGCTTGCGGATGCCTTCGACCGCGATTTCATCGGCGTCAATAAGCTGATGCGCGAGCAGGCGGGCGATCGGCCCGGCCGTACCCAAGAGAGCGCCAATTCGGCGCGCCATGCCATCGAACCAAAGACCGAATGGCACCGTTTCGAAAAGCACCAATTCGCGAAACGCATGGCCGAGATTCTGGAAAAAGCCGCAAAACAAGACGCCTTCGACCGTCTCGTGCTCGTGGCCCCGCCCCAGGCTTTGGGCGATCTGCGCTCCGAGCTCGGCCCGCACGCGCAAAAGAAACTGACGGGCGAGCTCGATCGGGACTTGACCCACGTCGCACTTCACGACCTCGCCTCCCACTTGGCGAAGATCGTGCGGCTCTAGCCCCGCCGATTATTCGCCGAGTCCGCGAAATCCCGTCGCCACGAAATACACTTCCGCGGAGTCGGCGCGGCTTGCCTTCGGCTTCACCCGTTTGACGGCTGCGAAGTCGCGCTTCAGCGCGGCTTCGAATGCGGCTTCGCCCCCGCCTTGAATCATCTTGGCGACGAAGGCGCCGCCCGGCGCCAGCAAGCCGCGCGCGAAGTCATGAGCCGCCTCGCAAAGGCCGAGGCTTCGCAACTGGTCGGTCTCGTGGTGGCCGGTGGTGTTGCCCGCCATGTCGGACAAGACCACGTCGGGCGCGCCGCCAAGTGCTGCTTCTATTGCGGCACCCGAGCCCGGCGCCGAAAAATCCCGCTGCAGAAGTGTTGCGCCGGCAACGGGTTCCATCGGCGAAATATCGACGGCGGCGACCCGGCCCGAACCGGCCGAGGCCCGCACGCGCAGGGCCGCCACCTGGGTCCAGCCGCCCGGAGCCGCGCCCAAATCGACCACCTTTTTTCCGGGCTTGAGCAGCCGGAACCGGTCGTCGATCTCGATCAGCTTGAAGGCGGCCCGCGAGCGCAAACCAAGGCGCGCGGCCTCGGCGACATAAGGGTCGTTCAATTGGCGCTGAAGCCAGCGGGTGCTCGAGGCCTTGCGCCCCCTAGCGCTTTTGACCCGCACCGCGAGCCGGCCGCGATGCGCCTTCCCGCCGCGCTCCGGCACTAGACGTCCGCCGCCTGCGCCCCGCGGATGAGGCCGATCAAGATTCCCTCGCGCACGCCGCGGTCGGCGACCCGCAATTTCCCGACCGGCCAGGTGGCGCAGATCGCTTCCAGAATGGCGCAACCGGCCACCACCAGATCGGCGCGCTTGGGCCCGATGCAAGGGTTGGCCGCGCGCTCGCGCTCCCCCATGGCCGCGAGCGAACGCGACAGCGTTCTCACGTCGTCGAAGGTGAGGTAGGCGCCGTCCACCGCGGCTCGGATATAGCGCGGCAGTTTCAGATGCACGCCGGCCAAGGTGGTGACGGTGCCCGAGGTGCCAAGCATCTGTACCGCGTCCGCGGCAATGCGGTCGCGGATTCCGTGCCTTTCCTCGAACGGCGCCACCCGCTTCATCACCTTGGCGACGATCTCTTGGTACGCCGCCTCGGGCAGACGGTCGCCGCCGTAGCGTTCGGCCAAGTTCACGACGCCGTAAGGCAGCGACATGGATTCTTCGATTCTCGGCTCGCCCGAATCGCCGATCGTCAGCCACATCAATTCCGTGCTTCCGCCGCCGATGTCGAACACCACCGCGAAGCGGCGGCCCGATTCCAAAAGCGGCGCGCATCCTTCCAAGGCGAGGCGCGCTTCTTCGTTGGCGGAAATGATCTCAAGCTCGAGCCCCGCCTCCGAATGGACGCGCTCGATGAATTCGTCGCAATTGCCGGCGCGGCGGCAGGCTTCGGTCGCGACGTTGCGCTGTGTCGCCACGTCAAGCCGCTTCATGCGCTCGGCGCAGATTTTAAGCGCCTCGATCGCGCGATGCATGGCGGCTTCCGAAAGTACCCCCGTCTGCCCCAAGCCCTCGCCCAGCCGCACGATGCGCGAAAAGGCGTCCACCACCCGGAACCCCGCATCTGCGGGAACGGCCGCGAGCAAACGGCAATTGTGGGTGCCGAGGTCGAGCGCCGCGAACACCGGCGCGCCGCCAGGCGAACGCCGCGGCTCGCCCTCGCTTAGGGGACGGCGCAGGCTATGGACGGACACGGCTCATACCTTATCTGCCCTGCTCTCCCAATGCGATCGTGGCCTCGTTAATGTTAACTCAGTTGGTTGCGAATGCAAAAGAGGCGGTTGCCGCAAAGCGTTGGAATCTTTGCTCCGATGCAAGCGGGCGATCCTGCCCGACAGGGGTTTAACCTTGCCTAAATGCGGTTGCGGCATTAAATTTTTGCCGCCCGGGCTGCTGTTCTGCGAGACTCCCGGGGGCGCCCATACCGGCGCCGCCTGCTGGGGGATAGTTTAGCGGTAGAACTCCCGGCTCTGGACCGGGCAGCCTTGGTTCGAATCCAGGTCCCCCAGCCAATTTTCAGCCTCGACCCGTCATTCCGCAGCGCGCAGGTCGCGGATTCCGAGAATCCATCGCCCTCTCACGGCGGGAACAGGGGTTCGACTCCCCTAGCTTATTCAGCGTCGATTAGGTACCAGATGAGGAGCGTTTCCAATGCCATCCATGTCACCTTTTCATTCCGTCAAAGAAGTGAAAAAGCCGCCAGCAAACCGCGTGCATCACAACAACAGTGCATGTCCTACCGGCCGTGATATTCCGCGAAGTGAGCGCAAGCAAGGAGATGGTGGCTATCGCATGTGTCACGACTGCGACAGTTTAAACAAGCAGCGTAAATAGTCCTTCCCGCTCGATTATCACGCGAGCCTTTCTAATAGCGCCCGAGGCTTAGGCCACCATATACGCCGCGCCTAACCGGCCGCTTGCGATGCGCGATCGAGCGTTTCGACCACATCCGATCCCCGATAGTTCTGCCGCACATCGATCGCCGGCGCTTCGAGCCGGGCGCGGCAGTATCATATCGAGACGGCGGACGGGCAGGAGCGATACGAAGTCTGGATGGACGATTTCGGAACGCTCGTGATGTTCAACATGCAAGACAAAGACAGCAACGTCACGTTTACCCTCGCCAAGTGAATCGCACGGGATCGACGTGGCATTGCGTGGCTGTTCGTCCGGCGCGTTTGTGCCGCCGCGATCGTTGCCGGCCGGTACGGCGCAGCGTTTTGGCCGCGAAGCGAAGCGCGCCGGCGCGGCCTAGTCTCGGGCGGCTTAAGGCGTGGCGGCTCAGGCCGGCGCGGCGTAACGCCGGCGCGGCGTCCCGCCGCTTTCCCCAAGAATGATTACGTTTGCGGCGTTTCGGCTGCGCTTTGCCGCGCTTCGCTTCGATTTGCTTCGATTTGCGCGCGGCGGCCCGGGCCGAAGGCACAGGCTCTAAAGCCGTGTCGCCTTTACCCGCCCGTTTGGCCGCAAAGTTTTCCGGCGAATGTAAACAAATGTCATCATTTGTGAACACGCGCCGCTGCGTGCGCACCTGTGCAGGCGCGCGCGCCCGCCGCCGCCCCGGTGGGCAGGCGCAATGTTTCCTCCCTTCACGGTGTCAAAGAGCAGCAGAGGAGTATATTCCTATCATCAGCGGCAGTCAAGGCGGACGGAGGATGGCGTGCGAGCCCGAGCTTGGCTCCGGTCCGGGTGAAGTGTGTGTGACCGAAGTCGGCTAATAGCCAGGAGTAGACGTTCGCCACGGCGAAGAACGTGGTGCTCTGCGGCCTGGTATTTTCAAGCCGCGTCCTCTTGACAGACATTGGTTCGCCATCCATATACCAGCTATCTAGATGGTAAGAGGATGGTGAAAGATGGCTGACAAGGTTCATGAGTTGCGACCGAAAGCCGCCGATAATACCGAGAAGATCACGATCAATCTCGGCTATATCGACCTCGGCCACATCGACCTGATGGTGCAGGACGGGTTCTACTCGAACCGCACCGATTTCATCCGTACCGCAATCCGCAACCAGCTCGACCGACACGTCGATGTGGTCAAGCGGTCGGCGGCCCGAAAGAGCCTGGATCTCGGCCTGCGGCACTACAGCCGCGAAGATCTTGAAGCCGTTCGTGCCACCGGGCAGACGCTCCACATCCATGTATTGGGACTTGCCAGCATTGCCCCGGACGTCACGCCCGAGCTTGCCCGCGCGACGATCGCCTCGGTTGTCGTGTTGGGTGCGCTGCACGCCAGCCCGGCAGTCAAGGCCGCCCTGGCCGACCGGATCCAGTGACCGATGGCGGCGTCCCGCTATCGCCATCGGATCCCACCAAGGACATTTGCGAACCGGGAGACGGGTTCAGGCTCCCTCGTAAGGACGCCTCGTCTGTTTCCAAGCACGGAAGGTTCTGGACATGAATGACAATCTGCAGCGCGACATGATCGAGGCGACCCGCCTTACCCGGGCAGGACGAGTCCGGGAAGCGACTGCGGTCCTGCAACGCTCCCTTCGCGGCGGCACGGCGCCAGGTACTCGGTACCGCAGCCGCGGCGATAGCGCGGATGCGCCTGAAGGACGCGGATCTCTTATCATCGATTTGATCCCCGAGACGATCGAGGTGACCGACCCCCAGCCCTCTTCGCGCACCGCGCAGCCGCCCGGAAGCGGCCGCCACCATGAGGCCACCGGCACGGCGGAACAAACGGCTTGGCATCACATGCCCGAGGCGCTGCGCCGCTTTGTCGAATGGGTCAACCGGCCTAGCTCCGCGCCGGCAAGAGGCGGGATGGCGGAACCGCGTTCCGCGCATGCGCCTGCCATCGCGCCGGAAAGCGGACAGTTCGTGGCGAGGTCATACAGCAACGAGGCCGGGAGTCTCGCCTACAAGCTCTACATTCCCAGCGGTTACCGTGGGCAGGCGCTCCCTTTGATGGTCATGCTGCACGGCTGCACCCAGTCGCCCGATGATTTCGCCGCCGGCACGGGCATGAACGTGCTCGCCGAAGAGCACACCTGTCTCGTCGTTTATCCGGCGCAGAGCACCGCCGCCAATGCCTCAAAGTGCTGGAACTGGTTCAGCCCGGGCGACCAGCAGCGCGGCCAGGGGGAGCCTTCGTTGATCGCCGGCATCACCCGCGAGGTCATGCGCGACCATTTGGTCGATCCGCGACGCGTCTATGTCACCGGGCTCTCGGCCGGTGGGGCGGCCGCTTCCATCATGGGAACGACTTACCCCGACCTC
>JBGQJC010000027.1:0-36055 GCA_041498815.1 Alphaproteobacteria bacterium
ATTCGAAATCGAGTACCGCATGTTCGCGATGCCCCCCTCGTAGATGAGATCGACGATCAATTTCACCTCGTGCAAGCATTCGAAATAGGCCATTTCCGGCGCGTATCCCGCCTCAACCAGGGTCTCGTAACCGGCCATGATCAGCGCGGTGAGCCCGCCGCACAGCACCGTCTGCTCGCCGAACAAATCGGTTTCGCATTCCTCGCGGAAACTGGTCTCGATAATCCCGGCCCGCCCTCCGCCGATCGCAGCGCCATAGGAAAGCGCCAGGTCATGCGCGTTTCCGGACGCGTCCTGACCGATCGCCAGCAGGCACGGCACGCCGCCGCCCGATTGATACTGCGCGCGCACGGTGTGGCCCGGCCCCTTGGGCGCAATCATGAAGACGTCGAGATCCGGTCTGGGCTCGATCAGCCGAAAATGGATCGAAAACCCGTGGGCGAAGGCGAGCGCCGCACCTTTCTTGAGATTGTCGCGGAGCTCATCCTTGTAGAGATCGGCCTGAAGCTCATCGGGGGCCAGCACCATGACGATATCCGCGTATTTCGCGGCTTCCGCCGGCGGCATGACCTTTAATCCCGCCGCCGTCGCTTTCGCAGCGCTTCCCGAGCCCGGCCGCAACGCCACCACGACATCGGAAACGCCGGACTCGCGCAAATTGAGAGCGTGGGCGTGGCCTTGGCTGCCGTAACCGACGACCGCGATCTTCTTTGTTTTCACGAGGTTCAAATCGGCATCGCGATCGTAATAGACGCGCATGGGACTACCCTTTCCGGCTCAAAACGGGATGTGTTTCGGTGCTGCCGCGGGCGGCGCTCACGAATCTGATACCTACAGGGGCTTTGCGCCTCGCGCAATAGCCACCACGCCGGTGCGCGAGGCGTCGACGAGGCCCAGCGGCTGCATCAAGTTAATGAAGGCGTCCAATTTCTCGCTCGATCCGGTCATCTCGAACACGAAAGACTCGATCGTCGAATCGACCACGCGGGCGCCGAAGACATCGGCGATCCGCAGCGACTCGACCCGTTTCTCGCCGCCGCCGACGACCTTGATCAACGCCAGCTCGCGCTCCACGAACGGCCCTTCCTCGGTCAGGTCCGAAACCTTGTGCACCGGAACCAGGCGGCCGAGCTGCGCCTTGATCTGTTCGATCACCATGGGCGTGCCCGAGGTGACGATGGTAATGCGTGACAAATTCTCGGCGCGGTCGACTTCCGCGACGGTCAGGCTCTCGATGTTGTAGCCGCGTCCCGAAAACAAGCCGATGACGCGCGCGAGCACGCCCGGCTCGTTATCGACCAGGATGGCAATGATGTGCTTTTCGGAGGCTTCTTCGGTCATCGTTTCATTTTTGCGCGGTTGCGCGGGCGGGCCGTGTGCCGGGCCGGGACGCATCGGGGCGCCCGCGCCGAAGCCGCCGCGGCAATGCTAAACCAGCACCATGCCGTCTTCGGAAATCTGTTTTTCGGCCTTGTCGTGCGGACCGAGCAGCATTTCGTTGTGGGGCGCCCCGGACGGAATCATGGGAAAGCAGTTTTCCATCGGGTCCACCACGATGTCGGCCACCACCGGTCTTTTCACCGCAATCATTTCGCGGATGACGTCGTCCACCTCGCCGGGCTTTTCGGCGCGCAGACCCACCGCGCCGAAGGCTTCCGCGAGTTTTACGAAATCCGGCAGCGCGTCCATGTAGGATTCCGAATAGCGGCTGCCGTGCAGCAGCTCCTGCCACTGGCGCACCATACCCATGTATTTGTTGTTGATGATGAAGACTTTGACCGGCACGCGATATTGAATGACGGTTGAAAGTTCCTGGATGTTCATCAGGAACGAGGCCTCACCCGCCACGTCGATCACGAGCGCATCCGGATGCGCAAATTGCGCGCCGATCGCGGCCGGAAAGCCGAAACCCATGGTCCCCAAGCCGCCCGAGGTAATCCAGCGATTGGGCTTCTCGAAGCGGATGAATTGGGCCGCCCACATCTGGTGCTGGCCCACTTCGGTCGTGATGTAGGTTTCGCGGTCCTTGATCTGGGCGTAAAGCCGCTCGATCGCAAACTGCGGTTTGATCACGTCGTCCGGCTGCACGTAGTGCAGACAATCGCGCGCGCGCCAGCCGTCGATCTGCTTCCACCACGCCGCCAACGCTTTCGCATCGGGCTTGGCTTTGCGCGCCCGCCAGACCGCGATCATGTCCTCCAGCACATGGGCCGCGTCGCCCAGGACCGCAACGTCGGCGCGAATCGTCTTGTTGATCGAGGACTGATCGATGTCGACGTGGATCTTTTTCGAGTTCGGCGAGAAGTGCGAGAGCTTGCCCGTCACCCGGTCGTCGAAGCGGGCCCCGATTGCGATCATGACGTCGCAGTCGTGCATCGCCAGATTGGCCTCGTAAGTGCCGTGCATGCCCAGCATGCCGAGAAACAATGGATCGCTCGCCGGAAAAGATCCGAGGCCCATGAGCGTGTTGGTGCACGGATACCCGGTCATGCGGATGAACTCGGTCAAAAGCTCGCTTGCCCGCGGCCCGGAGTTCACGACGCCGCCGCCGCAGTAGAAGATCGGCCGCTTCGCCGAAGCCATGAGGGCCACCGCCTCTTCGATCCGGCGCGGGTCCGGCTTCAGCCGCGGGCGATAGCTTTTATGTCCGTCGGCGCCCTTCGGCTGGTAGCTTCCGGTCGCCATCAGAATGTCCTTGGGCAGGTCCACCACGACCGGCCCCGGTCGCCCCGCGCGGGCGACGTAAAACGCCTCGTGGATGATGCGCGACAGGTCGTTGACGTTCTTCACCAGATAGCTGTGCTTGGTGCAGGGACGGGTGATGCCCATGGTATCCGCCTCTTGGAAGGCGTCGTTGCCGATCATGTGCGTCGGCACCTGCCCGGTGAGCGCCACAAGCGGCGTCGAATCCATCATCGCGTCGGTCAAGCCGGTCACGATATTGGTGGCCCCGGGGCCCGAGGTCACCAGCACCACGCCGGGTCTGCCGGTCGCGCGCGCATAGCCTTCGGCGGCATGAACTGCGCCTTGTTCGTGCCGCACCAGAATGTGGCGCAACGCATTTTGCTTGAACAAAGCGTCATAGATCGGAAGCACGGCGCCGCCGGGATAACCGAAGATGATATCCACCCCCTGATCCACCAAGGATTTGATGACCATTTCGGCCCCGGTCATCTGGGTAGTGGCTGCCATCTGGGCGGTGGCTGGGGCGTCCATTGTTGCCTCTATGTTTTCCGGCTGGGCTGGCGCGAGGGTGCAAAAACGCGTGGCGCGGCACTTACGGCGCCAAGGGCCGGATTCCTTGGATATTCCGCGGAAACTAAACGGTCATGCTCGGGGGGTCAACAGAAACCGGCGAATAAATGAAAAGATTTCGTCTCTGAGACTTTCCGAAAATTGCGCGTTAAGCTTTAGCCCGGCTGGGAGTTGGTGCCGGAACCAGGTGACCTGCCGCTTGGCATAGTTGCGAGAGGCCTGTTTCGCCCGGGCTACCGCCTCTTCCAGCCCCAACTCGCCCCGGAGATGGGCGAGCAATTCCCGTAATCCCACGGACTTCAGGGCCGGCAAACCGGGATCGAGACCGAGGGCTTCGATCGCCAGCGCTTCTTTAAGCGCGCCGTTTTCCATCATGCGATCGAAACGGCGATCGATCGCGGCATAAAGCGTGTCCCGGGGAGGGTCGAAAAGAATCACGGCATATCGGTAGCCGGCGCTCACGCCGCGCCGGGTGCGGCTCTGCCAGTCGCGAAGCGGCCGGCCGGTCGCAACCAGCACCTCGAAGGCGCGCAGCAACCGTTGCTTGTCGCGGGGCGGCGCGCCCATCGCCGGATCGCGGATGGCTAGTTCCGCCAGCAAGCCCTCTCGCCCCACCACCTCGTAAAGCAGCCGCGCCTCGTCGTGAATTCGGGGCGGAATCGGCGGCACCGTAGCGAGGCCCGACAGCAGCGCCTTCAGATAGAGCCCGGTACCGCCCGCCAGAACCGGGAGCCGTTGCTGCTCGGCCGCCGCCGCCATTTCGGCCAAGGCGAGCGATCGCCACCGCCCGGCCGAGCTTGGATCGCGCACGGAAAGCGCCCCGAACAGCCGGTGCGGTGCGCCGCGCAATTCATCGCGACCCGGGCGATTGGTCAGCACCGAGAGTTCGGTGTAAAGCTGCATGGCGTCGGCATTGATGACCGTGCCGCGAAACTCGCGGGCCACGGCGAGCGCACAGGCCGACTTGCCGCTTGCGGTCGGCCCGGCGATGATCACGGCCGGATTGGAAGCCGGCGCCGCTTGTCTGCGGCTTGGCTTCAAGCCACGTTTGCCCCGCCGCCGTTTGATCGTGCCGTGCGCCATGTCCTGACTCTCATTGCCGCAACGAATCTTCTCGACGATAGCATCATGGCTTCCGTCGCGGCGGCTCTGCGTGCATTGGGTGCCGGCACTGGATCGCCGGACGTGCTCGCACCAAACCTCGCTTGCGACATCGCATTCGACGGGTTGCCGCCGGCGGCAGCCGAATTGGCCGCCCGGCGTGCAACCGAATCGATCCCCATCGACGTTGCGGTTCAGCCGCGGGAAGGCCGCAAAAAACGGCTGCTCGCGGCGGACATGGACGCCACCTTGATCGAAAACGAAATCGTCGATGAGATCGCGGCCGCGGCAGGCTTGCGGGAGCGAATCGCCCCCATCACCGCGCGCGCGGTCGCGGGCGAAATCGATTTCGCGGCCTCTTTGATTGAACGAGTGGCGCTGATGAAAGGCCTAAGCCGCGAGCGTTACTTTGCTGCGATGCGTGCAATTCGCCCCATGCCCGGGGGCCGCGCCTTGATGTCCACCATGCGCCGGGCGGGCGCCCACACCATGATCATTTCGGGAGGGTTCCGCGCCTTCACCGGCCATGTCCGGACGATGCTCGGCATGGACGAAGACATCGCGAACGACGTCGAGATTCATGACGGCGCGCTCACCGGCCGGCTGGTGCCCCCGGTCATCGCGCGCGAAAGCAAGGCGGAAATTTTGCGGGAAACCGCGGCCCGGCTGGGCATTGCGATGTCCGGGACTCTTGCGGTGGGGGATGGGGCAAACGATCGCGCCATGGTCCAGGCGGCGGGACTGGGCATCGCCTTTCGCGCCAAGCCCGCGCTACGGGACGTAGCCGCGGTCCGCATCGACCACGGCGATTTAACCGCGCTGCTTTATCTTCAGGGCTACCGGGAAGAAGAAATCCGCGAGTGACTTGCGCGTGGGCCCGGCTCGGCCGGCTGTCTCAACCGTCAGCCTTCGACCACCTTCAAGGGCACGAACTGAAGATTGCCTTGGCGTTCGACCAAGAGCAGCACCGACTTGCGCCCGCCCTTCTTCGCGGTATCGACCTTGGCTTGAACCTCTTTCGGGCTCAGCACTTCTTCCTGGCTGACCTCGAGGATCACGTCGCCGGCCTTCAGGCCTTTCTCGGCCGCGTCGCTCTGGGCCGAGACATCGGTGATGATGACGCCTTTCACCCCTTCGGGGACGCTGAATTGCTGGCGCAACTCCGGCGTGATTTCCGAAAGCTTGAGCCCCAGCATCTCGGCGCTCGCCGTTGTTGCCTTGGGCGTCGGGCTCTTCTCTTTGCCCTTTTCCTCGGCCGCCGCGGTCTCTTCGTATTTCTCGAGTTCACCGATCGTGATTTCGAGGGGCACTTCCTTTTCGTTGCGCCAAACCACGACCTTGATCTTTTTTCCGACCGGCGCCGCCGCCACGATGCGCTGAAGCTTGCGGAAATCCGGGATCGGCTGGTTGTCGAAGTTGAGCACGATGTCGCCCGATTGCATGCCGCCCTGCGCCGCAGGCTCGCCCTCGTTCACCTTGGCGATCAACGCACCACGCACTTTGTCCAGACCCAAGCTTTCCGCAATCTCCTCGGTCACCGCCTGGATGCGAACGCCGAGCCAGCCGCGCCTCGTGTGCCCAAAGTCGCGCAGTTGATCGATGACGGGCTTGGCTAAGGCCGACGGAATCGCGAAGCCGAGCCCGACGCTGCCGCCCGAAGGCGAAAAGATCGCGGTGTTGATGCCGATGACCTCGCCATCCATATTGAACATCGGACCGCCCGAATTGCCGCGGTTGATCGAGGCATCGGTTTGAATGAAGTCGTCGTAAGGGCCGATATTGATGTCGCGGTGATGGGCGGAAACGATGCCGGCCGTAACCGAGCCGCCCAATCCGAAAGGATTACCGATGGCGAGAATCCAGTCGCCGATCCGGGCGTTATCGGAATTCCCGATTTTTACCGCGGTCAGAGGCTTGTCCGCCTTGACCTTGAGAATCGCAATATCCGTCTTCGCATCGCGGCCGACGATGGTGGCCTTGAGCTGCGTATTGTCTTGCAGGATCACCGTGATCTCGTCGGCATCCGCGATCACGTGATTGTTGGTCACAACGACCCCCGAAGGATCGATGACGAATCCGGAGCCGAGCGACGTGATCTTGCGCGGCGGCGCGTCGGGGCGCATCTGGCGCTCCATGAAGTCCTTAAAGAATTCCTCGAACGGAGAGCCCGGCGGGAATTGGGGTATTTCCGGCGCATTCTGGGCCGTTTCCTTGACCGTCTGGCTGGTCGAGATGTTGACGACCGCGGGCAAGAGCCGCTCGGCCAGGTCCGAGAAACTATCGGGTACGCCGCGTGC
This sequence comes from Alphaproteobacteria bacterium, assembly GCA_041498815.1. Taxonomy (GTDB): domain Bacteria; phylum Pseudomonadota; class Alphaproteobacteria; order DATDPM01; family DATDPM01; genus DATDPM01. The sequence goes on from JBGQJC010000027.1 coordinate 6,654, forward strand.
CTGGCTGGCGCCGGCCCACAGCAAAAGCAATGCTCCCAGCGCCAGGGCGCGGAGCCGCGGGATACGCGCCCAAGACGTCAGGTCTTGAGGGACCGAAGACATCGGCCCGTCCGATGCCGCGCGATAAGTCGAATTAGTCACAGAATGTCTCCGATTTAGACCGGCCGAATTCATAATCCCCGGACGCCGCCCCGCCATGAGGGCGAATTCGCGCCGACTTCAAGTCTGGGCCCACTATACGCCCGGCGCCGCAGCCGTTACAGCCGCAACGCCGTCCCCGGGAACGCCCCGCTTTCCACTTCCGGCCGGGACGGCCGGAACGGCTCCGGCAACAGATAGGGCCTCAAAGGCCCGGATCAAGGAGCCCGGCGGCATGACGGCCTCCTAGCGCCGCAGCCACCAAACGATCGCAAGCCCGGTAGCGGCGGCGGCAAGTCCGGCCGCCCGCAACAGTGCCGCGGGTAGACGCTGGGCCTGTAACATCATGCGTTTCATGCCTTCCGGCATCAGGGCGTAGAGAGAACCCTCGATCACCAGAACAAGACCGACTGCCGTCAGAAAATCCCTCATCCCCGCAGGCGCCAAGTACCGGGCTGCGCGGCTGGCGCCGAGACCCGGGGGCCGCTCACTTGCCGGCCTTGCCCGACATGTCGTTGAAGAACCGCAGGAAATCCGAATCGGGCGCCAGCACCATGGTGGTGTCGCCGTTGCCGAGCGCCTCGCGGTAAGCCTGGAGCGTCCGATAAAAGGCGAAGAAATCCGGATCCTTGTTGAAGGCATCGGCATAGATTCGAATCGAATCGGAATCGCCTTCGCCGCGCGTGATCTGGGATTGGCGCTGGGCCTCGGCCAGGATCACGACCTTCTCGCGGTCCGCCCGCGAGCGGATCCGCTGGGCCAATTCGGCGCCTTGGGCGCGGAACTCCTTGGCCTCGCGCTCCCGTTCGCTTTGCATGCGGGCAAAGATCGCCTGGTTGTTCGCCTCCGGCAGGTCGGCATGGCGAATCCGCACGTCCACCACGTCGATGCCGAACGCCTGGGCCTCGGTATTCACCTGCTTCCGGATATCTTCCATGATCTGGGCGCGTTCTGCCGACAGAATGGAGGCGAGCGTCACGTTGCCGACAACCCGGCGCAGACTGCCGCTGACCAGGGCGCCGAGCCGGTTACGAATGCCCAGTTCGCTACCGACCGTCTGATAGAAGCGAAGCGGATTGACGATGCGGAAGCGCGTATAGGTGTCCACCACCAAACGCTTCTGGTCGGCCGCGATCACTTCTTCGGCCGGCGGATCGTAGTCGAGCACGCGGCGGTCGAAGTACTCGACATTTTGGACGAACGGGATTTTGAAGTGCAGTCCCGGTGTTTCGACCGGCGTTATGGGTTCACCAAACTGCAACACAAGAGCCTGTTCGTTCTGATGAACTGTGAACATGGCTCCATAGCCAACCACGATCGCGAGCAAGATCAGGAAACCGAAAAGCCCAAACCAATTGCGGGTCATGGCGCTGTCGTCCTACTCACGGTTTCGGCGCTTCGGGCGGAGTCGGACTCACCGGCGGCGGTGATACCGGCGGGCTTGCCATGTGCTCCGGCGGCGCTGCCGGACGGGATTTCAATTCCGGAAGCGGCAGGTAGGGCACGACGCCGCTTGCCGACGCATTTCTGTCGATAATGACCTTATTGGTGTTCTTGAGGACGGATTCCATGGTCTCGAGATACATCCGTCGTGCGGTCACGTCCTTGGCTTTCTGGTACGACTCGTCGACCGAAAGGAATCTTTTGGCATCGCCTTCGGCCCGTGCCACCACTTCCTGTTTATAGGCCTCGGCTTGTTGCAGGATTTGTTCGGCCTCGCCCCGGGCGCGGGGAATGATGTCGTTACGGTAGCCCTCGGCCTCGTTGCGCGACCGGTCTTGGTCCGCACGCGCCCGTTGCACGTCGCGGAAGGCGTCGATAACCGGGCCGGGCGGATCGACCTTCTGCAATTGGACCTGCGTAATCTGGATTCCGGCGCCATAGGAATCGAGGATCCGCTGAAGGAGATCGCGGGTGTCCTGCTCGATCTGACCGCGGCCTTCGGCAAGCGCGCGGGCGATCGGCGTTTGTCCGAGGATCTCGCGCATGGCGCTTTCGGCCGCGGCCTTCACGGTTGCTTCGGGCGCCCGGATGTTGAACAGGAAGTCTTTCGCGTCTTTGATCAGCCAGAACACCGTGAAGTTGATGTCGACGATGTTCTCGTCGCCGGTAAGCATGAGGCTTTCTTCCGGAACTTGGCGCTGGCCGACGCCGTGCGTCGCAAGCGCGGCCGACTGGAATCCGACCTCGATGCGATTGACGAAGGTGACCTTGGGCGTGAAGACGCCCTCGATCGGCGCCGGGATGTGCCAATGGAGGCCGGGGTCGGTGTACCGGTCGAAGGCACCGAATGTCAGGACCACGCCCCGTTCATCGGGAAGGACGCGGTAGAATCCGCTGGCAAGCCAAACCGCGATAACCGCGATGATAACGAAGACAAATCCGCGCAGTCCGCCGAGACCGCCGGGGAACATTTGACGGAAGCGGTCCTGACCGCCCTTCAGCAAATCTTCGAGATTGGGGGGGCGCGGCCCGCGAGGTGCACCGCCCCATGGGCCTTGGCCGCCGCCGCCTCCACTCGTCCAAGGCATATGGCCGGTTCTCCTGGTCCGAAGCGATTGGCCCGCGATCCGCGGGCCTTTGCAATCCAGACGCGCTCGCCTTATATGACAGCGCAGCGGCGAACGCAACCGAACCAAGCCCCACCCTCGCGATTGCGGCGGGGAATCGGGCACCGCGGAGTCATCTCGCCATGACCGGGGTCACCGAACAACAGGTCATCGAAGCGCTGCGCGCCGTGCGCGATCCCGATCGCGCCGCCGATATCGTTGCGCTCGGCATGGTGCGGGGTCTCGTGGTGAAAGACGGCAACGTCGGTTTCACCCTCGAGGTCGACGCGGGCCGCGGCGCGGCAATGGAGCCCGTACGCAAGGCGGCGGAGAAAGCGGTCGAATCCGTAGCCGGCGTGCTGTCGGTGTCGGCTGTCCTGACGGCGGAGACCGGCAGAGCCGCCAATCCCGCATCGTCCCAAGGTCTCGGCCGGCAGCGGCCCGCACCCGGGGCGCCGAACGCGCCGATCTCCGGCGTGCGTTCCATCGTGGCCGTGGCTTCGGGCAAAGGCGGTGTCGGCAAATCCACGACCGCGGTTAACCTCGCGCTCGCGCTCTCCTTGAAGGGATTGAAGGTCGGCTTGCTTGATTCCGACATTTACGGCCCGTCGATTCCCCGCATGCTCGGTATTTCGGGCAAGCCCAATTCCCCCGACGGCAAGACGCTCGAGCCGATGGAAAACTACGGCATCAAATGCATGTCGATCGGCTTCCTCGTCGCCGAAGACACGCCGATGATCTGGCGCGGTCCCATGGTCATCAGCGCCATCGAGCAGATGCTTCGCGACGTCGCGTGGGGTGAGCTCGACATCATGGTCGTGGATCTGCCGCCCGGAACCGGCGACGCGCAGCTCACCATGGCGCAGCGCGTGCCCCTTACCGGTGCGGTCATCGTCTCCACGCCTCAGGACATCGCGCTCTTGGACGCGCGCAGGGGGATCAACATGTTCCGCCGCGTCGATGTCCCGGTTTTGGGGATCATCGAAAACATGAGTTATTTCGCCTGTCCCCATTGCGGCGAGCGCACCGAAATCTTCAGCCACGGCGGGGCGCGCCGCGAGGCCGTCAAGCTCGGCGTCGAATTCCTGGGCGAAATTCCCCTCGATGCCGCCATCCGCGAGACGTCCGACGACGGCCGGCCCATTGTGGTATCGAACCCCGACTCGCCACACGCCAAGACCTACCGCGATATCGCGGACAATATTTGGGAAAAGGCGCTGGCGATTCTGGGCGAGCGCGAGCGCAAGGCGCCCCGCATCGTGGTTCAATAGTTTCCAGGCGGCGGCAAATCGCCGCTACGGCCTAATGCTCTCGAATATGAAATTGTCCGCGACCGTCCGCGCCTTGATCGCTTCGGCCCGGCTGCGAGCGGTATAGGCGACCACCTTGGCTCCAAACCTGCGCCGCCATGAAACCGCCCAATAAGGAAGGGCACTAAGGTCGTAGAGGATGAAATCCGGCCGGCTGACCACATTCAGCAACAGATTGCGCTGAAGGAACCGGCGCCAGGGCGCCAAGCCCGAGCCGGCGAGACTGGCTGCGGTTTGGCCACGGGCGATATGCGGCGCCCGCGACGCGAACCAGGCAAGCGAGAACGGATTGAAGGACACGACGGCGATCTCGCCCCGATAATTCCCAAGCCGTTGAAGTATCGATTCCTCGATGGCTCCGGCAACGCCGTCGTTCTTGATCTCGAGCATCAGCGGAACGCGCCCCGCAACCAGATCCAAGACCTCCTCGAGCATCGGGATTGTTTCCCCGGTACCGGAAAGGCTCGCACCATTCAATTCCGCGCGCGTCATTTTCCCAATGGCGCCGTCCCGACCGGTCATGCGTTTGAGGCCTTGATCGTGAAAAACGGCGACGCCGTCTGCTGCCGCACGCAAATCGATTTCCATGGGATATCCGGCATCGACGGCGGCCCGCACCGCTGCCAACGAGTTTTCGGGAATTCCGCGCGCGGCGTCGAACAACCCGCGATGGGCGATGGGTCGAGCCGTGATCCAAGCCGGAAGTCTCATGATTCGCCGTGACGATCCATTCCCGCAGACCCGTTCTTGTCGCTACTCCCTGGGCGCGCTAGGCTGTTACCGTCCGGATACTTGCCGTGGAGATGCCCGATGCGAAGCGCCGCCAGGTTAGTTCTTGTCGTCCTATCCGTACCGCTCTTGGCCGCCGCCGTGATGTTGCCGGAATGGCAGCAGCAGCTCAATTCGCAATTGAAGAAGGAACAGAACTGCGAGGTGAATTACCTGTCGAATCTCCGGATCAGCGCCGTGAATGGCGAAGAAACCGTGTTTGCTCGCGCCCATTGCATGGATAAACGCGCATTCGATGTCTCGCGCATGGGGTCCGGAAAGCCGTACAAGATTCAGGAATGCACGACCAACGCCTGCTAAGATCGCTGCGCGCCAAAGATTCTCTTCAGGCTCTCGATTCCCGGCCCGATCAGGCCTTCGACACGGCTCCGGGTCTCCGCCTCGGATGCGCCGCCCGGATCGAATTCGCTGACCCAGTCGAGCGTTGACCGCCGAGCACCCCGCTCCAAAACCTGAAGCGTCGAGCGATAGCTTTTAACCGTCAAAGGGCCCTCGACCAGATCGTAGCTGTACCGGTGTTTCGCGTCGTCGTGGCCGAGAAGCCGGTTCCGGATCACGGTGCCGTCGTATATGAGAATGCGTCGGATGATGGCGCCCGTTCCCGGCTCGCGCTCCAGAACGCATTCGGCGACCAAGGGGTGCCAGCGCGCCAATGAGTCGAACGGCCCGATCAGAGCCCAGACGTCCGCCGCCGGCGCGGAAAGATCGGCGCGGAATGGGACGCGCACAAGGCCGCCCATCGGCGCCGCACGACCGGCGTTGCGGCTATTCATCCGCCGTTTTTTCCCGGCCGAGCGTCGCCATCAGCTCTTGCCACTCGCGCGCGGAAAGGCCGCTGCTTTCTTGCGTCACCTTTTCGCCGTCCAAGAGCCGGTTGAGCACCATGAGCGCGCCGCGCGACAGGAACGCACCCTCCTTCCGGTAATCGAGAAAAGCCTCGAAGGTAAGGGGCACCCAGCGTTCGAGAATCTGCAGCATGGCGTCGGAATAGGCGCGGATTTCGTACTGGGCGTGCGGGTCGGCGCGCAGCGACAGGAAATGCATGAGATTGTGAAGATCGATCTTCCAATACCATTGGGTATAGGTGTTGAGCGTCAGGTTCATGCGCGCGAGTTCGCGCGCAAGCCCGCGCCGCGCCGGATCGACGGCGTTCCCCGCCTCGTCTTCATTCAGCATCTCGCGGTAATGGGTATGGCAGCGTTCGGCATCCTCGCGCAGCATCCGCAGGACGGAGGCCGCTTCTTGCCCCTCCAGCACCTCGCCCCGGCCCTGCCGGTTGGCAGCCGATTGCGCGGCGAGAACCGCCGGATCTGGAATGTAAAATTCCCGATCGAGGATGGAGTAGCGCGCCGAGTATTCGTTGACGTTGGCGGTGCGATGGCGAATCCACTGCCGCGCCACGAAGATCGGCAGTTTCACGTGAAACTTGATCTCGCACATCTCGAAGGGCGTGGTGTGGTGATGCCGGATCAAATACCGGATGAGGCCGCGATCCTCGCGCACCTTCTTGGTCCCGTGTCCGTACGAAACCCGCGCCGCCTGCACCACGGCGGCGTCGTCGCCCATGTAATCGATGACGCGCAGGAATCCGTGATCGAGCACCGGGATGGGCTCGTAAAGTATTTCTTCGAGCGCCGGCACGGTGGCGCGCCGGGTTTCATGCTTGGCACCGCGCAATTCCGCGATTTCTTGGGCTTGCTCGGGCGTCACCGCCACGGGGCGCTTCCTTTCGCTCATGACCGGCCAATCTACAGGGCGAGCACGCGCCCGGCCAAGGCCGTCGCGCGGAGCCCTGGTCACGCCCCGGCGCCCTAAGGCCCGGCACCGCCGAGGTCCGGCAAAAAAAGGACGCCGTTTGGCACTTTGAAGGCGGCCCGGGGCCACCTATATTTATAGGGTCGGGAAACCGACTATGGCGATAAATGTCTTGTTTACTAGCCGTTGCGGACCCGGGGGCAGTACCCGGCGCCTCCACCAGTTTCGAGATCGGTCCTTCGGGGCCGAACCTTTGGGGGCGAAACAGGATCGACGCGCGCGCAAACGGCAAGAACTTCGCTCGGCATGGTTCCGCCGTTATCGGGCCAATTGACAAGTGCGAACGATAACTCACTCGCACTCGCTGCTTAGTCTCTAAGCAAGCGCGGCCCGGGGGGCGCCGGGCAACAGAAGCCCCCCACCTCTTTTCGCCCGGCATCGGGGTTCATGGGCCAGGATTTTCTCGGATTCGACCGGATTCTCCAAGAAGCGCTGCGCAGCGTTGTGCGCGAAGCGCTGACCCAGGTCGCCGCGCGCGGGCTTCCCGGCAATCACCATTTCTTCATCAGCTTTCGCAGCGACCATCCCGGCGTCGTCATGCCGCCGTACCTTCGCGCTCAATACCCGGCCGAAATGACGATCGTGCTCCAGCACCAGTACACGGGGCTCGGCGTCTCCGGCGATGCTTTCTCGATATCCCTCACCTTCAATAATGTACCGGCGCATCTCACCGTACCGTTTGCGGCCCTCACCCGTTTCGTCGATCCATCGGTCAATTTCGGCCTGCAATTGACGCCCAGTACGCCGTCGGGCCCGTTGCTTTCGCCTGCGGCGGGCAAGGCACAGGGGAAGGAGGCCGAAGGCCGCACCAGCGAAGAGGCCAGGCGAACGCAAACATCGGATGCCAAAGACGCGGCTCGCTCCGCGGCCAATGGCGAGCAGCCGAAGGTCGTAGCCCTCGATTCCTTCCGCAAGTCTTAAGCAGATCGGTTGGGGCCGCCCTTTTGGCATCGAGCGCCGATTTCCGGGATTACGCGCTCGACTTGCTGCGGCCGCTGGGCGGCGTTTCGGCGCGCGCCATGTTCGGCGGCTTCGGCCTATACCGCGATGGCGTTATCTTCGCGCTCATCTCCGACGATACGTTGTATCTCAAGGCCGATGCCGGGCTTGGCAGGGAGTTTCAGGCCTTGGACATGTCCCAGTTCCGGCCGCGGTCGCGCGGGAAGCCGCTCCCCATGCCGTATTACGAGGTCCCGCCCGACCTGCTCGAGGACGGCGAGGCGCTGAGGCATCTCGCCCGCAGGTCGCTTGCCGCACCCAACGGGGCCAAACCCTCCAAGCCCGTGCGCAAGGCGCGGGCCTGTGGTAAAAGCCGCGCCACCTCATAGAGGGACAACGGACCATGGCCGACAAAGCCAAGACCCGGACCGAATCCGACAGCCTGGGAACAATCGAGGTCCCGGCCGATCGCTACTGGGGCGCCCAGACCCAGCGCAGCTTCGAGAACTTCCGCATCGGCACCGAGCGCATGCCCGAGGCGCTGATCCGGGCCCTGGCGATCCAAAAAAAGGCCTCCGCGCTGGCCAATATGGAGCTGGGCGAGCTCGATCCAAAGATGGGCCGCGCGATCGTTGCCGCCGCCGATGAGGTGATCGACGGCAAGCTTTCGGACCACTTCCCGCTCGTGGTTTGGCAGACCGGCTCCGGAACCCAAACCAATATGAATTTAAACGAGGTGATCGCCAACCGCGCGACCGAAATCCTGGGCGGCACGATGGGGTCGAAAGCCCTGGTGCACCCGAACGACCACGTCAATCGCGGCCAGTCTTCGAACGATTCGTTCCCAGCCGCGATGCACATCGCCGCCGTTTGCGAAATTGCGGAACGCCTGTTGCCGGCGCTGGGGAATTTGCACGCCGCGCTCGACGCCAAGGCCCGCGAGTTTGCCAAGATCATCAAGATTGGCCGCACGCACACCCAGGATGCGACGCCGATCACGCTCGGCCAGGAATTTTCGGGCTACGCCAAACAGGTCGAGCTGGGACGGAAACGCGTGAGTGAATCCTTGGCCCGGTTGTACCCGCTCGCCCAGGGCGGCACCGCGGTCGGCACGGGGCTAAACGCCAAAAAAGGCTTCGCCGAGCTTTTCGCAAAAAAGGCCGCGGAGATAACCGGCTATCCTTTCGTATCGGCGGAGAACAAATTCGAGGCGCTGGCGGCGCATGACGCGATCGTCGAGGCTTCCGGAGCGCTGAATACGGTCGCCGCCTCGCTGAACAAGATCGGGAACGACATCCGGTTCCTCGGTTCCGGTCCCCGCTGCGGCCTGGGCGAGATCACCCTGCCGGAGAACGAGCCCGGCTCGTCCATCATGCCGGGCAAGGTCAATCCGACCCAAAGCGAAGCCCTAACCATGGTGTGCGCCCAGGTCATGGGCAACCACGTAACCATTTCGATCGCCGGGGCCTCCGGCCATTTCGAGCTCAATGTATTTAAGCCGGTATTGATCTATAATCTGCTTCAGTCGATCCGGTTGCTCGCGGATGCGGCGCAAAGCTTCGCCGATAATTGCGTCGTCGGAATCACCGCGAACCGCGAGCGTATTGCGGCGCTGGTAAGCGAGTCGCTGATGCTCGTGACGGCGCTTAATCCGGTGATCGGCTACGACAACGCCGCCAAGGCGGCGAAGAAGGCCCATCGTGAGGGTACGACGCTTAAGGAGGCTGCGGTCGGCCTTGGCCTTTTGACCGCGGAGGAGTTTGACGAGCGGGTGCGCCCGGAAAAAATGTTAGGGCCGCACTCCTGATCTCAGAAACCCAGCCAGGAGCGGTCCATGGCGGGCGAGAGCAGAAAGCGTTCGGTCGTAATCGCGGGCCACAAAACCAGTGTGTCGCTCGAGCCCGCGTTTTGGGAAGCGCTTAAGGAAATCGCCGCCAGCCGCAAGGTTTCGGTGAACCAGATCGTGCGCGACATCGATACCGATCACGAAGGCAATCTCTCAAGCGCCATCCGCCTCCATATTCTTCGCCATTACCGGACGTTAGCCGCTCGAAGCCCGGCGCCGGCCGGCGATGGCGGCGACTCCTTACATCCCGCCTAGAAATCAAGACCTCCAGCGGGCTTTCCGGTTGCGCCCGGTTATTGCGGCGCGGGGCCGGCCGGTTGCCCGGCGCCGGGCGGCGCCGCTTGGGGCTGTCCGGTCTGGGCCGGCGTGCCCGTTTGCGATTGCCCCGGCGCGGGCTGCGTGGCCACCGGTTGCTTCGCCGCTTTCCCCTTTTTCGCCGGCGCGCCGGTTCCCGTTTGTGCCGGTTGAGACGCGGGCCCGGACTGCGGCGGGCCGGATTGGATTGCCGCGCCGGTTCCCGTCTGTGCCGGCGGTGTTTGGCCGGACGGCGGCGAGCCGGATTGGGTTGCAGTACCGGTTCCCGTTTGTGTCGGCGGTGATTGGCCAGCCGGCGGCGGGACGGATTGGATTGCCGCGCCGGTTCCCGTCTGTGCCGGTTGAGACGCGGGTCCGGACGGCGGCGGGACGGATTGGATTGCCGCGCCGGCCGGCGGCACGGGCGGTGCCGAGAGCGGTTGCGCCGTACCCGTGGCGGCGCCCGCAGGCGGCTGGTTCGCAGCCGGTGGCGGGGCTTTGTTTTTCTTCAATGCTTTATTGAGCAGGATATTCGCCGGACTTTGCGGCTGCTGGGCGGGTGCCGCTTGCGGGGCGGCCGGGGCCGGTGCGGCTTGGGGTTGGGCCGGCGCCTGCTGCCCCGGCAATGCCTTTTGCAGCAGCGAATCGAGCGGTGCCACGCCCGTGATTGCCGGCGCCGGCTGACCCTCCTTGCCAGGCAAGACGCCCTTCAACAAAGTGCCCACGCCCTTTTGAACCAGATACGCCTCGAGATCCCTGGTCTCGAATTTTCGCTCGGGCGCATCCAACGGCCCCACGACGCGCATCCCGAACGACGGCACCTTGGGCTGATCGGTAAGCGTGAAAGTGGCGGTCATGTCGACTTGCCAGCCCGGAAGATCGATCGTACCAACCCCCTTGCCCGCCCCACCGTCCGCCTGCATGTCGACGTCATTGGTGCGTACGACGCCCTTGTCGATGGTGAATGTCCCGGTAAGCTTGGTGAACTTGGTTTGGCCGCCCGACATGGACGTGCCGATGAATTTCAGGAAATCGACGGCGCTGTTAAGATTCTTCATCCCGTCGCTCACGGCCTTGAGGTCAAAGCCTTGGGCGACGCCGTCCGTTACCTGCATCGAGCCGTTTCCGCCAAGCGAGGAAACGAGATCGAATGGGCTGACGCCGGCGCCGGCCACCTTCATCCCGAAATCGAGCAAGCCCTGGGCGACATCGATGTTCCCGGCGGTAAAGAGCGCCTCGTGGATGTTCGCCTTGCTCACCGAAACGTCGCCCGAAAGTCTCGGGACCGCACTCGCATCGAGCGTGCCCTTCAGGTCGAAGGCGCCTTGGAACATGCTGCCCTTGAGATCGTGCACATCGAGCACGCCGTTCTTGAGCGAAAGGCCGAGCTCCGGTTTGTCCACTTTGTATTTTCCGTAAGTGATCGCCACCGCGCCAAGTTTCACCTCGGCATCGGCGACCCGGAGCGGGCTGAAATCGAACGGCTCTTTCGACCAATGGGCCCCTTGCGCCGGCGCCGCACTCGCGGCTCCGCCCGCGGCGCCACCCGGAGACTTTCCGGCGGCCGCACCCGGCTTGGGCGGCAGGAACAAATCCGTCACGATCTCGCCCGCCTGCAAATTCGCTTCGATCACCGGCCTCGGCCCGTCGAAACGCGCCTTGCCGCTTCCCTGGAACGAGACCGGCCCGGCTTTGCCCTTCAAATCGGAAAGCTCGCCCGCCGTGGCATCGCCCTTCGCATGGAACGCGAGCGACAGCCCGCCCAAATTCTGGCCCGCCGGGTGGTAGTCGGGGTTGAACAATCGAACCAGGGCGGGCAGATCGTCGTGCTTGGCATCGATCGCCGCATCGTAGCGCACGCCGGTATCGGGCATGCCGGCGGTGCCTTGCGCCGAGACCCGGCCACCCGCGGCGTCCAAGGCCGCGTCGAACGAGAAATTATCGAGCGCGCCTTTTGCCTTGCCCGAAAGACCCACCGCGCCGAGCTTCGCAAGCAGCGGAGGCGGCTCCCGGTTTGCCAGGCGCATGAGCCGCGGCGGATCCTTGACTTTGACATCGAATGCCGCGTCGACCGCGGGCTTGTCGCCCAGGCCCGTCAGCACGCCCGAAAGCTTCGCCGAGCCGCCGCCGAAATCCGCGGCGCTGGCATCGCGAATCGTAAGCGTGCCGTTCTGAAGCGTCCCGTCCAGGGCGATGTCGGCAACCTGCAAGCCATGGACGGTGAGGCTGCCGATTTTTGCCTGAACATTGGCGTCGAAGGATTTGAGTACCGCCAGCGCCGGGGGAGCGGCCCCAAAGCTTGCTGCCGGACCCGGCGGCGCTTTCGCTTCCGGCTTCGGGGAGGCATCCGCGGGCACGGCGCCGTTCGCGGCGGCGGTTTGCGGCAAGTAGGCGTCGAGATCGAACCGATCCAGGTCGAAGCGCGCGCCGAAAGCCGGCCGTTCGCGCAACGCAACGGTGACTCCGCCCGTGAGCGCCGAGGTATCGAGCTTCACGTCGAGGCCGGTAACATCGATTTGTTCCGGGGTGCCCTTGATTTTGCTCCTGAGCGAGAATTTACGCAGCCGCTCCGCGGGAACCGAGGAAACATCCACTTTGAGCCAGTCGAATACGCCGCGCAGATTGTCCGACAGCGCTTCGACCGCGCCGTCGAAAACGGGCTTGCCGCCGTCGCTGGCCACAACTCCCGTGGCCGACGCGCTGGAGCCGCCGGGCAGCATGGCGGATGCTTGTTTGATCGAAAGCTTTCCGTCTTCGAGCGACGCCTTGAGTTTCACCTGGCGGATCAGGTCTTTCTTATAGACGGCGGCGTCGATCGAAAGGTCGAACGTGGCCACCAAATCCTTGGGAAGAGAAAAACCCTCGGCCGCGGCGGCCGCCGGCTTGGCAGCACCCGTGCCTTTGTCCGCGGCCTTGTTATCGCCTTTCGATTCCGGCGCGGTGGTCGGAAGCCAGGGGTCGATTTCGAGGCTGGTCATGTTTACCGCCACATCCGCCCGCAGCGGCGTGCCGGGCGTCGCCGCGATCGAACCGGAAGCCAGCGTATCGCCGAGAGCGGCCTTGAGGTCTTTGAGCGTCACCGCCTTCGCCGATCCGGTTACGCTGGCCGCGACCGAGAATTTTTGCCCCAGGGGCGGCGGCAGGGCGGGGCTGCTGGCGCCTCCCGCTTTGGCGGCGAGCGCGATGAGGCGCGCGAGACTGGATCCGCCGGCCTCGACGTTCCCCGTCACCTGGCCATCGGCCGTCGGCTCCGAAAGGCTTCCCGTGAATTTGGCTTTGGCGTCCGCATCCGGCAGTGACAGATCGAGTTTGAGCGGAATCTTGCCGCCCTCGAAACGCCCGGCATCGGCTTCGAAAATCGCTTTGATGCCGTGCGTGACAAGATCGCCGTGTGCCGAGACGGGGCCGGTAAGCGACTCCAAGGAAATGTCGGCGTTGAGCTTCTCGATGCGTTCCGCCGTTCCCTTCTTGTCATCGCGGTAGGTAAGTGTTCCATCCGTAATCCGGAAATTTTCCACCTCGATTGAGGCGCCGCCGCTTTCGGGCTTGGCTTGCGGCGCGGCCGGCGCAGGCGCGACGGGATTCGGCGTGGTGCCCGCCGTGCCCTGAGGTACGGCAAGATCAAAGTTTCGGCGGCCGTCCGGCAAAACTTCAAGGGTGATCACGGGCTCGATCAACGTGAGGCTCTCGATCTTGATTCGCTTCTCGAGCAACGGGCCCAACGCCACCCGCACATCCAGCGCCTTGAGGCTTGCCATGTTGGGCTCTATGGCGCCGGGAAGATTGGCGACCGTGACGTTGTGGACGGACAGGGTCGGCGCCGGCAGCACGTTGAGACCGATGTCGCCGGCGATCGTGATGTCGCGCCCGGTCGCGGCTTTTACCTGTGCCGCGATCTCGGGCTTGTATTTGTTCCAGTCGACGAAGCTGGGGCCGATGAAAGCCGCAGCTAAGGCAAGGACAACAAGCGCAATCAGGCTGAAAATGACTTTTCGCACGCAGTCGCTCCCGTTTACGCCGACGCGGTCGCTATGCCGAGCCGCCGAACCTCAAGGACGCTTGCGCGTCCCGCGGTTTCGGATAAGCTATGACCCAAAGGCGCAAAGATCAAACGGTTCGGTAACCGAACCTGTGCGAACGCGACAATGGCTATGGGCGAGGTCATAAGTCTCAACCGCTACCGCAAGAACCGGGAGCGCCGGGTGCTCGAGGCCCAGGCGGCGGAGAACAGGGTCCGCTTCGGCCGCACCAAGGAAGAACGCTTTCGGGACAATGTCGAGGAGGATCGCCGGCAAGGCGACCTTGACAACAAGAAATTGGATTAGCCCGTCCCATCGTCTGGCTTAGCCGAGTGATATCGCGGCAAGCCATTCAAGTCTCGAAATAAGCTTTTTGACGTGGCGATCCGCCGCGCCGGAACATGCGCGCGCAAAATTCTTACTGCTGCTTGGCGCGGTAAATGAGGCCCGTCGGCGTATCCTTGAGGGTGATGTAATCGCCGCCCTTGTCGTCGGTGATCATCATCGTCACCGGACGAAATTGATTGGCGTTGCGCCACATGCCGTACAGCATCATCGCATTGCGGTAATGCGTGGCCGGCACCGCCATCCATGATTTATCTGGAATGATCTTGACGACGTGGGGTTCCACGTACTCCACCTTTCGGAATGGCGGGCCCCCGTATGTCGGACCGATGTTTTCGTTCAACATATCGATGGTGCCCTTGAATCGCTCGAAGGCATCTTTCGCGGCCTTCTTCTCTTCTTCCGGCGTTCCCTCGCCCTCGATGCCCGGCATTTCGTTGGGGTTTTCCGCTTGGGCAAGGTCGATTCGCGCGGCGCCCGCCGCGGCCGCCCCGATCCCCGCCAAAGATAGAGTGCCGGCCAACGCCAGCATCGACGTTAAAACGAACCGAATCGCGTTCCTGCCTTCCATGTTTTGTGTTTCACCGTCCGATGCGAGCCACAATTTCCGCCGTCGTGCGGGAGCCGGCGGAATCCCGAAGCTATTCGACGGCCGGCCGCCCACGCCAGCCTAGCCGCCATGCCGCGACGACGATATCTTTGCCGGTCATCTGGCGCAAGCAAGCCAGCCGATTAGGGCCCACCGGTTACAGGGATTCGAATGATGAAACAAGGCCAAACCACGAAACACGCATTCAAGGCGCGGCTTACGGCGCCGGTCCCATGAGCCGGTCGGGAAGCCAGGTCGCAAGCTCCGGGAAAATGCACAGCGCCACGATCTCCGCCACGATCAGAAGAATGTAAGGCAGGGCGCCCAGCAGAACCGTACCGATGGGAATGTCCGGGGCCAAATGCCGGATGGTGTGGAGGTTCGCGCCCGCCGGCGGCATCAGGAGCGCGATCTGGAAATTGAGCGTCATCATGACGCCGAACCAATAGGGATCGTATCCTTCGGCGAGAAGCAGCGGCAGCACGACCGGCGAGATCATGAGAATGATCGCGACCGGAGGCAGGAACAGTCCGGCGGCGAGCAGGAGGCCGTTGACAACCGCAATCTGGTGCAGCGGCGGCAGCCGCAAGTCGGCAATCGCGATCGCCAGGGCGTCGGGAATCCCAAACCGGCCGAGCATGAACGCGAACAACGCAGCCGCGGCAACGATGACGAGCACGGCGACCGCCTCGCGCGTGGCCTCGCGCAGGATCGCCATAAGGTGGCGCTCGCGCCACATACCGTACATCAGGGCGACCAAGGCGATGCAGGCTACCGCCGCGACCGCCGCCACCTCCGGGGGCGACGCAATTCCGCTCCAAAAGCCGTAGATCACGGCCGCGACCAGTGCCACGAAGGGAACGGCGCGCGGGACCAGTGCCACCAATTCGCCCCGCGTATAACCGCGTGCGAACCCGCCGAATCGGCCCTGCCATCGCCGCGCGGCGATCAAAGCCCACAAAACGAACAGCAGCGTGAGCGTAAGCCCCGGCATAAGCCCGGCCAGGAAAAGCCTGCCGATCGAGAAGTCGCCCGCGATGCCGTAGACGATGAGAGTGAGGCTTGGCGGCACCAGGATCCCGAGCGTGCCGGCGCCGGCGAGTGCGCCCGCCGTGACCGAATCGGCATATCGCCGCTCGCGCAATTCCGGCAGGCCTTCGCGACCGATCGCGAGGCAGGTCGCGGCGCCCGTGGAGCTCAGGGCCGAAAACAGGGCACTGGCGCAAATGTTCGCGACGATGAGGCCGCCCGGAATTTTGTGCAGCCAACGCTTGAACATTTCGCGCATGTCACCGCCCGCAGGCGACAACGAGGCCGCGACACCCATCAGGATGAATAGCGGAACGGCGGCAAGCGTGAAGTTTTCGAACGGCGCCAATACGGCGTCCGCCGCCGGCTGCAACGCGGCAATTCCGCCCTGCCAAACGAGAAGCCCGATCGCGATTCCGGCCAAGCCGAAGGCAACGGGAACCCCGATGACGATGAGAACGACGAGCGCTGCACTGACCGCGATGCCCAGGGTTAACGGCGCCACGGCTTACTCCTTTTTTTAATCGGGGAAGCCTGCGGCGTCCGCCGCTTCTTCGCCAAGATTAGTCTCGCCGGATGCGGCGGCCACGACTTCGGCCAGACACTGCAGAGACAAAAGCCCGGTGCCGATGGGGAGCGTCAGATACGGAATCCAAAGCGCCATCCAGCCGCTATCGTCGCCGCGCCATCCCTGGTGCAGCGCTTCGAAAAGAAGTGCTGCGCTCGCGATGGTGAAGGCCACCGCAAAGACGCCGGAAATTAGCGCGGCAAGCGCGCGCCGAAGCCGGCCGATCGAGGATCCCGGCAGCCGCCCATAAAAGTCCGCCGTGACATGGCCGCCGGTCGCGAACACATAGGGCGTTCCCAGAAATGTAATGCCGATCATCAGATACGAAACGACATCGGACAGCCACGGCGCCGGAACCCCGACCCAATATTCCATGACCGCCATCTGACACACGAGCGCGACGCTGATCACCAGCATCGCCGTGGCGATGCCGGCGAAAAATCGGGAGAGCGCGCCGATCCAACGAATAATCTCGGCCATGATCTCGGAACTACGACGGTGTTTCGTGAAAGACGATTGACTCGCGGATTGCGTTCCCCTTTGACTCGGCAAATCCTAGGACGGGTTCGGCGGCGAAGGGCATGCTCGTCCCGAACGTTTCGCGGAGTTTGCGCGAATCTTTCATCCCGGCAGCGTCGGTGCAACAAGAATCACGGCAAGGCCGCCTGCTGGCGGGGAACGAGCCGATGGCGGCATCCCCATGCGGTCGTCGCGGCACAATCCGGATCGAGCGCCATGACTCTTCCCGATGTCGCGATCGCCACCTTCGTGATGCTGGTGTGGGGGGTCAATTTTGCGGTTGCCAAGGTCGGGCTTTCGCAATTTCCGCCGATCCTGATGATGGCAATGCGCTTCGCGCTGGTGGCGGTCCTTCTCGTGCCGCTGGTGCGGCGCCCGGCGGCCCCGATGCGCCAGGTTCTTGGGCTGTCCTTCACGCTGGGATGCCTCCATTTCGCCCTGTTCTTCACCGGGCTGAACGGCATCGATGCCTCGGTCGCGGCGATCGTGATTCAGCTGCAGCTTCCGTTCGCCGTGATTCTGTCGGCCATTTTGCTCGGCGACCGGCCGGGCCCGCGCCGGATAGCCGGCATGGCGCTCGCTTTCTCCGGCGTGGTCGTCATTTTCGCCGGGGCCCGGCTCCAAGGCCAGTACCTGCCCCTGTTACTGATGCTGAGCGCGGCATTCGTCTGGTCGATCGCCAATTTCCAGATCAAGGCCATGGGTAGCGTGGATGGGATGTCGCTCAACGGTTGGATGGCGCTGTTCGCGGCGCCGCAGCTGTTCGCGGCCTCGCTGGCGCTCGAGCACGGCCAATGGGCGGCGGTCACCTCGGCCGACTGGCGCGGCTATAGCGCCGTCGTCTTCATGGCCGTCTTCGCTACCATTATCGGTTACGGGCTATGGTATCGGCTGATACATAAATATCCGATGAGCCTTGCCATGCCGTTCACGCTGTTGGCTCCGGTATTCGGTGTCGGTTCGGGCGTCTGGTGGCTGGGCGAGCCCATGACGCCGCGGTTGCTTGCCGGAAGCCTTATGACGCTCGCCGGCGTCGCGATCATCGTGCTGCGCGAGCCGGGGACCGCCGGATCCACCCGATGAATCCCACCTTGTCCATTCGAGACATGCCGTCGCCCAACCGCGGAGCGCGGCCACCCGGGACCGTCATCGACACCCTCGTGCTTCATTATACGGGCATGGATTCCGCGGCCGCCGCGAGCGCACGCCTGTGCGACCCCAAGGCGGCGGTGAGCGCCCATTACCTGGTGGACGAGGACGGGAGCATCACGCGCCTGGTCCCGGAGGAAATGCGGGCCTGGCACGCCGGCGTGTCGTCGTGGCGCGGAGAAGCGAACATCAACGACCGCTCGATCGGAATCGAACTCGTCAATCCCGGTCACGACCTCGGCTACCGGCCTTACCCGGAACGTCAAATGGCCGCCCTCGCCGGGCTTGCCCGCGAAATCTTGGCGCGCCATCCGATCCCGCCTTACCGGGTGCTGGGGCACTCGGACGTGGCGCCCGGCCGCAAACGCGATCCGGGAGAGTTGTTCGACTGGGCGCGGTTTGCGCGCGAAGGAATCGGCCTTTGGCCGGAGGCGGCGCCCGCAAGCAAGGCTTCGCTGCCCCCCGTCGCCGAAATTCAGGGAATGTTGGCCGCCTACGGTTACGCGGTGCCGCGAAGCGGAAAGCTGGATGCCGAAACCGTCGCCGCCCTCACCGCCTTCCAGCGCCACTTCCGGCCCGAGCGCGCCGACGGCGAGATCGATCCCGATACCGTGGCCAGGCTCGTCTGGCTGGTCGCCCGCGGCGCGGCTTGAGACTGACCCCGCTTGAGCCTACCTTATCTCTTGCCAGACGGCCGGATGGCCGCCTTCCGTTCCGGGCAACCGGGCGGGGGGAGGAAAGTCCGGGCTCCACGGAAACACGGTGCCGGATAACGTCCGGCGGGGGCGACCCCAGGGACAGTGCCACAGAAAGCAAACCGCCAGCGGCGCCGCTTTGCGGACCGCGGGTAAGGGTGAAAGGGTGCGGTAAGAGCGCACCGCGTCCCCGGTAACGGGGATGGCAGGGCAAACCCCACCGGGAGCAAGACCAAGTAGGGGCGGCAAGCCGGATCCGCTTTACCGCGGGCCGGCAGGCGCGTTTCCGCGCCGCCGTCCGGGTCGGTCGCGCGAGGCACTCGGTAACGGGTGTCCCAGATGAATGGTCATCCCCCGCGATTCGTCGCGGGGACAGAACCCGGCTTATAGGCCGTCTGGCATCTCTCTCAGCCCCAACTCCCATGTTGTCCCGTATCCGGGCGGCCAAAGAGTGCCGTGTCATGAAAAGAACATATGGCGAACAAACTTTCGCCGCAATCTCCGGCCAAAATCATTTGCCACTACCCCTGCGAAGATTAGGCGTCAGCCACGACTAGACATGGGAGCCCAAGTCGAAACGCGGATAAACCCTTTATTAACCAAAGTAATACTATCCAATCCCGTTGACGCCCATCTAATACCATGTTATCCCATGCAATCCCGTGCCGCGCCGGTCGGGCGGCAGGGAGCATGCCGGAGAATTTCCCTCGGCATTTCGGCCGGGGACCGTCGGGGGCGGTATGGCGCTGTTCCTTTCCACATATGTAAACAAGGTCGACAAGAAGGGCCGGGTTTCCGTTCCTGCTTCGTTCCGAGCCGCGCTCAGCGGTCAAAGCTTCATCGGCATCATCGCATTCCAGTCCCACAAGTTTCCGGCGCTCGAGGCCTGCGGCGCCGACCGCATGGAGCGCCTGTCCCAATCACTGGACGATCTCGCCCTGTTTTCCCAGGAGCAGGCCGATCTCGCCACCTTGATGCTGGCCGGCTCTCAACAACTCCCCTTCGACGGCGATGGCCGCATCGTGCTCCCGGGATCGCTGGCGAAGCACGCCGACATCACCGAGCACGCCGCCTTCGTCGGCCACGGCCAGATGTTTCAAATCTGGAATCCGGACGCTTTTGCGCGTTTCGAAGAGGAAGCGCTGAGCCGGGTCAAGCGCGCCGGCGCCACCCTGCGCCTGCGTCCTCCAGGCGGGGCAACGTCATGACCCGTTCCCAGCAAGGCGGCCATGTCCCGGTGATGCTGCACGAAGTCATGGCGGCGCTCGCGCCGCGCGACGGCGCCATTTATGTCGACGGGACCTTCGGCGGCGGCGGATATTCCAAGGCGCTTCTGGAGTCGGCCGACTGCATCGTTTGGGGCATCGATCGCGATCCGGCCGCGATCGCCTCGGGTGCCGCGCTGTGCGCTACCTATCCCGCGCGTTTGAAACTCATCGAAGGCCGGTTCGGCGAAATGGATCGCCTTTTGGCCGCCCACGGCGTGGGCAAGGTCCAGGGTGTCGCGCTCGATCTCGGAATTTCGTCCCTTCAGATCGACAGCGCCGCGCGCGGCTTTTCCTTCCGGCTGGACGGGCCGCTGGATATGCGCATGGGGCGGGCCGGGACGTCTGCCGCCGAAGTCGTCAACAACCTGAGCGAGGATGAGCTCGCCGAGATCATCGAAAAATTCGGCGAAGAGCGCTTTGCGCGCCGGATCGCCCGCGCGATCGTCAAGGCTCGCGCGTGCCATCCCATCCTTCGCACCGCCGAATTGGCCGATGTCATCCGCGGCGCCGTGCGGGGCGGCCACGACGGGATCGATCCCGCAACCCGGACCTTCCAGGCGCTCCGCATTTATGTGAACGACGAGCTCACGGAAATCGCTCGCGGCCTCGAGGCCGCCGAACGGGTGCTGGCGGCGGGCGGGCGTCTGGCCGTGGTTTCATTCCACTCCCTCGAAGACCGGCCGGTGAAACGCTTTCTGGTCGACCGGTCCGGATCGCGGCCGCGCGCCTCGCGCCACAGCCCGGCTCAGATGGCGCCGAGCGCGGATGCCGCGACCACCTTCCGGCTGCTGCACCGCCGGGCGCTGCGTCCCTCGGCGTCCGAAATCGCAGCGAACCCGCGGTCGCGCTCGGCACGCCTTCGCATCGCCGAGCGCACCGCGGCCCCCTCGATGCCGGCCGCAGCAAAGGCCGCGTCATGATCGGGCGCGCGATGCTGCTCACGATCGCCCTGGCCGCCGCCGTCGGCGCCGGGCTTTACCATCTCAAACACGAAGTCATGGTCCTCGAGCAGGAATTGGCGAAAACCAATCGCGCCATTCTCGACGATCAACAGGCCGTCCACGTCCTTCAAGCCGAATGGACCTATTTGAACGAGCCTCGGCGCCTGGAAGCGCTGAGCCGCCGTTTTCTCGAGCTCGCCCCGCTTGCCGCGGCGCAAGTCATCACCTTGAACGACCTCCCTACACGGCTCGACTCGGTGATTACCGATGCCAACAACCCACCCGCGGCCGGCGGGGCGACCCCCGCTGTTGCAGGAGTTCCGCGATGACGACTGGTACCGGCGCCGCGTTGGGACGGGTTCCGCCCGCGGCGCCCCGGCTTAGGCTCGAAGGCATCGCGAAACAGGCGCTGGAGACGGGGCGCATGCGCCTGATGTTCTCGGGCGGGCTGTTCCTGCTCGCATTTTTCGTCATGGCGCTACGCCTCGTCGATATCACGCTTCTGCGACCTGCGGCGGAGCCGCGCAGCACCGCGGGCGAGACCGCCGGCCCGCTGCGCATGGATCGCGCCGACATCGTGGATCGCAACGGCGTCCTGCTCGCCACCAATCTCGAGACGGCGTCTCTTTACGCCAACCCGCGCCAAGTTCTCGATGCGATCCAAGCCGCGCAACAACTCGCCGGCGTCGTGCCGGATCTTTCGGAAAGCGAGCTTGCCGAAAAGCTCGCCTCGCACCGCGCGTTCGTCTGGATCAAGCGCAACATCACCCCCAAGCAGGAATACGAGGTCAATCGGCTGGGAATCCCGGGCCTCTATTTCCAGCGCGAGGAACGCCGCGTGTATCCGCAAGGCTCATTGGTTTCGCATGTCGTCGGTTTTGACGACATCGACAATAAGGGATTGTCGGGAATCGAGGCCGCGTTCGACAAGAATCTGCGCGAAGAGACGGCGCCGCTGCGCTTGTCCCTCGATGTCCGCGTCCAGCACATCCTGCGCGATGAACTGACGCACGCGGTCGCCGATTTCGACGCCGAGGGCGCGGTGGGAATCGTCATGGACGTCGGCACGGGCGAGGTGACGGCGATGGTCTCGCTGCCCGATTTCGATCCCAACGAGGCCGGAAAAGAACCCGAGGATGCCCGCTTCAACCGCGCCACGCTCGGCCTCTACGAGATGGGCTCGACCTTCAAGATCTTCACCACCGCGATGGCGCTCGAGTCGGGTGTCGCCACGCTCGGCGACGGCTACGACGCTTCGAGCCCGATCCACATCGCCCGGTTCGTGATCAACGATTTTCACCCGCAGGGCCGTTGGCTGTCGCTGCCGGAGATTTTCATCTATTCGTCCAACATCGGCGCCGCAAAGATGGCGCTCGACGTCGGCGGTTCACGGCAACAGGCGTTCTTGCGGCGCCTCGGTCTCCTGCAGCCGGCCCATATCGAGATTCCCGAGGTCGGCGCGCCCCTCGTCCCCTCGCCGTGGCGCGAGATCAACACTATGACGGTGGGCTACGGCCACGGGCTTTCGGTCAGCCCGCTCCAGATGACGGCGGCGGTCGCCGCGATCATGAACGGCGGCGTCGCGCACGACGCAACCCTGCTCCGCGTGGCGCCGGACACGCATCTCGAGGGCCGGCGCGTGGTATCGGATTCGACCTCCGATGCGTTGCGGCGGCTCATGCGGCTCAACGTCGTCGAAGGGACCGGGAAAAAAGCCGAGGTGCCGGGCTACCTCGTGGGCGGCAAGACCGGGACCGCCGAAAAGACGGCCGGCGCCGGATACAGCCGCAAGGCCTTGCTGTCTTCTTTCGTCGCCGCCTTCCCCATGGATGCGCCGCGTTACATCGTGCTCGTGATGCTGGACGAACCCAAGGCCTCGCCGGAGACCCACGGCTACGCCACGGGCGGCTGGACCGCGGCCCCGGTCGCCGGCCGGGTGATCGCGCGGGTGGCGCCGCTGATGGGACTGATGCCGATCGACCAGGACGCGCCGGAAGTTCAGGCGGGGATGCTGGTCGATGTCAATTCCCGGGGGCGCAGGCTTGCGTCTTTCTGATCTGATGGATGGGGGAACGATTCAATTGGGCGTAGGCCCGGCACCTCAGAACGTCGAGATCACCGGCCTCAGCGCCGATTCGCGCACCGTAAAGCCGGGCTATTTGTTCGCGGCGCTGCCGGGAAGGCGCGCCGACGGGCGCGACTTCATCGCCGACGCGCTCGCCCGCGGCGTCGCCGCCGTGCTCGTTCCCTCGCGATTCGAGATCGAGGGCATCGCCGCCCGCAATATCGCTTTTCTCGCCGATGACAATCCGCGGCGCCGATTCGCGCTCATGGCCGCGCGCTTCTTCGGCGCCCAGCCGCGCACCATCGCCGCGGTAACGGGCACCAACGGCAAGACCTCCGTCGCCGAGTTTACCCGTCAGATCTGGGCGCAATGCGGCTTTCGCGCCGCCAGCATCGGCACCTTGGGAGTTTCGGCCCCCGGCGTCGAACGGCCCGGGGCGCTCACCACCCCGGACCCCGTCAGCCTGCATCAAATCCTCGCCGAACTCGCCGGGGACGCGGTGGATCATTTGGCGTTCGAGGCTTCGAGCCACGGCCTCGATCAATTCCGTCTCGATGGCGTTCGGGTGACGGCCGCGGGCTTCACCAATCTCTCGCGCGACCACCTCGATTACCACGGCACCATGGACGCTTATTTCCGTTCCAAGCTCCGGCTATTCGAGTCGGTCATGGCGGAAGGCGGCACCGCGGTTTTGAATGCCGATGCGCCGGAGTTTGCGGCGATCGAGACCGTCTGCAAGGCGCGCCGCCACCGCATCATCGGCTATGGGCGCGGCGCCGGCGACCTGAAGCTCGAGGCGGTTGCGCCCACCGCGCGCGGCCTCGATCTGCGGTTTAATGCGTTCGGAAAGCGCCGCGAGATCGAGATTCCGCTTGCCGGCTCGTTCCAGGCCTTCAACGTTCTTTGCGCCTTCGGCTTGGCTATCGCCGGCGGCGCGCCCGAGGACGACGCGCTGAAGGCTCTCGCCACGCTCAAGGGGGCCAAGGGCCGCATGGAGCGCGTCGCCGAACTCAACGGCGCGCTCATCTACGTCGATTACGCCCACACGCCGGATGCGCTCGAACATGCGCTCGCGGCGCTGCGGCCCCACGCCTCGAAGCGCCTCGTCATCGTGTTCGGCTGCGGCGGCGACCGGGATTCCGGGAAGCGTCCTCTGATGGGGGAGATTGCGAGCCGCCTCGCGGATCTCGTATTCGTGACCGACGATAATCCCCGCAGCGAAAACCCTGCCGCGATCCGGCGCGCGATCCTCGCCGGTTGCCGGGCGGGGGCCGCGCCGGTGCACGAGATCGGCGATCGCGCGGCCGCAATCCTTGCGGCGCTCCGCGAACTTAGGGATGGCGACGTTCTGGTCATCGCCGGCAAAGGCCATGAACGCGGCCAAATCGTCGGCGATTCCGTGTTGCCCTTCGACGATGCCGAGGTCGCCCGCGCGGGCGTGGCGGCTAACCGCGGCGAACCCTCATGACGGCGGCCCCGCTTTGGACATCCGCCGCCGCCGCGCGAGCCACCGGCGGCCGCAACACGCACGCCTGGTCTGCAACCGGTGTTGCGATCGACAGCCGCCAGGTTGCCCGCGGCGATCTGTTTGTCGCGCTCGCGGGCCCTCGCTTCGATGGGCACAGCTTCGTCGGCGATGCGTTCCGTTCCGGCGCCGCGGCGACGGCCGTGAGCCGGCCACCCCAAGGCATAGCCGGCGACGCCCCGCTTCTCATCGTGCCGGACACCTTGGCGGCGCTGACCGCTTTGGCGCTGGCGGCGCGCAAGCGCACCAAGGCCAAGATCATCGCCGTGACCGGAAGCGTCGGGAAAACCGGCACCAAAGAGGCCCTCAAGATCGCGCTGTCGGCCCAAGGCCCGACCGCGGCCTCGGCGGGGAATCTGAACAATCAGATCGGCGTGCCGCTGTCGCTTGCCCGGTTGCCCAAGGATGCCGCCTTCGGTGTGTTCGAGCTTGGCATGAACCGGCCGGGCGAAATCGCGGCGCTGTCGCGCTTGGTCCGGCCGCATGTCGCCATCATCACCACGATCGAATCGGTGCACAGCGAATTTTTCGATTCGATTGCCGATATTGCCGATGCCAAGGCCGAGATTTTCGAAGGCATGGCGGATGGCGTGGCCGTGCTTCACCGCGATAATCCCTATTTTCCATGGCTCGCCGATGCCGCCGAGCGAAGCGGCGTATTCCGGATCATCGGCTTTGGCGCGCATCCCGAGGCCACGGCGCGTCTCATCGACTGTGATCTTCATCCCTCCTATTCGCGCGTGACCGCGGTCATCGAGGGCCGCACCGTCACCTACCGAATCAACGTGCCGGGGCGCCACTGGGTCATCAACAGCCTCGCGGTGCTCGGCGCGGTCGCAGGCGTCGGTGCGGATGTGGCGATTGCGGCGGCGGAACTCGCGAAGTTCCAACCGCTCGAGGGGCGCGGAAAGCGGCACCGCGTCATGATTCCGGGCGGCAGCTTCGAGGTGCTGGACGAAACCTATAACGCGAGCCCGGCCTCGGTGCGCGCCGCAATCGCGGTGCTTGCGGGTGCTACGCCCGGCGTCGGCGGCCGCCACATAGCGGTATTGGGCGACATGCTCGAGCTCGGCCGCGATGCCGCGCGCTTGCATGCGGGTCTCGCCCACGATCTCGAGCAGGCGGGAATCGATCTCGTATTCACCGCCGCGCCCAACATGAAACATCTCCATGACGCCTTGCCGGAGCGCATGCGCGCCGCGCACGCCGCGAGCGCCGCCGAGCTTGCCGCTCTCGTGGCCGCAGAGGTCGGCCCGGGCGACGTGATCACGGTCAAGGGTTCATCCGGGACCGGCATGGGGGTCGTCGTCGACGCCCTTTTGGGCCTCAACCGCGCGCCGGCGCGCGCCGCCAACGGTTATTGACGTGGCAAGGAAAAGCTAGGGCCGCCGATGCTCTATAACCTGCTCCATCCGCTGGCGGACCAGATTGCCGTATTCAACCTGTTCCGTTACCTCACGTTCCGCACCGGCGGCGCGGTGCTGACGGCGCTCGTCATCAGCTTTCTCCTTGGACCTTCCGTGATCGCATGGCTGCGCCGCAGCCAGGGTGAGGGCCAGCCGATCCGCACCGACGGCCCCGAAAGCCATCTGATCGCCAAGGCCGGCACCCCCACCATGGGGGGCATTCTTATTCTGCTGGCCACGATCCTATCCACGCTGCTGTGGACCGATCTCACCAACGGCTTCATATGGTCGGTCTTGCTGGTCACGGTCGGATTCGGCGCCGTTGGCGCGGCCGACGATTACTTGAAGCTCAAAAGCCGTTCCAGCCACGGACTGCGCGGCAGGCTCAAGCTTGTGATCGAAGCGGCGATCGCGGCGGTGGCGGCGGCCATTATTTCCGGGCTGACCGCCGAGCCGCTCGGCACCAGCCTCGCGGTTCCGTTCTTCAAGAATGTGCTCGTCCCTCTCGGGTGGTGGTTCATCCCGGTCGCGACCTTCGTCATGGTCGGGGCTTCGAACGCGGTCAACCTTACCGACGGGCTCGATGGCCTGGCGATCGGTCCGGTCATGATCGTGGCGGGCTGCTTTGCCTTGATCGCCTACCTCGTCGGCAACGCGGTATTCGCCAACTATCTTCAAATTCACTACGTCCCGGGAACGGGCGAGCTGGCCGTGTTCTGCGGGGCCCTCGTGGGCGCCGCGCTCGGCTTCCTGTGGTTCAACGCGCCGCCCGCCATGGTGTTCATGGGCGATACCGGATCGCTGTCCATGGGCGGCGCCTTGGGCGCGGTCAGCGTCGCCACCAAGCACGAATTGGTCCTGGCCATCGTCGGCGGCCTCTTCGTCTTGGAGACCGCGTCGGTCGTCGTTCAAGTGGTGTCGTTCAAGCTCACGGGCCGCCGCGTTTTCCGGATGGCGCCCCTGCATCACCATTTCGAAAAGAAGGGCTGGGCGGAACCGACCGTCGTCATCCGCTTCTGGATCATCGCCTCGATCCTGGCGCTCATCGGCCTCGCCACGCTGAAGCTGCGCTAGCCATGATCCTTGTTCCCAAATTCAAAACCCGTACCGTCGCCGTGATGGGGTTAGGGCGCTCCGGAATCGCGAGCGCGCAGGCGTTGCTTGCGAGCGGCGCCGAGGTCTGGGCCTGGGATGACGATGCCGCGAGCCGTGCCCGTGCCGAGGCCGAAAATATTCCGCTCGTCGATCTCATGAGCTGCGACTGGCGGGTTCCCAAGGCCTTGGTGTTGAGCCCCGGTATCCCCTTCCATTATCCGGCCCCGCATCCGGTTCCGGCACTGGCCCGCTCGGCCGGTTGTGAGGTGCTCGGCGACATCGAATTGCTGGGGCGCGCCGCGGACACGGCGCGGCTGTGCGGCATCACCGGGACCAACGGCAAATCCACCACCACCGCGTTGATCGGTCACATATTGAGCGAGGCGGGCCTGGCGACCGCGACCGGGGGCAATCTCGGGATGCCGGCCCTGGCACTCAAGGCACTCGGCGCCGGCGGCACCTACGTGCTCGAGCTTTCGTCCTATCAGCTCGATCTTACCGTCACCGTCGCCTTCGACGTGGCGGTCCTTCTCAACATCAGCGCCGACCACCTCTACCGCCACGGCGGCATGGATGGTTACGTCGCGGCGAAGCGCCGCATCTTCCGTAATCAAACCGAGCGGCACGCGGCGGTGATCGGGATCGACGACGAATATTCGTCGCGAATCTTCAAAGAGCTCGAGTCCGCGGCCGGCCGGCGGGTGATTCCGATATCGGGCGCAGGCCGCGCGCCAGGCGGCGTCTATGCGCTGAACGGCGTGCTCTGCGACGACATCGACGGCGCGCAGATTCGCGTCCTCGACATGGCGGAAGCGCCGCGGCTCCCGGGCCAGCACAATGCGCAAAACGCCGCAGCCGCTTATGCGGCAAGCCGTGCGCTCGGTCTTTCCCCGGAAGCGATCGTCTCCGGGATCAAGACCTTCCCCGGGCTTGCCCACCGCCAGGAACTGGTCGCCGTCGTCGATGGCGTTCGCTACGTCAACGACAGCAAGGCAACGAATGCCGACGCCGCGGCTAAGGCGCTCGCCTGCTACGGCGCGATCTACTGGATCGCCGGCGGCCGGCCGAAGGAAGGCGGCATTTCTACGCTGGCACCGTGGTTCGGCGGTATTGCGCACGCCTTCCTGATCGGCGAGGCGGAGGCGGATTTCGCGGCGACGCTTGAGGGCCGCGTGCCCTATACGCGCTGCGGCGATCTCGCGCGCGCGGTGGCGCAAGCAAGCGAAATGGCCCGCGCCGCGAGCGAAAAGGCCCGCGCCGCGAGCCAAAAAACCGGCACGGACCGGCGCCCCGACCCCGTCGTGCTGCTGTCGCCCGCCTGCGCGTCCTTCGACCAGTGGGAGAATTTCGAGGCCCGCGGCGACGGTTTCAAAAAACTGGTTGCGGCTTTGCCCGGGACCCGCCGCTCCCAGCCGATGCCGATGCGCGGTGCCGGCAACCGCGTCGCCGGAGGACGGGCATGATCGCCGTTTCACGCACGGATTCGAGCCCGTTCGCGCGCTGGTGGTGGACGGTGGATCACTGGACGCTGTGGGCCGTGGCGGCGCTTATCGGATTCGGCGCGGTTCTGACCCTGGCGGCGAGCCCTGCGGTTGCCGACCGGCTCGGCCTCGATCCCTTCTATTTCGCGCGCCGCCAATTCGTGATCCTGCCGACCGCGGCAATCGCCATGGTCGCGGTTTCGCTGCTGCCGCCAATTTGGATTCGCCGTTTGGCGCTGGTGCTTCTCGTGGTCGCGCTCGCCGGTGTGGCGGCCACGCTATTTGCCGGGACCGAAATCAAGGGCGCGCGGCGCTGGATCGGCGCCGGCGGTCTCTCGATTCAGCCATCGGAATTCGTGAAGCCCAGCTTCGCCGTGCTGACGGCATGGCTGCTTTCGCATCGGCGGCTGGCCGGGGGTCCGCCGGTCGGCGTGAGCGCCGTTGCGTTGTTCGCGGTCGTCGTCCTGCTGCTTGCGCTTCAGCCGGATCTTGGCATGGCCGCCGTCGTGACCGTGGTGTGGCTGGGCCAGGTGTTTTTGGCGGGCCTGCGGCTGCGGTTCATGGCGGGCTTGGCGGGTTTGGCCGCGGTTGGAATGGTCGCCGCCTATCTTCTGTTCCCCCACGTGGCGAGCAGAGTCGACCGTTTCCTCGATCCCGATTCCGGCGACCGCTATCAGGTCACGACCTCGCTCGAGGCCTTCGAGAACGGCGGACTCTTCGGGCGCGGCCCGGGCGAAGGCACCGTCAAGCAAGTGCTCCCCGACGCCCATGCCGATTTCATCCTGGCGGTCGCGGGCGAGGAGATGGGCCTCGTCGCTTGCCTGACGGTCGTCGCCCTCTTCGCCTTCATCGTGATTCGGGGCTTTGCCCGCTTGCTTCAGGAAAACGACCTTTTCGTGCTGCTCGCGGCCTCGGGCCTGCTCGCCGAATTCGGCCTTCAGGCCCTCATCAACATGGGCTCGACGCTCGATCTCATCCCGACCAAGGGTATGACGCTCCCGTTTATCTCCTACGGCGGATCGTCGCTG
>JBGQJC010000028.1:0-35238 GCA_041498815.1 Alphaproteobacteria bacterium
CGACCGGCGGGCGCTGGCCCGCGCGATCACGCTGATCGAATCGACCAGGCCCGACCACCGCCATCAGGCCGAAGCGCTGATGGAAAAGCTTTTGCCCCTGGCCGGGCGAAGTATCCGCATCGGCATCACGGGCGTGCCGGGTGTGGGCAAATCCACCTTCATCGAGGCGTTCGGGTTGCACGTGATCGGGAAAGGCCACAAGGTCGCGGTGCTGGCGATCGATCCCTCCTCGCGCCGGGGCGGCGGCTCGATCCTGGGCGACAAAACGCGCATGGCGGAATTGGCGGCGGCGCCGGAGGCCTTCATCCGTCCTTCGCCTTCGGGCGGCACGCTCGGCGGCGTCGCCCGGCGCACGCGCGAAGCCTTGCTGGCTTGCGAGGCCGCGGGCTTCGACGTGGTTCTGGTCGAAACCGTCGGGGTCGGCCAATCGGAAACCGCGGTCGCGGACATGAGCGACGTGTTCGTCTTGTTGCTGCAGCCGGGCGGCGGCGACGAGCTCCAGGGATTGAAGAAGGGCATCATCGAGATGGCCGATCTCCTGGTGGTCAACAAGGCGGACGGCGATTTGAAACCGGCGGCCAAACGCAGCGCGAACGAATACGCGGCGGCACTTCGTCTTTTGCGCCCAACGTCCGTCAATTGGATTCCCGAAGTGCTGATGTGCTCGGCCATCGAAGGTGCCGGTATCGCCGAGGTGTGGCAGGAAATTTCACGCTACCGCGAGGCGCTCGGGAAATCGGGCGAGATCCGGGCTCGCCGCGCCGGGCAGGCGAAGGCGTGGATGTGGAGCGAGGTGCACGAAACGCTGGCGGCCCGGCTCCGCGCGCATGCGGGCGTGCGCGCGACGGTTCGGGCCCTCGAGGCGAGAGTGGCGGCGGGTCATGCGACCCCGTCCCAGGCGGCGCACCGGCTGCTCGCGGCTTTTCTCGGACGCAAGCGGTAACGCGATGGACGCGCTCTCGCTATTCGGCCTTGGCGCCGTGACCGCGATGCTTTTGTGCTATGCGCTGGAGGACCGCGGCGCGGGGTTCATTTTGGCCTTCGCCGGCGCCTGCGCCTTGGGCTCGGTCTACGGGTTCCTGCAAGGTGCCTGGCCATTCGGGATCGTCGAGGCGGCGTGGGCGGCGATCGCGGTGCGCCGCTGGCAGAAGAGAACCGCGGACCGGGCATCGGTTTCGCCTTGACGGCGCGGGCGGCCCGCCGCTAAAAACGCCGGTCCCGCGGGGCCCTTGGCCCCGATTTTCCTGATGAAAGACCTGGTCATGACGAGACGTTGCGCCGTTACCGGAAAAGGGCCTCTCGTGGGTCACAGCGTGAGCCACGCCAACAACAAGACCAAGCGCCGGTTCCTGCCCAATCTCCAGAACGTCTCGGTCTTGTCCGAGACCTTGGGCCAGAGCTTCCGCATGCGGCTTTCGGTGAGCGCCATTCGCACCATCGAGCACAAAGGTGGTTTCGACGCCTATCTGATGGGGACCGCCGAGACCAAGCTTCCGGCCGGAGTCCGGCGCATCCGGCGCCGCGTCGCCAAGGCGCGGGCCGCCCCGGCGAACTAGCCGGCCGCCCCGCTCGAATCAGGATCGGACGGCCGGCCGGCGCAGCGGAGTCTTTTGCCGCATGCGGTTCGAATCCCCGGGATCTTCGTCGAACAGCTCGGCCAGCTTTTCCATCATCGTGCCGCCCAATTGCTCGGCATCCACCAGCGTGACCGCGCGGCGGTAATAGCGCGTGACGTCGTGGCCGATGCCGATGGCGGTGAGCTCGACCGACGAGCGCGTCTCGATCCAGTCGATCACGTCGCGCAGGTGCCGCTCCAAGAGGCTCGCGGGATTGACCGAGAGCGTCGAATCGTCCACCGGCGCGCCGTCCGAGATCACCATCAGGATTCGACGCTGCTCGGGCCGGGCCAAGAGCCTCTGATGCGCCCACAACAGCGCTTCACCGTCGATGTTCTCCTTCAACAGCCCCTCGCGCAGCATCAGGCCGAAGTTCTTGCGCGAGCGGCGCAGCGGCATGTCGGCCGATTTGTAAATGATATGGCGAAGGTCGTTGAGCCGCCCGGGGTTCGGAGTCTTGCCGTCGCCGACCCAGCGCTCGCGCGCCTGGCCGCCCTTCCAGGCGCGGGTGGTGAAGCCCAGCACCTCGACCTTGACGCCGCAACGCTCGAGCGTGCGCGCCAGAATATCGGCGCTGACCGCGGCGACCATGATCGGCCGCCCGCGCATCGATCCCGAATTGTCGATCAAGAGCGTCACCACCGTATCGCGGAACTCGGTCGCTTTTTCCTGCTTGTAGGAGAGCGAATGCGTGGGCGTGACCACGATGCGCGCGAGCCGGGCCGCATCCAGTAATCCCTCGTCGAGGTCGAACTCCCAGGCCCGCCTCTGCTTGGCGAGCAAGCGGCGTTGCAGGCGATTGGCGAGCCGCGCGATCACGCCTTGGAAGTGCGAGATCTGCTGATCGAGCGCGGCGCGCAGGCGCGCCAGCTCTTCCGGCTCGCACAAGGTCTCGGCCCCGACGATCTCGTCGTATTCGGTGACGTAGGGACGATAGGCGCCGCTTTGGGGCTCGTTGGCCCTGTGCCGGCCCATGGCGCGCTTGCCGGCCTGGCCGGCCTGCTCGTCGCCGGTAGCGGGGGCGTGCTCGCCGCCGCCCTCGGTTGCCTCGGAAGGCCCGGTCTCGCCCGCGGGCTGGGGACGGTCGCCGGGCGACGCGCTCAGCATGCCGCTCGAGCCGGATTGCGACCCGTCTTCGTTGGGCTGCGATTTTTCGCCCTCGGGGTTGTCGTCTTCCTCGGGCTCGGAGTCGGGGTCCGTTTCGTCATCGAGCAAATCGAGATCGGCGAGAAGGCGCCTTGCCACTTTGGCGAAGCGGTCCTGGTCGTCGAGATACTTGCCGAGCTCGGATAAATCTTTCTTCGCCTGGGGGGTCAGGCGCGACTTCCATTGCTTGACCAGTTCTTTCGCGGCGTCGGGGGGTGCTGCGCCGGACAACGCCTCGCGGGCAATGAGGCGCAGCATTTCCGGCACCGGCGCATCGTTCGCCGCGCGGAGCTGCTCAAAGCCGTGGCGCTTGCAGCGGTCCAGCGTCACCGCATGAAGATTGGCGGCGACGCCAGCGAGGCGCCGGGCACCCAAGGCCTCGACCCGGGCCGCCTCGATCGCGTCGAACACCTCGCGGGCGGCGGCGGGTTTGGGGCGGCGGCGGCGATGCAGCCGCTCGTCGTGGTAGCGCAGGTGAAGGGCCGCCGAATCCGCCTGGCCGCGCAGGCACGCGACTTCTTCCAACGGCATGGCGCGGGAGGGCTGGGGCAGCGTGACCTCCGATTCGCCGACCCGCGGCGCCGTGGCGGCGAAGCTGACGACAGCGCTCGGTTTGCGCGCAACGGCGCGCAGTGCCGCCGCGGTGACGCGCTTCAACGATTCGAGGGGAGTTTCGCCGGCGCCGAGCCGCATCGAAGACGGGCCTCAGGCCGGACGGTTCTTGACCGTCGAGTCGGGCAACTCGACGTCGAAGCAGCGCTGGTAGTATTCGGCCACGACCGGGCGCTCCACCTCGTCGCATTTGTTGAGGAAGGTGAGGCGGAAGGCGAGCCCGATGTCGCCGAAGATGCGCGCGTTCTCGGCCCAGGTGATGACGGTGCGGGGCGACATGACGGTTGAAATGTCGCCGGCGATGAAGCCGGTGCGCGTCAAATCGGCCAGGTCGACCATGGCGCCGATGAGCTTGCGATCGGCCTCGCTATCGTAGTCCGGGGCCTTGGCGAGCACGATCTCGACTTCGGCGTCGTGGGGCAGGTAATTCAAGGTGGCGACGATGTTCCAGCGGTCCATCTGGCCTTGGTTGATCTGCTGCGTGCCGTGATAGAGGCCGGTGGTGTCGCCCAGGCCCACCGTGTTGGTGGTGGCGAACAGGCGAAACGCCGGATGGGGCCGGATCACCCGGTTCTGATCCAGGAGCGTCAGTTTGCCTTCGACCTCCAGCACCCGCTGGATCACGAACATCACGTCGGGCCGCCCGGCATCGTATTCGTCGAACACGAGCGCGGTCGGGCGCTGCAGCGCCCAGGGCAGCATGCCCTCGCGGAATTCCGTGACCTGCTTGTCGTCGCGCAACACGATCGCGTCCTTGCCGATGAGGTCGATCCGGCTGATGTGGGAATCGAGATTGATGCGCACGCACGGCCAGTTGAGGCGCGCCGCCACCTGCTCGATATGGGTGGACTTGCCGGTGCCGTGGTAGCCCTGGATGACGACCCGCCGGTTGTGGGCGAAGCCGGCCAAAATCGCGAGCGTCGTGTCGCGGTCGAAGCGGTAGGCGTCGTCGATGTCGGGCACGTGCTCGCGCGCATGGCTGAAGGCCGGCACTTGCATGTCGGCATCGATGCCGAAGGTTTGGCGCGCCGAGATCGTGATGTCGGGAAGATCGGGAATCGGAGCGCCCGGTTGGCCGTGGGTCATTTCATCGTTCTTTCAATCATTGGAAGCGGGGATCAGGCGAAGAACCTTTTCAGGATCCCATAAGCTTCGTTGATGAGCTTGAGCTTCTCTTCCGAGCGTTTATCGCCGTTATTGGCGTCGGGATGGTGGCGTTTGACAAGTTGTTTATAGCGCGCCTTGATCGCGGCGAAGCCGATGGGGGGCTTGAGGTTGAACAAGGCGAGCGCCCGGCCTTCGCGCGACTTCGGCACGAAGGACTCGCCGGAACCGTTGCCGCCCGAACCGCCGCTGGCGTCTTCCGGCCCGGCGTGCTTGTCCTTGAAAAATCCGAAGGCGTCGTAAAAGTGCCTGCCGCGGCCGAAGCGTTTGCCCCGCAAGCCCACCGGCCAGGTCGGGCGCCAGCCGACGATATCCTCGCGCACGAAATGCTCGACCTCATCCACGCTCATGCCGGCGAAGTAATTCCACGCCCTGTTGTATTCGCGCACGTGATCGAGGCAGAACCAGTAATAGGGTTTGAGCGAATCGCGGTTTCGGGGGGCCGGGTAAACGCCCGGCTCGACGCAATCCTCGTGGTCGCAGCGCCGCATCGCCGCGCCCGCGGATTCCGCCCGCTTTTTTGCGCCCAAGCTCTTGAATCGGCTCATGGTCTGAAGTATGGGGGGAAGGACTCCCCGAAACAAGCTGTGGGGATGCGCGGAATTCCGGGCCGCTTTAAGGCGCTTCTGGACATGAAAATTCGTTCCCAGGTCATCGCCAAACTCAATCAAGCGCTGGATCCCGTCCGGCTCGAGGTGGTGGACGAATCTTCGCGCCACGCCGGGCACGCGGGGGCCAGTCCCGAGGGCGAGACCCATTTTCGGGTCGAGGTCGTTTCCGAATCCTTTCGCGGGCTTAGCCGCGTCGCCCGCGAGCGTCTGGTCCACCGGGCCCTGGCGGAAGAGCTGGGTAGCCGGATTCACGCCCTCTCTCTCAAGGTGCTTACCCCCGAGGAAGACCGGCGGAATTAGCCCGGCATCGGCGCCCGCATACGGGCCCCCCGTCCCCGGCCATCCCCTTGACGGCAAATACAACTTATAAGTGTGCTAGTAATGAGATACATTTTCTAGTATATATTTACGCATTAATACTCGTATGACGTGCGTATAAAATATTCTGCAACCGACGATCGGGAGGTTGTCTTGGCGGCGGAATTCCGGAGCGGGGACGGTTTGTCCCGAAGCACGCTCGTCAACCGCAACGTCACGGTGAACGGCCACCGCACCAGCATGCGGCTCGAGCCCGCGATGTGGGACGCGCTGGACGAAATCGGCCGCCGCGAGCGCATGAGCGTGCACGACCTGTGCTCGCTGGTGGACGGGCAGCGCAGCCAATCGAGCCTGACCGCCGGCATGCGCGTCTTCATCCTCAGCTATTTCCGCTCCGCGGTAACCGAATCGGGTCATCAGACCGCCGGTCATGGCCGCGGCGGCGCGCCCTCGATGGTGGAGCTCGTCTCGAGCCTCGAGGCCGGCCGGCCCTAGCGGCCGGTCCAAAACGGCGATCTCTGTCACGGCACCCTTGTCACTTCCCCGATTCTGGTAGAACAAAAAAAG
Organism: Alphaproteobacteria bacterium; assembly: GCA_041498815.1. GTDB lineage: Bacteria > Pseudomonadota > Alphaproteobacteria > DATDPM01 > DATDPM01 > DATDPM01. Next base: position 6,035 of record JBGQJC010000028.1, read on the forward strand.
AACACTTGACCCTGTGTCGACATGTCGACACAATAGCTCGTTGATATGGCTGACTCGTTAAATGCGCCGAGGCAGAGAGACCGGCAAATTGTTGGTTTCAGCCTGCCGCCCGCCCTGGCCCGTGAGGTGAAGCAGGAGGCGGCTCGGCGAAGCCTCTCTCTCCGCAGACTGTTCGAGGAACTGTGGGCTCTTTACAAGCAACAGCGGCGTAGCTCGTGAAGATCGCTGCCATTCACGCGGAACCCCAGCTCACGGCCCTCGCCTATAGCCTTGCCGGCCCAAATGCCCCCTATACCGAATCGGAAACGAAGCTGATTGCCGAAGTCAAGCCGGCCGATACAGACTTGGTACGGTCCGTGCGGGCGCTAATTCGAGCGGGCGACGATCCACTCGGCGAAGTACTTTGTCAGTTGCGATCTGCGTCGGACCGCCGAGTTACGGGCACAATTTACACGCCTGCTCCCATTGTCCTTAACATGATTCAGTGGGCGGTCTCCGAGCGGAGGCCGCCAGCGCGGATAGTTGATCCTGGTTGCGGGTCCGGCCGGTTTACGCTGGCTGCCGCGCGACATTTCACCAAAGCGGCCCTCCTGGCGATTGATACGGACCCAGTTGCCACTCTGATTTTACGTGCCAATGCCGTCGTTCTCGGATTAGCCGATCGTTTAACAGTCCATTGCACTGACTACCGCAGTATCGATTTGCCTGCGGTGGATGGACCGACGTTGTTTATCGGTAATCCGCCTTATGTCCGGCACCACAACTTAGAACGGCATTGGAAAGAGTGGTTTGCCCACACTGCGGAACATTACGGCTTCAAGGCCAGCAAATTAGCCGGGCTCCATATCCACTTTTTCTTAAAAACGCGGCAACTCGCGCGTCCTGGTGATTACGGCGCTTTCATAACGTCGGCCGAATGGCTCGACGTGAATTATGGAGCCGTATTGCGACATATGCTGGCTGACGGGTTAGGCGGTACCGCGCTAAATGTTTTCAGCCCCGATTCGATGCCCTTTGGAAAGACCGCTACAACCGGCGTAATCACATGTTTTCGCGTCGGAAATCGGCCGCAACAGATGATTGTGCGTACCGTTAAATCTATCAAACACTTGAGTAGCTTAGGCACGGGAAAAACTGTGCCATGGTCGAAGCTGAGGAAGGAGCACCGATGGACACGGATAATCAGGTCTTCGGCTAAGCCTCCACCCGGCTACATCGAACTTGGTGAAATATGCAGCGTGCATCGCGGCCAAGTCACAGGCAACAACCACGTTTGGGTTGCTGGTCACTACACGGGCGAACTTCCTAAAGCTTTCCTATTCCCTGCAGTTACCAAGGCGCGTGAGCTTTTGGCCGCTGGCTCGATTCTGGGTACGGCCGAGCAATTGCGACGTGTCATCGATCTGCCGTTCGACCTCTCCAAAATTAGTACCGAGGACCGTGAGCAGGTGGACTTGTTCCTGCATTGGGCAAGGGCAGACGGCGCCCACCAGTCTTATATCGCATCTACCCGCCGAGCTTGGTGGTCCGTTAACTTACGTGCACCCGCGCCAATACTCTGCACGTATATGGCCAGGCGTCCGCCCGCGTTTGTTCGAAACGCGTGTGGTGCCCGCCATCTCAACATTGCACATGGTCTTTATCCGCGCAGACCTTTGACGAATCACGACTTAACGGCCCTTGTAGCCTACCTTTCGAACGGTGTTAGTACTGACTCCGGGCGGACATATGCGGGAGGTTTGATTAAATTCGAGCCGAAAGAGGTTGAGCGCATTCCAGTTCCCCGGTTAGAAGAACTGCATGACATCGCCTATCAAATGGACAACGGAGCGGTTAAGAAACGACGCCGCAAAAGCGACGGCGATTTTTCGGCGCGAGCGCCTTGACGAACCGCTAGAGCTTTACTCGCGGTTCTTTCGCGAGTTTGTCCCGATTTTTCGTTCCATCATCGACAAGTTGCCGGACTTGTACGGTGATCACTTCAGTCAGGATGCTTTGGCCGCAATGGTGGGCGATGCCGCTCAACGCACAGCCTTTCGTTATCTTGCCGCGCCACCAATTTCCGAAGATGATCTCAAAACCCTCGCCGACACAACGCTGTCAGCATCCAACCTGAGACGAAACCGCGAGCAGGCACAACGTGTAAGGGAAACCGTTCTGCACATCATCGACCCACACCGGTTCCCTTGGGTCATTGAGTCCCGTCGTCCACGAGGGGATGAACGTGATCGCGCCGTCATTGCGTCGGCTGCTCTCGTCGCCACAAGGAAGGTAGAAACTAGCCGTCGCAAGAATGTGAAGGACGCACAGGAATTATGCGTCAAGGATACGCTGCGTCGAGCGAAGTTTGCCGAGGTCGAACCACGCGATATCCAATTACTTGATCAAGCGCCGGATCCCGGACAGTTTTGCGGTGAAAGCAAGCTTGGTGAGACACGCGCTGATATCATCGTGCGCCTTTATGATCGCCGAGTCATGCCCATCGAGTGCAAGGTGTCGAACAGTGCGGTCAACTCGTTCAAGCGACTGAACCACGAAGCTGTAGGTAAATCTACCAAGTGGTTAAAGGCCTACGGAGAACGTGCCACCGTCCCCTCGGCTATCCTTGGGGGCGTGTTCAATCCAAACAATCTTGAAACCGCACAGCAGGCTGGCCTGTCTCTATTTTGGGCGTTTCGCCTTAAAGACCTCACCAACTTTATCGCGTCGACGCGCGGTAGGCGACCACCGCTTGGCCGCGGCCGTAAGCCCCGCCACCGCTAGCGGCCGGTATAGAACTTCGGATAGTGGCGCTTCACCACCGGGCTGTCGCTGGCCAGCGCATGGCAGGAATCGAGGTGCGCCGGCTTGGCCCCGGGGTCGGCCGATAACCGTTCGCGAAGGGGCACGACGGTCTGGTAGGCGACGGTCGCAACCGTCGCCAGGAGTTCGACCAGATGCCGGCAGCCCTTGGTGCCGCCCACGATCCGCCGCACCGTGCGCGACCACCCCGGTCCGATCTTTTCTCCGACCAGCGCGCCATAAGCCGGAGTGATCTCGGGACAGAGGCCGAACGGGCCGGAATCGATGGCGGCCTCGGCGCCGCGGACCACCAAACCGGAATCGACCGTGAGGCGAATCCACATGTCGTGGACCGGCTCTCCGGGCTCGATCTGGCCGCGATCGGCATTGGGGAAGGCGTAGGTCTTGGCGTCGATCAGATGGGCTTCGATATCGAAAAGCCCGTCGCCGCGGCGCCAGCCCTGGCACTCGATGGCGCGCCGGTGCAGGGCCTCGCGGCCGCCGGAAGGCGTCAAGGGCATGGGTTTTACCCTGGTGAATGAATGGCGGTTCTAACCGCGAATATGGGGTGCCTGGGGCTTTGAGCCAACCGGGCCCGAAACCGGTTTGCGGCTCAGCTCAGCCCGCCGTGGCCGTTGCCGAAGATGAAGGCGTCGCGGTCCTTGAGTTCGTCCGTGAGTTGATTCTGGACCACCGCATAGAGGTCGCGGATCGAAACCACCCCGACTACCCGGCCTCCTTCCACCACCGGCAGGTGACGGAAATCACCGGCGCGCATGCGCTCCAGGGCGATTTCGGGCGCATCTTCCGGGGCCAGCACCGCCGGGTTCTTGGTCATGACGTCGCCGAGCTTGGTGGTAGCCGGATCGCGCCCCTGAGAGACCACCCTGGTTACGACGTCGCGTTCGGTGAAAATGCCTTCGAGACGCCCGTTGCGGGTGATGAGAACGGCACCGACCCGGCGTTCGGTCATCATCTTGGTCGCGTCCAACACGCTCGCCTCGCGGTCGAATTCGCAGAGAACCTGGGCCTGGATGATGTCCGGAACTATCTTCTGCGACATCGTTACCCTCCGTCCGCCCGAGTCCGTCGCTTCGTCTACCGCCGGCTTTTGCTCCTCGCTCGATACTCGGGCGCGAATTCTGATCTTGGCAATCTAGCTGTCCCGCGGTCAACCCTTGAACCAAGGCACGGTCGTTTGTGCGGGTGCAACAAATATTTGACGCAACTGCAAAAAAACCGCCGCACGGGCGGCGCGTTCAGCGCCCGTCGGTGCCGGTTTGGGCCTTGGGCGGGGCGATTCGGATCGAGGTGATCTGGTTGCGGCGGCGGCGCAGGATATCGAAGCGGAAGCCATGGAAATTGAAGACATGGCCGACCTCGGGGATGCGCCGCGCCTCGTGCAGCACGAGGCCGGCGATGGTCGAGGCCTCTTCGTCCGGAAGCGGCCAATCGAAGCGGCGGTTCAGATCCCGGATCGTGGTGGTGCCCGAGGCGATCACCGAACCGTCCGGCTGCGGCCAAACGCCCGAAATCGTCTGGTCGTATTCGTCGGCGATGTCGCCGACGATCTCTTCCAGTATGTCCTCGAGCGTCACCACGCCCATGATCGAGCCGTACTCGTCCACGACCAGCGCGAAGTGTTCGCGCCGCCGGCGGAACGCCTGGAGCTGATCGATGAGGCTCGTCGATTCGGGGATGAACCAGGGCTTGGCCGCGAGGGCGCGGACGTCGATCGATTCCACGTTGCCCGCGTTCTCGTAGACCGCCTTGATGACCGTTTTGGCGTGCAGCACGCCGACGATGTTGTCGGGCTCGCCGCTCCACAGCGGGATGCGCGTGAAGGGATTTCCCAGAACCTGGTCGATGAGAGAGGCAACCGGCTGGTCGGCCTCGATCATGAACACGTCCTTGCGGTGGATCATGATCTCGCCGACCTCGACCTGATCGAGATCGAGGATGCTGCGCAGCATGGCGCGCTCGTGCCGGATTTGCTCGCCCGGCCCGGCATGGAGGTCGATCGCGCCCCGGAGCTCCTCGGGCGCGGTGACGCCGATGTCGGCGATCGTGTCGACGCCGAACAGGCCCAGCGTCGCCTTGACGAACACCTGGACCGCATGGGTAACGGGCGACAGCACGAATACCAGCGCCCGGACCGCGGGCGCCACCAACAGCGCCGTGCGGTCGGCGTTGTTGATCGCGTAGGTCTTGGGCAGGACTTCGGCGAGGATGACGATGAGCACGGTCATGATGCCGGTGGCATAGACGACGCCGCGTTCGCCGAAGAAGCGGATGAGCAACTCCGTGGCCAAGGCGGAGGCGAGAATATTGACGAGGTTATAAGCCAGCAGCAGCGTGCCGATGAGGCGTTCCTTGTGCTGGATCAGGCTGCGCGCGATCTTGGCGCGCCGGCTCCCCTCTTTCGCCAGCTGATGGATGCGCAGGCGCGACGCCGCCGTGAGCCCGGTTTCCGCCAGCGAGAACAGCGCGGACAGCGCGAGCAAAAGCGCGATCACGCCAACGGGAATGAGAATATCGGCCGGCACGTCGAATTCGGTCACGTCAGTTCATCCCGCGGCTTCGAGCCTTCAGGCGGCGAGCGCGCGCTCGAGCACCTGGGCCACCGCTTCCAGGCCGACGTCGGCGCCGACGAACGCTTGGCCGATGCCCCGCGTCAGCACGAAGCGCAGCTTGCCGTCGCGCGCCTTCTTGTCGTGGCGCATGCGGGCCAGGAGCGCGGCCGCGTTCCATCGCCGCGAGCCCAGGCCCTTCGGCGTCACGGGCAGCCCGATTTTGCCGAAATGGCGCCGCACCCGGTTGGTTTCTTGCGGCGGGCACAGGCCCAGGATTTGCGACAGTTCGAAGGCCATGATCATGCCGATCGCGACCGCCTCGCCGTGCAGCAATTCGCCGCTGTACCCGGTTTCGGCCTCCAAGGCGTGGGCGAAGGTGTGGCCGAAGTTTAGCAGCGCGCGCTCGCCCCATTCACGCTCGTCGGCGGCGACGATGCGGGCTTTCGCCCGGCAGCTGGTGACGACGGCGTGGATGCGCGCCGGCTCGTCGCCGTCGCGAAGCGCCGGCGCGTTCGCATCCAGCCAATCGAAGAAGGGCGCGTCGCGGATCAGGCCGTATTTGACGATCTCGGAATATCCGGCCAAAAGCTCGCGCCTGGGCAGCGTGCGCAGCGTGGCGATATCGGCCAGGACCAGGCGCGGTTGGTGAAACGACCCCACCAGATTCTTGCCGTGCGCGGTGTCGATCCCGGTCTTGCCGCCCACCGAACTGTCGACCTGGGCGAGGAGCGTGGTCGGGATTTGCACGAATTCGATGCCGCGCAACACGATGCTGGCGGCAAAGCCGGCCAGATCGCCGATCACGCCGCCGCCGAGCGCCACCACGGTCGTCTGGCGGTCCACACCGAGGCCCAGCATGGCCTCGATCAGGCCCTGGAGATAGGCGAAGTTCTTGGTGCGCTCGCCCGGCGGCAGCACGATCCGGCGCCATTCGATCCGCTCTAGCGTGAGCGAGGCCTCGATCGCCGGGAGATGGAGCGAGGCCACCGTCGCGTCGGTGACGATCAACACGCGCGGCCGGGCGAGCACGGGTTTGAGGTAGCGCGCGGCCGCGTCCAAGAGCCCGGTGCCGGCGACGATGTCGTAGCTGCGGGCCCCGAGCGAAACACGCACCGTTTCGGGATTGGTCACTGCGCTCCGCTCCGCGCCGGTGCGGGAGGGGAATGGGCCATGTATTCGGCCAGCGCATCCAGCACCTTGCTCACCATGGCTTCTCTTGGACCGTCCATGGAATCGACGATGAGGTCGGCCTGGGCATAGACCGGTTCGCGCTCCGCCATCAGCTTCTCCAGAACCGATCTCGGTTCGCCCTGTTGCAGGAGCGGCCGGTTGTTGCGCCGCGTCACCCGGCGCAGGAGAAGCTCGGCGTCGGCGCGCAGCCATACCGCGATGGCGCGCTCGCGGATCTTGGCGCGGGTCTGTTCGTTGATGAAGGCGCCGCCGCCGGTGGCCAAAACGTGCACCGGCTCGTCCAGCAAGCGCGCGATCACCCGGCGTTCGCCTTCGCGAAAGGCGGCTTCGCCGTGGAGCGCGAAAATGTCGGCGATGGAACAGCCCGCGGCCTGCGCGATCTCTTGGTCCGCATCCACGAACGGAAGCTCCAGGCGCTCGGCGAGCTTGCGGCCGATGCAGGTCTTGCCGGCCCCCATCATGCCGATGAGGACGATGGACTTGTCGAGCTTTGGCAATGGGGACGTCATGACGGCGTTCGGCCGAAAACTTTCCGGGCGCGGCGTTGAACCGAGAATGGCGCGAGGCTAGACTGCCGCAAATTCGCCATGGTCGGTTTCTATCACAAACGGCGAATCCTGTCGCTACGCCTGCGCCCGATGGCGGGGTTGCAGGCCGCGCTGCCTCGGAACGTGCCCCGCGTCGCGGGTCATCGGCCGCGACGAAAGGGGGATCGGTCATTTCCATGAGTAAAGTGTCGGTATTGATCATCGTCGCGATTGCGGCGGTCGTTGCGGTCGGCCTCGGCCTGCTCGCCGCCTGGGACATCCCGGCGCCCACCGCCCCGGTCGAGAAGATCGTTCCGGATGACCGCTTCCCGCATTAGCCGCATTTTCGTTTTCGCCGCCGCCCTCGCGCTTGCGTGCGCGCAAAGCATGGCGGCGGCGGGAGCCGACACCAACGCGCCGGTCAAGCTCGGGCCGCCGGCCAAGGGCGCGCCGGGGCCGGCGATTCCCAAAACCCCCGCCGCAAACCCGCCACCGGCGGCAGGGCCTGCGCCCGCGGCGAGCCCGGCTTATGTGCCGCCCAAAAAGATCGAGCCGAATATCGAAGTAAACACGCTTCAGGCGATCGATCCCGACTCCGCGGGCGTGCTCGACCAAAGCAAAGGGGGCTTCGGATTCGACATGTGGGCCGGAGTCTCCAGAAGCCTGGTGCAGCGTCTCGTTCCGCTTTTGCCCGTGAAGGCCCCGTCGCATGCGATGCGCGACCTGACGCGCCGCCTGCTGCTATCGATCGCCAAGGTCCCCGAGGGCGAGAAAACGGGATCGAGCCTGATTGCGCTCCGCGCCGAGCGGCTGGCGGCCATGGGCGACGCCAAGGGCATGAACGAGCTTTTGGACGCCGCGCCCTCGCAAGCCGGCAATGAGGCGATGTCGCGCACCCGGGTCGACGGGCTGCTGCTTTCGGACGACACCAAGGCGGCCTGCGATCGGGTCGGGAAATCGATTCACGAATATTCGAACGACTATTGGCAGAAGGCCTTCGTGTTCTGCCAGGCCACCGCCGGGCAGAAGGACCAGGCGCGGCTTTCGCTGGCGCTTTTGCGGGAGAGCGCGGCCGACAAGGACGATGCGTTCTTCGCCTTGGCGCCCGTGCTGCTGGGAGATTCGAAGAAGGAGGTCAAGACCGCGGGCAACGTGAGTGCGCTGACCATGGCCATGCTGCGCGCGGCGAATCAGCCCATTCCCGCCGATTCCGCCGATTCCGCCGACCCCGCCGTTTTGATGGCGATTGCCGGGAACGCCGGGGCCGATCCGGCCGTCCGGCTGCGCGCCGGGGAACGGGCCGAGGCGTCGGGCCTGATGTCCGCGAACACGCTGGCCAAGATGTATTCCGAAGTTTCGTTCAAGCCGGAAGAGCTCGATAGCGCCCTCACCACCGCCGAAAAGGACGGCGGCGCACTGGGCCGCGCCCTTCTTTATCAGGCGGCGGCCAAACAAACGGCCCCCGCCGCGCGGGCCGAAGCCATGGCGGCGGCGTTGAAATCGGCGCGGAAGGACGGAATGTTCGCGACCGCGGCCCGGGTGAACGCGCCGCTGCTCGGCGACCTCTCGGCGGTTTCCGAGATGATCTGGTTCGCGGGCGATGCGGGGCGCGCGATGTTTGCCGCCAACGATTGCGATCACGGCAATGCCTGGTACGAATTGGCGGCGGGGTCTGAGGTCGCCGACGCGCGCAAGGCGGAAGCGGCGCTGTGGCCCTTGGCGGTCCTATGCGACACGCAAGACAAGATGCCCGCCGACCAGGCGAAGCTTCGCAAATGGCTCGCGGCCGGCAAGGCCGCCGGGGGCGACGGCTGGGAGAGCCAAGCGGGAATGTCGCTCGGATTATTGGACGCCATCGGCGTGCCGGTCGACTTCTCCGATTGGGCGGAACTCATCAAGACCGGCGGCGCGGCCGCGCCGGCGCCGGGTGTAGCACTCTGGACGGCGCTGCGCGAAGCGGCCGACGCCAACGAAATCGGGGCGACGGTTTTGTTCGCGATGCTGGTTCTGGGCGACGGCGGGCCGGGATCGGCAAGCCCAATCGTCGTCAACGAGGTGGTGGCGAGCCTCGATGCGGTGGGTCTCGACAAAGAGGCGCGCCGGCTTGCCCTCGAGGCGGCGGTCGCGGCGCCTTAAGATGGCGCGGGCGCGCAAGAAGCGGGACAAAGTTTCGCCGCATATCGGCGCCTTCCTCGAAATGCTGTCCTCCGAACGCGGCGCCGCGGCAAATACGCTCGGCGCCTATCGGGGCGACCTTAAGGAGTTCGAGAAATTTCTTGTCGAACGCGGGCTTCGAATCGAGGCCGCCAATACCAAATCGATCCGCGATTATTTCGCGCGCCTGTCGGCATTGTCGCCGCGCTCGATCGCGCGCAAGCTGTCGTGCCTCCGCCAATTCCACCGCTATCTGTTCGGCGAGAACATCCGGCGCGACGATCCTTGCGCCGGCATTGAAAGTCCGCATTTGGGGCGGCCGCTGCCCAAAGTCTTGAGCGAAGACGAAACCGGAGAGTTGCTCGCCGCAGCAAAAGGAGGCGAGGGGGCGGAGGCCGCGCGCCAAGCGGCGCTGGTCGAAATTCTTTACGCGACGGGTTTGCGCGTTTCCGAGCTCGTCTCCTTGCCGATGGCCGCGCTGTCGCGCGACCGGAAATTTTTGACCGTGTGCGGCAAGGGCGGAAAAGAGCGGCTGGTGCCGCTCGGCGATCCGGCGCGCGCCGCGCTCGCGCGCTACCTGAGGCACCGGGAGAAATTCCTGCGCAACGGTAAGGAAGGCCCGTGGCTGTTCCCGTCGCGCTCGCGGCATCTGACGCGCCAATCCTTCGGGCAGATGCTGAAGCGCCTCGCGTTCGATGCCGGACTCGACCCGGCGACACTTTCACCCCATGTGCTGCGCCACGCCTTCGCCACCCATCTTCTGGACCACGGGGCCGATTTGCGCAGCATCCAGCAGATGCTGGGGCATGCCGATATTTCGACCACCCAGATTTACACCCATGTGTTGGGATCGCGCCTCAAGGCGATCGTTCACGCGCACCATCCCCTGGCCCGCAAAGCCGCCCGGCGTTGACATTTGAGGCCGGTTCCCTCATGTTCCCGCCTCTTCCGCTTTGGGGCGGAAATCCTTAGGTTTCCTTGTATAATTCGAGCGCCCAGGGGGTCGAATGAGCTTTCATATTGTCGAGCAGGCGAAGCCCAGGTTGAACCGCAGCGAGCTTGCGGTCCCGGGCAGCAATCCGAAGATGTTCGAGAAGGCGGCGATGTCCAACGTCGATGTCGTCTTCCTCGACCTTGAAGACGCGGTTGCGCCCGACGAGAAGGAGAACGCGCGCAAGAACGTGATCCAGGCGTTGAACGACATCGACTGGCGCGGAAAAACCATGAGTGTCCGCATCAACGGGCTCGACACGCATTATATGTACCGCGACGTGGTCGACGTGGTGGAGCAGGCGGGCGCCAAGCTCGACCTCATCATGATCCCGAAAGCGGGAACCGCGGGCGACATTTACGCCGTGGACATGCTGGTGACCCAGATCGAGATGGCCAAGAAATTCAAGAAGCGCATCGGATTCGAGATGATCATCGAGACCGCGCTCGGCATGCAAAATGTCCATGAGATCGCGGCGGCGAGCAAGCGCAACGAATCGCTTCACTTCGGCGTCGCCGATTACGCGGCCTCGACCAAGGCCAAGACCACGAATATCGGCGGGCCCAATCCCAATTATCACGTGCTGACCGACAAGGATGAGTCCGGCAAGCGCGAGGTGCATTGGGGCGACATGTGGCATTACGCGATCGCGCGCATGGTGGTGGCGGCGCGCGCCAACGGGTTGCGGCCGATCGACGGGCCCTTCGGCGACTTCAACGACCCGGATGGGTTCGTGGCGCAGGCCAACCGCGCCGCGACCTTGGGCTGCGAAGGCAAATGGGCGATCCATCCGAGCCAGATCGATCTCGCCAACCGGGTGATGAGCCCGAGCGAGGCCGAGATCACCAAGGCGAAGCGCATCCTGGAAGCGATGGCGGAAGCGCAGAAATCCGGCAAGGGCGCGGTCACGCTCGACGGGCGCCTGATCGACGCGGCTTCGATCAAGCAGGCCGAGGTCATGGTCAAGAAGGCGGAGCTGATCGCCGGCCGTTGATAAAAAGTTTTCTGCGGGCGGCAAGAACCGCCCCAACCTTTGCGCCGCCTCGGGCGCGGTTTTGAAACCGATGCACAACTACCTCGATTTCGAGAAGCCCGTCGCCGAACTCGAGGCCCAGATCGAGGAGCTGCGGCATTTAAGCGACGCCGGCGAGATCAACGTCGCCGACGAAGTAGCCAAGCTTCAGGCCCGCGTCGACAAGATCCTGCGCCAAGCCTATGCGAAACTGACACCCTGGCAGAAGGTTCAGGTCGCGCGCCACCCCGACCGCCCCCATTTCCAGGATTACCTTTCCGCCCTGATCGACGATTTCACGGGCCTCGCCGGCGACCGCGCTTTTGGGGAGGACCGCGCCATCATCGGCGGCTTGGGACGCTTTCGGGGCCGCTCGGTCCTGGTCCTGGGCCACGAGAAAGGCTCCGATACCGCGACCCGCATGGAGCACAACTTCGGCATGGCGCGCCCCGAAGGCTACCGCAAGTCGGTGCGCCTCATGGAGCTCGCCGACCGGTTCAATCTTCCGATCCTGACGTTGATCGACACCCCGGGCGCGTACCCGGGCGTGGACGCGGAAGCGCGCGGCCAGGCCGAGGCCATCGCGCGCGGGATCGAGACGTGCCTCCGGGTGCGCGTGCCCTTCGTGTCGGTGATCATCGGCGAAGGCGGATCGGGAGGCGCCATCGCCATGGCGGCGGCGAATAAGGTGCTGATGCTGGAGCACGCGGTCTATTCGGTGATTTCGCCCGAGGGCTGCGCGTCCATCCTGTGGCGCCAGCAGGACCAGGTCCAGGCGGCGGCCGAAGCCATGCGCATGACCTCCGAAGACCTGTTGAAGCTTCAGGTGATCGACGAGATCATCGAGGAACCCGTGGGCGGCGCGCACCGCCAACCCGACAAGACGATCAAGGCGGTGGGCGACGCGGTGTCGAAAGCGCTGAACGAATTGGTTGGATTGGACCGCAACGAGCTGGCCCAGCGCCGCCGCGCGAAATTTCTGGATATGGGGAAAGTGGGTCTGGGCTGACGCTTGGCAGCTAGGCTATGTCATCTGTCCGTGGCAGTGCTTGTATTTCTTGCCCGAGCCGCAGGGGCAGGGGGAATTGCGCTGGACCTTGCCCCAGGTCGCGGGATCTTCCGCGCTGAAGGGCGAGCGGGCGATGCGCTCCGGGACGCTCGAGCGGCGCGGGGCATCGGTGCCGGCCGTGGGCCCGTCGGCGCGCACCTCTTCCATGGGCGGCAGTTTGCGTTCCGGGATCGCCTGTTCGGGGGGCGTGCCCACCCGGATTTCGAGATGGGACATGACGCCCGTCACGGACTCGCGCAGGCGGACGAGCATCGCCTCGAACATGCGGAAGGCCTCGCGCTTGTATTCGTTCAAGGGATCGCGCTGGCCGTAGGCGCGAAGATTGATCCCCTGGCGCAGGTAATCGAGCGATAGCAGGTGGTCCTTCCAGGCCTGGTCGAGAAGCTGGAGCAATAGGCTCTTTTCCGCCATGCGCATGACCTCGGGGCCGTAGCGCGCCGCCTTTTCGGCGAGTTTGCGGTCGGAGGCCTCGATGATGCGGGCCTTGATCTCCTCGTCCGCGATCCCTTCCTCTTTCGCCCATTCCTCGATCGGCAACTCCAAGGCCAGCAGGCGCATCGATTCCTCGCGCAGCGCATGAACGTCCCATTGCTCGGGATAGGCGTTCTCGGGGATGCAGCGCGCGATCGATTCGTCGATCACCGAATGGCGCATGCCGACCGCGGTATCCGAAACGTCTTCGGCGCTCATGATCTCCTTGCGCTGCTCGTAGATGACCTTGCGCTGGTCGTTCATCACGTCGTCGAAGCGCAGCAACGATTTGCGAATCTCGAAGTTGCGGGCCTCGACCTTCTGCTGGGCTTTTTCGAGCGCCTTGTTGATCCAGACGTGGATGATCGCCTCGCCCTCGCGGATGCCGAGCGTCTGGAGCCAGCCGTCCATGCGCTCCGAGCCGAAGATGCGCATCAGGTCGTCTTCGAGCGAGAGATAAAAGCGCGAGGCGCCGGGATCGCCCTGGCGGCCGGAACGGCCGCGCAACTGATTGTCGATGCGCCGGCTTTCGTGACGTTCGGTGCCGATGACGAAGGCCCCGCCCGCGCCGATCACGATGTCCTTGGCGGCGGCGATTTCGGCCGCGATCTCGGCCATGCGTTGCTTGCGCTCCGCTTCGTCGGTGACGGCCGAGAGTTCCTGCTTCACCCGCATGTCGTAATTGCCGCCCAGTTGAATATCGGTGCCGCGGCCCGCCATGTTGGTGGCGATCGTGACCGCGCCCGGCATGCCGGCCTGGGCGATGATGTAGGCCTCCTGCTCGTGATAGCGGGCGTTCAGAACGTGGTGCAGGATCTTGCGTTTCTTCAGCAGGTCCGAGAGATGCTCGGATTTCTCGATGCTGATGGTGCCGACCAGGACCGGCTGCTTGCGCGCATGGCAATCGGCGATGACATCGCAAACGGCCGAGTTCTTTTCGCGGCCGGTACGGTAGATCTCGTCGTCGTGGTCGATGCGGATACAGGGCACATTGGTCGGAATCTCGACCACTTCCAGCTTGTAGATCTCGGAAAACTCCGACGCCTCGGTCATGGCGGTGCCGGTCATGCCGGCAAGCTTGGGATAGAGGCGGAAATAATTCTGGAAGGTGATCGAGGCGAGCGTCTGGTTTTCGGTCTGGACGTCGACGTTCTCCTTGGCCTCGAGCGCCTGATGAAGGCCGTCGGAATAGCGCCGCCCTTCCATGGCGCGGCCCGTGAACTCGTCGATGATGATGATCTTGCGATCCTTGACGATGTAATCCACGTCGCGCCGGAACAGCTTGTGGGCGCGGAGCGCCTGGTTCGCGTGGTGAACCAGCGACACGTTGTGGATGTCGTACAAGGAACCGGTTTCCATCAGCCCCGCCTCGCGGAGCACGTTTTCCATCGTCTCCGCGCCCTTGTCGGTGAAGGTGACCGCGCGGACCTTTTCGTCCTTCTCGAAGTCGTCGTCGGCAAGCTTCGGGATGAGCTTGTCTACGCTCCGGTACAAATCGGAGGAATCCTCGGCCGGGCCGGAAATGATGAGCGGCGTGCGCGCCTCATCGACCAGGATCGAGTCCACTTCGTCCACGATTCCGAAATGGAACGGACGGTGAGACATCTGCTCGAGGCGGAACTTCATGTTGTCGCGCAGATAATCGAACCCGAGCTCGTTGTTGGTGCCGTAGGTGACGTCCGCGCCGTAGGCGGCGCGGCGCTGATCGTCGCTCAAATCATGGACGATGCAGCCGACCTCGAGCCCCAGGAAGCGGTAGATCTGGCCCATCCATTCGGCGTCGCGTTTGGCCAGGTAATCGTTGACGGTAACCACATGGACGCCCTTGCCGGGGAGCGCATTGAGGTAGACGGCGAGTGTCGCCACCAGCGTCTTGCCTTCGCCGGTTTTCATCTCGGCGATCTGGCCGCGGTGGAGGACCATCCCGCCCATGAGCTGGACGTCGAAATGGCGCTGTCCGAGCGTGCGCTTGGCCGCCTCGCGCACGGTGGCGAAAGCGGGAACCAGAAGCTCGTCGAGCTCGGCGCCGTCCGCCAGCTGCTGGCGGAACATGGCGGTGCGCGCGCGCAACTCGTCGTCCGAGAGCCGAACCAGCTCCGGCTCAAGCGCGTTGATCGCATCGACCACGGGGTAAAGCCGCTTGACGTAGCGCTCGTTGGCGGAACCGAAAAATTGCCGGGCGATAGCCCCGATCATCGAAACCTTCGAAAACGGTCGGAAATTAAGGGAATACGGCCATGAGACAAATAGGGGCGGGATACCGGCCTGTCAACGAGGCAAGAACGCGCGCCGCTCCCTTGTGCCGCAGCCGGCGATATGCAAGATGCGTCCCGAACCGGCGCCGACGCTCCGCTTTGCGCCGTCTTGAAACGCACCGCCGCCAAATCGCGCCAAGCTGCCCCGATGACCGAACGCTCGCCCCTTGCGCCCGCCGCATTCCCCAACATGCCCGAGGTGGCCGGCGTAAAGCTTGCCACCGCGGCCTGCGGCATCCGTTACAAGGGCCGCACCGATCTGATGTTCGCCATCCTGGAGCCGAGCGCAACCGTTGCCGGCGTCTTGACGCGCTCGCGCATGGCTTCCGCACCCGTAACGTGGTGCCGCGCTGCCTTGCGCCGGGGCAAGGCGCGGGCGATCGTCGTCAATTCCGGCAATTCCAACGCCTTTACCGGCCGAGTGGGCCAAGCGACCGTGAAGAAAACGGTGCAAGCCGCGGCCCGGCTTTTGGGCTGCAATGAGAGCGAGGTCTTCGTCGCCTCGACCGGGGTGATCGGCGAACCGCCGCCGGCCGAAAAGATCGCCCACGCCCTGCCGGGGATGAGCCATTCGGCCTCGCCCAAAGCCTGGAAGGATGCCGCCGCGGCGATCACGACCACCGACACCTTTGCCAAGGGTGCGACGCGCTCGGCCCAAATCGCGGGCGTGCGGGTCACCATCAACGGCATCGCCAAGGGCTCCGGCATGATCGCCCCCGACATGGCGACGATGCTGGCGTTCCTGTTCACCGACGCCGCGATTCCGGCGCGGGTGCTGCAGTCCTTGTTGTCCCAGGCGAACGAGCGCACCTTCAATTCGATCACGGTGGACGGCGACACCTCGACCAGCGACACGGTGCTATTGGTCGCAACCGGCAAAGGCTCGCAGCACAAAAAAGTATCGCGGGCCTCCGACCCGGCCTTGCGCGATTTCCGCAACCGCCTCGAAGATCTGATGCGGGATTTGGCGCAGCAGGTCGTGCGCGACGGCGAGGGCGCGCAGAAGTTCGTTACCATCGGCGTGACCGGCGCGGCCTCGGAAGGCTCCGCCCGCAAGATCGGGCTTGCGATCGGCAATTCGCCGCTGGTCAAGACCGCGGTCGCGGGCGAGGACGCGAATTGGGGCCGTATCGTCATGGCGGTGGGCAAATCGGGCGAGCCCGCCAGCCGCGACAAATTAAAGATCCGGATCGGCGGCGTGCTGGTGGCAAAGAACGGCGCGGTCGTGCCCGGTTACGACGAAGCCCCCGTCGCCGCTCATATGAAAACCCGCGACATCGCCATCGCGGTGGACGTCGGCGTCGGCAAGGGCAAAGCCACGGTTTGGACCTGCGACCTCACCCACGGCTACATCGCCATCAATGCCGACTACCGGAGCTGATCCTCTCCCCCTTAAGCTGGTGGCGGCGGTGGCGCTCATCGACGCCGATGGGCGGGTGCTGCTGGCCCGCAGGCCCGAGGGACGGGAATTGGCGGGGCTTTGGGAATTTCCCGGCGGCAAGTTGAAAGAAAATGAGACTCCGGAAGCGGCCCTGGTGCGCGAGCTCGAGGAAGAGCTCGGCATAACGGTCGATCCGGGCTGCCTGGCGCCGTTCGCCTTTGCCTCGCACGCTTACGAGCGGTTCCATCTTTTGATGCCGCTTTATTTGTGCCGGAAATGGGAAGGCATGGTCACTGCCCGCGAAGGCCAGGAGCTGGCCTGGGTGAAGCCGCAAAAGATCGACGATTATCCCATGCCGCCCGCGGATGTGCCGCTCATCGCCATGCTGCGGGATTTGCTGTAGCGGTCGCGGTTCAGGGCCGGGCCTTGTCGCCGGCCGGTTTCTCCACGGCGCCCAGTGCCTCGGAAAGTCGGGCCGCGGCGCTGCCGGGGCGAAGCGCCTTGGGCTGGGAGTCGTGCGGCGCCCAGGCGGTGAGATAAATCACCTGGAAGGTGGCGGGAATGCGCCCCGAGGCATCGCCGAAACGCTCCTTATAGAGCTTGGCCATGCGATCGAGCGCGGCGCGCCGCGCAAAGCCGCGGCGAAGCACCGCCACGTTGGCCTCGCCCATGCCGCGCAAGTCGGCCATGAGCGCATGCGCATCCGGGTAAGTGACGGTGATGGTTTCGGCGTCGGCGACCGGGAGCGCGAATCCCGCGCGTTGCAAAAGCGCGCCCGCGTCGCGGATATCGGCGAATGGCGCCACGTGGCTGCCGGCGCCCCCTTCCTCCGCCAGCTCGGCCTCGGTCCAGACGGCGCGCAGTTCGCAAAGCGTCTCGCCGCCCAGAAGCGCCCCCAGGAACAACCCGTCCGGCCGGAGGATTCGCCGGATCTGCAAGAGCGCGCCCGGAAGATCGTTGACCCAATGAAGGCTCAGGGAGGAGAGCACCAGGTCGAAGCTGGCGGCCGCAAAGGGGAGCGCCTCTTCGTCGGCGGCAAGTGCCAAGCGGGATTTGCCGCCGTCCCGCGCTGATGCCGCCATGCTCGCCGAAAGGTCGCATTGAACCAGGGTCTCGATCCCGCCCTGGGAATTCAATGCGCGGGCGACCTCGCCGCCGTGGCAGCCCAGATCGAGCGCGACCTCGAACCGGCGCTTGATGTCCTGCAAGCGCTCGGTCAGGCGCTCTGCGGCCTCGCGGAACAAAAAGTCGTGGGCGCTTAGCTGCGCCGCCGCGCGGTCGCGCCGGATCCGCAGCAACCGCCGGTCGAAGACCTGCATGGTGGCCATGCCCGTTATATGGCATGGCGCCGGCGGCACCGGAAGGCGGCGCTTGGCGCCGGATGGGGGCGATCGGTTGACAGGGCGGGGTGCCGGGCGAAGATGGCGGCATGGCCACACGATTAGCCCGCGTTTCGATCTTCGCCCTCAATTTGCTTTTGCCGCCCCGCTGCCTGGGCTGCGGGCGCCTGATCGAGGAGCAGGGGACGCTCTGCGCCCCATGCTGGAAGGGGCTCACCTTCATCGCGGCGCCGTTTTGTGTGCGCTGCGGCTATCCCTTCGAATTCGAGGCGGGGGAAGAATTGCTCTGCCCCGCCTGCCTGCGCGAGCCCCCCGGTTGGGACCGGGCGCGCTCGGTGTTCCGGTACGACGACGCCAGCCGGGGCCTCATCCTTGCTTTCAAATACGCCGACCGCACTGACGCGGCGCGGACGTTCGCCGCGTGGCTGCTGCGCGCCGGGCGCGAGTTGATCGAGGATGCGGATTTGATCGTTCCGGTGCCGCTGCATTGGACGCGGCTTTTCGCGCGCCGCTACAATCAGGCCGCCTTGCTGGGGAGCGCCTTGGCGAAGCTTTCCGGCAAGCCCATGGACCCCGGCGTCTTGGTGCGCAAGCGCCGCACGCCCTCCCAGCGGGGCTTGGATCGCAATGAGCGGCGCAGCAACGTGCGCAAGGCCTTTGCCGTTCCGGCCCGGCAGGCCGGCAAGCTGGCCGACAAGGGAATCGTTCTGATCGACGATGTGCTCACCACTGGGGCGACGGCCGGGAGTTGCGCGGCGGCGCTATTGCGGGCGGGCGCCAGATCGGTCGACGTGCTGACGTTGGCGCGCACCGTGTTGCCCCGGTCTTGAGGGCCCGATTTCCCTGGCGCCGCGCGCGCTACGTCCTATATGTGCGGGAAGCCGGGAATTAGGCCATGAAGACCGTCGAAATCTACAGCAGCACGTTTTGCGGCGCCTGCAATCGCGCCAAGGAGTTGTTGACCCGCAAGGGCGTGCCGTTCACGGAGATCGAAACCTCCATTAACGCCGGCAAGCGCCAAGAGATGCAGGAGCGAAGCGGCGGGCGCATGACGATCCCGCAGATATTCATCGGCGGCGCGCATGTGGGTGGCTTCAACGAACTTGCGGAGTTGGAGCGGGCCGGCAAGCTCGACACGATGCTGGGGATTGCGCGGTGACCGCAAAATTCAAGGCCGTCTGCATCCAGACCAATTCGGGCCGCGAGATCGCGCCCAACATCGCGTTCATCGCCGACGCGGTGCGCCAAGCGCGAAGCCAGGGCGCCGATCTCGTGGCGCTTCCCGAAAACGCCGCGATGTTCGAGCCCGAAGGAAATCTCTTGCGCGCCAAGGCGCAATTCGAGGAGCACCATCAGGCGCTCTCGGCGTTGCGCGATCTGGCGGCCGAGACCGGGGCCTGGCTTCTCGCCGGTTCGCTCGCGGTGAAACTGGACGACGGCCGTATCGCCAACCGTTCCTATCTCATCGGCGCCGACGGCGGCATCGCGGCGCATTACGACAAGATTCACATGTTCGACGTCGACCTGGAGAACGGCGAGAGCTACCGCGAATCCGCGACCTTTCGCCCGGGCGAAGAGGCGGTGCTGGCCGCAACACCCTGGGGGCTTTTGGGGCTCACCGTCTGCTACGACCTGCGGTTTCCGAATCTTTACCGGAGTTTGGCCAAGGCCGGGGCCGTCATGATCTCGGTTCCTTCCGCCTTCACTGAGGTAACGGGGCGCGCCCATTGGCATGTGCTGCTGCGGGCGCGGGCGATCGAAACCGGGTCGTTCATCCTTGCGCCCGCGCAGTGCGGGGTTCACGCCGAGGGCCGCAAAACTTTCGGCCGTTCCCTGATCGTGGACCCGTGGGGCGAGATTCTGGCCGAGGCCGGCGAGGCGCCGGGCATTGTTTCGGCGGAGATCGATTTGGCCAGAGTAGCGCTGTCGCGGGCCATGATCCCGTCGCTCACCCACGACCGGGATTTTGCAGGTCCCGAAGCCGCGCCGGAACCAAAGGCGGCGCGCCGGAAATGAAGTTTACCCGCGCGGCTGCGGGGTGAGCCGCAGGTAAGGCTTCAGCGCTTTCCAGCCCTTGGGAAATTTCTTCTTCGCGTCCTCGTCCGAAACCGAGGGGACGATGATGACGTCTTCGCCCTGTTTCCAATTCACCGGCGTCGCGACGCTGAACTTGTCGGTGAGCTGGAGCGAATCGATGACGCGCAGGATTTCGTCGAAGTTGCGCCCCGTCGTCTGCGGATAGGTGATCATGAGGCGGATCTTCTTCTTGGGGTCGATCACGAAGACGGTGCGCACCGTGTAAACCTCGTCATGGGCCGGGTGAATCATCCCGTAAAGATTCGCGACCTTGCGCTCGGGGTCGGCGATGATCGGGTAGTTGAGCTTCGACCCTTGAGTTTCCTCGATGTCCTTCACCCAGCCTTTGTGGTTTTCCACCTTGTCCACCGAAATGCCGAGAGTCTTGACGTTGCGCTTGGCGAAATCCGGCGCGAGCTTGGCCATGTAGCCGAGCTCGGTGGTGCAGACGGGGGTGAAATCCTTGGGGTGCGAGAACAGGATGGCCCAGCCGTCGCCGATCCATTCGTGGAAGCGGATGTGGCCTTGGGTGGTCTCGGCTTCGAAATCGGGGGCGGTATCGCCCAATCGCAGAGTCATGGCGCGGTCCTCCTCAAGCTCAAACCCAGTATACCACAAACGGCAAGAAATGCAAATTGTTTATGTGTAATATAAATGTATTACATAACTATAATGTTTATTAGTTTTGATGACGAGAGCGCGAACAAAATCGGGATCAGAGATCGAAGGATTCCCGCGAGCGTTCGAGAAG
The DNA here is from genome assembly GCA_041498815.1 of Alphaproteobacteria bacterium. Classification (GTDB taxonomy): domain Bacteria; phylum Pseudomonadota; class Alphaproteobacteria; order DATDPM01; family DATDPM01; genus DATDPM01. The sequence goes on from JBGQJC010000028.1 coordinate 26,607, forward strand.
CGCAACCCAGGGCGAAACCGTGAGCAATGGATTGTGGTCGGGCGATGCCACTAAGGCGAAACCCAGGGGCCTGCGGCAATGCATCGCTTTCCGCGGGGCCCCGTTTGTGCTAACAATCGGCGGCATACCGGCATAGGGGGAGCGGGCCCAAGCCCATGATTCTGTTCGACCTTCGATGCCATAAGGACCATGTCTTCGAGGCCTGGTTCCTGGACGGCGAGACCTACGAGGCGCAGCAGGGTGCGGGCGATGTCGCTTGCCCCATCTGCGGATCGCTTAGAATCGCCAAGGCGCCCATGGCCCCGCGCATCGGGAAAACCCTCGGGAAGACCCTCGGGGAACCCTGTGGAACCGAGGCCGGGGAAGAGCAGTTGGCCCAGGACCTGGTCCGCGCCCTGGAGCGGCTGTGCAAGCATATCGAGGTCAGCGCCGATGACGTCGGCGAGAAATTCCCCGACGAGGCGCGGCGCATCCAAGGCGGCAAGAGCAAGGCGCGCGGGATCTACGGCGAGGCGAGCAGCGAGGAACACGAAGCCTTGCTGGACGAAGGAATCGAAGTCATCCGCATTCCCTGGATTCGCCGCCGCCATCATTCCTAAGCCGGCGGCTTTGCCGCCAGCGCCATATAATTGACATCGAGATTGTTCGAGAGCCGCCAGCGGTCCCCGATCGGATTGTAGGCGACGCCGGTCAATTCCATCAGCTGCACGCCGCAGCGCGCCAACGAGGCTGCAAGCTCCGAAGGCCGCAGGAATTTGCGCCAGTCGTGGGTCCCCTTGGGCAACCACCCCAGCACATATTCGGCGCCGACGATGGCGAGCGCATAGGATTTCAGCGTGCGATTCAAGGTCGCGACGATGACGATGCCGCCGGGCGCCACCAGCCCGCAGGCGGCGGACAAGAACACGCCCACATCCGCCACATGCTCGACCACTTCGAGCGCCAGGACGACGTCGAAGCGCGCGTTTTCCGCGACCAGCTCTTCGGCCAAGCCGCAGCGGTAGTCGATCGTAAGGCCCCCCATGGCGGCATGGCGCCGGGCGGCCTCGATATTGTTGCGTCCGGGGTCGATCCCGGCGACCGAGGCCCCGGCTTTCGCCATGGGCTCGGCCAATAGCCCGCCGCCGCAGCCGATGTCGAGAAGCGTCAGCCCGGTGAGCGGCCACGGCGAAGCGGGGTTGCGGCCGTAGTGGCGGCAGGCGCGTTCCAGCACGAATTTGACCCGGGTCGGATTGAGCCGGTGGAGCGGGCGGAACTTGCCGGTCTCGTCCCACCAGTCGCGCGCCAACGCCTCGAAGCGCGCGATTTCGCCGGGGTCGGCGCTGGTTGCGGCCGGGGCGGGCGGAGGCGGGGCCATGGATTTTCGCCGATTCCGGAGGTGGGGCAGGCTTGCCACTTGCCGGGCAAATTATGTATTACCCGCGGGACGCGCGGCAACCGCTCCTTCCGGCGCTTGATGCAGTGATGTTCCGGGAACGCCCGGCGGCATGGGCATGTCCAAGGGATGCTTGCGCGAGGAAAAGGCCCATGGCGCGAATCGTCCAGAAATTCGGCGGGACCTCGGTCGGCTCCATCGAGCGCATCAAAAGTGCCGCAAAGCGCGTGAAACGCGAATTCGACGCCGGAAACGAGGTCGCGGTGGTGGTCTCGGCGATGGCCGGCGTCACCGACGAGTTGGTCGGTTATGTGACCGATATCGCGCGCCTTTACGACCCACGGGAATACGACGCCGTGGTGTCGTCGGGCGAGCAGGTGACGAGCGGCCTCATGGCGCTCGCCTTGCAGGCGGTCGGCGTACCGGCGCGCTCCTGGCTGGCTTGGCAATTGCCGGTGCGCTCCAGTTCCGCCCACGGCAAGGCGCGCATCGAAGGCATCGAGATCGAAGGCATCGAGGCGGAATTCAAGGCCGGCCGCGTCGCCGTGGTGGCCGGTTTTCAAGGGCTTGCGCCCGGCAATCGGATCTCGACCTTGGGGCGCGGCGGATCGGATACCAGCGCGGTCGCCTTGGCCGCCGCCCTGCGCGCCGAGCGCTGCGACATCTTCACCGACGTGGACGGGGTTTACACCGCCGATCCGCGCATCGTTGCGAAGGCGCGAAAGCTCGATAAAATCACCTACGAGGAAATGCTCGAAATGGCGTCGCTGGGCTCGAAGGTCTTGCAGACGCGCTCGGTCGAGCTGGCGATGAAGCACCATGTGCGGCTTCAGGTTCTCTCGAGTTTCGACGACAGCCCCGGCACCTTGGTCGTAGATGAGGACGAGATCGTGGAAAAAGAGTTGGTAAGCGGCATCGCGTATTCCCGCGACGAGGCGAAGATCACTTTGGTGCGGGTGCCCGACCGGCCCGGGGTGGCGGCCGCCATCTTCGGCCCGCTGGCCGACGCCGACATCAACGTCGACATGATCGTCCAGAACGTGTCCGAGGACGGCCTTCACACGGATCTGACCTTCACGGTGACCCGCGGCGATCTCGACGCCGCGGTCGCCGTGCTGGAGAAGAACCGCGGCAGCCTCAATTACAAGGCGATCGTGCCCGACGCCGATGTGGTGAAAATTTCCGTCATCGGGGTCGGCATGAGGAGCCACGCCGGCATCGCCCAGCGCATGTTCCAGACCTTGGCGAGCAAGGGCATCAACATCCAGGTGATCTCGACCTCCGAGATCAAGGTGAGCGTCCTGATCGCCGAGGAATATGCCGAGCTCGCCTTGCGCGCGCTCCATACCGCCTACGGCCTGGACGCCGCCTGACCCGCATGGAGCGCCGCCCGGCCCGCGCGATTCTCGATTCTCTGTGGCGGCGCGGCCGCGAGTTCCTGGGGAGCGACCTCGCCATCCTGGCCGGGGCCATGACCTGGGTGTCGGAACGCCATCTGGTGGCCGCGATCTCGAACGGCGGCGGCTTCGGGGTGATCGCGTCGGGCCCGATGTCGCCGGTTCAGCTCGAGGACGAAATCCGCGGCACCTTTGCCCTCACCAAACGCCCCTTCGGCGTCAACCTGATTGTCATGCATCCGCAACTTTCGGGGCTTATAGATGCTTGCCTGGCCCAGAAGGTGAGCCACATCGTGCTCGCCGGCGGGGTGCCGAAGCGCGCGGCAGTGGACCGCATCAAGGCGGCGTCCGCCAAGCTCCTGTGCTTCGCGCCCAACCTCGGCATCGCCAGGAAGATGGTCAAGATGGGGGCGGACGCCATCATCATCGAAGGCATGGAGGCGGGCGGCCACATCGGGCCGGTCACGACCGGCGTGCTGGCGCAGGAAATCCTGCCGTTTTTGCGTGAAGTTCCCGTGTTCGTCGCGGGCGGCATCGGACGGGGCGAGGCGATCCTGTCCTATCTCGAGATGGGGGCTTCGGGCTGCCAGCTCGGCACCCGCTTCGCCTGCGCGCGCGAATCGATCGCCCATCCCAGGTTCAAGGCGGCCTTCATCCGCGCCGACGCGCGGGATGCGGTGCCGTCGGTGCAACTCGATGCCCGCTTCCCGGTGATCCCGGTGCGGGCGCTCGCCAATTCCGCTACCAAGCGGTTCCTGGAATTCCAGCGCGAGGTGATCGGACGCGTTGATCGCGGCGAGCTGGATCAGAAGGCGGCCCAGCTCGAGATCGAGCATTTCTGGGCGGGCGCCTTGCGAAGAGCCGTGATCGAAGGCGACGTCGAGTCGGGCTCGCTCATGGCCGGGCAAAGCGTGGGCATGGTGGAGCGCGAGCAGACCGCCAAAGAGATCCTAGACGAGCTTGTGGCGCAGGCGGTCTCGGCCCTAGAGGCGCGGGCCGTCGTCTGATGGAACGGAAAGTTCAGCGCGGCGCGGCGTGGAGCGATGCCCGCCGCGTGCTGAAAAGCGTGCGCGACGTCATGGCGGCGGCGCGCAGCGCCGAAGCCCGCCTGGAGCGGATGGTCCAGGTGATCGCGGCCGGCATGGTGGCCGAGGTGTGCTCGATCTACGTGCTGCGCGCGGGTGACGTGCTCGAGTTGTTTGCCACCGAAGGATTGAAGCACGAAGCGGTCCATGTGACGCGGCTGCGGGTCGGCGAAGGCGTCGTCGGCCAGATCGCGGCCCATGCCCGGCCGGTGGCGCTGGCCGACGCCAAATCCCATCCCGCCTTCGCCTATCGCCCCGAAACCGGCGAGGAAATCTACCGCTCGCTTTTGGGCGTGCCGATTCTGCGCGGCGGGCGCGTCGTCGGCGTGCTCGTGGTTCAGAACCGCAAGCCTCGTCATTACACCGACGAAGAGTCCGAGGCGCTGGAGACCATCGCCATGGTGCTGGCCGAACTGGTCGCGGGCGGCGAGCTCGTCGATCCGGCCGAACTGCATCCGACCGACGGCATCGCGCTCTTGCCGCTGCGGCTCGAAGGGGCGCGGCTCAACGGCGGGATCGGCATGGGCCTGGCGGTGCTGCACCGGCCGCGCGTCGCCATCACCCGTATCGTCGCCGAGGACCCGGCCGCCGAACGGGAGCGCTTTGACCAGGCGGTCTCGAGCCTTCACACCGCACTCGACGATCTGTTCGCGGCGGCGGACTTGGGGGATTCGGGCGAGCACCGCGACGTGCTCGAGGCCTATCGCATGTTTGCGGAAGACCGCGGCTGGCTTATGCGAATCCGCGAGGCGATCGGAAACGGCTTAACGGCGGAAGCCGCGGTCCAGAAGGTGCAGGACGACACCCGGCTGCGCATGAGCCATATCACCGACCCTTACTTGCGCGAACGGATGCACGATTTCGAGGATTTGACCAACCGCCTGATGCAGCATCTGGCCGGAAACGGGCAAGCCGCCTTGGCGGCACTGCCCGACGACGTGGTGCTGATCGCTCGCTCACTGGGCCCGGCCGAACTCTTGGACTACGACCGCGCCCGGCTTCGCGCCGTCGTCCTGGAGGAGGGATCGGCGACCGCCCATGTCGCGATCATCGGCCGGGCGCTGGGCGTCCCCGTGCTCGGGCGCGTCAAGGGCGTGGTCGAGAAGATCGATCCCTTGGATCCCGTGATCGTCGATGCCGACCACGGCCAGATGTTCATCCGCCCCGGCGAAGACGTGCAGCAGGCGTTCCAGGAGGCGATGCAGGCGCGCGCCATTCGCGCCGCGGCCTATGTTTCGATGCGCGATCTGCCCGCCGTCACAAGCGACGGCGTTTCGGTTACGGTCAACATCAACGCCGGGTTACTCGCGGACCTCAGCCAACTCGATGAGACCGGGGCCGACGGCGTCGGGCTCTACCGCACCGAGATTCCGTTCATGGTGCGGTCGAACTTTCCCGACGTGAACGTGCAGACGCGCTTCTACCGCAAGGTATTCAAATTCGCCCGCAACCGCCCCGTCGCCTTCCGCACGCTCGACATCGGCGGCGACAAGCTCTTGTCCTACATGCCGCCGGCGGGGGAGGAGAACCCGGCCATGGGCTGGCGTTCGATCCGCATCGGCCTCGATCACCCGGTTCTGTTGCGCGAGCAGTTGCGGGCGCTGATCCGCGCCGCGGCGAAACGAAGGCTCGAGGTCATGTTCCCGATGATCTCGGAGGTCGCCGAATTCGACGCCGCGCGGGCCATCCTCGACATCGAGGTCGAGCGTGCGCGAAGCCGCGGCGGCCAGCTTCCGAAAGAGATCCGGGTCGGCGCGATGCTGGAAGTGCCGGCCCTCGCCTGGCAGATCGAGCCGCTTCTGGCGCGCGTCGATTTCCTCTCGATCGGGAGCAACGACCTGCTGCAGTTCCTGTTCGCGAGCGACCGCGGGCACCCGGCCCTTTCCGAGCGCTACGACATGCTCTCGCCTGCGGTCCTGATGTTTCTGCGCTCGGTCGTCGAGCGTTGCGCCGAGGCCAAGGTGCCCCTCGGGATCTGCGGCGAAATGGCGGGAAGGCCGCTCGAGGCCATGGCGCTGGTGGGCGTCGGCCTTCGCAGCCTCTCGATGGCGCCGGCTTCGGTCGGCCCGGTCAAAGCCATGGTCCGCAGCCTTGATCTGGCCTCGTTAGAGCCTTACGTCCTGGGGCTCTGCCGCCGCCCCGACCGGAGCCTCCGGGCGGCCCTCAAAGGCTTCGCCCAGGACCACGGCGTATCCCTCTAACCATCAGGGGCGTTGTTCCTTAACCCGGTCCTTGGTATTAATAAGGGGTCGGACGGCCCCAACCCCTAGGGTCGGTTTTGGGCCGGTCGACACGCATCTAAAGCGGGCCAGGATGGCCTTGCGCCCCGGCGGGGACTAGGCCCAGGTAGTTTCGGGCGTTCGGCATAGCCGCAGCGGGGACTGCGGGTGGAGCCGGGGCATGTCGCAGCAGGAGAGACCTATCCAGACCGAGCAAGAGCCGGGACTCTGGGCGGGCGTGTTGGGTGGCGTCGCGGCGCAGGCCGTGCCGTCAGCGGTGGGTGCCATGTTGCGCGCAACCCGCCAGCGCTACGGCTGGGACCTCGAAGAGGTTGAACGGTCGCTGCGCATCCGCCACGTCCATCTTCAGGCGATCGAGGACGGACGTTTCGAGGATTTGCCCGGCCCCGCCTATGCCATCGGATTCGTGCGCGCCTACGCCGATCACCTGGGACTTGAGCGCGAAGAGGTCGTCGCTCAGTTCCGTGAAGAGATTTCCGATCTTCCGCGCCGCACGCAATTGAACTTCCCGACCCCGATCCCGGAAAGCCGGGTGCCGAGCGGTGCGATACTGCTGATCTCGCTCGCCATCGCCCTCGCCGCCTATGGCGGCTGGTATTACCTGACCATGGGACACCGCGGCGGGCTCGAGGCGGTGGTCGAAGTGCCGCGCCAGCTTGCCGATATGTTCAAGCCGAAAACGGAAGAGACCGGCGTGCCGGCGACCGAAGCGGCGGCCTCGACCGTCACCCCGGAAGCGACGGCGACAATGCCCGCTTCCGGCCCCGCGCTCGACTTGGCCGCGCCCAACGCCGGCCGTCCGGCGCCGGATTCGGCCAATACCGAATCGGCGCCGGGTGCCGTGGATGCCGGTTCCGCCGAGCATAAGTCGAACGGCGAGCCGTCGCTCTCCGAACAATTCGGGCAGCTTCCCAACATTGCGCCCGAGGCCGGCGGCGACAAATCCACGGGCTCCGTGTTCGGCCAGAGCAACACCAACGCGCGCATCGTGATCCGCGCCAACGGCGATTCCTGGGTCCAGGTGCGCAACGGCGACGGCGAGCTGATCCTGACCCGGATGCTGCGCTCGGGCGATTCCTACCGGGTTCCGAACAAGACCGGCTTGACGCTTTTGACCGGCAACGCCGGGGCGCTTGAAGTCTATGTCGACGGCCGCAAAGTTGCGCCCCTGGGCCCCGGCGGCGCGATCCGTCGCGACGTGGCGCTGGACGCCGACAAACTCCTCGCCGGAACCGCCCTCGATAATTAGATGTTTATGATGGACGGCGTTTCCCGCCGGGCCTGGGCCCTGCGGCGACCCCTGGCCTTTATGGGGGGCGGCGAATTGGGCTATAACAAGGGCGGCGGGCTCGAGGCGGAAAATACGGAATTGTCATGAGCATAAGACCCTACCGCGATATTGCGCGCCGGAAATGCCGGCAGATTCACGTCGGCCCCCTGGCCGTGGGCGGCGATGCGCCGATCAGCGTCCAGTCCATGACCAACACCCTGACGGCCGACCCCAAGGCCACGATCGGGCAGATCCATGAGCTCGAGGCTGCGGGCGCTGACCTGGTGCGGGTCTCGTGCCCCGACGTCGAATCGACGGCGGCGCTGCGCGAAATCGTGGACGCGGTCACGGTCCCGATCATCGCCGACATCCATTTCCACTATAAGCGCGCGATCGAGGCCGCCGAGGCGGGCGCCGCGTGCCTGCGCATCAATCCCGGCAACATCGGCGACGCCGGGCGCGTGCGCGACGTGGTGAAGGCGGCGAAAGACCACGGCTGCGCCATGCGCATCGGGGTCAACGCCGGAAGCCTGGAACGCGATCTTTTGGAGCGCTACGGCGAGCCCTGCCCCGAAGCGATGATCGAAAGTGCCTTGAACCACGCCAAGATTCTCGAAGACAACGACTTCTTCGAATTCAAGATCAGCGTCAAGGCCTCGGACGTATTCCTGGCGGTCGCGGCCTATCAGGGCTTGGCGGACTCTTGCGATTATCCGCTCCACCTCGGCATCACCGAGGCCGGGGGCTTGCGCACCGGCACGGTGAAAACCTCCATTGGGCTCGGCATGCTGCTGTGGTCGGGAATCGGCGACACCATCCGCGTGTCGCTTTCGGCCGATCCCGTCGAAGAGGTGAAAGCCGGGTTCGAGATTTTGAAGGGGCTGAACTTACGCCACCGCGGCGTCAACGTGATCGCCTGCCCGTCCTGCGCCCGCCAGCAGTTCGACGTGATCCGCACGGTCGAGAAGCTGGAGGCGCGCCTTTCCCACATCACGACGCCCATGACCCTTTCGATCATCGGCTGCGTGGTGAACGGACCGGGCGAGGCGCGCGAAACCGATATCGGCTTCACCGGCGGCGGCAACAACACCCACATGGTCTATGTGAACGGCGGCCCCGATCATCGCCTCAAAGACGCCGACATCGTCGAGCACATGGTCGAGATGGTGGAGAAGAAGGCCGCCGAGATCGAAAAGGCGCGTGCGGCGGAGGGCGTGGCGGAGCCGAAGATTTCCGCGGCGTCCTAACCGACTCCCTTGTCCTCG
>JBGQJC010000029.1:0-34143 GCA_041498815.1 Alphaproteobacteria bacterium
CATGGCGAAAGCTAAATTTGAGCGCACCAAGCCGCATTGCAACATTGGGACGATTGGTCACGTGGACCATGGCAAGACGACGCTGACGGCGGCGATCACGAAGGTATTGGCCGAGACCGGGGGCGCGGAGTTCATGGCCTACGACCAGATCGACAAGGCGCCGGAAGAGAAGGCGCGCGGGATCACGATTTCGACGGCGCATGTGGAATATTCGACCGACAAGCGGCACTACGCCCATGTCGATTGCCCGGGCCATGCCGATTACGTGAAGAACATGATCACGGGCGCGGCCCAGATGGACGGCGCCATTTTGGTGGTGTCGGCGGCCGACGGCCCCATGCCCCAGACCCGGGAACATATTTTGCTGGCGCGCCAGGTCGGGGTTCCGGCGATCGTGGTTTACCTGAACAAGGTGGACCAGGTGGACGACAAGGAGCTTTTGGACCTGGTCGAGCTCGAGGTGCGGGAGTTGCTCACCAACTACCAGTTCCCGGGCGACAAGATCCCGATCGTCCAGGGCTCGGCCCTGGCGGCCTTGGAGGGCCGCGACCCGGATATCGGCAAGAAGTCGATCCTGGAGCTGATGAAGGCGGTGGACGAGTACATCCCCCAGCCCAAGCGCGCCAAGGACAAGCCCTTCCTGATGCCCATTGAGGACGTGTTTTCCATTTCGGGCCGGGGAACCGTCGTAACCGGCCGGGTCGAGCGCGGCGTGGTCAAGGTCGGCGACGAAGTGGAGATCGTGGGGCTCAAGGACACCCAGAAGACGGTGGTGACCGGGGTCGAGATGTTCCGCAAGCTGCTGGATGGCGGCGAAGCGGGCGACAACATCGGGGCTTTGCTGCGCGGCACGAAAAGGGAAGAGGTCGAGCGCGGCCAAGTTCTGGCGGCGCCGGGCTCGATCACGCCCCACACCAAGTTCAAGGCCGAGGCTTATATCCTGACCAAGGAGGAGGGCGGGCGGCACACGCCGTTCTTCACCAACTACCGGCCGCAGTTCTACTTCCGCACCACCGACGTCACCGGCATGGTGCATCTGCCCGAGGGCACCGAGATGGTGATGCCGGGCGACAACATTGCGATGGAGGTGGAGCTCATAGCACCCATCGCCATGGACGAGGGCCTGCGTTTTGCGATCCGCGAGGGCGGCCGCACCGTCGGCGCCGGCGTCGTCGCCAAGATCATCGCTTAGGAATCAATCACGCGCTGAGGCGGAAATAACAATGGAAAATCAAAATATAAGAATCCGCCTCAAGGCGTACGATCACCGGGTGCTCGATCAATCGACGCTTGAGATCGTCAACACGGCCAAGAGGACCGGCGCGCAGGTTCGCGGACCCATTCCGCTTCCGACCCGGATCGAAAAGTTCACCGTGCTCCGCTCGCCGCACATCGACAAGAAGTCGCGCGAGCAGTTCGAGATTCGCACCCACAAGCGGCTTTTGGACATCATCGATCCGACGCCCGGCACCGTGGACGCGCTGATGAAGCTCGACCTCGCCGCGGGCGTCGACGTCGAGATCAAACTCTGAGGGCGAATATGCGCACCGGCATCATCGCGCAGAAAGTCGGCATGAGCCGCCTCTTCACCGAAGCGGGCGAACACATGCCGGTCACCGTCTTGAAGGTGGACGGCTGCCGCGTGATCGCGCAGCGCACCAAAGAGCGCGACGGCTATACGGCGGTCCAGCTGGGCGTGGGCAAGGCCAAGGTCAAGAACGTGACCAAGCCGATGCGCGGCCATTTCGCGAAATCCAAGGTCGAGCCCGCCCGCAAGCTCGCGGAATTCCGGGTGTCGGAAGACGCGCTCTTGGATGTCGGCGCTGAAATCGCCGCCGATCATTTCGTGGTCGGCCAATTCGTGGACATCGCCGGGACCACCATCGGCCGCGGATTTGCGGGCGTCATCAAGCGCCACAATTTCGGCGGGTTAGAGGCCTCCCACGGCGTCTCGGTGTCACATCGAAGCCACGGTTCCACCGGCCAGCGCCAGGACCCGGGCAAGGTCTTCAAGGGCAAGCACATGGCGGGCCACATGGGCGACGTGCGCGCGACGGCGCAGAACCTGAAGGTTCTCGGCACCGATCCCGAGAAAGGACTCATTTTCGTCAAGGGCGCGGTGCCGGGCTCGGATGGCGGATACCTGTTGGTGTCGGATGCGAAGAAGAAACGCGCGCCGAAAGACCTGCCGTTTCCCGCGAAATTGCGTGGCTCGCCCGCCGCGGCCCCCGAGGCCAAGGAATGACCATGAAGCTTAAAGTCATGAGCCTGGAGGCCAAGGAAGTCGGCAGCATCGAGCTGAGCGAGACGGTATTCGGCCTTCCGGTGCGCGCCGACATCCTGGCGCGCATGGTCAACTGGCAGTTGGCCAAGCGCCGCGCCGGGACCCACAAGGCCAAGACCATCGGCGACGTGCAGGGCACGACGGCCAAACCGTTTAAGCAGAAGGGCACCGGCCGGGCGCGCCAGGGCAGCCTGCGCTCGCCCCAGTTCCGGGGCGGCGCCGTCATCTTCGGCCCGGTCGTGCGCAGCCACGCCTACGATCTGCCGAAAAAGGTGCGGAAATTGGCGCTGAAAACCGCGCTCTCCAGCAAGGCCGCGGACGGCAAGATCGTGGTGCTCGATTCCACCTCGCTCGCGAAACCGAAGACCAAGGAATTGGCGACGCGGTTGAAGAAACTCGGCTGGAGTTCGGCGCTCATCATCGACGGGGCCGAGGTCAACGAGAATTTCGGCCGCGCCGCGCAGAATCTGCCGCATATCGAGGTGCTGCCCCAGCAGGGCATCAACGTCTACGACATTTTGCGGAACGATCTCTTGGTGCTGACCAAGGACGCGGTCTCGCATCTCGAAGAGAGGCTCAAGTGAAGAAGGCGGCCACGGAAAAGCCCGGCGCAGCCGCAAAGCCGACGCTCCCCCTCGAGCGCTGCTACGCCATCGTGCGCCGCCCGGTCATCACCGAAAAGGCGACGCTGGGCTCCGAGCATAACCAGGTGACGTTCCGCGTCGCGATGGACGCGACCAAGCCCGAGATCAAGCTGGCGATCGAGGCGCTGTTCAAGGTCAAGGTGAAGGCGGTGAACACCGTGCGCGTCAAGGGCAAGGTCAAGCGCTTCAAGGGACGGCTCGGCGAGCGCTCCGATTACAAGAAAGCGATCGTGACGTTGGCCGAAGGCCAATCGATCGACGTGACGACCGGGGTGTAGAGAAATGGCGCTGAGAACATACAATCCGACGACACCGAGCCTTCGCGGTCTGGTCGCGATCGACCGCTCCGAGCTGTGGAAAGGCCGGCCCGTGAAGGCCTTGACCGGGCACCTGCACCGCAAAAGGGGTCGCAACAACCAGGGCCGCATCACCATTTGGCACCGGGGCGGCGGGCATAAGCGCCTTTACCGCACCATCGACTTCAAACGCCGCAAGTTCGATGTGACGGCCACCGTCGAGCGCATCGAATACGATCCCAACCGCACCGCCTTCATCGCGCTGGTGCGCTACGAGGACGGCGAGCAGTCGTACATCTTGGCGCCGCAGCGCTTGGGCGTCGGCGACAAGGTGGTATCGGGCGAGAAGGCCGACATCAAGCCCGGCAATGCGCTGCCGATGAAGAACATCCCCGTCGGGACCATCATCCACAATATCGAGATGAAGCCGGGCAAGGGCGGGCAGATCGCCCGCTCCGCCGGCACCTACGCGCAGTTGGTCGGGCGCGATTCCGGATACGCGCAATTGCGCCTGAGTTCGGGCGAGATGCGGATGGTGCGGACCGACTGTTTGGCGACCATCGGCGCGGTTTCGAACCCGGACCAGCAGAACGTGACGATCGGCAAGGCCGGACGCTCACGCTGGCGCGGCTGGCGCCCGGTGACGCGCGGCGTGGCCATGAACCCGATCGACCACCCGCACGGCGGCGGCGAGGGCCGCACCTCGGGCGGGCGCCATCCGGTGACGCCCTGGGGCAAGCCGACCAAGGGCGCCAAGACCCGCAAGAACAAGGCGACGGATAAATACATCATCCGCAGCCGGCACGTGAAGTAAGGGAGAGCATTAGTGGCGCGTTCAGTCTGGAAAGGCCCGTTCGTGGACGGATATATGCTGAAAAAGGCGGAGAAGTCGCGCGCGAGCGGGCGCAACGAAATCATCAAGATATGGTCGCGACGCTCGACCATCTTGCCCCAATTCGTCGGGCTCACCTTCGGCGTCTACAACGGGCGCAAGTTCCTGCCGGTTCTCGTCACCGAAAACATGGTCGGCCACAAATTCGGCGAGTTCGCGCCGACCCGCGTGTTCTTCGGCCATTCCGTCGCCGACAAGAAAGCCAAGATGGAGAAGGCGGCAGGCGGGCCCGGGGCGCCGCGCGCGACGCCGGGAGCCCCGGCACCCGGCGCGCCGCCGCCGAGGGCCACATGAGCAAGAGACCGATGAAGCGCCAGCTGCTGGATTCGGAGGCCAAGGCCATGGTCCGGGGCCTTCGCACCAGCCCGCGCAAGCTCAACCTCGTGGCGCAGATGATCCGCGGCAAGGACGCGGCCACCGCTTTGACCGAGCTCGCGTTCTCGAAACGGCGAATCGCTCGCGACGTGCGCAAGGCGTTGCAGGCCGCGATCGCCAATGCCGAGAACAATCACCAGCTTGACGTGGACCGGCTCTATGTGGCCGAGGCGAGTGTCGGAAAAAGCCTCGTCATGAAGCGTTTCAAGCCCAGGGCGAGAGGCCGCGCCGGCCGCATTATCAAACCGTTCAGCCGCCTCACCATCGTGGTGCGCGAGCGCGAGGAGAGGACCTGATGGGCCAGAAAGTCAATCCGATCGGGCTTCGGCTCGGCGTCAACCGCACCTGGGATTCGCGGTGGTACGCCGACGACCAGTACGCGAACCTGCTGCACGAGGATTTGAAGCTGCGCGACTATTTGTTCACGCGCCTGAGCCAGGCCGGATTGAGCCGCATCGTGATCGAGCGCCCGGCCAAGCGCGCGCGCATCACCCTGCATACCGCGAGGCCCGGCGTGGTCATCGGCAAGAAGGGCACCGACATCGAGGCGTTGCGCCAGGATCTGTCGAAGCGAATCGGCAGCGAGGTCTCGCTCAACATCGTCGAGGTGCGCAAGCCCGAGATCGACGCCAAGCTGGTGGCGGAAAATATCGCCCAGCAGCTCGAGCGCCGCGTGGCGTTCCGGCGCGCGATGAAGCGCGCGGTGCAATCCGCCATGCGGCTTGGCGCCTTGGGCATCCGCATCAACTGCAGCGGGCGGTTGGGCGGCGCCGAAATCGCGCGCATGGAATGGTACCGGGAGGGCCGGGTGCCTTTGCACACGCTGCGCGCCGAAGTCGATTACGGAACGGCGACCGCGAACACGACCTATGGCACCTGTGGCGTGAAGGTTTGGGTGTTCCGGGGCGAGATCATGGAGCACGACCCCATGGCCCAGGACAAGCGGCTGGTCGAAGCGCAAACCGGCGGCCGCGGCGCGGGATAAGGCCAGATGCTCAGTCCGAAGCGAACCAAGTACCGCAAGGCCCACAAGGGGCGGGTCAAGGGCAAGGCGACCTCGGCCACCACGCTCACCTTCGGGTCCTTTGGCTTGAAGGCGGTGCAGCCGGCGCGCATGACGGCGCGCCAGATCGAGGCCGCGCGGCGGGCCATCACCCGCCACATGAAGCGCGTCGGGCGGGTGTGGCTGCGAGTCTTTCCCGACGTGCCGGTGAGCCGCAAGCCCGCCGAAGTGCGCATGGGTAGCGGCAAGGGCACGCCCGAGTTCTGGATGATGCGTATCAAACCGGGGCGGATCATGTTCGAGATCGACGGCGTGCCGCGCCAGGTGGCGGAAGAAGCCTTCGCGCTGGGCGCGGCCAAATTGCCGATGCGCACCCGCTTTGTCGTACGGCTCGGCTCGGGGAAATAGGCGATGAAGGCCCAGGAATTGCGCACCAAGACCGAGGACGAATTGAAAAGCGAGCTCGCCGACCTGCGCAAGGAATCGTTCAACCTTCGCTTCCAGCGCTCCAGCGGCCAACTCGAGAACGCGGCGCGCGTGCGCGAGGTGCGGCGCGGCATCGCGCGGATTTTGACCTTGCTCAACCAGCGCGCCCTCTCGGCTTCTTAGGAGAAACTTATGCCCCGGCGCATTCTTCAGGGAACCGTGGTGAGCGACACCAACGACAAAACCGTGATCGTGCGGGTCGAGCGGCGCCTCATGCACCCCGTATATAAGAAGTACATCACCCGCTCGAAGCGCTATGCCGCCCACGATCCGGAGAACGTTTTCAAGATCGGCGACATGGTGAAAATCAGGGAGTGCCGTCCGATTTCGAAAACCAAGCGGTGGGAAGTGGTCAAGGAACCCGCCGCCGGCGCCGCATAGGAAGGGCATGATCCGATGATTCAGATGCGGACAAATCTGGAGGTCGCCGACAATTCGGGCGCGCGCCGGGTGCAGTGCATCAAGGTGCTGGGCGGCTCCAAGCGCAGGACCGCGACGGTCGGCGACGTGATCGTGGTATCGATCAAAGACGCCATTCCGCGCGGGCGCGTGAAGAAGGGCGAAGTGTACCGCGCGGTGGTGGTGCGCACCGCCAAGGAAATCCGCCGGCCCGACGGCAGCACGATCCGCTTCGACCGCAACGCCGCGGTCTTGATCAACCCCCAGGGCGAGCCGATCGGGACCCGCATCTTCGGCCCCGTGACCCGCGAGCTGCGCGCGAAGCAGTACATGAAGATCATGTCGCTCGCGCCCGAGGTGCTCTAGATGGCGAAGCTCAAGATCAAGAAGGGCGACAACGTGATCGTGATCACCGGCCGCGACAAGGGCAAAACCGGAAGCGTCTTGCGCGTCGAGCCCGCGAAGCAGCGACTCGTCGTCCAGGGCGTCCACATGGTGAAGCGCCACGCCCGCCCCAGTGCGCGCGGTCCCGGCGGCATCATCGAGAAGGAGGCGACGATCCACGTTTCGAACGTCGCCCATGTCGATCCCAAGACCAGCAAGCCGACGCGCGTGGGCTTCAAGTTCTTGGGCGACGGCCGCAAGGTGCGCTTCGCCAAGCTCTCCGGCGAAGTCATTGATCGGTAAGGCGAAATGGCGATGACCCGGTTGCAGGACCTGTACGTGAAAGAGCTGCGCCCCAAGCTGGTGGTCGAGTTCGGCTACAAGAATCTTTTGGCCGTGCCGAAGCTGGACAAGATCATCGTCAGCATGGGCGTGGGCGAAGCGGTCCAGGACGCGAAGAAGGTCGACGCCGCGGCGCACGATCTGGCACTGATTACCGGCCAGCGCCCGATCATCACCCGCGCAAAGAAGTCGATCGCCACCTTCAAGCTGCGCGAGGGTATGAAGATCGGCTGCAAGGTGACGCTGCGCCGCAACCGCATGTACGAGTTTTTGGACCGGCTGGTCACCATCGCGTTGCCGCGGGTGCGGGACTTCCGCGGGGTGTCGCCGAAATCCTTCGACGGCCGCGGCAATTACGCGCTCGGCCTCAAGGAACAGATCGTGTTTCCCGAGATCGACTACGACAAGGTCGACCAAGTGCGGGGGCTCAACATCGTTATTTGCACCACGGCCAAGACCAACGAGGAGGCGCTCGCCCTTCTCAAGGGATTCAACATGCCGATTCGCAACTGAAAAGGTGGGAGCGATATGGCGAAGACAAGCTCAATCGAGAAGAACAAGAAGCGGATGAAACTGGTCAAGCGATTCGCGGAGCGGCGGAAAAAGCTCCGGGCGCAGGCCTGCGACGAGAGCCTTCCGCCCGAAGATCGTTTCGCGGCCCGGCTCAAGCTGGCCAAACTGCCGCGCAATTCGTCGGCGACGCGGGTGCGCAACCGCTGCGAGCTTACGGGCAGGCCACGCGGGAACTACCGGAAATTCCGGCTGTCGCGGATAGCGCTGCGCGAGCTCGCTTCGCGCGGCCAGATCCCCGGCATGGTTAAGTCGAGCTGGTAGGAGACGGACCCATGACCATGTCGGATCCTTTGGGGGATATGCTGACGCGTATAAGAAACGGCCAGCGGGCGGGTTTGCCCGACGTCGATTCGCCGGCCTCTCAGCTTCGCGGCAACGTGCTCGAGGTGCTGAAGAAGGAGGGCTACATCCGCGATTTCAGCCAGATGACGGGCGATCAGGGATATCCCGGCTTCAAGATCGAGCTCAAGTATCACGAGGGCCAGCCGGTGATTCGCGAGATCGCGCGGGTCTCGAAGCCGGGCCGGCGCGTCTATTCCAAGATCAAGGACCTGCCGCGCTATTACGGCGGGCTTGGCATCGCGATCCTGTCCACGCCGCGCGGCGTGATGTCGGACAGCGAAGCGCGCGCGCTTAATGTCGGCGGCGAAGTGCTGTGCCGCGTATTCTGATCGGTTGGTAGGGAAGATATGTCGCGTGTAGGCAGAAGTCCGGTTGCGATCCCAAAAGGGGTGACGATCGCCGTATCGGGCCGGGACGTCACCGCCAAGGGCAAGGTGGGGCAGTTGTCCCTCACCTTGGCCGAAGGCGTGAGCGCCGAGGTCGCGGACGACCAAATCGTGGTCAAGCCGCGCGACATGAGCAAGCAGGGCCGGATGATCTGGGGCTTGAGCCGCAATCTGATCAAGAACATGGTGAACGGCGTCGCCGATGGATACAAGGTGGACCTCGAGATCAACGGTGTCGGCTACCGCGCGGCGGTCCAGGGCCAGACGTTGACCCTCCAGCTTGGCTTCAGCCACGACATTATTTTTCCGATCCCGGAGGGAATCGCCATCAAGTGCGACAAGCCGACCTCGGTTTCGGTGTTTGGCGCCGATCGCAGGCTCGTCGGCCAGGTGGCGGCGAATATCCGGGCGATGCGCAAGCCCGAACCCTATAAGGGCAAGGGCATCAAATACGCGAAGGAAATCGTGCGCCGCAAAGAAGGCAAGAAGAAATAGCGATGCTAAGTGTCAACGAACTCTTCGAGCGGCGCAAACGGCGCATGCGCGGCAAGCTGCGGCGCTCCGCCCACGGGCGGCCGCGTTTATCCGTGTTCCGGTCGGGCAAGAACATCTACGCCCAGGTGATCGACGACGCTAAAGGCGTCACGCTCGCCGCGGCCTCGACGCTGGACAAGGAACTCAAGGGCAAGCTCAAGAAGGGCACGGATCGTGCCGCCGCCGCGGAAGTGGGAAAACTGATCGCCAAGCGCGCGGTCGCGGCGGGCGTCAAAAACGTCATGTTCGACCGCGGCGGATATCTTTATCACGGCCGGGTCAAGGCATTGGCCGAAGCCGCCCGCGAGGGCGGGCTCAAGTTTTAGGGGAAAAAGCATGGCGGATACACCGGACGCACCGGCACCAGCACCAGGCCCAGCCCCGGGTCCCAGACGGCGCGGGCGCGGCGAAGGCCGCGGCGGCGGCGGACGCGGACGCGGACGCGAAGGGCGCGGGCGCGGCCAGGAGGGCGGGCGTGACGACGACAGTATCGAGAAGCTGGTCAGCATCAACCGCGTGGCCAAGGTGGTGAAGGGCGGACGGCGCTTCGGCTTCGCCGCCCTGGTCGTGGTCGGCGACGGCAAGGGCCGCGCCGGGTTCGGCTCGGGCAAGGCGCGCGAGGTGCCCGAGGCGATCCGCAAGGCGACCGAACAGGCGCGGCGCAACATGGTGCGCGTGCCGCTGCGCGAAGGCCGGACGCTGCACCACGACGTCTTCGGGCATTACGGCTCGGGGCGCGTCGTGCTGCGCGCGGCACCGCCGGGCACCGGAATCATCGCCGGCGGGCCGATGCGCGCGGTATTCGAGGCCTTGGGCGTTCACGACGTGGTGACGAAATCGATCGGGTCTTCGAACCCGCACAACATGGTGCGCGCGACCTTCGGGGCGCTCGCCAAGCTCATGTCGCCGCGCGCGGTGGCATCGCGGCGCGGCAAAAAGGTGAGCGACATCATCGGCAAGCGCGAAGCCGAGGTAGCGGGCGATGCCGGCTAAGAAAACGATCCGCGTGCGCCAGATCGGAAGCCCGATAGGGCGAAGGTCCGACCAGCGCGAGACCTTGATCGGGCTTGGGCTGAACAAGCTGCACCGGATGCGCGAGCTTATCGATACCCCGGCGGTGCGCGGCATGATCAAAAAGGTGCGCCACCTCGTGCGCGTCGAAGAAACGGTTTAGCGGAGACGGGCGCCATGAAGCTCAATCAGATCGCCGACCACCGCGGCGCGCACAAGAAGCGCAAAAGGAAGGGCCGCGGCATCGGCTCCGGCAAGGGCAAGACCGCAGGCCATGGCGTGAAGGGCCAGAAAGCGCGCACCGGCGTGGCGATCGGCGGCTTCGAAGGCGGTCAGATGCCGCTGCACCGGCGCATGCCCAAGCGCGGGTTCAACAATATCTTCCGGCGCGAGTTTCAGATTCTGAACCTGGGCCAGCTGCAGAAGGCGATCGAGTCGGGAAAGATCGACGCGAAAAAGCCGGTCACGGCCGAAACGCTGGTGGCCTCCAAGGTTTTGCGGCGCACGCGCGACGGCGTTCGGCTCTTGGGCAAGGGCGCCCTGAACGCCAAGGTCACGATCGAAGTCGCGGGCGCCTCGAAATCGGCGATCGCCGCGGTGGAGCAGGCGGGCGGCAAGGTCGTCGTCCACGCGCCCAAGCGCGCCGAGCCCGAAAAGCCCAAGGCGTCCTGATGGCGTCCGTCGCCGAAAATCTGGCGAAAAGCATCAATCTCGGGGCGTTTGCCAAGGCCACCGAGCTGAAGAAGCGCCTCTGGTTCACGCTCGGCGCTCTGTGCGTGTACCGGCTCGGCACCTATATCCCGCTGCCCGGCATCGATTCCCATATCCTCGCCGACATCTTCAAGCAGAACGCAGGCGGGATCCTCGGTATGTTCGACATGTTCGCGGGCGGCGCCTTGCAGCGCATGACGATATTCGCGCTGAATATCATGCCGTACATTTCATCCTCGATCATCATTCAGCTCATGACCGCGGTCTCGCCCCATCTTGAGGCCCTCAAGAAGGAAGGCGAGGCGGGGCGCAAGAAGCTCAACCAATACACGCGCTACGGCACCGTGTTCTTGTGCGCGCTCCAGGCTTATGGGATAGCGGTCGGGCTCGAGGGCATGACCGGCGCAACGGGCGCAGCCGTCCTGGCGCCGGGCCTGTTCTTCCGCCTCACCACGGTGATCACGCTGGTGGGCGGAACCATCTTCCTGATGTGGCTCGGCGAGCAGATCACGCAAAGGGGTGTCGGCAACGGCATCTCGCTCATCATCTTCGCCGGGATCGTGGCAAGGCTTCCGACCTCGATGGCGGCGACCCTCGAGCTGGGGCGCACCGGCGCGCTCTCGACCGTGTTCATCCTGGTGGTCGCGGTGGTGGTCGTGGCGGTGATCACCTTCATCGTGTTCATGGAGCGCGCGCAGCGGCGAATCGTCGTCCAGTATCCGAAGCGCCAGGTGGGCAACAAGATGTTCGGCGGCGAAAGCACCCATCTGCCGCTGAAGCTGAACACGTCGGGCGTCATTCCGCCCATCTTCGCGAGCTCGCTTTTGCTGCTGCCCTTGACGGTCGCCGGGTTCAGCGCGGGCGGGGGCCCGGAATGGCTCACCACCGTCACCGCGCTCATGGGCCGCGGCCATCCCCTCTATCTGGGGCTTTACGTGGCGCTGATCGTGTTCTTCGCCTTTTTCTATACCGCCGTGGTCTTCAATCCCAACGACACGGCGGAAAACTTGCGCAAATACGGCGGCTTCATCCCCGGCATTCGCCCCGGCAAGAACACCGCCGAATTCTTGGATTACGTCCTGACGCGCCTTACCGTCGTCGGCGCGTTGTATCTGTCGATGGTCTGCATCCTGCCGGAGATTCTGATCTCGCAATATTCGGTGCCGTTCTATTTCGGCGGCACCAGCCTCTTGATCGTGGTCTCGGTCACGATGGATACCGCGGGCCAGATCCAATCGCACCTGCTCGCCCACCAATACGAAGGGCTGATCCGGAATTCGAAGCTGCGGGGCCGCCGGGAATGAATCTGATTCTTCTCGGACCGCCGGGCGCCGGGAAAGGCACCCAGGCGGCGCGCCTCGTCGAGCAAAACGGGCTGGTGCAGCTGTCGACCGGCGACATGCTGCGCGCCACCGCCGCTTCGGGCTCGGAGCTGGGCAAGCGCGTCAAGGCGATCATGGATGCGGGCCAGCTGGTGCCCGACGACATCATGATCGTCATGATCGCCGAACGCATCAGCGAGCCCGACTGCCGCAATGGATTCATCCTCGACGGCTTTCCCCGCACCGCCCGCCAGGCGGAGGCGCTCGATGCGATGCTGGCCGAGAAGGGCCTCGACCTCGATTACGTCATCGAGATGCAGGTGGACGACGGCGCCCTGATCGAGCGTATCGCCGGGCGCTATGCCTGCGCCGTGTGCGGCACCGGCTACCACGACAAATTCAAGCGGCCCAAGGTGGATGGGGTTTGCGACGTTTGCGGCAACAGCAAATTCGGCCGCCGCGACGACGACAAGCCCGAGACGGTGCGGGCCCGGCTGGCCGCCTACCACGAGCAGACGGCGCCGATCCTGCCCTACTATCAGGCCAAGAGCGTGCTGCGCCGGGTGGACGGCATGGCCCCGATCCCCGAGGTCGCGCGCCAGATCGACCGGGCGCTGTCGGCATGATAAATGCAAGGCCCGCGGTTGACTTGGTAATCAAACTGAATATAA
Source organism: Alphaproteobacteria bacterium (assembly GCA_041498815.1). Classification (GTDB taxonomy): domain Bacteria; phylum Pseudomonadota; class Alphaproteobacteria; order DATDPM01; family DATDPM01; genus DATDPM01. The sequence goes on from JBGQJC010000029.1 coordinate 12,656, forward strand.
TCGCCCGCCTTCGGCTGTGCGGCGGCCCCGTGCTCCAAAAATTCCCTTTCAGGTCAAGGAGTTAAAACTTGGCGCGGATAGCTGGCGTCAACATTCCGACGCAGAAGCGCGTCGAAATCGCGCTGACCTATATCCACGGCATTGGCCGCACCAAAGCGAAGGAGATTCTGACCAAGGTCGGGATCCCCGGCACGCGGCGCGTCCATGAGCTGACCGAGGACGAGGTCATCCGCATCCGCGAGGCGATCGACCGCGACTACAAGGTCGAAGGCGACCTCAGGCGCGAGGTTGCGATGAACATCAAGCGGCTCATGGATCTGGGCTGCTACCGCGGGCTTCGCCACCGCAAGGGGCTTCCGGTTCGGGGCCAGCGCACCCACACCAACGCCCGCACCCGCAAAGGCCGCGGCCGGGCGATCGCCGGCAAGAAAATTACGGCTAAGGGATAAAACGTCATGGCCGCACCCACGACCGCCCAGCGCGTGCGCCGCCGCGAGCGCAAGAACATCACCTCCGGCATCGCGCATGTGAGCGCGACGTTCAACAATACGATCGTCACCATCACCGACGTGCAGGGGAATACGATCGCGTGGTCGTCGGCGGGGAGCCAGGGCTTCAAGGGCTCGCGCAAGTCGACGCCCTACGCCGCGCAGATCGCCGCCGAAAGCGCCGGGCGCAAGGCGATCGAGCACGGTGTCCGGACATTGGAGATTCAAGTAAAGGGACCGGGCGCGGGACGCGAATCGGCGCTGCGGGCCCTCAATTCCGTCGGCTTCACGATCACCACCATTCGCGACGTGACACCGATTCCGCACAACGGCTGCCGGCCGCCCAAGCGCCGGCGGGTCTAGGCCGCGGGGCCGGCAACGGCCCGCGCGGTATAATCAAAAAGGCCGGCTTGGCCGCCGGCCGCGGATGCACCCAGAAGCATCCAACATGAGGATGAGATTGTGCTCGTGATCCAGAAAAATTGGCAGGAAATGATTAAGCCGAACAAACTCGAGATCGAGGCGGGCGGCGACGCGATGCGCGAAGCCTTGATCATCGCCCAGCCGCTCGAGCGCGGCTTCGGGCTGACGCTCGGCAATGCGCTTCGGCGCGTGCTGCTGTCGTCGCTTCAGGGCGCCGCCGTCACGTCGATCCAGGTCGACGGGGTGCTGCACGAATTCTCTTCGATTCCCGGCGTCATCGAGGACGTGACCGACATCGTGCTCAACATCAAGGCGCTGGCCCTGCGCATGCACGGCGACGGCCCTAAGCGCATGCGGCTGGTTTCAACCGGGCCCGGCGAGGTGCGCGCGGGCCAGCTTGAAACCGGCCACGACATCGAGGTCATGAATCCCGATCTCGTGATCTTGACCCTCGACAAGGGGGCGAAGATCAGCATGGAACTCACCGTCAACTCGGGAAAGGGCTATGTGCCGGCCGCGCTCAACCGGCCCGAGGACGCGCCGATCGGCCTTATCCCCGTCGACTCGCTGTTCAGCCCGGTGCGCAGGGTTTCCTACAAGGTCGATAATGCCCGCGTCGGCCAAGTCACCGACTACGACAAGCTTTCGATGCGGGTGGAAACCAACGGTGCGGTGACCCCGGACGACGCGGTGGCGCTCGCCGCGCGCATCCTTCAGGACCAGCTCCAGCTCTTCATCAATTTCGAGGAGCCGCGGGCAATGGTGCCCGAGGAAAAGACCGCGGAGCCGCCGTTCAACAAGAATCTGCTGCGCAAGGTGGACGAGTTGGAGCTGTCGGTCCGCTCCGCCAACTGCCTCAAGAACGACAACATCGTCTACATCGGCGACCTGGTGCAGAAGACCGAAGCCGAAATGCTGCGCACGCCGAACTTCGGGCGCAAGTCGTTGAACGAGATCAAGGAGGTGCTGTCCCAGATGGGGCTCCATCTCGGCATGGAGATTCCGAACTGGCCGCCCGAGAACATCGAGGAACTGGCCAAGCGCCTGGAGGAGCCGTACTGAGCGGGAGGGTACCACCCGCTCAAGGCTCGAGGAGACGACGTCATGCGCCACCGTTTACACGGCCGGAAACTCAACCGCACCAGCGCGCACCGCAAGGCGATGTTCGAAAACATGGCGGCGGCCCTCATCAAGCACGAGCAGATCAAGACGACGCTTCCCAAGGCGAAAGACCTGCGCCCGATCGTGGACCGCCTGATTACGCTCGGCAAACGGGGCGGGCTCCACGCCCGGCGCCAAGTCATCTCCATGCTCCAGGACCGCAAGCTGACCGAGAAGCTTTTCTCGACTCTGGCCGAGCGCTACAGCAAGCGGCGCGGCGGCTATACCCGCGTGCTCAAGGCGGGATTCCGCTACGGCGACGCCGCGGCAATGGCGGTGATCGAATTGGTGGACCGCGACGTTGCTGCGAAGGGCCTCGACTCCGGGCCCAAGGCGGCGGCCACCGAGGAGGCCGAGGAGGCGGGAGGGTAGCCGCCGTCGCGCCGAACCGATTGTCGGGCAGTCTTCGGGCTGCCTCTTGCATCCGCGGATGTTGAAATCCTTAATTCAGTTCCGGTCGAAAAACCGGGCGTTTGACCCCGGCTCGGGCGGAATCGTTGTGTGCGCCGCCTTTGCCCTGATCGCGGCGGTATGTTGGAGCGACGGCACGGACGCCGCCGAAACCGGGTCGGTCCCGGAAACCAGGGCCGAGATCCAATATTCTTACGCGCCGCTGGTCAAACGCACCGCGCCCGGGGTCGTCAACATCTACGCCCGCAAGATCGTGCGCCAGCAGGTCTCGCCGCTTCTGGACGATCCCGTCTTCCGCCGTTTCTTCGGCGAAGGCCTTCCCGGCGCCACCCGCGAGCGGGTGCAGAATTCGCTGGGCTCGGGCGTGATCGTGGATTCGGACGGCATCATCATCACCAACAACCACGTCATCGAGGGTGCGGAGCAGATCACGGTTGCCTTGGCCGATCGCCGCGAATTCGAGGCCGAAGTGGTGAGCCGCGACGAGCGCACCGATCTTGCGGTGCTGAAGATCGACGCCAAGGGCGAAAAGCTGCCCTATCTCGTGTTCGGGGATTCGGACGAGCTGGAGGTGGGCGACCTGGTGCTCGCGATCGGCGATCCCTTCGGCGTCGGCCAGACGGTGACGAGCGGGATCGTCTCCGCGCTTGCGCGCACCCAGATCGGAATGGGAGACGTGCGCTCCTTCATCCAGACCGATGCCGCGATCAACCCCGGGAATTCGGGCGGCCCCCTCATCAACATGAAGGGCGAGCTCGTCGGCATCAACACCGCGATCTTTTCCCGTACCGGCGGGTCGCACGGCGTCGGCTTCGCGATCCCGGCGAACATGGCGAAAACCGTGGTTCACGCGGCCCTCGCCGGCCAGCCCATCGCCCATCCCTGGCTCGGCGTTTCGGGCGCAACCGTCACCGCGGAAACGGCGAAGGCACTGGGGTTGGCGCGGCCGGAAGGCGTGCTCATTAAGGCGATCCACGCCTTGAGCCCGGCCGGGCCCGCCGGGCTCGAGGTGGGCGATATCGTGACCGCGGTCAACGAGCATCCGACCGACGATGCGGAATCGCTCAAGTTCCGCATCGCGACCTTTGCCGTCGGGGATTCGGTCACCCTTGACGTACTTCGGGGGACCGGGAAGCTCGCCGTCAAAGTGGCGTTGATCGCGCCGCCGGAAAAGCCGAAGCGCGAGGCCACGAAAATTTCCGGCGACAATCCGCTGACGGGCGCAACCGTCGCCAATCTTTCGCCGGCGCTAGCAAGCGAGATGGGGCTCGACGATACGCTGACCGGCGTGGTGCTGACCCAAGTTCCCGCCAAAAGCACCGCGGCGAGCCTTCAATTCGAGGCCGGCGAGGTGCTCCTTAAAATCAACGAAACGCCGGTCGATTCGGTGGCGGCCCTTCTAAGAATCATCGATCAGGCGAAGCCCGTGTGGCACGTCGCGCTCAATCGCGGCGGCCGGATTCTCGATCTCACGGTGCGGCGGTGAGTTCGCTCTTCGAATCCCAGGCACCCCGTCCCTTGGCCGACCGGCTGCGGCCCAAGACCATGGACGAAGTGGTGGGCCAGGACCATCTGACCGGAGCCAGCGGGCCGATCGGCCGGATGCTGGCGCAAAAGAGGCTCGCCTCGATGATCCTCTGGGGCCCGCCGGGATCGGGCAAGACCACGATCGCGCGGCTCTTGGCGCAAGCGACCGACCTTCATTTCGAGCAGCTCTCGGCGGTCTTTTCCGGGGTCGCGGACCTCCGGCGCGTGTTCGAGGCGGCCGCGAAGCGCCGCGAGGCCGGGCGCGGAACCCTGCTGTTCATCGATGAAATCCACCGCTTCAACCGGGCCCAGCAGGACGGGTTCCTGCCCTATGTCGAAACCGGAACCGTGATCCTGGTCGGCGCCACCACCGAAAACCCGTCCTTCGAGATCAACGCGGCGCTGCTGTCGCGCTGCCAGGTTTTGGTTTTGAACCGGCTCGACGATGCGGCGCTCGAAAAACTTTTGCAGCGCGCCGAGGCGGGCGAAAACCGCGAGCTTCCGCTCGGTCCGGACGCGCGCGCGGCGCTCCGGGCCATGGCCGATGGCGACGGACGCTATGTGCTTAATTTGGCGGAGGAGCTGTTCGCGCTGAAGCCGGGCGGGAAGCTTCTCGATACCGCGGCCCTCGTCGCGATGATCCAGAAACGGGCGCCGCTTTACGACAAGGCGCAGGAAGGGCACTACAACCTCATCAGCGCGCTGCATAAATCCTTGCGCGGTTCCGATACCGACGCAGCACTTTATTGGCTGGCACGGATGCTGGCGGGCGGCGAAGACCCGCTCTATATCGCCAGGCGTTTGGTGCGCTTCGCAAGCGAGGACATCGGGCTTGCCGACCCCGACGCCCTGCTTCAGGCGCTCGCCGCCTGGGATGCTTATGAGCGCCTCGGTTCGCCGGAAGGCGAACTCGCATTGGCGCAATGCGTCATCTATCTCGGCACGGCGCCGAAATCGAACGCCGCTTATGTGGCGCTTGGCCGGGCGATGGGCGCGGCCCGGGAACAAGGCTCGCTGATGCCGCCCAAACACATTTTGAACGCGCCAACCCGGCTCATGGACGAACTCGGTTACGGCAAGGGTTACGTCTACGACCACGACACCGGGGAAGCGTTCTCGGGCCAGAATTATTTTCCCGAAGAGATGGAGAGGCAGCAGTTCTACCGCCCCGGCGAGCGCGGCTTCGAGCGCGAGATCGTCAAGCGCCTCGATTATTGGCGCAAGCTCCGGGAAAAGCTTACGGGCGGCAAGGAATGAGCGAGCGGGTCAAGGTCGTGGCCGTGGCGGCGGACGACGAGGGCGTCCGCCTCGACCGCTGGTTCCGGCGCCATTTCCCGAATCTTCCTCACGGCAGACTCGAAAAACTGCTCCGCACCGGCCAGGTCAGGCTCGACGGCAAGCGCGTCAAGGCCAATGCGCGCCTTGCGGCGGGGAATAAGCTTCGCTTGCCGCCCCTGGCTCCCGCGCCGTCACGGTGCGGGCCCAAACCGCCCAGCGCCGAAGACGCCGAGGCGCTGCGCTCCCTCGTCATCCACAAAGACCGGGACGTGATCGCGATCAACAAGCCGGCGGGCTTGGCGGTCCAGGGCGGCACGAAGACCGACCGGCACCTCGACGCCATGCTCGATGCCTTGCGATTCGAGGCTGTTGAGCGCCCGCGCCTCGTCCACCGCCTGGACAAGGACACGTCCGGCGTCTTGCTGTTGGCCCGCAATCGCGCCGCGGCGGCGAAACTCGCGAAAAGCTTCCGCGGCCGGGACGCGCACAAGGTCTATTGGGCGATCGTCGTCGGCGCGCCGCGTTTAAAGCGCGGCCGCATCGACCTGCCGCTTACCAAGATTGCCGGATCGCGCGGCGAACGGGTGGCGCCCGATGAGGACGAGGGCAAGCGCGCGGTCACTTACTACGCGGTGCTGGAAAATCTCGGCAACAAGGCGGCGTGGGTGGCCCTGATGCCGCAAACGGGGCGCACGCATCAGCTTCGCGTGCATATGGCCGCGATCGGCACGCCCATCTTGGGCGACGGCAAATACGGCGGTGCCAAGGCGTTTGTCTCGGGGCTGCCGGAGAAGCTTCACCTCCACGCGCGGCAGATTAAAATTCCCCACCCCAGAGGCGGCACGCTCAAGGTCACGGCACCGTTACGCGATCACCTGCGCGAGACCTTCGCCCTGTTCGGATTTGATCCGAATTTCAGCGGCGATCCTTTCGCCGAGGCGGGATTGTGAAGAGACTCATGCTTGGGCGCGCGGCGCCTCAGTAGAAGTGCATCATGACGCTTCCCATGACCATCATCGTCACGAACAAGCCGATGCCGAAGATGAACAGCAGGATGAAAAATCCGAATCCGATCAAGTCGATGACCGCCCGCCGGCCGAACACCAAGGCGATGAGAATCAAGAAGAGAAGTATCCCGAGCACGAAGACGCATCCCCGGCGCGCGGCAAAAGCGCGTCACACAACGGTCACTTTTGGCGGCGCATATTCCGCCGATGAAACCGATGCCATTATGCCGTAACGGCGCGCCGCGCGGTATGGCGCAAAGACCCGGCTTATGACGCAATCGACCCTTGGATCCGGCATCCGCCTGGCCGTTTTCGACTGCGACGGCACGCTGGTGGACGGCCAGCACGGCATCATCGAGGCGATGACCGAGGCTTTCCGGGCCGAGCGCATGGGCGACCCGGAGCCCGCTTCGGTGCGCCGGATCGTGGGCCTGCCGCTGGCCGAGGCAATTGTGCGCTTGGCGCCACGGGCCGATGACCGGGGCCGCGCCGCAATCGGCCGACAGTACCGGGACGCCTTCAAGCGCTTGCGGCAAAGCGGGCGCCACCACGAGCCCTTGTTCCCCGGGGCCGTCGCCGCCCTCGACCGCTTGACGGAAGCCGGATTTCAATTGGGAATCGCCACCGGAAAATCGCGCCAGGGGTTGCAGGCAACGCTCGAGAGCCACGGCCTTTTGCGGCGCTTCGCGACGCTCAAGACCAGCGACGATGGGCCGGGCAAACCGAGCCCGCACATGCTATTCTATGCCATGGCGGACATTGGCGCCGATCCCGCCGCTACGGTCATGATCGGCGATACCGTGTTCGACATGGAGATGGCGCAAAGTGCCCGGGTGGCCTCGATCGGGGTCGCCTGGGGCTATCACGAAAGCGCCGAACTCGCGGCTGCCGGGGCGGCGGCGGTCGCGCAAAATTTCGGCGAGCTGCCACGGCTCGTGGAAGAAACGATGGGGAGGACGTCATGCGTGCCGGTACGATTCTGAAAATTCTTGGCGCTTTGGTCATTCTGCTCGTGGTTCTGGTCGGCGGCGCGCTCGTAATCGTCAAGAACATCGATGTCAATCCATACCGCGGCCTGATCGCGGCCAAGGCGGAAGAGGCGACCGGCCGCAAGCTGACCTTGGCGGGCGCGATCAGTCTCGAATTGTTCACGCTGACGCCCTCGATCGCGATCGACGACGTGTCGTTCGCGAACGCCGCTTGGGGCAGCCGGCCCGAAATGGCGAAGTTCAAGCGCCTCGAGGCGCAGGTGGCGTTCCTGCCGCTGCTGCACAAGCAGATTCAGGTGAAGCGGTTCGTTCTGGTCGGACCCGACATCCTGCTCGAGACCGACGCCAACGGCAAAGGCAACTGGGAGATTTCGCTGGCGCCCCAGGCCGCGGCGCCGGCGGGAGGCGAAAAAGCCGCGCCTGCGGGAAAAGCCCCCGAATCGGCGGCGCCGGCGCCGGGCGGGACCAATGCGCTCGCCAGCGGCCAGATCACGGTCAACGAAATCCGGATCAAGGACGGCACGCTCACCTACCGCGACGGCAAGACCAAGCAGCAGACGGTGTTCGGCCTGAAGGAATTTTCCGCCAAGGCCGACAGCAGCGAGAGTCCGCTCAAGATTTCCGTCGACGGCGACTTCAACAAGGCATCGATCAAGGTCGAGGGCACGTTCGGGGCGCTCGCCGAACTGCAAGCGCCCAAGAAGCCGTTCCCGGTGGATATCGACATCGAGGCGGGCGGGGCGAAAGTCAAGACCATCGGCACCATCGCCGATCCCAAGGCGGCCAAAGGCATCGACCTCAGCCTCACAGTTCAGGGCAATACACTTGCCGACTTGGCGGCGTTCGCGCCGGGTGCGTCCATACCGGCGCTCGGGCCCTATAACCTGGCGGGCCACGTCACCGACAAGGACGGGAACATCAATATCGACAAGATGACGGCGACGCTCGGCAAGACCGATCTCGCCGGCGACGTGACACTGGTCAAGGCGGACAAGCCGACGGTGCGCGCCAATCTTACCTCGAAGGTCATCGACTTGACCGAGCTTCAGGCGGCGGCGGCGAAAATGCCCGCGGCGCCGGCCGCGGGCGGCGAGAAGGCGAAAACGGAAGCCAAACCCGAACCGGCGAAACCGGCAGCCAAGGCGAACGACGGCCGCGTATTCAGCGATGCGCCGTTGCCCTTGGACGGGCTCAAAGCGGCGAATGCCGACGTCAAGCTTGCGGCTGCCAAGATCGTCGCCCAGGGCCCGCCGCTGACGAACGTGAACCTCGCGCTTAACCTTACCAACGGCAAGCTCACCATCACCCAGCTCGCCGCCGATGCCGTGGGCGGCCACATCGACGGGACGACGGTCTTGGATGCCAGCGGCGCGCAGCCGACGCTTTCGCTCAACGCCAAGGCCAAGGATTTGGATCTGGCGACCTTGGCGGCTCAGTCGCAGTTTCCATACAAGATCTCGGGCAAGGCCAATTTCGAGGGCAATGTCACGGGCCAAGGCCAGTCGGTGCGGGCGATCATGGCCGGGCTCGACGGGCATACCGACTTGTCCCTGGGCCCCACCCATGTGGACAGCACGCTGTTGAAGATCGTGATGGCGGATCTCGCCAAAGCCGTCGTCGGCGGCGGCGACGCGGGAACGATCAATTGCATGGTGAGCCGGTTCAATTTCGTCAAAGGACTCGGCACGTCCCAGACCCTGGTGATTGACGCCGAATCCACCAACATCCAGGGCTCGGGCACGGTCAATCTTGCGAGCGAGCAGATCGACATGCGTCTCGATCCGAGCCCGAAAGCGGCGGCGGTCGTCGACATTGCGATCCCGATGAAGATCACCGGGACGCTGGCGGCGCCGAATGTCGCGCCCGATGCAGCCGCCTTGGCGAAAAAGCTCGGCTCGTCCGTGACGGGAGTGGCCGGTGGTTTGGGCGGCGTCGCGGGTGCGGTGACCGGCGGCGGTGGATTGGGCGGCACAGCGGGCGGGTTGCTCGGCAAACTCACGGGCAAAAAGGAAGAGGCGCCGCCTCCCGCGGCGGCAGCCCCTGCGGCCAACGCCGGCAGTCCCTGTGCGGGGCCGGCGCCGGCAGCAACTCCCGCCAAAGCGGCCGGGCCGGCTGCCGAGCAAGCCCAGCCGCCGGCGGCCGAGAAACCGGCGATTCCGGGCATGCCGGCGCTACCAGGCATGCCGGCGGCGCCGGCCTCTCCAGCCTCGCCGGGCGCGCCCGCGAAGCCGGCGAGTCCGGTCGAGGACGTCGGCAAGGCGCTGAAGGGTCTCTTTAAATAGGGGCCTTGCTCGATAAGCGCCGGCGGACTTACGGCGGCGCGCGCGCGGTGATGCGCGGCGCCGGCTTCGGCGTGGGCCTTGACGAGACGCCGCTCAAGACGCCCGCGGGCGCCGAGCTTGTGGTCGCGTCAATAACCTTGGCCGAGGCGATCGCCGAGGAATGGCAGGCGCAAGGGGCCGTGATCGAGCCCGCGAGCATGCCCTTCACGCGGCTTGCCAATTCCGCCATCGACCGGGTGGCGTGGGCGCGCGAGGCCACCGTTGCCGTGATCGCCGCTTTTGCCGACAGCGATCTTGTCTGTTTCCGGGCGGACGCGCCGCCCGAACTCCTGCTCGCTCAAGAGGAGGCCTTCGCACCGCTCCTGGCATGGGTGCTGGAGCGCTTCGGCGCGGAACTCAAGATCGCCGGCGGCGTGATGCCGGTGGCCCAGCCGCAGGACGCGATTGCCAAGCTTGCCGCGGCGGTCGCGGCACTCGACGACATGAAGCTGGCGGGTTTGCAGGCCGCCACCACGGGTTGTGGATCCTTGATCCTCGCTCTGGCCTTGGCCGAGGGGCGCATCGCCGCGGAGCAAGCCTTGGCCATGTCCGAAATCGACGAAGCCTTTCAGGCCGGGCGCTGGGGGGTCGATCCCGCCTATGCCGCACGGCGCGAGGCGGTGCGCCGCGATATTGCCTGGGCCGCCCGTTTCATGGAATTGTGCCGCGCCTGAACCGTGCTCGCCGGGGCGTTGCAATTCTGTTGCAATGGCGAACGCCCGTGACCAGAATTTCACACTATTTTCCCCGGGGGGCCTCATGCAAGAAATCCTGCGTCAATTGGAAGAAAAGCGGGCCCGTGCCCGGCTCGGCGGCGGACAAAAGCGGATGGAGGCGCAGCATGCCAAGGGCAAGCTGACGGCCCGCGAGCGCATCGAATTATTGCTCGATCCCGGCTCCTTCGAGGAGTGGGACATGTTCGTCGAGCACCGCTGCACCGATTTCGGCATGGGCGAGCAGAAAATCCCGGGCGACGGGGTGGTGACCGGCTACGGCACCATTTCGGGGCGGCTCATGTTCGTGTTCAGCCAGGATTTCACCGTGTTCGGCGGCGCGCTTTCCGAGCCACACGCCGAGAAGATCGCCAAGATCATGGACCACGCGATGAAGGTGGGGGCGCCCGTGATCGGCCTCAACGATTCAGGCGGCGCCAGAATCCAGGAAGGCGTCGCCTCGCTTGCCGGCTACGCCCAGGTGTTCCAGCGCAACGTCGAGGCCTCGGGAGTCATTCCGCAGATTTCGCTCATCATGGGGCCGTGCGCGGGGGGTGCGGTGTATTCGCCGGCCATGACCGACTTCATCTTCATGGTGCGCGATTCGTCTTACATGTTCGTGACCGGGCCCGACGTGGTCAAAACCGTGACCCACGAGAGCGTGACGCACGAGGAACTGGGCGGCGCCGTCACCCACACGACCAAATCGGGCGTGGCCGATCTCGCCTTCGAGAACGACATCGAGGCGCTCAATCAACTGCGCCGGTTCATGGATTTTCTGCCGCCCAACAACCGCGAGAAACCGCCGGTTCGCGCGACCGCCGATGCGCCCGACCGCGATGAGGAATCGCTCGACACGCTCATCCCCGCCAATGCCAACAAGCCTTACGACATGAAGGAACTGATCCTGAAGGTGGTGGACGACGCGGATTTTTTCGAGTTGCAGCCGGGCTACGCCGGGAACATCATCACCGGCTTCGCGCGGCTCGAAGGATCGACCGTGGGCATCGTCGCCAACCAGCCGATGGTGCTGGCCGGCTGCCTCGACATCGCCTCGAGCACCAAAGCGGCGCGGTTCGTGCGGTTTTGCGATTGCTTCAGCATTCCGATCGTCACTTTCGTGGACGTGCCCGGGTTCCTGCCCGGCACGGCCCAGGAATTCGGCGGCATCATCAAGCACGGCGCGAAATTGTTATATGCGTTCTGCGAGGCGACCGTGCCCAAGGTCACGGTCATCACCCGCAAGGCTTACGGCGGGGCCTATGACGTCATGAGCTCCAAGCATTTGCGGGGCGACGTGAACTTCGCCTGGCCGACCGCCGAGATCGCGGTGATGGGTCCCAAAGGCGCGGTCGAGATTATCTTCCGGAGCGACCTCGGCGACCCGAAGAAGCTCGAAGAACGCACGGAGGAGTATCGGGAGAAGTTCGCCAATCCCTTCGTCGCCGGGCACCGTGGTTTCATCGACGACGTGATCATGCCGCGCACGACGCGGCGTCGGCTCACGCGCTCGCTCGCCATGCTTCGCAACAAGAAGATCGAGAATCCCTGGAAGAAGCACGGCAACATCCCGCTCTAGCCACGAGGCCCATGTTCAAGAAGATCCTGATCGCCAACCGGGGCGAAATCGCCTGTCGCGTGATCGCCACCGCGAGGCGCATGGGCATTAAAACGGTCGCGGTCTATTCGGAAGCGGACGCGGATGCGCGCCACGTGCGCCAGGCGGACGAGGCGGTCTTGATCGGCCCGCCGCCTTCGGCCCAAAGCTATCTGGTGGCGGAAAAGATTTTGGCGGCGGCACGCGAGACGGGGGCGGAGGCCATTCATCCCGGCTACGGATTTCTTTCCGAAAAGGCGGATTTCGCGCGCGCGGTCGAAAAAGCGGGACTCGTGTTCATCGGGCCGGCGCCCGAATCGATCGCCGCCATGGGCGACAAGATCGAATCGAAGAAGCTGGCGAAGAAAGCGGGGGTCAACACCATCCCCGGCCACATGGAGGTGATCGCGGATGCCGGCGAGGCGGTCAAAATCGCGCGCAAGATCGGCTATCCGGTGATGATCAAGGCCTCCGCCGGGGGCGGCGGCAAGGGCATGAGAATCGCTCACAGCGACGCCGAGACCAAGGACGGCTTCCGCTCCGCCACCAACGAGGCGCGATCGAGTTTCGGCGACGAGCGGGTATTCATCGAGAAGTTCATCGAGCAACCGCGCCACATCGAAATCCAGGTGCTGGGCGATTCCCACGGCCACCTCGTTTATCTGGGCGAGCGCGAATGCTCGATCCAGCGGCGCAACCAGAAGGTGATCGAGGAGGCGCCGAGCACGTTCCTGGACGCCAAGACGCGCAAAGCCATGGGCGAGCAGGCGGTGGCGCTGGCGAAGGCCGTGAATTACCGCTCGGCCGGCACGGTCGAATTCGTGATGGGGGCGGAACGCGATTTTTATTTCCTCGAGATGAACACGCGACTCCAGGTGGAGCACCCCGTGACCGAATTCGTGACCGGGCTCGATCTCGTCGAACTCATGATCCGCGTGGCCGCGGGCGAGAAGCTGCCCTTTGCCCAGAAGGACGTGAATCCGAACGGCTGGGCGATCGAGGCGCGCGTTTACGCCGAAGATCCATTCCGCAGTTTCCTGCCCTCGATCGGGCGGCTTACCCGTTACCGGCCGCCGGAGACGGCCGAAGGGGTGCGCGTGGACACCGGCGTTTACGAGGGTGCCGAGATCAGCATGTTCTACGACCCGCTGATCGCGAAGCTCGTCACCTATGGCGCGGACCGCGGCCAAGCGATTGCAAGGATGCGCGCGGCGCTCGATGAATTCTATGTCCGCGGTGTCTCGCACAACATCGGATTTCTATCGGCGTTGCTTGCGCACCCGCGCTTCGTCGCGGGAGACATCACCACCGGATTCATCGCGGAAGAATATTCCGACGGTTTCCGGCCCGCCGACGTGCCCCATGACGATCCGCACCTGCTGGCTGCGGCGGCCTCGTTCGTTCATCAAAGGACGGTGGAGCGCGAGGCCTCGATCAGCGGCCAGTTGCCGGGTAACGGCAGACCCATGGCGCGCCGGTGGGTCGCGATCCTGGGCGGGGCGCGGTACGAGGCCACGCTCCAACCCGCCGCCGACGGATTCGACATCGCGATCGGTGGCCGCGCCTATGCGATCCGGAGCAATTGGCAGCCGGGCGGCCCGCTGCTCCGCGGCACGCTCAACGGCAAGCCGGTGAGTTTTCAGGTGGAGCGTCTGGCACTCGGCTACCGGCTGATCCATGGCGGCGCGCAGGCCGATATCAAGGTCTTGAGTCCGGCTGCCGCGGAACTTCACGCGCTGATGCCGGTCAAATTGCCGCCCGATCTCTCCAAATACCTGCTTTCCCCCATGCCCGGGCTACTGGTTTCGGTTGCGGTGGCGGAGGGTCAGGAAGTGCGCGCGGGCGAGGAGCTTGCGGTGGTCGAGGCGATGAAGATGGAAAACATGCTCCGGGCCGAACGCGACGGGGTGGTCGCCGCGATCCACGTCAAGCCCGGCGACAGCTTGGCGGTGGACCAGAAGATTCTCGAGTTCGAATAGCGGGCCTAGGCCAAGTATCTTCCATGGTCCAAAGCAAGCTCGGAACCGGCGATAAAACCGTGCGCGTGCGAATCTTTGGGCGCGTTCAAGGCGTTTTCTTCCGCGCCTGGACGGTGGGGGAAGCCGAGCGGCGCGGGCTACAGGGCTGGGTTCGCAATAGAGCCGACGGGGCGGTGGAAGCGGTGATTTCGGGCCCGGCGGAGAAAGTGGACGACATGATCGAGGCCTGCCGCCGCGGCCCGCCGCAGGCCGCCGTTTCCCGCATCGAGGTGGCCGAAGCGGAGGAAGCGCAGGCGCTGGCCTTCGGCCCCGGCTTTCATCATGCGCCGACGCAGTGATCGCGCCCTAGGCGGGGAAGACCTCCTCGAAACAGGCCATCAAGGCGGCGTCGATATCGCGCATGGACGCTTTGACGCCGAGCTTAGCGAGCGAGGTGACGCCGAGATTGGAAACCGAGGATTGCGGGATGCCGCAGGGGTTGATGCCTCGGTACTGGCTTAGATCGGGGTCGAGATTGATCGAGAGGCCGTGATAGGTGATGCCGCGCTTGAGGCGGACACCGATCGCCGCGATCTTGTCCTCGCGCTTGGGATTGCCGGGATCGGCGACCCAGATGCCGACCCGGCCCGCCCTCGGCTCGCCCGCAACTCCGAATTGGGCCAGCACCGCGACGACCCAGGATTCGAGCGCGCGCACGAAGCCGCGCACGGAAATGTTCCGGCGGCGCAAATCGAGCATGACGTAAGCCACGCGCTGGCCGGGCCCGTGATAAGTGTATTGGCCGCCGCGCCCGGTCTTGAACACGGGAAGGAAGCCGGGAATGAGCAGGTCTTCGGGCTTGGCGCCGGTGCCCGCCGTAAAGAGCGGCGGGTGTTCGACCAGCCAAATAAGCTCGGGAGCAAGGCCGGCTCCGATTTCGGCGACGCGGCGCTCCATCTCGGCCACCGCCTCCTCATACGGCAGAAGGCCGGCGCTGAGGCGCCAATCGGGGGTCATGCCGGCTGCAAGGGGCTGAATTTGTTCCATCTCTCCCGGCTTGATCGGGGCCGGATCATTTGGTATTCCCGACCGAGGCCCTTGGCAAGAGAGCAGGGCGCCTTGCGTGGGGTCCTTCATGCGGTCGTGGCGGAACTGGTAGACGCGCAGCGTTGAGGTCGCTGTGGGGTAATTCCCGTGGAAGTTCGAGTCTTCTCGACCGCACCATCTCTCTCGCCCCGGCGACTTTGCCGCCATCGACGCCTTGCCATGCGAACCCGGGCCCATGGCTCTCGTTGTTTTAGTGCCTCCGATACCTGGACCGGCGCTTCGCATTTATTGACTGGCATTGATGGGACCGATCTTAAAAATACCCGCCTCGGCTTGGCCGACCAAGGGCTTCGAGTTTTGGACATTTCTGTCCCTGCTCTTATTGTACGCCAAACCCAGAAGTATTCTCGAATTAGGCAGCGGACGAAGCACGAGCATTCTTGCCGATTATGCGAATACGTATAACCGCATCTTCACATCGTTAGAAACGGATGAAGCCTGGTACAATAAAGCGACCCTTGATTTAGTTTGTCTAGGAATAAGAAGGAAACAAGTACATTTGATCCGATTCGGTGAATCGGGCCGCTGGTACGATATCGAGCAATTCAAAAAGCTTACCGACACCCCGGTACCGTTTGATTTTGTTTTTGTCGATGCTCCGAACACAGGCAAAGGGAAGTCCATCGGGTACCGGGATTTCCCCGAGGGCCTTACGGAAATTAAAGCCCGTGCACGGCAGTGTCAGACAATGATCGTTGACGATATTCATAGAAATCACGTGTTCGAAACCATCGATAAAATGCTGTCTGCACCGGATGATTATGAAAAGTATTATTACGATTACCCGGTGCTTCCGAAATATCCGAATTCGTTATGCATATGTGTTCATAAGTCTTCGAGTGGTGCCATGAGCATGGGTGACATTCAGAAAGCCGTCGGTATGAAACTATATCGAGACTTTACGAGCGCGAGTTGCAAAGAGCCGTGATGAATCCGGCGGTACTCAGACGGTCTCGCGCGCCGTAAGCGCGGCGAAGGGGACGAGCTCGATTCCCAAACGCCGCACCGCGGCCGCGATCCCGGGATCGACCAGCGCCTTGAATTCCTCGCCGCAGCGGTTATCGGCCGGGATGTTTTCGGAGCGCTGCATTGCCGGATGGCAATAGATCTCGGAAACGCCGTCCGGCAGGTGTTCGAGGAATTTCAGCACGCGGTCGCGGGTCATGCGGCCGCTGTCGTTGAGCCCGAACAGGGTGTCGTTCGAGGCGAGGCCGGCACCGCGCAGCTTGCGCCGCAACAACGCCACCGGCAGCAGGTAAAAGAGATAGGTGACCAGCCGCGGCCAGAATCCTTCGCCCATCGCCCGGAAGGAATTCCAGAACGGCTCGGAGGGCACGCGGACGGCGCGGACCTTGAACTCGCGGGCGAGCGCCACGATCGCGCCGGCCACGCCGAGATGGAGATGATAGTGGTGATGGGCGTTGACGTGATCGAGCGCAAGCCCGGTGCGCCGGAAGGCTTCGAACTGGGCACGAACCTCGGCTTCCATCTGGCGGCGCGCGCGGCGGTCGAAAGAGATGGCGGCGCCGATGCGATACGGGCGATTCGGGAGTCTCTCGCCGGATCCGGTAAGTGCCGGGATCGATTCGGGCGGCGAGACGGGCGCGCCGTCCACGAGCACGAGATGAAGCCCGACGCCGAGCTTGGGCAAGCGCCGCGCGCGCGCGACCGCGTCTGCGGCGGCCGGCGCTCCGACCATCAGGCTGGCGGCGGTCAAAATTCCGCGCCGGTGCGCTTCCTCGACGGCCTCGTTCACGGGCACCGAGAGCCCGAAGTCGTCGGCGGTGACGATCAATCGTTTCAAAGGTTCTCGGTCATCGAAGCGGAATCCCCGACAGGCGCGGCCCGAAAGTATTTGCCCCTTTCCGGATTGGCAAGGGGCGGAATTGCCAATCCTTGATTCCGCCGCATTTTGGCCCCACGATAACAACCGGAGTTTGAACGAATGGGGCATGGGATGACGGCGCGGAATATCTCGATCGGCGTCTTTCTGGCGGCGGCGCTAGCGCTCTCCGCCTGCCTTCCGGATTCGATTAATCCGCTCGGCGATCCGGCGAGCGCGACACCCGACCCTAAGCTTGCCGGGCGCTGGACCGGCACCATGAACGGCGAGGCCACGACGCTCGCAATAACGGCAAAAGACGGGGCGATCCTGGAGTTCCGGGTCGAGACGACCGATGCCGACGGCAAGAAGGAATGGGTGGTGCTCGAGGGCTTTCCGGCCATGGTGGCCAAGCGCAGCTATATGAACGTGAAGTTCCGCGAGGAGCAGGACAAGATCTACGATCCGGCGGAAGAAAACTTTTACCTGTGCCGCTATGAGATCGGCAGCGACGGCGGGCTCACCGTCTGGACCATGGCCGAACAGCCGACGGTGGATGCGATCGCCGACGGGCGCGTCAACGGCTCGGTCGATCCCGCGGGCGGTGAGCGGACCATTCACATTACCGATAGTTCGCTGGTGCTTCGGGCTCTGGTCGAGGAGTCCAATCCGGGCATCTTATTCGCGACCAAATACGCGACCTTCCGACGCGCCGCCGATTGAAGCAAGGCTTGGGCCGTTGCGAAGCTTGTCTTTGGCCGGTCAGACGGCGAAACTCCAAGAATCATGAATCGAGAGCGCCCTTGCCATGCAGCAAGGGGTCAAGGCTTAAACGATGCCGCAAAACGATATCAAGGAGGTTGGGGCGCAAGCGCCCGCAAAGGCGCGGGGCGGGGAAGCGGGTACCCGCCGTGGGCTGCGGGCCGAGGCGAAAAGATTCCTCGAGGCTTTCAAGGAACCGGCGCTGCCGGAAAATGCCGCCTGTTTCCCGGTCGACTCTAAAACCGACACCGCCGCCCTGCACCGGGAACTGATCGCGGAGCTTGACCGCATCCGGCTCGATGCGGAGGGCGATCCCTTCACCAACCCGATCCAGATTTTGGTGCTCGATATTTCGCGGCGGCTCTCGTCCGGCCGCCTCAGTCCCTCGGCGGTCGAGGCCTTGATCCAGCGCCTCACCTTCAGCGCCTTTGCGGCGCGGGCGGAGAAGCTGCGACGCTACCTGGGCGACTGCGACGTGGAGGCGAACTCGGAGCGCATCCGCGGCCTGATCCGCAATTTGGCCGACCGCAGCAACGTGGTTTGGGGCGGCTCAAAGGCGAAGGACAGCGCGCCCGGCATCGTCGGCTTCGAGAATTTCAAGCAGCGCGTCGAGCTTGAATTGTTCGGCGTCGTTTTCACCGGCCATCCGACCTTCGGGCTTTCGGGGGCGCTCATGCGGCATCTGGCCGAGCTTGCCGCCGACGGCGACGCGGCCGGGAACCGTCTTTCCTCCGAGCGGCGTGCGGCGATCTTCGCCGAGGCGCTGACGGCCGAGCACCGGCCCGATGCCGATCTCGGGCTCGATCGCGAGCACGCGCTCTCGCTCGAGGCGATCACCAACATGCAGGCCGCCATGCGCCGCGTGTACGACCTGATCTTCGAGGTCGCGGACGAGCTTTATCCCGGCCGCGCCAGGGAATTGACGCCCAAGCTCGTCACCATCGCGAGCTGGGTCGGATACGACATCGACGGGCGATCCGACATTTTATGGACCGACACCTTCCATAAGCGCCTCTTGGTCCAGGAAATCCAGCTTGGCCACTACCGCGACCGGGTCCGCGAAATCCGCGAGCGCTGCCGCGCCTGCGACGCCAAGGCGGATCTTCAAAATTCGCTCGAGCTTTTCGAGACACGGTTGCAGCTGTCGCTCAACGAATTGCGCGAGGAGATCGAGGTCTTCAGCTCGCCCGAAGTTCGCGACGCCTCGGGAACCGAGCGCATCCGGCGCATCGCGATCGGCATGCACAAGGGCATGGCGCGGCGCCTGATCGCGGCCGAGCCCTTGATCGAGCTTATCACCCGCGCGATCGCGCTGTCGGACGAGCCGGGGATCGTGCGCAGCCTTTGCATCCTTCGCGCCGAGCTTGCGAACTGCGGGCTCGGCATGGCGCACACCCATGTGCGGATCAACGCCTCGCAGCTTCACAACGCGATTCGCCGGAGCGTGGGGATGGAAACGGCGCCCGACGATCCGAGCTACCGCAATACCTATTTGAAGGCGATCGACGAGCTGATCGGCAAGGTGCACGCGGAAACCATCAATTTCGGCTCGATCCTGGCGGAACGGGCCTCCGCCAAGCGCATCTTCATGATCATCGCTCAGGTTTTGAAATACGTGGATGCGACGACGCCGGTCCGGTTCCTGATCGCGGAATGCGAGACCCCGTTCACGGTCTTGACCGCGCTTTACTTCGCGAAGCTGTTCGGGGTCGAGGACAAGGTGGATATCTCGCCCTTGTTCGAGACGCTGAAGGCGCTGGATAGGGGCGGCCGCATCATCGAGGAGCTGTTGGAGAACCCGCACTACCGCGCCTATGTCGAACACCGCGGGCGGCTTTGCATCCAGACCGGATTTTCGGACTCCGGGCGCTACCTGGGGCAGACCGCGGCTGCGGTTGCGATCGAGAACTTGCGGCTGCGCGTCGGGGATCTGCTCGCAAAACACAGACTCCGCGGCGTGCAGCTTTTGGTGTTCGACACCCACGGCGAATCGATCGGCAGAGGCGGCCATCCGGCGAGCCTGCTGGACCGGCTCAAATACGTGTCGTCGCCCGCCTGCCACGACCTGTTCATCCAGCACGGGATTCCGTTCAAGGAAGAGGTGAGCTTCCAGGGCGGCGACGGCTACGTCTGTTTCATGAATCCGACGTCGGCCTTTGCCGCGGCGGCGCGGATCATCGAGAACGTGCTCGAAACGCCGAAAGCTCTGGCCGGAGATCCGTTCTATTCCGCGGCCGATTACGTGACCGAGTTCTTCAACACCATCAAGCAATTCAACGCCCGGGTGATGAACGACGAGAATTACGCGGCGCTTTTGTCGGCCTGGGGCACGAATATGATGTACCCGTCGGGCTCGCGCTCGCTGATTCGCCAGGGCGATGCGGAGGCGCCGCGCGCGGGACACATGCATCCCGCCCAGATCCGCGCCATTCCGCACAACGGCATCCTCCAGCAGCTCGGCATGCTGGCGATTGCGTTGGGCGGCGTCGGCGAGGCGATCCGCAAGGACGAGCTGCGCTTTCGTGCCCTGTACGAGGAGTCGGACCGTTTCCGCCGCCTGATGGGCATGGTGGAATACGCCTTCAGCTTCAGCGACGTGGACGTGCTCAAGGCCTATGTCGACACCTTCGATCCGGGCCTTTGGCTGCTGCGCGCCGCGCGCACGGAAAAACGAAGCCGCAGCGAAGAAATGCGCCGCGTCTCCGAATATCTGGAACGCCTCGGGCTTCACGAGATGCTGGTGAAGATCTTCCGCGTGATCCAGACGGATTACCTCGATATCCGCGGCTGGCGATTGACTAAGGACGACACCGGGGGAATTCCCGGGAGCCGGGGGCGCGTTCTGGACAAGGAAAGCCGCGACAGTCTGCTCCTCCTTCACGCGCTCCGCATCGCGCTCATTCAGGAAATCTTTTTGCTCGCGGCGCGGGTCCCGGAATTCAGCATGCAGACGGGAACGACGCGCGAGCGGGTCATCGAGAACCTGCTGGGCTTGAACGTTTTGCCGACCGTCGACGTGCTCTCGCGCATCTTTCCGCGGCTGGGAGACGTGCGGATCGGCGCCGATTTCGGCGAGCCCGCGACCTACCGGAGCGACGAATCGCTCGGCTACGACCAGGAACACGAGCGCATCTTCGTGCCGTTGGCGAAGCTTTTCGAGATCATGCGCCGCGTTTCAAGCGGCGTCACGCACATCATCGGCGCACTCGGCTAGGCACGATCCTTTTTGGCGTTAGCTTGGCCGCGCAGTTGTTCGGGCAGAAGATGCTCGGGGAAGTGGCGGACGATGTAGTCGCGGAAGTAATCGTCGAGAACCTTGAACCCGGCGGCGATCCGGCGGAAGTCGTCGCGCTCGACGAAAAGGACCATGGAATCCTCGAGTGCGGCCACCTCGCCCGTGCGCAGGTCGTCGCCGAACAGCACGCGCTCGCCGAAATGATCGCCGGGACCGAGAATTTCGTGATACGGCGCCGGCGTTCCGGCTCCGATTATGGCCTCGAACGAGCCCGACAGAACGGTATAGAAACCGTCCGCCAGATGCCCCGGCTTGAAAACCTGGTCGCCCTTGCGGAATCGCAAATATCGCGCGGTGTCGCGGCTCGGGACGTGAATCTGGACCGTGTTGCGCGGGAAGAAATGATCGAGCAGCCAGTTCATCAGCACCCGCACCTTGGTGACGAAGCCGGGCAGCATGGCGAGATAGAAGATGCGCCAGATCAGCCAGGCGATCGATCCCGATAGCCGGACGCCGAACAGCACCGCGACCGCCCGGTGGCAGCCGATGGAAGCGAGCGATCCTTTGGGCTTGTAGTCGAATTGGGCGAGTGGACCGCCCGAAAGCGCGGCGACGACGTTGCGCGCCAGAGTGAAAGCTTCCCGCACCGCAAACTGGGCGGTGGGGGCCGCGAATTTCTCAGGCGCATC
>JBGQJC010000030.1:0-33453 GCA_041498815.1 Alphaproteobacteria bacterium
CCTGCAATCCCAGCGGCAAACCGTCGGCCGTCAATCCGGCCGGAACCGAAATCCCCGGCAGGCCGGCCAGGTTCACCGTCACCGTGAACACGTCGTTCAGATACATGGTGATGGGATCGTCCGTCTTCTCGCCGATGGCAAAGGCCGGCGTCGGCGCCGTCGGGGCGAGCAATACATCTACTTGTTCGAACGCCTGTTTGAAGTCGCGGGCGATCAGGGTCCGCACCCGCTGCGCCTTCTTATAATAAGCATCGTAATAGCCCGCCGAGAGCACATAGGTGCCGATCAATATCCGCCGCCGCACCTCCGCGCCGAATCCTTCGGCGCGGGTGTTCTCGTACATCTCGCCCAGCGTATCGCCCGCCACGCGAAGGCCGAAGCGCACCCCGTCGTAGCGCGCCAGGTTGGATGAGGCCTCGGCCGGGGCGATGATGTAATAGACCGCGAGCGCATATTTGGTATGGGGCAGCGAGACTTCCCGTGTTTCCGCACCGGCGGCGCGCAGCCACTCGAGGCCCTTCTCCCACAGGGCGACGATTTCCTGGGACATGCCGTCGGCGCGGTATTCCTTGGGCACGCCGACCTTCAGGCCGCGGATGTTCCCGGTCAGAGCAACCTCGAAATCGGGAACCGGCCGGGGCGCCGATGTCGAATCCTTGGGGTCGTGCCCGGCCATGGCGCGGAGCATGATCGCGGCGTCGCGCACACTCCGCGTCATCGGCCCCGCCTGGTCTAGGGACGACGCGAAGGCGACGATGCCCCAGCGCGAGCACCGGCCATATGTGGGTTTTATGCCGACGATGCCGCAAAACGCCGCCGGCTGGCGGATCGAGCCCCCGGTATCCGTGCCGGTCGCGGCCATGGCGACGCGCGCGGCGACCGCCGCAGCCGAGCCGCCCGACGATCCCCCCGGCACCAGCGGCCGGTTGTCGCCGAGCCTTCGCCACGGGTTTTCGACCGGGCCGTAGTGGCTCGTGATGTTGCTGGATCCCATGGCGAACTCATCGAGATTCGCCTTGCCGAGCATCACCGCCCCCGCCTTCCACAGATTGGCGGAGACCGTCGATTCGTAGCGCGGCTTGAAGCCGTCGAGGATGTGCGAGCCGGCGGTGGTCAAAACGCCTTTGGTGCAAAACAGATCCTTCATCGCGATCGGGATGCCTTCCATGGCACCCGCTTCGCCCCGCGCGCGCCGCGCATCGGATGCCAGTGCCTGTTCGAGGGCGATCTCCGGCGTCTCGGTGATGAAGGCGTTGAGCGAACGGGCGGACTCGACGGCCTTGATATGCGCCTCGGTCAATTCCCGCGCGCTGAATTTGCGCGCGTTCAAGCCGTCGCGGGCCTCGGCAATGGTGAGTTCGGTCAGCGCCGCCACGCGCTACTCCACGACCTTGGGCACGGTGAAGAACCCATGCGCGGGATTGGGCGCATTGGCGATCACGTCCGCCGCCTGGTTTCCGTCCGTCACCCGGTCCTCGCGCTGCGGCAGCTCGGTGTCGACGACGCTGGAGAGCGGCGGCACGTCGTCCGCCGCCACTTCGTTCAATTGTTCGATCCAGGCGAGGATATGGGACAGCTCGCTCGCCATGCGCGCCAGCTCTTCGTCCTTAAGCTTGATGCGGGCGAGCGCCGCGATGTGCGCCACGGTGGCTTTGTCGAGCGACATGATGTTAAGTGACTCCGGACCCGCTGCCGGGCCAAAGCCGGGCCAAAGCCGGGCCAAGCGTTTGGAATATCTTGAAAGAGCGCGCAAGGTAACACCCGTCATGGCGGTCCGCAACCCTACGGAACTCAAGGAAATCCTGTCTCCCGGGCAGCGCCTGATGGGGCTCGATGTCGGCACCAAAACGATCGGCGTCGCGATCTCCGACGGCTCGCTCACCTTGGCCTCGCCGGTCGAAACTTTGCGCCGCCGGGGTTTGGCCGAAGATGCGGGCGCGCTCAAGCGCATCATCGATGCGCGCAACGTCGGCGCCCTGGTGATCGGCCTGCCGGTCGAAATGGACGGAGGCGAAGGACCGCGCTGCCAATCGGTGCGCCAGTTCGCGGCGAATCTCTTGTCCATATTCGACATCGATATCGCCTTTTGGGACGAGCGCCTTTCGACCAAGGCGGTCGAGCGGGACATGATCGACGCCGATCTCTCGCGCGGTAAGCGTGCCGCGCTCGTCGACAAATTGGCGGCGGCCTACATTCTCGAGGGCGTCCTCGACCGCCTGCGGCAACCGGCGAAACCGTGATGCGGGAGGCCAGCCAGCGCCGTATTGCCGGACCGCTTCTCTATAAAATGCCAACCGGTGCCTGGAAGCCATGACCCTATCGGCCGTGCGCGTGTTCGACATGACGCGGGTCCTGGCCGGCCCCAGCGCCACCCAGATCCTTGGCGATCTCGGGGCCGACGTCATCAAGATCGAACGCCCGGGAACGGGCGACGATTCCCGCGGCCTCGGCCCGCCCTATTTGCGCGATGCGTCCGGCAATGAGACGAACGAGAGCGCCTATTATTTAAGTGCGAACCGCAACAAGCGCTCCGTCACCCTCAACTTGACCTCGGGCGAGGGACAGGAACTCGCCCGCTCGCTCATCGCCAAATGCGACGTGGTGATCGAGAATTTCCGCACCGGGAATCTGGCCCAATACGGTCTCGCCTACGACCAGATCAAAGACAAGTTTCCCCGCCTCATCTATTGCTCGATCACCGGCTTCGGCCAGACCGGGCCTTATGCCAAGCGCGCCGGCTACGATTACCTGGTCCAAGGAATGGGCGGCATCATGAGCGTCACCGGCGAGCCCGACGGTCCGCCCGAGAAAGTGGGCGTCGGCATCGCCGATCTGATGACCGGCATGTATGCGGTGGTCGCGATCCTGGCGGCGCTGCGCCACCGCGATGCGACGGGCGCCGGGCAATACATCGACATGGCGCTCTTGGACACCCAGGTCGCGTGGCTTTCTTACATCGGGCAGAATTATCTGACCTCGGGCGCCGTTCCGCGGCGCGTCGGCAACCAGCACCCGAACATCATGCCGTATCAGGTGTTCGGGGCGAGCGACGGGCTTTTGATTCTGGCGCTCGGCAACGACGCGCAGTTCGAGCGCTTCTGCACGTTCTGCCGCAGGGGCGAGCTCGCCAAGGACGCGCGCTTTGCCACCAACGCGCAGCGCCTGAAAAACCGCGAAACGGTGACACCCATCATCGCCGATCTGATTGCCGCCCATCCGATCAAATATTGGGTCGAGGGGCTCACCTCCGTGAACGTGCCCTGCAGCCCGATCAACGCCATCGACCAGGTCTTCGCCGATCCGCAGGTCAAGGCCCGCGGCATGGAGATCGCAATGCCGCACCAAGCCGCCGGTAAATCCGGCGTGCGGCTCATCGGCAGCCCGATCAAAATGTCCGAAACCCCCGTCTCCTACCGCCGCCCGCCGCCCGCCCTGGGCGAACAAACCGGCGAGGTCCTGCAGGAGCTTCTGGGCCTCGATCAGGCCGCGATTTCGGGGCTTCGCCGGCGCGGCGTGATCTAGGCGCATGGCCTTGAAACGCCCGCTAAGCCGCGGGTTTCCGCGTGACTTGCCGAGGCCCCGGGCCCCGCGTATGATGTTTTTTTAATGACTTCGCCCCGCAGCAACACCGGATTCCCCCACCGTCATTTGCTGGGAATCGAGGGGCTTTCCCCGGACGAGATCACGCTTCTCCTCGATCTCGCCGAATCCTATGTCGAGCAGAACCGCCGCACCGACAAGAAGCTGACGTCGCTTCGCGGCCGCACGCTCATCAATCTGTTTTTCGAGAATTCGACCCGCACCCGCACCTCTTTCGAGCTCGCGGGCAAACGGCTCGCGGCCGACGTCATCAACATGGCGATCGCGGTAAGCTCGATCAAAAAGGGCGAAACGCTCATCGACACGGCGATGACCCTGAATGCCATGCACCCCGACGTGCTGGTGGTGCGGCATCCGGAATCGGGCGCGGTGAAGCTGTTGTCCGAAAAGGTCAACTGCGTCGTCATAAATGCCGGCGACGGCAGCCACGAGCACCCAACCCAGGCGCTCCTCGACGCGCTGACCATCCGCCGGCGCAAGGGCAGGCTGAGCGGGCTTACGGTCGCGATCTGCGGCGACATCCTTCATTCGCGCGTCGCGCGCTCCAACATCCATCTCTTGAACATCATGGGTGCGCGCGTGCGCGTCGTCGCCCCGCCCACGCTTCTGCCCGCCGCGGTCGAGCGCCTGGGCGTCGAGGTCTATCACCACATGGCCAGCGGGCTTCGCGATGTCGATATCGTGATGATGCTGCGCCTTCAGACCGAGCGCATGCGCGGCAGCTTCGTGCCCTCGGTGCGCGAGTATTTCCACTTCTTCGGACTCGATTACGAAAAACTCGCGGTCGCCAAGCCCGACGCCCTCATCATGCACCCCGGCCCGATGAACCGGGGCGTCGAGATCGACTCGGAACTCGCCGACGACATCGACCGCAGCGTCATCCAGGAACAGGTGGAAATGGGCGTCGCCGTGCGCATGGCCTGCCTCGACGTGCTGACCCGGGTTTTGCCCGAAGCCGTTCCGGGAGGCGCGTGATGGCCAAGCTTCGAAACAACGGTTCCGGAAACGGCCAACGCACCGCCTATGTCAATGCCCGGCTTCTCGATCCGGCCGCCGGCCTCGATTCCAAGGGCGCGCTCCTGACCGAGAACGGGACGATCGCCGATTTCGGCCCGCGCCTCTTCTCGGACGGCGTGCCCGAAGGCATCGAGGCCGTGGACTGCCGCGGCCTGGTGCTGGCCCCGGGCCTCGTCGACATGCGGGTGCAGCTTCGCGAACCGGGCCAGGAGCACAAGGAAACTCTGGCCACCGCCAGCAACGCCGCCGCCGCGGGCGGGGTCACCACCATGGCCTGCCTGCCCAATACCAATCCGGTGCTGGATGAAGTGTCGCTGATCGGATTCGTCGAACGCCGCGCGCAGGAGGTTGGGATTGTCAACATCCACCCCTACGCCGCCCTGACCAAGGGATTCAACGGCAAAGACCTGACCGAAATGGGATTGCTCGCCGCGGCGGGCGCGGTCGGATTTACCGACGCGACCAAGGCGGTTTCCGATTCGGTGGTCATGCGCCGGGCTTTGAGCTACGGCTCGGCCTTCGGCTTGCTCATCGTCCAGCACGCGGAAGATCCGGCACTTGCCGAAGGCGGCGCCATGAACGAGGGCGAGATGAGCACGCGGCTCGGCCTCGCCGGCATTCCCGCCGCGGCCGAGGCCATCCTGCTCGACCGCGACCTGCGCCTGGTCGAGCTCACCTCGGGGCGCTATCACGCCGCCCATCTCTCGACCGCGGCCGCGGTGGACGCGATCCGCCGCGCCAAGGCGCGCGGCCTCAATGTCACCTGCGATACGGCGCCGCCCTATTTCGCGCTCAACGAGCTTGCGGTCGGCGATTATCGCACCTTCGCCAAGGTTTCGCCGCCGTTGCGCTCGGAAGAAGACCGCCAGGCCGTGGTGCAAGGATTGAAGGACGGCACCATCGACGCCATCGCCAGCGACCACTCGCCCCACGACCAGGACAGCAAGCGCCTGCCCTTCGCCCAGGCCGAATTCGGTATCGTCGGCCTGGAAACGCTTCTTCCGGTTTCGCTCGAGCTCTACCACAACGGCCATCTCCCGCTTGCGGCCGTGATCGGGCTCTTGACGCACCGCCCGGCGGATGTGTTGGCACTCGATGCGGGGCGCCTCAAGATCGGGGCGCCCGCCGATCTCGTGCTCATCGACACCGATCAGCCCTGGAAGATCGACGCCGACAGTTTCCGCAGCAAATCCAAGAACACGCCCTTCGACGAGCGCCCCGCCCAAGGGCGCGCGGTGCGCACGGTGGTCGCCGGGCGCCGCGTGTTCGATCTTGCGGGCGAAAGCGCCGAGTGACGGACATCGGCGCGCTTCGGCCGGTCTTGGCCGCCGCCGCCATCGGCTATCTCTTTGGCTCGATCCCGTTCGGCTTATTGCTGGCCAAGCTCGCCGGTCTTGGCGACATCCGCAATATCGGGTCCGGGAACATCGGCGCCACCAATGTGCTGCGCACCGGCAAGAAGGGCGTGGCGGCACTGACACTCCTTCTCGACGGCGGCAAAGGCGCGCTCGCCGTGATCCTCGCCGCATCGCTCGGCGAAACCGCGGCGCTCATTGCCGGCGCCGCCGCGGTCGCGGGCCACGTTTTTCCGGTTTGGCTCCGGTTCAAAGGCGGCAAGGGCGTGGCAACCGGGCTCGGCGTCTTGCTCGCCGCGGCGCCCTTGGCGGGGATGCTCGCCGGCGCGACCTGGGCTCTCGCCGCCGCGATCACCCGGTTTGCATCGGTCGCATCCATCGCCTTCGCTTTTCTGGCACCCGTGTTTGCATTCGCGCTTTACGATCCGCGGCGGGCGTTTTTGGCGGCCGCCATCGGCCTCATGGTGATCTTCCGCCACCGCGCCAACGTCGCGCGTCTATTTGCGGGAACGGAACCGCGCATCGGCGAGAAGGGCTAGCCCCCGCCGTTGACGGCACCGCGCACCATCCCCCATTGTCGCGCCATGCCCATTGTCGCGCCATGCCCATCGTCGCACGATGAATGAATCCGCGCCGCGCGCCCTGTCTTCGGCGGAAAAGCTCGATTGGCTTCGCCTTATCCGCAGCGAAAACGTCGGCCCGATCACTTTCTTCCAGCTCCTGGCGCGCTTCGGCAATGCGCGCGTAGCGCTTGACGCGCTTCCGGAATTGGCCCGCCGCGGCGGCCGCCATAAGGCTATTCGAATATGCGACAAAGCCGCGGCCGAGCGCGAGATGGAGGGGTTGTCCGCCATCGGCGCGCGCTGCATCGCCCTGGGCGAAGACGATTATCCCCCCGCACTTGCGGCGATCGCCGATCCGCCGCCGCTTTTGGCCGTGCGCGGCCATCCGCATCTTTTGAAGCGCCCGATGGTCGCGGTTGTGGGCGCGCGCAATGCATCGGCCAACGGGCGGCGTTTCGCGCAGAAGATCGCGCGCGATCTCGGGAGCGTGCCGTTCGTCGTCGTCTCCGGGCTGGCCCGCGGCATCGACGCCGCAGCCCACGGCGGCGCCTTGGCCACCGGAACCGTGGCGGTGGTGGCGGGCGGCATCGATATCGTTTACCCCGAGGAAAACACCGCGCTTTACGACCGCATCGTGGCCGAGGGCGCCGTCATCGCCGAAGAGCCGCTCGGCGCGGTCGCGCTGGCGCGCCATTTCCCCAAGCGCAACCGGCTGATCTCCGGTGTCGCGCTCGGCGTCGTCGTGGTCGAGGCGGCGCAGCGTTCCGGGTCGCTCATCACCGCGCGCTTCGCGCTGGAACAGGGACGCGAGGTCTTTGCCGTGCCGGGGTCGCCGCTCGACCCGCGCTCGGCCGGAACCAACGACCTCATCCGCCGCGGCGCGACGCTGACCGAATCGGCGGAAGACGTGCTGCAGCAATTGAAGGGCATGCTGCGCCCGCCCATATCCGACCGGCGCGGACCTGCATTTGCCGCTCAACCGGCCGCGATAGACGAGCGCGAACTCGACCTTGCCCGCCCAAAAGTCGCGGAAAGCCTGGGGCCGACACCGGTGCCGGTTGACGAAATCGTCCGCCAATGCCAATTGTCACCGGCGGCCGTGGCCGTGATCCTGCTCGAACTGGAGTTGGCCGGGCGGCTCAATCGCCATCCCGGACACCAGGTTTCGCTCGCCTCGCCTTCTGCCACGTAACGCCGCCGGACACAGAAACGGATCGCCAAGGACTTGAGAATCATCTTGCGAATTCAAAGCGAAACCAACCGATGAACGTCGTCGTCGTCGAATCTCCCGCCAAGGCAAAGACGATCAACAAATATCTCGGAAAGGATTTCCGGGTGTTGGCGAGCTACGGCCACGTCCGCGATCTCCCGTCCAAGGACGGGTCGGTCGTGCCCGACCAAGACTTCGCCATGATCTGGGAGATCGACGCCAAGGCCGAGCGTCACCTCGCCGAGATCGCCAAGGCGCTCAAGGGCGCCAACCGCCTTTATCTCGCCACCGATCCCGACCGCGAGGGCGAGGCGATTTCCTGGCATGTCGAAGAAGTGCTCAAGAGCCGGAAAGCGCTCGACGGCATCGAGGTCGCCCGCGTCGTCTTCAACGAGGTCACCAAGGACGCGGTTCTCGAGGCCATGCGCAAGCCGCGGCCCATCAAGCAAGAGCTGGTCGAAGCCTACCTGGCGCGCCGCGCGCTCGATTACCTCGTCGGATTCACCCTGTCGCCGGTGTTGTGGCGCAAGCTTCCCGGCGCGCGCTCGGCCGGGCGCGTGCAATCGGTGGCGCTGCGCCTCATCTGCGAGCGCGAAGCCGAGATCGAGGCCTTCCGGGCGCAGGAATATTGGACCATCGACGTTGCGCTTCGCACCGCGGCCAATGCGCCGTTCGAGGCGCGCCTCTCGCGCCTGGGGCGGGACAAGCTCGAAAAATTCTCGTTGCCCGACGAGGCTTCGGCGGAGGCCGCGCGGGCGCGCATCGCGGCGCAGGACTTTCACGTCGCAAAGATCGAGCGCAAGCAGGTCCACCGCAACCCCTCCCCGCCCTTCACCACCTCGACCTTGCAGCAAGAGGCCTCGCGCAAGCTGGGCTTGACCGCCTCGCGCACGATGCGGATCGCCCAGCGTTTGTACGAAGGCGTGGACATCGGCGGGGAAGCGGTCGGCCTCATCACCTATATGCGGACCGACAGCGTGCATCTCGCGAAAGAGGCGGTCGCCGCCGCCCGCGAATTCATCGGCCGCGACTTTGGCCAAAACTATCTGCCGGCGCATCCCCGCCATTACCGCGCCACCGCCAAGAACGCGCAGGAAGCCCACGAGGCGATCCGCCCGACCGACCTCCACCGCCGCCCCGAAGACGTCGCCCGCTTCCTCGATCACGAACAACTGCGCCTGTACGAGCTAATTTGGAAGCGCGCGGTCGCCTGCCAGATGGAATCGGCGGCGCTCGAACAAGTGGGCATCGACTTCGCTTCGCAAGACAACGGCGTGGGATTGCGCGCGACCGGTTCGATCATCACCTTCGACGGGTTCCTGCGCCTTTACCGCGAGGACCGCGACGAGCCGGCCGAGGACGAAGAGGGCAGCGGTATCCTTCCGCAAATGGCCGAAGGCGAAAATGTGTCGCGCGAGGCGATCAAGCCCGAGCAGCATTTCACCCAGCCGCCGCCGCGCTACAGCGAAGCCAGCCTGGTCAAACGGCTGGAGGAACTCGGCATCGGCCGGCCCTCCACCTACGCCAGCATCATTCAGGTGCTCCAAGACCGGAAATACGTGCGCATCGAAAAGAAGCGCTTCCTGCCCGAGGACCGCGGGCGCCTGGTCACGACCTTCCTCGCCAATTTCTTCCAGCGCTACGTCCAATACGATTTCACCGCCGATCTCGAAAACCGGCTCGACGACATTTCGAACGGCCGCATGCCGTGGAAAAAGGTGCTAACCGATTTCTGGGGCGATTTCATCCACGCCGTGAACGGCACCAAGACTCTCACGATCCGCCAAGTGCTCGATGCGCTGGACGCCGAGTTGGGGCCACATTTCTTTCCCACCGACAAAACGGGGCGCGATCCGCGCCTGTGTCCGGCCTGCGGCGCCGGAAGGCTCGGATTGAAGCTCGGCAAATTCGGCGCCTTTCTCGGCTGCTCCAGTTATCCCACTTGTACCTTCACCCGGCCGTTGGCGGTCGCGGGCGAGGGGAACGGGGGTGAAAGCGGCGGCATGACCTTCCCGCGGGAATTGGGCGCCGATCCCACGGCCGGCGCCAAGGTCACCCTGCGCAAGGGCCCCTATGGCTGCTACGTGCAGCTCGGTGAAGGCAGCAAAGAGGAAAAGCCGAAACGCGCCTCGCTGCCCAAGGGTGTGAAAGCCGAAGAGGTGACACTCGAATCGGCGCTCAAGTTTCTTTCGCTGCCCCGCGACATCGGGGCGCATCCCGAGACCGGCCTGCCGATCGTTGCCGGGATCGGCCGCTTCGGGCCGTATCTCAAGCACGGCGATGTCTACCAATCGCTCAAAGGCGATGACGACGTGCTCACCATCGGGCTCAACCGCGCGGTTGCCATCCTCAAGGACGCGAAGCCGAAGGTGAAAAGAGGCCGCGATCTGGGCAAGCATCCCGAAGACGGCAAGACGGTGACGATTCAATCCGGGCGCTACGGTCCTTATGCCGACCACAACCGTTTGCGCGCGAGCCTGCCGAGAGACGCGAATCCGGATTCCTTCACCCTCGATGAAGCGGTAGCCCTGCTTGCGGTGCGCGCAGCAGCAGCCGGCGGCGCCAAAGGCAAGACCGCCAAGGCTCCGGCCAAGGCGCGCAAACCCGCGAAGGGCCCCAAGGCAAAGAAACCGAAATCTTTGAGGCCGGCGCCCAAGCGCGAAACCGGCACCGGCTAGGGCGTCTTGCCCAAACGGCCCAAAGCCTCCCCGTCCCTTCCCGCCAAGGAGGACATCCTCTCCCTGATCCGCGGAAGCCCGCGCCCCATTGGCGGGCGCGAGATTGCGCGAGCCTTCCGCATTAAAGGCTCGGACCTGCGCATCGTGTTCAAAAATATGTTGCGCGAGCTCGAAGCCGAAGGCCTGCTCGAGCGCCACCGCGGCGGCAAGGTGTCCGCCCTTGGCGCCCTGCCCGAAGTCGGCGTGATCGAGGTCAGCGGCACCGACGAGGATGGCGAGATCCTGGCGCGCCCCGTGGTTTGGCACGGTTCGGGCCTGCCGCCCCGCATCTACGTGGCACCCGAACGCCGCGGAGCGCCGGCGATCGAGGTCGGCGCAAGGCTTTTGGCCCGCCTCAAGCGCGGCGCCGACGGCGCCTACGAGGCAACGCCGATCCGCGTCATTGCCGGCCGGCCGAACGAGATCATCGGCGTGTTCACGGCGGCCGCTCGCGGCGGGTTTTTACGCTCGACCGACCGCCGCCACAAAAGCGATTTCTTCGTCCCGCCCGAATCGACCGGTGGCGCCAAGCCCGGCGAACTGGTGCGGGCCGAAGTCGCCGGCCCGCGCGAGCGCGGCGAAACCCGGGCCAAGGTGCTGCAACGCCTGGGCCATGCCGAGGATCCCGGCGCCATCAGCCTGATCGCCATTCACAGCCACGACATCCCGGTCGAATTTCCCCAGGAGGCGCTGGCCATCGCTGAGGCCGCCCGCCCCTGCCCGCTCGGGAGTCGCAGCGACCTCAGGCAATTGCCGCTCGTCACCATCGACGGTCCGGATGCGCGCGATTTCGACGACGCGGTGTGGGCCGAGCCGGACCCAGCGCCCGGAAATTCCGGCGGCTTTCACCTCGTGGTCGCGATCGCCGACGTCGCTCATTACGTGCGGGCCGGTGCCGCCCTCGACGTTGCTGCGTACCGCCGCGGCAACTCCGTCTATTTCCCGGA
This sequence comes from Alphaproteobacteria bacterium, assembly GCA_041498815.1. Taxonomy (GTDB): domain Bacteria; phylum Pseudomonadota; class Alphaproteobacteria; order DATDPM01; family DATDPM01; genus DATDPM01. Next base: position 11,410 of record JBGQJC010000030.1, read on the forward strand.
CCGCGTCGTCCCGATGTTGCCGGAAGCCTTGTCGAACGGCCTCTGTTCGCTAAAAGCCGGCGAGGAGCGCGCCTGCCTCGCCGTCCACATCTGGATCGACGGCGAAGGCAATAAGCTGTCGCACCGGTTCGTGCGCGGTCTCATGCGCTCCGTAGCACGTCTCACTTACGAGCAAGTCGAAGCCGCGCGAAACGGCAACGCCGACGATCTCACGGCGGGGCTGCGCGAGCCCGTGATCGCGCCGCTCTATGCCGCATTCGCGGTCTTGGCGGCGGCGCGCCGGCGGCGCGGTACGCTCGATCTCGATCTGCCCGAACCGAAGGTCGTGTTTTCGCCGGACGGCAAGATTGCGCGCATTCAAGCGGCACCCCGATTCGACAGCCACAAATTGATCGAGGAATTCATGATCTCGGCCAATGTCGCGGCGGCGGAAACCTTGGAGGAAGCGCGCCAGCCCGCCATGTATCGAATCCACGACCGTCCCAATTCCGAAAAGCTGGAGGCGCTGCGCGAATTCCTGGAGGGCATCGGCTACAATCTCCCCAAGGGCCAGGTGATCCGGCCCCAGAGCTTTTCCGGAATTCTCGATCAGGCGCGGAGCCGCGGCGATATCCACATGGTGAGCGAACTGGTGCTGCGCGCCCAGGCCCAGGCGCAATATTCGCCCGAGAACATCGGCCATTTCGGATTGGCCTTGCGCCGCTATTGCCACTTTACCTCGCCCATCCGCCGCTATGCCGATCTCCTGGTCCATCGCGCGCTGATTTCGGGACTGCGCTTCGGGGACGACGGATTGGCCCCGGACGCGGCATTTGTCGAAGCCGGCGAGCACATCTCGATGACCGAACGCCGGGCCGTTGCCGCCGAGCGCGACGCGATGGACCGTTACACCGTCGCCTTCCTGGAACAAAAGGTCGGAACGATCTTCACCGGCCGCATCACCGGTGTCACGCGCTTCGGGCTTTTCGTCCGGTTGGAGGAGAGCTTCGCCGACGGCCTCATTCCCATGCGCAGCCTGGCCGACGATTTCTACATCCACGACGAATCACGCCACTGTCTGGTGGGGCGGCGCCGGGGCCGAAAATTCACCCTCGGCGACCCGGCGGCCGTGCGCCTGGTCGAGGCCGACAAGGTCACCGGCGGCCTGCTGCTCGAATTCGCGGAATTCGGAACTGACGAGGAGGGTCAGGCGCCGCCCCGGACCCGCCGTCCGGTCCCGGACCATCGCCCCAGGCATAAGGGCGCGCGGGCCGGCCGGCGTAAATCCCGCTAGCCCGCAGACCCGGGCCGGCCTTGTTAACCACGATGCGAACCCGCGCCTGGCCTCGGAAATCCCTGGGTTTCGGGGCCTGCTGCAACAATGTTTTGGCGTTCCGCGCCGGGCTTCGCTACAAAGTCACATGGATGATGCGTTCGCCGGGCCCCGCCAGGGCAAGGTCGAACGCAAGAACAAGAACCGGGGACTGGCACGCCGGAGCATTGCTACAGCAAGGCCGCCGGGGCCGGGCAACACGGCAGACCCGGGGAATTTGACGGTCAGGGGAGCGTCATGGGGGCATTCGATTGGGTGTGGTGGGGTTCGGAGGCCGCGCCTTCGCTTAAGTCTTCGCGACGGCGCTTGGCGGCGGGGCTCTTTGCCGCCGCGACGCTCGGCGCCTGCGTCGCCACCCAGCAATCCAGCCCGGACCAGATTTCCTCCGAACAGGTCGACGAGGTTTTTTCCGCCGGCTACGAATCGATCGAAACGCGCTACGTCGACAAAGTGATGATCGGAACGGTTGCGCTCGAAGGCATGCGCGGGCTGTCCGATCTCGACGCCGAAATGGGGGTAACCGGCGACGGCGACAAAGTGGCGCTCCAACGCGGCGGGGCGGTCGTGGCGACGTTCCCAGCCCCCGGCGAGAATGATGCCCAGGCCTGGGCCGGCCTCACGGTCAAAATGGTGAATTCCGCACGCGCCGTTTCACCCCGTGTCGGCGCCACCGGAATCGAGCAAATCTATCAAGCCGTCTTCAACCGGGCGCTCACGGATCTCGATGAATTTTCGCGTTACGCCGGGACGAATCTTGCCCGCAACCACCGGGCCGTGCGCGACGGCTTCGGCGGAATCGGATTCGAATTCACGCTCTTGCCCGACCGAGCCATCGAGGTGGCGCTCGTCGTTTCCGAGACGCCCGCCGAGCGCGGTGGACTGAAGGTCGGCGACGTGATCACCGAGATCGACGGAACGCGCGTCGCCGGGCTCGACCGCGACGACATTACGCGCCTCCTGCGGGGCCGTGTTTCCACTCGTGTGACGCTCACGCTGCGGCGCACCGGTGCCGAGGGCGCCGTCACGCTGATTTTCGAAAGAGCCCTGATCGTGCCGCCCACCGTCACGGCGCGTCTGGAATCCGGAATAGCCTTCCTCACGATCGCGAGCTTCAATCAAAAGACCGCGGCAACGGTCGCTTCCGCCTTCGACCGGCTCAAGGCCCAAGGCAAGGTTACGGGCATCGTTCTCGACCTGCGCGGCAACCCGGGCGGGCTCCTCGACCAAGCGATCGCGGTCGCCGACCTGTTCTTGGACGGCGGCGAAATCATCGCCACCCATGGCCGCCATCCCGACAGCAATCAGCGTTTCGATTCCTCGGGCAACGACATCGCCAAAGGCCTGCCGATGGCGGTCCTGATCAACGGCGATTCCGCATCGGCCGCCGAAATCGTCGCCGCCGCGCTCCAAGACCAGGGCCGTGCCGTGCTGGTGGGATCCAACTCTTACGGCAAGGGGACGGTCCAGAACGTCATCCATCTGCCGAACGACGGCGAGCTCACGCTCACCTGGTCGCGGATCGAGGCGCCGTCCGGCTATGCCTTCCATCACTTGGGTTTGATGCCGGCGCTATGCACCTCGAAGCCCGCCGTCACCGTGCCGGGACTGGTTTCCGATCTGCGCAACGGAAAGAGCGATCAGGCCACCGTGCTCGCCGCCTGGCGGGCCGGGCGCGACGGCGATCACCATGCGGCCGAGGCCTTGCGGGCCTCCTGCCCGCCGAGCCACGAGGCCGGCGACGCGGATGTCGAAGTGGCCCGCGATGTGATCGCCGATTCCGACCTTTACGCCCGGGCGCTCAAGCTCTCGAGCCCGGCGGTCGCGGCGTCCGCCGCGAATTCGACCGCTTCGATCATAACCCGCTGATTCCCGCCGATTTTCCCGGACAGTACCACCCGCCCCGCGGGGTTGACAGGAACCGGGCAGCGGCTATTGTGGCGGCCCCCATTGCGCCGCCGAAACCGGAGTTCCCATGGCCAAATCCGCCACCATACAAATCAAGATGGTGAGTTCCGCCGGCACCGGATTCTATTACGTCACCAAGAAGAATCCGCGCAACCTGACCGAGAAGCTCGAGATGAAGAAATACGATCCGGTCGTGCGCAAGCACGTCGTCTTCAAGGAAAGCAAGATCAAGTAGCCGCGTGCCGCACGCGGACCGTAAACCCCGTTGCCATCGAAGTCTTAGTAGTACGCCGAGCGCGGTGTTCCGCCCTGGGGCGGCGAGAAATCCGCGATCACGCGGTTGCGGCCCTGGCGTTTTGCCTGATAAAGCGCCTCGTCCGCGCGTTTGAGGAGCTCCGCCGCCGTTTGGCCCGGATCTTTCACGATCGCGGCGCCGACGCTGACCGTGACCGTGATCGCACGGCCCGCGCTCAAGAGCGGGAACGGCACCTCGGCGATCGCGCTGCGCAGGCGTTCCGCGACACCCATCGCCACCTCGGGGCTCGCATCCGCCAGCACGACCAGAAACTCTTCGCCGCCTAGTCTTGCCACCGTGTCGAAACTGCGCACGCTGTTCGTCAGCCGGTCGGCCATCAGGCGCAGCACTTCATCGCCCGCGCCATGGCCGAATTCGTCGTTGATCAGCTTGAAATTGTCGATGTCGACCATCAGCGCACCCACCGGCTTTCCGCCTTCGGCCAGACGGTGGAGCATGGTGCCGAGATGGACGTGGGCGTAGCGGTGGTTATAGAGGCTCGTCAAACTGTCGGTCAGCGCCAGCGAAAGGCTGCGCTCGTAATTTGAGCGCAAGCGCTCCTGGTAGCGCTTCCAACGGACCTGGGTCCGGCAGCGGGCGACGAGTTCGTTGGAATCGACCGGCTTGACCACGTAATCGTTGACACCCAATTCCAGCGCCTTGACCAGGAGCCGCGTTTCGTCCTCGTCCACCAGCATCAAAATCGGCGTGTAGCGCGCCTCGATATGGGCGCGCAGCTGCGCGCACAGGCGCAACGGATCGGATCCGCCCGGAACCTGGCCGACGATGAACAAATCGAAGTCGCCGCTCTTGCCCAGGGCCACGGTTTCCTCGGCACTTCCCGCCAGCGTCACGACGGTGCCGTCGGTTTCCAGGATTCCCTCGATTTTGCGGTACAGCGCCTCGCCGCTTTCGACCAAGAGCGCGCGGCCGTGGCTGCCGTCCTCATCGAGCGGCGGGATCGAGCGCGCCATGACTCCGAACTGATCGCAGGTTTCCTCGCGCCGGCGCCATTCATCCCGGATCAATTTCAGGCGCGCGAGCGACTTTATTCGGGCAAAAAGCGCCACGTCGTTCACGGGCTTGGTGAGGAAATCGTCGGCGCCGGACTCGAGGCCGCGCACGCGATCGGCGGTTTCGCTGAGGGCGGTGACCATGACGATCGGGATATGCATGGTCGCGGGATCGGTCTTTAGCCGGTGGCAGACCTCGAACCCGTCCATGCCGGGCATCATCACGTCGAGCAGGATGACGTCGGGAGACTTGGTTTGCGCGGCCTCGATGGCCGACTTGCCGTCGCTGGCGGTGATGATGTCGAAGTATTCCGCCGTCAGTTTCGCTTCGAGCAGCTTGACATTGGGCGGCAGGTCGTCAACGACCAGAACGCGGGCGGACATGCGCGGTCAACCTATGAATTTCTCCACCGTCTCCAGGAAGTTCGCGACGGAGATGGGCTTCGCCAGATAAGCCTCGCACCCGCCCTCGCGGATCTTTTCCTCATCGCCCTTCATCGCGAAGGCGGTCACCGCGATCACGGGGATGCTCTTCAAGGCCGAATCCCCCTTGATCCATTTGGTGACCTCGAGTCCCGAGACCTCGGGCAATTGGATATCCATGAGGATGAGATCCGGGTGATGCTCGCGCGCAAGTTTCAGGGCCTCCCGCCCATCCTTGGTCTCGATGGTGTTGTATCCATGCGCCTCCAAGAGGTCGTGGAACAACTTCATGTTGAGCTCATTGTCCTCGACGATAAGAACGGTCTTGGCCATCGCCCCCCCTAGCGATGCGGATCGGCGCGATGCGCCACGACGGCCGGGTTGCCCGATCCGTCCATGGCAGGCCTCGAAAGCGCGCTATCCACCGCGTTCTATTGGACGCCGGTCACGGTTAACGAATGGTAACCGACGGCCCGATCTGGCGACCAAAGCTATCCCGCAACCGGGTCGATAAGCCCTGGTCCGCCGGAAACATACCACGCCGGCCGGATTCGGCCAACCGCCGCAAACGCGGGCAAGCCCTTGGGCGCCCGTGATTTTCAGCACTTCGGCTTGTCGAGAAGCTCGATCCGCTCCAGTTCGGCGCCGATCGCCGAATCGCCGTAATCGAGCACGAAGGACCGGGCGATGCCGTTGTCCATGAGATCGACCGAAAGCTCGTAGAACGGCGCCACCTCCTCCTTGCCCATGTTGAAAAAGGCAAGCCGCATCGGCCGGAACGGCTGGTTGACGCTGGCCGGCAGAATCGGATCTTTGGCCTTCGCCGGCCGCAAGGGCCCGATCACGGCATTGATCTCAAAGGGGCCGTCCTCGCTGGTCCCGTCGAAAACCGTGCGCGCGAAGATTTTGTCGCCCGCGACCGCCCGGTCGATCAGATCGATCATGTGCTTGGCGGGAAACAAGGTGCCCGCCGGCAGCTCGAACTTGAGCGGCCGCCGCCCGAAGAACTCGGCTTGGCCCGTTTTGCCCGGCTCGGACAGCGAGGCCTTGCCGTTGAGCGCCTTGTCGGTCGCGCCGTTCTTCAGGCTTTCGACGCTGAACCGGTAGCTCAGCCCGTCGTGGGATTCCCAGCTTGCGAACCGCGAATCGATCTCGACGGCCGGTTGCGAGGAGTCGATGAACCGCATCTGGAGGCGCTGCGACGAGCTCCACCCCTCGCAAGCATTCACCCAATCGATATACATGGCGCCCTTGACGTCGGTGAGCGTGCTGCCCGGCGACGCGCTCTTGAGGCTGAGACCGTAAACCGCCCGGTGCGGAACGACGTCGGCCGCCCATGCGGCCCCGATGGTGGCGATGGCGCAGGCGGCGCCGAAAGCAGCGGCCGGAAACAGGCGGGTCATGGCGCCGTGCCGGATTTCTTTTCTTCCGCCTTGGCCTGGGGCGGCAGATGGACCCGGATGTGAAGCTCGCGCAGGCGTTCGGGAGGAACTTCCGCCGGCGCCTGCATCAGAAGATCTTCGGCCCTCTGGTTCATCGGGAAGGCGATGACTTCGCGGATATTGGGCTCGTCGGCCAAGAGCATGACGATGCGGTCGATTCCGGGCGCGGTGCCGCCGTGGGGCGGCGCGCCGTATCGCAGCGCATTTAAAAGCCCGCCGAATTGGCCTTCCACCTGTTCCCCCGTATAGCCCGCGATCTCGAAGGCCTTGATCATCACCGCCGGCAGATGATTGCGGATGGCGCCGCTCGAAAGCTCAACCCCGTTGCACACGATGTCGTATTGGAAGGCCTTGATCTCCAGCGGGTCCTTGGTTTCGAGCGCCTCGAGCCCGCCTTGGGGCATCGAGAAAGGGTTGTGGCTGAATCCGATCTTGCCCGCCAGCTCATCCATCTCGAACATCGGGAAATCGACGATCCAGCAGAAGCGGAACGCGTTTTTCTCCAGCAGGTCGAGTTCGGCGCAAATTTTCGTGCGCACGGCGCCCGCCAGTTTCGCGGCCGCCGCCGGCTTGTCGCAAACGAAGAACACCGCATCGCCGTCGCGCACACCCGCCGCCTTTTTGACGGCTTCGATTCTCTGCGGCTCCAGGTTCTTGGCGATCGGGCCCTTGGCCTCGCCGTCGGCAAAGACGATGTAGCCAAGCCCGCCAGCACCCTGTTCCCGCGCCCACTCGTTGAGCTTGTCGAAGAAGCTGCGGGGCTTTGCCGAGGCGCCGGGGCCCGGAATCGCGCGCACGATGCCGCCCTCCGCCACCGACCGGGCGAACAATCCGAAGCCGGAGCCGCGGAACGATTCGGTCACGTCGCAAATCGCCAACGGATTGCGCAAATCCGGCTTGTCGGAGCCGTATTTCAGCATCGTCTCATCGAATCCGATGCGCGGAAATGGCGGCTTTGTCACGCTCCGCCCGTTTGCAAATTCCTCGAACACGCCCGCCATCACCGGCTCGATCGCGGCGAATACGTCGTCTTGCGTGACGAACGACATTTCGACGTCGAGTTGATAGAACTCGCCCGGGCTCCGATCGGCGCGGCTGTCCTCGTCCCGGAAACAAGGCGCGATCTGGAAGTAGCGGTCGAAGCCCGCGATCATGAACAGCTGCTTGAACTGCTGGGGCGCCTGCGGCAGGGCATAAAATTTCCCGGGATGCAGGCGGCTCGGCACCAGAAAGTCGCGCGCCCCTTCGGGCGAGCTCGCCGTCAGAATCGGCGTATGAAATTCGGTGAACCCGGTCGCGATCATGCGCCGCCGGATGCTGGCGATGATCTGCGAGCGCAGCATGATGTTGCGGTGAATCTTCTCGCGCCGCAGGTCGAGGAAGCGATAGCGCAGGCGAATGTCTTCGCCCGCGTCGGCATCCGCGTTGACCTGAAGCGGCAGCAATTGCGCCTCGGAGTCGAGCGTGAACTCTTCGATCCGGACTTCGACTTGGCCGGTCGCAAGTTGGGGGTTTACGGTTTCGGGCGACCGCGCCACCACCGGGCCCGTCACGGTGATCACGGACTCGACGCGCGCCGGCTCGACCCTGGCGAACAGCGGGCTCGAAACGTCGATCACGCATTGCGCGATGCCGTAGTGATCGCGAAGGTCGATAAAAAGCAGGTTCCCGTGATCGCGCTTGCGGTGGACCCAACCCGAAAGCCGCACCTTGGTTCCGGTATGGGCCGGGCGCAGCTCGCCGCAAGTATGGGTCCGGTACGGATGCATGGGGATTTGGTCCGCTGGGGCGCCCTCAAAATCCCGCGAAACAGCGCATGGATAAGCCCCGGTTGTCAAGGTGGCGGCCGGCCGATGCCGAAGCCGCGCGCGCGGGCGCAACCCGCGGAAAATCAAGGCGCAAGCGCGCTTTGCGGGACGCGCAAATCCGTGTATACGGGCGCCCATGACGCTGATGGATACCAACGACTCGGTGGCATCTTTTTGCCGGCGGCAAATGGCGGCCGATTATGTCACGGTCGATACCGAATTCATCCGCGAGCGCAATTTCTGGCCGAAGCTCTGCCTGGTGCAAATCGCGGGCGTCGACGAGGCGGCGGCGATCGATTCGCTCGCCCCGGGAATCGATCTCGGCCCCGTTTTCGAGCTGATGGAGAACGGCAAGGTCGCCAAGGTCTTCCATGCCGCGCGCCAGGACATTGAAATCTTCCATCACCTGACGGGCGCGATCCCGGCCCCGATCTTCGATACTCAAGTCGCCGGCATGGTCTGCGGCTTCGGCGAGTCGGTGTCCTACGAAACGCTGGTGGCACATATCGCCAAGGCCCAGATCGATAAATCCTCGCGTTTCACCGATTGGGCACGGCGGCCCCTGTCGTCCCGCCAGATCGACTATGCGCTCTCCGATGTCGTGCACCTGCGTCCCGTGTACGAGGAATTGGCCCGCCGCCTCGAGGCCAACGGCCGCAGCCAGTGGCTTGCCGAGGAGATGGCGGTGCTGACCGATCCCGCGACCTATCGAATGGACCCCAGGCTCGCTTGGCACCGTCTCAAGACTCGCAGCCACAGCCGCCGCCATCTGGCGGTATTGCGCGAGGTGGCGGCCTGGCGCGAAATCGAGGCCCAAACACGCGATCTGCCGCGCAACCGGATCATGCGCGACGAGATGCTGCTCGAAATCGCTTCGCACAACCCACGCACCAAGGCGGATCTTGCACGCTCGCGCAGCATCTCGAAGGGGACCGCCGAAGGGCCCATGGGAGAGGCGATCCTCAAGGCGGTCGCGACCGGATTATCGATTCCCGATGCCGAACTCCCCGAATTGCCGCCGCACGCCGACTTGCCGTCCGGCCTCAGACCGGTGGTCGAGCTTCTCAAGGTCCTTCTCAAGATGAAATGCGAAGAGCATGGGGTGGCGCAAAAATTGGTGGCGAATACGGAAGACCTGGAACGCATCGCGGCCGACGACAATGCCCCGGTCCAAGCGCTTCACGGCTGGCGGCGCGAGGTTTTCGGCGAAGACGCGCTGGCGATGAAGAACGGGAAGTTGGCGCTGGCGGTCAAGGGCCGCGCCGTTCGCCTGGTCCCGGCCGTGAAATAGGGCTCAGCGTTCGGCGCGCTGGATTTCCGCGCGGCGGCCGAGGATTTCGGCGACCGGGGCGAGGGTCTTGGCCGCCATTTCCCCGTCCAAATTCTCGGCCCCCGCGCCAAGGCGAAGGACCACCGTCTTGCGCCCCAACTCGAGCTTGGTCTTGGCCAGCAGTTTCGGCACCCCGCCGGCGATGGCATGGGCGAGCCGGAGCGCGCGGCCGAGCAGGACGGCCCGCTCGCGCTCCTTGGTCCCGATCAGGCCGCGCACGGGCCGCGTCACCGCCGATTGGATGTCGCCCTTGTAGCGCGCGAACAAGGCCAAGGCCAAAAACACCCGGCCCCCGTGCTCGATGCCGACGGCGGGGATAAAGAGCGCGCGCTCGAAAGCCTGGGCGGCGCGAATATCGGGATGCTCGCGGCGCGCGACGTCGCAAAGAATAGAGGCCGCAAGCCGGAGCCGCCGATCGTCCGCAGATTCACCCGGGAACAGGGGCGCGGTCCACGCCAGCAAAGCCGGTCCTTCGAGGCCGAAGGAACTGCCCCGGCGCGCCAAATCCTGGCAGGCCGCAAGCAGCGGATCCTGGGCGCGTTCCGCTTCCGGCAAAAGATCATAGAGCTGGCCCTCGCGCAACCCGAAGGCCGAGAACACGACTCGGGCCGGCTCCGCTGCCGCGATCACCCGTTTCATCACGATCGCCGCAAAGGGCAGCAGCTTGGCCCGCGCTTTCGAAATCCCCGGAACCTTGCCGTTGGGGTCGAGCTTCGCGGCAATCGACGCCAACTCGCGCGCCTCTTGCGCTTCGAGCACATAATTGTGGATGACCGGAAGCGGGTATCGGTTGCGCGCCATGTGAAACTTCGCGAGCGCCCGCCAGGCGCCCCCCACCGCATAGAACGACTGGTTCTTGGCCGCCCCCAGCCAATCGGGCGGCTCGAACCGGTCTTTCGCTATGCGCGCGGCCTCTTCCCGATCGCCCCCGCTCTCCTCGATGAGTTGCAGGGGCCCCAGCGGAATCGTTGCCGACGGCCCGGGCTCGCCCTTTTCGAGCCCGATCAATTCCAGGCTGCCGCCGCCCAGATCGCCCACCAGCCCATGGGCGCCGGGGTTGCCCGCGACGACGCCCAAGGCCGAAAGCCGCGCTTCCTCGGCGCCCGAAAGAACCCGCACCGGAACGCCCAGTTTGCGCCCGAGCTCGGCCGCGAAGTCGCCGCCGTCCACGGCCTCGCGCACGGCCGCGGTAGCGAGCACGTCAAGGCGCGCCACCCCCATGCCCCGGCAAAGCGCCAAGAAGCGCGGCAGGTTGGCGAGTGCGCAAGCGATACCATCGGGATCGAGCCGGCCGGTGCCGGCCAGGCTCCGGCCCAATCCGCAAGTCACTTTTTCGTTGTGGACAGTGGAAGGCGCCCGCGACAGGCGCTCGTAGACGACGAGCCGGATCGAATTCGATCCCACGTCAATGACCGCGACCGGACCCTCCGCGATAGCGGATTCGGACCGCCGATCGGAAACCGGTCGCAGCATCCAGGGGCTACCGCTTCAAAAGCTTCAGAACCGGGATGGGAGACTCTTTCTTGAGGGCGCTGCCGCGCCCGGACAGACTCGGATTGGTCATGAAATAGGTATGCGCGCTAAAGCCGTTGTCCCCATACGGGAAGCGGGTATACACCCCATCGGGGCCGAGCGTCCAGCTTTGCGCTTCGTCGTTCAAATTTGCGATCATGACCTGGTCGAGGATCTGCTGGTGCACGGTCGGGTTCTCGATCGGGACCATGGCCTCGACGCGCCGGTCCAAATTGCGCGGCATCCAATCGGCCGAGGTAATGAACACCTTGGCGTTGGGCGAGGGCAAGCCGTGGCCCGCCCCCATGCAAACGATGCGCGGATGCTCGAGGAATCGGCCGACGATGCTTTTCACCGCGATGTTCTCGGAAAGCCCGGCAACCCCCGGCCTCAGGCAACAGATGCCCCGGACGACGAGGTCGATCCCAACCCCGGCCTGGGACGCGCTATAGAGCGCGTCGATGATTTCGGCATCGACCAGCGCATTGAGCTTGGCCCAGATCTGCGCCGGCCTTCCCGCCTTCGCGTGCTCGATCTCGTCGTTGATGAGCGACAGCAGCGTCTCGCGCAGATTGATGGGGGAGACGGTGATCTTGGCGAGCTCGCCGGGTGCTGCGTATCCGGTCATGTAGTTGAACAGGATCGCGGCGTCGCGGCACAGCACCGGATCGCAGGTGAAGAACGAGAGGTCGGTGTAGACCTTGGCCGTCACCGGGTGATAGTTGCCGGTGCCGAAATGGGCGTAGGTGCGCAAATCCGGCCCCTCGCGCCGGACGACGAGGGACACCTTGGCGTGGGTCTTGAGATCGATGAAACCGTAAACGACCTGCGCGCCCGCGCGCTCCAGATCGCGCGCCCACTTGATATTGGCCTCTTCGTCGAAGCGTGCCTTGAGCTCGACCAGGGCGGTCACGGCCTTTCCCGCTTCCGCCGCCTCGATCAGGGCCTTTACGATCGGCGAATTCTCGCTCGTGCGATAGAGCGTCTGCTTGATCGCGGCGACATGGGGATCGCCCGCCGCCTGGCGCAGGAACTGCACCACCACGTCGAAACTCTCGTAAGGGTGCTGGACGATCAGATCCTTATGCCGGATCGCGGCGAAGCAATCGCCGCCGAAATCCCGGATGCGCTCGGGGAAGCGCGCGTTGAACGGCACGAACTTGAGCGCCGGGAAATCGTCCACGATAAGTTCATCGGTGTCGGCGATACCCAAAATCCCGTCGACGCGGAATATGTCGGCTTCGTCCACGCCGAACTCTTCGGCCACGAAGCTGCGCAGCGATTCCGGAATTTCGGCGTCGACCTGAAGGCGGATCACGTTGCCGCGCCGCCGGCGCTTCAACGCCGATTCGAACACGCGCACCAGGTCTTCGGCCTCTTCCTCGATTTCAACGTCGCTGTCGCGCAGAATCCGGAAGCAGCCCTTGGCCTTGATCTCGAATCCGGGGAACAGGTGATTAAGGAACATCTCGGCCAGATGCTCCATGCGCACGAAGCGCACGCCGCGCCCGGGCAGCCGTGTGAATCGGCGGATGTGGGGCGGCATCGGGATCAGGCCCTGAAGCGTGCGGCCGTCCTCCTTGTGCACGAGCTCGAGCGTGATCGCGAAGCCCTGGTTGGGCAGGAAAGGGAACGGATGCGCGGGATCGATCGCCAGCGGGGTCAACAGGGGAAAGACCTGGGTCATGAAATAGTTTTCGAGCCAGGCGCATTCCTCGTCCGACAAATCGGCGGGCTCGGCGACCGCAATTCCGGCCTCGGCCAAAAGGCGGCGCAGATTGAACCAGCACGCCTGCTGGCCGCGCATCAAATCCCCGGCGTCGCGGTTGATGGCGGCCAATTGCTGTTCCGGGGTGAGCCCGTCCTGGCTCGGCATGGCCACGCCCGCCTTGACCTGGCCTTTGAGGCCGGCCACGCGCACCATGTAGAACTCATCCAGATTCTTGGCCGAGATCGACAGGAACCGGACCCGCTCCAACAGCGGATGGGCCGCGTTGTCGGCCTCTTCCAACACCCGGCGGTTGAAGGCGAGCCACGAAAGCTCGCGGTTGATGAACCGATCGGGCGAGTCGATTACGGTCGGCGAAAAGGTCTCGGCTGCGGCGAGCGTCACGAAAATTCTCCACAGGGAAGGCGCCGGCAGCACCCGCAAAGGGTCCCGCTACGGCGCCTGGTTCATGATAGCATGAATGCCGACGGGAGAGACAACAACGGACCGCCTGGATGCGACGGCTGCTGCTCTTGCGCCACGCCAAGTCGAGTTGGGCCGATCCCAAGCACGAGGATTTCGAGCGGCCGCTCAATTCCCGCGGGATTTCGGGGGCTAAGGCCGTGGCAGCCCATTTTTCTGCCACAAAACTGAAACCTGATCTCGTTTTGTGCTCGGCCGCGCTGCGGGCCCGCGCCACCTTGGCGGAACTCATGCCCGCCTTGGCGCGCGACACCCGCATTTCGGTCGAGCGCCGTCTTTATATGGCGAGCGCGCCGCGGCTCCTGGAAGCCGTGCGCGATACCGACGATGCCGTGCGCACGCTGCTGTTGATCGGGCACAATCCGGGGCTGGAAAATCTCGCCCGCCTGCTGGCAGGCAGCGGCCCCGACGAAATGCTGTCGGCGATGGCGGCCAAATTTCCGACCGCGGCGCTGGCAGTTTTCGATTTCGACGCCGCCCGTTGGCGAGACATCGGAAAAGGCACGGGCACGCTGGCCGAATTCACGATCCCGCGCGATCTCGAAGATTAGGTCCGCTCTTCCAGAATCGCCCGCGCCAGCGCCACCGTCACTTTGCGGTTTTCCGCCAGCGCCGCCGCGTCGATGGCGGCCACGATCCGGCGCGCGGCGGCAAAGGAGCGCTCGATCCGCGCCAATAAATAAGTGACGATTTCTTCGCCCACCTTGAGCTGCCGGTCCGCAAACAGCTTGACGATGACGGCGGCAAGCAACGCGTCGTCGGGCGCGCCGATCGCGGGCTGGGGAGCCGCGCCCACGCGGGAGGCGAGATCGGGAAGTGCCACGTTCCAATGTGCGGGCGAAACCTTCGAAGTCGCGAGCACATGCGCCCCGCTTCCGGCCGCCACGTCATACAGGTGAAAAAGCTGGCGCTCGGCGGAGGCCGCCAGCGGCGGCGATACATCCTCGATGACGAAGGCGAAGCGGCGCGGCAATGCGCCGGGCTCGATCCCCGCCAGAGCGGCTGCTGCGATGACGGAAGCACCGCTTCGCGCCTGCCAGACATGGGCGAGATGGGTCTTACCGCAACCCTCCGGCCCGTGAACGATGACCAGCGGCCCCGGCCACTCCGGCCAGCGGTCGATCCAGGCCACCGCCGCCCGGTTACTGTCGGCGACGAGAAAATCCTCCATGCCGAGGGCGGCGCGGTGCGGCAGATCGAAGACGAGTTGACGGCTCACCGTTACTTGTCGCCGCGGCCGGGCGGGCGGCCCGTTCCCAAATAGAGCGGGCTTGCGAGGTAGCGGGTCAGGGCGAAGCGCGCCAGCACGCCGATCGCGGCCGCCGCCGGCACCGCAAGCAGGATGCCGAGGAATCCGAACAATACGCCGCCCGCAAACAGCGCGAACAGCACCCAAACCGGATGCAATCCCACGCGTTCTCCCACCAGCCGCGGGGTGATGAAATTCGATTCCAGCAGTTGCCCGGCAACGAACGTACCGGCCACGAGGCCGATGTGCAGCCAGTCCGGGAATTGGACAAATGCGAGCGCGACGCCCAGCAGAAATCCCGATGCCGCCCCGGCAAAGGGGACGAAGGAGATCAGCCCGGCCGCAAGGCCGACCACGAGCCCGTAATCCAGCCCGATCACGGTCAGCAACGTGGCATAAAACGCGGCCAGGATCAGGCACACCGACACCACGCCGCGGGCATATTCGGAGATCATGCGGTCGATCTCGCGGACCTGGGCGCGGATCACCGGCGCCTCATTGCGCGGCAGCCAGGAATCCATGCGCGCCACCAAATTGTCCCAGTCGCGGAGCAGGTAGAAAGCGACGATGGGCGTCACCACCACGAGCGACAGAAGATTCACGACCGCGAGCCCGCCGCTCCACAGGTTCGATGCCACCCGCCCGAGCCAGGCCGCCGCCTCGCCGACATAGGACTTCGCCGCATCCTGCAGCTGCCCGACGCTTTCGGGGCTGATCTGGCCTTGCACCCTTTCGATCAACGGCGCCGCGCGTTCGCGCAGCCAGGCGATCGCCTCCGGCGCGCGCTTGATCAGATGGATCAATTGCTCCTGCAGCAGCGGAACCAAAAGAATCACCGCGGCGACGGCGGCGGCAAAGAACCCGATCAAGATCGCGGCGCTGGCGGCGCCGCGCGGCACGCCCCAGCGAACGAGCCGGTCCGCCGCGGGGTCGAGCGCATAGGCGATGCCCATGCCCAGCACGAAGGGAAACAGGATGTGCCGGAAAAGATACAGCAACCCTATGAGCAGGCACGCCGCCGCGAACCAGAACAAGATCTTGCGCGCCGCGTCGCTCATGCCCGCCCCACCTCGGCGGTGCCGCGCACCCAGCGCACGACGTAGGCCGCGCCCGAAAGCGCGGTCGTCGCGGCGGTCGCATAGACGAGGATGGCCGCGATCCCGCGGTCGTCGAACGCAATTCCGAGGCGCGCCAACACCACGCCGACGAGCAGGATTTGCAGCACCGTGTTGACCTTGCTGACGAGAAGCGGCTCCATCCGCATCGTTTTGTCGGTCAGCGTGTGGAACAGCAAGGCGCCGCCGACGATGAGCACATCGCGGAACACGACCAGGATCACGAGCCAATCGGGGATGGCGCCGCGCAGGCCCAGCGCCACATAAGCGCTGACGAGAAGCGCCTTGTCGGCCAAGGGATCGATGTAGCGGCCGACCGCGGTGCGGGCGTTGAATCGTTTGGCGACGAATCCGTCCACCGCGTCCGAAAGTCCGGCCGCAACGAAAACCCAGAATGCGTAGCGCATCTGGCCGGTGACGATGAGCCACACCGCAATCGGCACGCACATGAGCCGCGCCAGGCTGATGAAATTGGGAAGGCTGACCACGCTAGTTGCGGGGCTCCACTTCCCCGCCCAGGGCGGGAGAAGCGCTTTCCTCGGGCGCCATTCCGGCCGGGCCCGGCGGCGCGAGCGGCGTTATCGCACCGGCTCCTTGCGGCGCAAGCGGCGTTATGACACCTGCGCCTTGCGGCGCTACGCCCGGCGCCTGGGTTGCCTCGCCGGCCGCGGCAGGCGCTGCTTGAGGAGCGGTCAGGCGGAGCGTCCAGGCGGCGCCGTTTTGGGTCAGGTCCAGGTCCTTCTGGGCGAGCGCGGTTTTGAGCTGGCCGAGGTCGCCGAGGTAATGGAGCCCGACCACCGCCTCCGCTTTCGACAACGAATCGAGCTCGGCGGTGCGCACGAACACGATTTCGCCCAATCTTTTTCGCACCGAGATCCATTGGCTGAGATCGGTGAACGGCACCGTGACCGACAGCGTTTCCTCGCGGTCGAAACGCAACAAATTTTCCTGCTTCCAGTTCTGCTCGATTTGGCTTTCGATTTCCGCCACCGCGCGCACGAACAGCGCATCCGGGGGTTCGCCGGGGGTCCCGGCAACGCGCATCACGTCGGTGCGCGGCAATTGACCGCTTCCGTACCGGCTTGCCGCGACGTCGATGCTGGAGCCATCGGCGGAAGGCGTGGCGATCACGACCAGCGAATCGGCGGCATTGTATCTTTTCGCCAGCGCATCGAGCTTGGCCTGTGCGCCCTGCACCGCTTCCTCGGCGGTGATGGCGGCGATATCGGTCAAATCGCCGAACGGCACGGCGAAGGGCACAAGGCCGCCTTTGGTCACATGCGCGGCCCAGGCGGCAAGCCAGGGATTAGCCTCGTCCCACAGCATCATCTGATCGCCCGCGTGATACACCGGCACGACGACCAGCGGTTTGCTCACGGTTTCGGCGTAGCGGATTGCGGCGGTGCGCAAGATCCCGCGAATCGAGTCCGGCTTGAAGCGTACCGTGAGATCGCCGAGGTAGCGCACGGTCGAGATTTTTTCCCGTTCGACCTCGATTCCCTGGACGGCCTCGAACAGTTGCGCCTCGGTCAGCGCCGGTATCTTCGGATAGTCTTCGCGCAAGGCCAAACGCCGGAGCAGAATATCGGCGCCTTTGTGCTGGCCTTCGAGCAGCGCCTGCTCGCGCGCCGCGGCCGCGGTGTCGGCGGTCACGTCCACCGGCACCGCCATCACCGTGAAAACGTCGTCGGCATGCGCCGCTTTGGGCCCCGCGGCAAAGAGCGCGGCCAATGTCAGCACGAGGCGATAAGCCAGCAAGCGGTTGCGGCCCTGCCCCCTTCTATGGACCATTGCGAAGCGTCCCGGATAATGTAATTTCGGTGCGCAGCAAGCCTTATACTTCATCGGAACCGGGGAAGCCACCATGAGCCGCACGTACAAGGCTGCGGGCGTCGATATCGAGCGCGGCGCGGCGCTTGTCGAGGCGATCAAGCCGTTGGCGCGTGCGACGGCGCGAAGCGGCGTCGTCGGCGGCCTGGGCGGCTTCGGCGCTTTCTTCGATCCCGCTGCCGCCGGCCATGAAGATCCGGTGCTGGTCGCCGCCACCGACGGGGTCGGAACCAAACTGAAGCTGGCGATCGCTACGGGCAAGCACGACACCGTCGGAATCGACCTGGTGGCGATGTGCGTGAACGATCTCGTCGTCCAGGGCGCGGAGCCGCTGTTCTTTCTCGATTATTTCGCCAGCGGCCGGCTCGACCTCAAGGTCGCCAAGGCCGTGATATCGGGGATCGCCGATGGATGCCGCGAAGCGGGTTGCGCCTTGATCGGCGGCGAGACCGCCGAAATGCCCGGGTTTTATTCGGACGGCGACTACGATCTCGCGGGCTTTGCCGTGGGCGCGGTCGCCCGCGATGCGATGCTGACGGGCAAGAAGGTTGCCGCGGGCGACGCCGTGCTCGCCCTGGCCTCGAGCGGACTCCATGCGAACGGATTCTCGCTCGTGCGCAAGATCGTCTCCGATTCCGGTTTCGAACTTTCCGACCCTGCGCCGTTCGCGCCGAAGCGGAAACTGGGAGCGGCGCTGTTGACGCCGACGCGAATCTATGTCCGAAGCTGCCTTGCGGCGCTCAAGGCCGGCGGCATCACGGCCTTCGCCCATATCACCGGCGGCGGCTTGCTCGAGAATATTCCCCGCGTGCTTCCCGGCGGGCTTGCCGTGGCGCTCGACGCCGCGAGTTGGCATCTGCCCCCGGTCTTCCGCTGGCTGATGCGGGAAGGCCGGGTCCCGCGCGCGGAAATGGCGCGCATCTTCAATTGCGGCATCGGCATGGTCGCCATCGTTCGCGCGGATGCGGCGAACCGCGTCGCCGCCGCGCTCAAGAAATCCGGCGAGACGGTCTGGCGCGCGGGCGATGTGGTGCGCGCGTCGAAAGGCGGTGCGCGCGTCACGCTCCGCAATCTCGAAGACGCATGGCGCGGCTGAAGGTCGCGGTCCTGATATCGGGCCGGGGCAGCAATTTGCAGGCGCTCATGACCGCCTGCGCCGATCCCGCCTTTCCCGCCGAAATCGTGCAAGTGATCTCGAACCGGCCCGAAGCGGCCGGGCTCGCGCGCGCTACGGCCGCGGGCATCCCCGCCGCCGTCATCGACCACCGCGATTATGCGAGCCGCGAGGAATTCGATGCGGCGATCGATGCCGCGCTCACGCGCGTCTCCGCCGGGCTCGTGTGTCTCGCCGGCTTCATGCGCCTCTTTAGCGCCGGCTTCGTCAACGCATGGCGCGACAAGATCATCAACATCCACCCCTCGCTGCTGCCGGCCTTTCCCGGCCGCAACACCCATGAACGGGTGCTGGCCGCGGGTGCGCTCGTCACCGGATGCACGGTCCATTTCGTGCGCCCGGAAATGGATCGCGGCCCCATCATCCTGCAGGCGGCGGTTTCGGTCGAACCCGGCGACACACCGGAAAGCCTGGCCGCGCGCGTGCTGAAAGCCGAGCACCGGATCTATCCCGAGGCCGTGCGCCTGATAGCAGAGGGCCGGGTGCAGGTTATGGGCGAGGCCGTGACGATCGACGGCGCCCCGGCGCCAAAAGTCCTTCCCGCCGATCCCAACGGATAGGGCCGCCCCTTTTCGAGCGGACTTCTTTGCGCTATAGCTTCCGGCCGAAACGGCAGAACCGGTAACGATCGAGGGGGACAAGATGGCCGTAGACAGCGAATTGCAACGGCACCGCCAGGATTGGGAAGGCTTCATGCGGCTCACGGTGTGCGTGACCGGCACCGTCGCCGTGGCCATGATCTTGATGGCGATTTTCCTGGTTCACACCCACTAAAGGCGCTTCCCCGCATCGCCGCCGGCCCGGCGGCGGCGCGTGGCGTTTCAGCCCACGATATCGACGTCGCCGAAGAAGAACGCGATCTCGGCCGCGGCGGTTTCGGTTGCGTCGGAGCCGTGGACCGAATTCGCTTCCACCGATTCGCCGAAATCCTTACGGATCGTTCCCGGCGCCGCGTTCGCCGGGTTGGTGGCGCCCATCACCTCGCGGTTGCGGGCGATCGCGTTCTCGCCCTCCAGCACCTGCACCACCACCGGGCCGGAGATCATGAATTTACAGAGATCGTTGTAGAACGATCGCCCGGCGTGAACCGCGTAGAACCTCTCCGCCTGTTCGTGCGTCAAGCGCAGGCGCCGCTGCGCCACGATGCGCAGCCCCGCCCCTTCCAAACGGGCGTTGATCTGTCCGGTGATGTTGCGGCGGGTGGCGTCCGGCTTGATGATGGAAAGCGTGCGTTCGATCGCCATGCCGATTGAATCCCCCCCGCCGCTTCGACGATTCGAGCGGACGATGTTCCCCGCCTCGCTCCAGGCCGCGGCCTTATAGCCGGATCATGGCGCCGAGGCAACCCGCTCGTGCCGGAAATTCGTCTCCGCCGCAAGGCCGCGTAGGCGCGGCCTATGAGTCCCACAAATTATAGAGACCGTTCCGGCAGCAGCAAGCGTCACGTTTTCTGCTGCCAGCGCCCGGATTGATCCTGCTGCCAGTAGGTGACGCGGTGACCGGAGTCCTTGAAAGCGCGCCAGCGCTCGCGCGCGGCGGCGACCGCCGCCGCATCGCCGCCGTCGAAGATGTCGAGGCACTTTTCGTATTGCGCAAGCTTGGCCGAGGTCGCGCCGTCGGCCAAAATCAGGACGCCGGCGCCGTTCGGATTCTCGTCCGCCGTGGTGAGCCACGCCGGCTGGTCCCCGGCTCGTCCGTCCCGCGCCGTGCCGTGCGGTAAAAAAGAATCCGGGTGGAAGGTCCACAGCACCGTGTCCAGTTCCGCCACCCGCTCTTCGGATCCCAGCATGATGACGGCGCGCGCCCCGCTGGCCAGAACCTTCTCGACGAGTTTGGGGAGCGCCCGCTCCAACGGCACCGTCTGAAGGTGATAGAAGCTGATTTCCGTCACGGCCGCCCGGCCGCTTCGTATTGGTCCCGGATCAGGCGGTCGAGGAGGCGCACGCCGAAAGCGGTGCCGCCTTTGGGCACCGTAGGTTTGTCGCGCTTGGACCAGGCAACGCCGGCGATGTCGAGATGCGCCCAGGGCACGTTGTTCACGAAGCGTTGCAGGAACTGCGCGGCGGTGATGCTGCCGGCCCCCCGATCGCCGGTGATGTTCTTGACGTCGGCGGCGTCGGAATTGAGCTGCTTGTCATAGACATCGCCCAGCGGCATGCGCCACAGCTCCTCGCCCACGGATTTTCCCGCGGCAATCAGGCGCTGCGCCAACTCGTCGTTGTTCGAAAACAGCCCGGCGTATTCGCTCCCCAGCGCGACCACGATCGCGCCCGTCAAGGTCGCGAGGTCGATCATCGCCTGGGGCTTGAAGCGGTCCTGGCAGTACCACAGGGCGTCCGCCAGCACGAGCCGCCCCTCGGCATCGGTGTTCAAGACCTCGATGGTTTGGCCCGACATCGATTTGACGATGTCGCCCGGGCGCTGCGCGGCGCCGGACGGCATGTTCTCGACCAGCCCGATGACGCCCACCGCGTTCACCGGTGCCCGGCGTTCCGCGAGCGCCTTCATGAGGCCGATGACGACACCCGCCCCGCCCATGTCCCATTTCATGTCTTCCATGCCCGCCGCGGGCTTGATCGAGATTCCACCGGTATCGAAGGTGACGCCCTTGCCGACGAAGGCGATCGGGCGCTTGTCCTTGGCGCCCGGGCCCTTCCATTGCATGGCCACCAGGCGCGACGGGCGGACGCTGCCCTGGCCCACGCCCAACAACGCCCCCATGCCGAGCTTCCGCATCTTCTTCTCATCGAGAACGTCGACCGTGACGCCCCCGGAGACAAGCGTCTTTGCCTGCGCCGCCAAGGTTTCGGGATACAGGATATTGGCGGGCTCGGACACGAGATCGCGGGTGAAGAACACGCCGTCCGCGACCTTGTCGAGATCGGCAAAAAGATGGCGCGCCTCGGGAATCTCGGAAGTCATCACATTGAGCGTGCCGAGCACCGGCTTGTCGTCCTTTTTCAACTTGGTGCGGTATTTGTCGAAGCGGTAACCGCGAAGCCGCGCCCCGAAGGCGAAATTCGCCGCCATCTCGCCGGCACCCATTTTTCCGCCCTTGACGGGTTCGATCCAGGCCGCGGCCGTGGTTTCGCCGGTCCTGGAAAGATGGGCAATCACCGCCCCGCCCGCCGCCTGCATCCTGAGTTCGTCGAGTTTGCCCGGCTCGCCCATGCCCACGAGCACGATTCGTGACAGCGAAATACCCGCCGGCGACAACACCGAAATCGCGTCGCCCAACTTGCCGTGGAACCGGCTGGATGCCATCGCGCGGCTCAACGCGCCGCGCGTGCGCTTATCGAGGGCCGTACCCACCGGGCCGAGCCGACCGCCGTCCTGAACGCCGACGATGAGCGCTCCCGAGCGCGGCGAAGAAAGAGCTGCGAAAGCTATTTTCATTCGAATTCCTTTGTGCTCGCGATGCATGTTCTCGTGACGCAGGCCTCAA
>JBGQJC010000031.1:0-32873 GCA_041498815.1 Alphaproteobacteria bacterium
CGACGGTCAAAGCCTGATGCGTGCCGTTCAGCGTACCCACCGGCAGGTTGACGTTGCCGCTGGCCAGCGCGTTCGCCAGCTCATCGATGCCAATATTTTTCGCCGCCAGAAAATCCGGATTCGCCTGAACCCGCACGGCGTATTTCTGCGAACCATAGACGGAAACCTGGGCCACCCCATCGAGCATCGAGAGGCGCTGCGCCAATATCGTCTCGCCGTAAGCATCGACCGCCGACATGGGAAGCGTGGGAGACGACAGCGTGATGTAAAAGATCGGGAAATCCGCCGGGTTGACCTTGCGATAGGACGGCGGGTTCGGCATTTCCGGCGGCAATTGGCGCGTGGCCGCCGATATCGCCGACTGCACGTCTTGCGCCGCGGCGTCGACCGGCCGGTCGAGATCGAATTGCAGCGTGATGACGGAAAGCCCCTGGGCATTGGTCGAGGTCATCGCCGAAACGCCGGCGATGGTCGAGAACTGCGCCTCGAGCGGGCGGGCGACCGAGGCCGCCATGGTCTCGGGGCTTGCGCCCGGTAGACGCGACGTGACCGAAATGGTCGGGAAATCGACGTGGGGCAGCTCGCTGACCGGCAAGGCGCGGTACGCGAACAGCCCGAATACGAGGAGCCCGGCCATGACCAGCGTGGTCATGACCGGGCGCTTGATGCAGAGTTCGGGAAGCGTCACGAGGCTTTTTCCGCCCCGGTTTTGGGCGTGATGCGCACGCCGGGCCGCAGGCGCAACTGCCCGTCGGTCACCACACGGTCGCCCTCATTGATTCCGGATTCGACCGCGGTTTCATCGCCGACCTCGGTGAGACCCGTGACCGTTCTCTTTTCCACCGTTGCATCGGACTTGACGACGTAGACGTAGCTGCCGTCCTGACCGTTCTGAATCGCGGGCGTGGGCACCACCACCGCGTTGTCCAAAGACTTCAGGACGAGGCGCACGCGAACGAAGGCGCCGGGCACCAGGCGCTCGTCCTCGTTGGCAAAGGTGGCCTTGAGCATAATCGTGCCGGTCGTGGTATCAACCGCGTTGTTCACGAAAGAAAGTTGGCCGGTCGCGGGCGGTTCGTTGTCGTCGGCAATCCGCGCTTCGACCGATAAGGCCGAGGCCGCCATGCGACGCGTGATCTCGGGAAGATATTGTTCAGGGGCCGCAAAGCTCACATAGATCGGATGAACCTGATTGATGACGACCAGCGGATTGGTGTCGTTCGCCTTGACCAAATTTCCGGCGTGGATCAGGATGCTGCCCGTGCGGCCGTCGATCGGCGCGCGAATCGTCGCATAGCTTTGACTGAGGCGCGCGGTTTCAAGCGCGGCTTGGTCGGCCTTGGCGGTGGCCTCGAGCGAATCGACGGCGGTTTTCGATTCCTCGTATTTTTGCTGCGCGGCGAAACCGCTTTTCGCGAGCTGAGAATAGCGGGTGAGATCCAGTTGCGCGCCCTCGAGCTGGGCCTTATCGCGGGCGAGGTTGGCCTCGGCCTGACGCACCGCGGCATCGAATGTTCGCGGGTCGATGGCGAACAAGAGATCGCCCTTGTGCACCGTCTGGCCATCCTTGAATCCGACCTCGAAAATCTGCCCATCCACGCGCGATTTGACGGAGACGGTCGAATAGGCCTGAACATTGCCTATTTCGGGCAGCACGATCGGAACCGATTTCCGAACGGCAACGGCGACCGTCACCGGGACGGCGTCGGCCTCGGCGACGTTCTGCGGGAGCACCGGATCGCTGCGGGCGTATAGGTAGCCGCCGGTCCCGATCGCGGCCATGACGAGCGCGGCGAAAATCTTGCGCGGCAAAGGCATTGTCGTGAAATCCAAACCGGCGTTCGTTGGCCGGACGGCCCCCAATGTAGTACCGATCGCGGGCCGGGATAAGGCCCCCGCGGTGATTGGCCGGCCGCGCGGTTTCCCGTCCCCAAATATCGTTACACGCGGGGCGGCGGCGAATCCGGCGCCGCGTGGTGAAGGTAAACAGATAGGCCTGAGGCGTCACGAGCAAGCCGGCGAGCGCCGCCAGCGCCAGACTGTGGCGGAAGACGCGCCGCGAAATTGAGCCTTCCTGGCCGGTGGAGCCGGTCGCGGCGATGCCGACTTAACGGCGTCCCGGCCCGTAGCCTACATGCCCGCCGCAGCATTGGGCGCAGGAATGGGCGACGGCATGCCGTGTAAGACCGTATGCGTAATTTTATACAAAGGAGTTCCGGCATGGTCCGAGCGACCAAAATCGTTTACGCCCTCATTCTCGCCTTGTCCCTTATCCCTGGCCCCGCGGCGCTTGCCGCCGATCCCGCAGCCCCCACACCGGCGGCGGGCGATACCGGCACGAGCGGCGATCGGCATCACGGGGATTGGTGCAAGAACAACCCCGAAAAATGCAAGGAACGCCACGAGCACCGTGAAGAGTGGTGCAAGAAAAACCCCGAGAAGTGCGCGGAGCACAAGCAGCGCCATGACGAATGGTGCAAAGCGCATCCCGACAAATGCATGAAGCCAGGCGGCGAGCAGCAACCCCCTGCGAATCCCCCCAGCCCGTAATGGCGACACGGCCGCGGTTCCGAACGGGACCGCGGCCGTATTTATTTCCCAACACGATGGGCCGTGAATATTACCTCGCGGGCACCGAGCACGCGTTCTGCAACGAGCGCCGGCCGGAGGTCTTTAACGCGCCCGCGGCGAATTTAGCTTGGGAGCGCACGTTGCTGTTCTTGGAAAAACATCTGTAAGCGCGCTGGTGCCCAGGGGCGGGATTTGACAACTCTGATAAATCAATGGCTTGCAAAAAAGTAGGACACAAAATCTTTCCATAGCTTATTACGCTTTTTGCCGCGAGTGTCCCACGTTTTTTCGATGCCCAATCCTTCCCGCCGCGATTACGGTGACAGTTTACAAGTTCTGGCGTGAGTAGAGCTCGCTTAGAGGTGATCTCCTACATCAAAGGGCCTCGATCCAATGCATTTCACCGATGATCTTGATCGGCATTCCCTTGGATTTCATATCGACTGCCTTCTCGATCTTTCGTCCATAGCACGAGTGCGCCCAACTGTCTGTGGCGTAAATTCCGATCACCAAAAAGCTCGTTACCCTGGTCAAAGAGCCTACCGTGCCTCCGCGATCCACGACCGCAGCCTCGCAGTCCTTTCTTGAACCGAATGCAAATGTTCCGGTGAAACAGAAGTTCGCACTCTCAAAGGAGATCGGTGGAGGTGGGGAGTCGAGGGGCAGTGATGTTGCCTTCTGCAGCTCACCTAATTCGAAGTCACCCGCGGCAAACCTCTGGAGGGTCTCGAACAGATCTTTACTCTCGTCATCACCGAGAACACCGTCCGAGAGCATGTCGCTCACTCGATGGAGCAGGTTTGCGACAACGGGATTTGAGTGCGACGCGGTATTTGCTACAAGCCATTTCCGCAGACAATCCGCCTCAGCTTGCTCGATCTTGCCGTCGGCGAGTAAACCGTGAGACAGGCCGACCAGTTCATTCACCTGCCGATCATCTATTCGCGCCCGATTAAAAATGCGGTGCAGTTTTTCCATGCGCTCCCCCTACACGCTTAGCAAGAGCGTACAAATTTCTGGTGCGCTTGCCGACAGATACGATTCTAGTTCTGAATCACACGCGTCTGCAAACTCAAGAAGTTACCGCCGGTGCGGCAACGGATTTTGCGGCCCGAAACGTTGCACCTTTCGCGGCGGTCCTTGATTCTATTGGCGTTTGGGGAAAATGGTGCCCAGGGCCGGAATCGAACCAGCGACACGCGGATTTTCAGTCCGCTGCTCTACCAACTGAGCTACCTGGGCGCCTCTCATCACGGGCCGGGCGAGTTGGGCCCGGCCGTGGCTGGAGGCCGCTTATAGGGAAAAACCGGTTTTCTGTCCAGAATCGGGCGCGGGCGCGGCGCCGGAAACTCCCTCTCTAATCCTAGATTGCGATAGCCTTGCGCCGGGTCAATCACCCGATTTGGGCGGCGGTTCCGGGCTTTTTTCGGCGTCGGCCGGGGCTTCGTTGGTTTCGATGCGGTAGACGCCGGAAAGCCAGCGGTTGAGGTCGACCTCGCTACAGCGCCGCGAACAGAAGGGACGAAATTCGGCCGCCGCCTCTTTTCCGCAGACCGGGCAGCGTGCGCCCTTTTTCGCCATTTGTGAGTTGCGTCCGTCGCTATCCGTCATGGGCTGCCAACAGCCGGGAGCGGCTTACCATACCGCCGAAGTGCCCCCGTGCGAAAGGAGCGCGGGTCAGCTCGAGATGACTTCGAACCGTTCGCGCGGGAAGCCGGATTCGCTCTTCAGCACAAGCGGCACGTGAAGCGCCGGTTCGAGTTCCGCGGCATCGGCCTTCCCCGGGCCCTGGAGCCAGGCGATCACCTCGGGGTTGGCTGCGAGCATCACGGTCCGGCCACCCGGGTGCGGCCCACGCAAAGCGGCGCGCAGCGCCTCATGCGCGACCGTTTCGGCGTTCTTGCGCGAGGATGCTCCCGGCTCCAGCATTGTTTGCGAGAGCGGGCGGCGGCGGCGCTCGCGGGTGAGCTCAAGCAAGCCGGCACGGGTGAAGCCGTGGATATGAACGGGAACGGGGTCCTTGGCGAGTAAGGCTGCAAGCGCTTCGATCAGCCGCTTGCGCTCGGCGGCATCTTTCATGCGCAGGAAGTCGACCAGGATAAGGCCGCCCAAGCTACGCAGCCGGATTTCACGCGCGATATCGGGCGCCGCCGCCAGATTAACGGCAAGTGCCCCCGCGCCCTTGCGGGGCGTGAAAGATGCGGCATCGACGTCGATGGCGGCCAGCGCCTCAAGCTCGCCGATATGAAGCTCGATCCCAGAGGCCAATGAGACCCGGGGCGCGAGGGCGCGTTCGATCTGTTCTTCGATTCCAAAGTGCTCGAAAGCCGGCGTCGTGCCGGAATGACTCTCGGCGCGCGTCGCAAATTCCGGCGCCATCCCGCGTACGCCAACCCGGACCCGCGCGAAGGTGGCCGCGCCATCGGCGATGATGCGATCGGGCTTTGACGCGGCGAAGGCGTGGATCGCGGCGGCAACGAGATCGGTTGCGCGGCGCAGGCAGGCGGGCACTGCCATCGGCGATTTGCCATCCGGGGGCGTGTCATCGGCAATGAGCCGCGGGCCTTTGCCCGATACGGATTCGGCGGCGATCCGGACGACAACGCGGGCCCCTTCGGCAAGACGGCGCGCCTTGCCGGAGAGGGGCAGAAATCCCGGGGTGTCCATGCCGATATCGACAAACGCGGCTTCGAGTCCGCGCTCGATGTGCGTGACGCGGCCAAGATAAATGTCATCGAGGCGCGGGCCGTCGGTGCGCCGGAACACCAAAAATTCGGTCAAGGCGCCGGCCTCATGCAGCGCCGCCCGGGTTTCCCCGGGGGAGGATTCGATAATCACATCACGAGTAACGGTCACGGGGCGATGACGGGATGCCGGAATCCGAGGCCGCGCAGAAGCATCACCGTTTCGAAGATCGGCAGGCCGACCACGTTCGAATAGGATCCGGAGATATAACGAACGAAGACGGCGGCGCGGCCCTGAATCGCATAGCCCCCGGCTTTGTCTTTCCATTCCCCGCTTGCGAGATAGCTTTCAATTTCCGGGCCGGTCAGCCTATTGAAGGCGACGACGGTATCGGTTACGCGCGATAAGACCCGTCGGCCGGGTGCGGCCGCCGCTATTCCACCCCATACCCGGTGGCGCCGGCCGGAAAGCAGCTCGAGGCACCTCCGCGCCTCGGATTCGGTATCCGCTTTCGGCAGCACGCGGCGCCCGCAGGCGACCACGGTATCGGCGGCAAGAACAAAGGAATTTGGATGGCGATTGGCGACGAGGCGCGCTTTTTCTTCGGCCAGGCGCTGCGCCAATTTGGCGGGGAGTTCGCCTTGACGCGGCATCTCATCGATGGCGGCGGGATCGACGGCATCGGGCGAGAGCCCGATCTGTCTCAGCAATTCGAGGCGCCGCGGGGAGGCGGAGGCAAGAACCAGATGGGGTGTCACTCCTCCCACCGGGCAACTGAGCTTATTTGAATCGGAAGGTGATCCGGCCCTTGGTCAGGTCGTAAGGCGTCATCTCGACATTGACGCGGTCGCCCGCGAGAACGCGGATGCGGTGCTTGCGCATCTTGCCCGCGGTATGGGCAAGTATTTCGTGTTCGTTGTCCAATTTCACGCGGAACATCGCGTTGGGCAGCAGCTCGGTCACCGTGCCGCTGAATTCCATGACTTCTTCTTTCGCCACAGTCCCTCCATTCTAATGCCGCAACGAGGCGGGTCGCGCATATAAAACAAAAAATTACGCGCCCGCCGGGTCAAGTGTCATATGCCAAACGCGCCCGGCGATTCAACCGGATTCGCCGGAGCCTTGGGAGCGCATTCATGGAGCCCGCGTTTCCGGCGCCGCAATACCGTCACAAATCCTTAGGCAGGCTCGATTTTCAGCCCCGGATGTGCAGGACACAGATGAGCGTGAAGAGACGGCGGGCGGTGTCGAAATCGACTTCAATCTTGGCCTTGAGCCGCTCGCGCAGCAGCTCGGAGCCCTCGTCATGGAGCCCGCGCCGGCCGACGTCGAGGGCCTCGATGCGCGACGGGCTCGCGGTCTTGATGGCCGAGTAATAGCTATCGCAGAGCAGAAAATAGTCCTTCACGATCTGGCGGAACTGCCGCAGCGCGAGCGAAATTTTCCCGAGCGGCGCGCCTTTGGCGTCGCGGATGTCGAAGACGAGGCGGTCTTCCTCGATCGCGATGTGGAGGTTGTAGGGACCGGTAAAATCGCCGACCGGCGCGAATTGGTTGTTTTCGAGCAAGTCGTATATGGCGACCGCCCGCTCGTGTTCGATTTCGGCATTGCGCCGGACGATGGATTGCTCGTCCAACGCGATGTTGACGATGCGCTCGGTCCGTTCGGCCACGCCGGATCAGTCCCGCTCGGAAAGATTGAGGCGAATCGCTACCGAGCGCGCGTGGGCATCGAGCCCCTCGGCCTTGGCCAGCGTCACGGCGGCGGGGCCGATCGCACGCAGGGACTCCGCGTCGCAGCGCAGCCACGAGGTGCGTTTCATGAAATCGAGTACGCCGAGACCGGACGAGAATCGGGCCGAGCGCGAGGTGGGCAGCACATGGCTGGGGCCGCCGACGTAATCGCCTATCGCTTCGGGCGTATAGCGGCCCAGAAACACCGCGCCGGCGTTCGTGATGCGGCGCGCCAGCGATTCCGGATCGGCGACCACCAGTTCGACGTGCTCGGGGGCCAGGCGGTCGACGAGCGTCGGCGCCTCCGCGAGATCGGCGACCGTGATCACCGCGCCGTAGGTATTCCAGCTGTCGCGCGCGATTTCGGCCCGGGGCAAGGTTTTCAGCTGCCCTTCCGCGGCATGGATGACTGCGCGCGCGAGTTGGCGGTCGTTCGTAATAAGGATCGCCTGGGCCAAGCGATCGTGCTCGGCCTGGGACAGGAGATCGGCCGCAATCCAGGCGGGATCGTTGTCGCCATCCGCCACCACCAGAATCTCGGACGGACCCGCCACCATGTCGATTCCAACGCGCCCGAAAACCTGGCGCTTGGCCGCAGCGACATAGGCGTTGCCAGGGCCGACGATCTTGTCGACCGGGACGATGGTTTCGGTGCCGAAGGCAAGGGCCGCCACCGCCTGGGCCCCGCCGATGCGGTAGATTTCCGTGATTCCGGCGATGCGCGCGGCGGCAAGGACAAGGGGATTGAGGCGCCCTTGCGGGGCGGGGACCGCCATGACGATGCGCGGCACACCCGCAATCCGTGCCGGAACGGTGTTCATCAGGACCGAGCTCGGGTAGGCGGCGGTGCCGCCCGGAACATAGAGTCCAACCGACTGAATGGCGCTCCAGCGGGTGCCCAGACCGACGCCCGATTCGTCTTCGTAGAACTCGTCTTTCGGCAGCTGGCGGCGGTGATAGGCCTCGATCCGGGACGCGGCGAGTTCGAGTGCTGTGATCGAGCGCGGCTCGCAGGATTCGAAGGCCGCCCCGATCTCGTCTTTGGCGACGCGCAGCTTATCCGGCGTTAAATCGAGGCCGTCGAAACGGCGCGTGTAATCGAGCAGCGCCGCATCGCCTTCACGCCGGACGCGCGCGACGATTTCGGCGACTGCGGCCTCGACGTCGGCTTCGCCCGCGCGCTTCGATTCGACGAGCGCGGCGAAGTCCGAAGCGAAATTGCCGTCGCGGCTGTCGAGCTCACGCGGCACGGGCGGCCTCGCGAAAGCGCTCGATCCAGGGATTGATGTCCCGGTACCGGGTCTTGAGCGCCGCGCGGTTGACGACAAGACGAGAGGTGACGTCGGCAATGCGTTCCACCTCGACGAGGCCGTTCGCCTTGAGCGTTTGGCCGGTCGAAACGAGATCGACGATGCGCTGGCTGAGGCCAAGTTGGGGCGCAAGTTCGAGCGCCCCGTTGAGCTTGATGCATTCCGCCTGGACGCCGCGCGCGGCGAAGTGGCGGCGCGTGATCTCGGGGTATTTGGTCGCAACCCGCACGTGGCTCCAGCGCGAAGGGTCGTCGCGCTCACCCATCTCTTTGGGCTCGGCGACCGCCAGGTGGCAGCGCCCGACGTTGAGATCGAGCGGCGCATAAATCTCCGGATAGTCGAACTCCATCAGCACGTCGTTGCCGGCAACTCCCAGCTGCGCGCCGCCGAAGGCCACGAAGGTCGCGACATCGAAGGAGCGGACGCGGATGATGAAGAGCCCATCGTGATTGGTGGCGAAGCGGAGCTGGCGCGCCTCGGGATCGTCGAAGGCGGATTCCGGCTCGATCCCGGCGCGGCGTACCAGGCCGATAACCTCATCCAATATGCGGCCCTTGGGCAGGGCCAGCACCAGCGGTTCGTTGTGCTGCATGCGATCGTCTCCCAGGCGGCGGGATCGAAGCTTAGGCGCCTTCGTCCATCGGATGGCTCGGCCGACGCTGGGTCGGCCAGGATTCGCCCAGGTCTTCTAGATGGCACAGGATGCGCCGGACTTCCAGACGGATGGCCCCGCCCCCGGCGAAAAACAGCATGACCGAGGGGCCCTCGTCCTCTTGCCCGGCTTCGACCGCGATCGCCAGAAGCTCGAGAAGCTTGGCCTCGGGCACCGGCCTTAGATCGAACAGACGGACGCCGGTGACTTCGTCGAACACCAGGATCGAGTTGACGCGCTCGTAGTTTTCGCACGGTTCGATCCCAACGAGATCGGGGCGCAAGAACTCCGGGCAGTTCTCCCATTTGAAACGCTGGGCCACGAGCACGAAGCGGCGCTCGCCCGGAAGAAAGGAAAGATCATTGCAGGCGACGAGCGCGTCCTGCATGCAGGCGCTGACGATGCTGACGTCTTCATTGTCGCCGGCCCGAAGCTTCAGGCGCTGCGTCATCGCTAGTCCCTCACCCGCTCGATATCCGCGCCGCAGGCGGCAAGCTTTTCTTCAAGGCGCTCGTACCCGCGATCGAGGTGATAAACGCGGTTCACCGTGGTTTCTCCGTCCGCAGCCAGCCCCGCAAGCACGAGCGAAACCGACGCCCGGAGGTCGGTCGCCATGACCTGGGCGCCGGTCAGCCTTGCCACGCCGCGCACCATCGCGGAGGCCCCATGGACTTGGATATCGGCGCCCATGCGCGCAAGCTCGGGAACGTGCATGAAGCGGTTCTCGAAGATCGACTCGGTGATCATGGCGGCCCCATCGGCGATGGCCATGAGCGCCATGAGCTGCGCCTGCATGTCGGTGGGGAATCCGGGGAAGGGTTCGGTGGTGACGTCGACACCGCGGATGGCGCCGTCCATGCGGCAGACCTTCAGTCCGGACGGCGTTTCGGCGACGTCCACTCCCGCGCGTTTCAAGACCTCGGCCAAAGCCTCGATGAGGTCGAGTCGGGCGCCCAAAAGCTCGACCTCGCCGCCGGTGACGGCCGCGGCAATCGCATAGGTGCCGGTCTCGATCCGATCCGGCACGACGGAATGGCGGGCCCCGTGGAGACGCGGCACGCCTCGGATCGTCAGGGTATCGCTGCCGATGCCTTCGATCTTCGCCCCCATGGCCACCAAGCACCGGGCGAGATCGCAAACCTCGGGCTCGCGGGCGGCGTTCTTGAGCACGGTTTCCCCGGACGCCAAGCTCGCGGCCATCAAGAGATTTTCGGTCGCCCCGACCGAGACCATGGGAAAGACGATATGCCCGCCCTTCAGGCCGCGCGGCGCGCGCGCATTTATGTAGCCGTCGTCGAGCGTGATTTCGGCGCCCAATTGAATGAGCCCTTCGACGTGGAGATCGACCGGCCGGTTGCCAATGGCGCAGCCCCCGGGCAGCGAAACCTTGGCCTCGCCAGCGCGCGCCAGGAGCGGCCCCAGCACCAGGACCGATGCGCGCATCTGGCGCACGAGATCGTAGGGCGCCACCGTATTTTCGATTCGCCGGGTGGTGAGCGACAGCACGCGGCCCCCATGCCCGCCCGCGGCACCTCCATCCATCTCGATCGCGACACCGTGGCGCGCCAACAGATTCGCCAGCGTGGCGATGTCGACCAAGTGCGGCAGGTTGGCGAGGGTGAGCGTCTCGTCCGTGAGCAGGCTCGCCGCCATCAAGGGCAGCGCCGCGTTTTTGGCGCCGCTGATCGCGATGGCGCCCTTCAATTGCCGTCCGCCCCGAATGCGGATCTTGTCCATGCGAATGATTCCTGCCTTGCTCCGGATGGCCCTTTGGCCCCAGCCCTTGCCGCCGGGGGCGGTTAAAGCTTGGGCAAGGTGACGCCCATTTGTTTCATGTATTTGCCCTTGCGGTCGGCATAGGACACCTCGCAGACGCGCTCGGCCTTGAGGAAGATGAATTGGGCGGCGCCCTCGTTTGCGTAAATGCGCGCGGGCAAAGTCGTCGTGTTCGAGAACTCAAGGGTCACATGGCCCTCCCATTCCGGTTCCAGCGGCGTGACATTCACGATGATGCCGCAGCGGGCGTAGGTGGATTTGCCCAGGCAGATCACCAACACGTCTCGGGGAATGCGAAAGTATTCCACGGTGCTGGCGAGCACGAAACTGTTGGGCGGGATGAGGCACACCGGCATTTTGCGGTCCACGAAGCCCTTGGGCGAGAAATCCTTGGGATCGACGACGGCACCGTCGATGTTGTGAAAAATCTTGAACTCGTCCGACACACGCGCGTCGTAACCGTAGGACGAGAGCCCATAAGAGATGACCCCCTCGCTCCGCTGCCCCTCGACGAAGGGCTCGATCATGCGGCGGGTCGTGGCCATCTCCCGGATCCAACTGTCGGGCAAGATCGACATGGGCGTTTCTCCCCCGTTCTGGCGGCACGTTTGCGAAAGGGCCGTGGTGTTCTACTTGAGCGGCCGCGCCCCCTCAAGCCTGGCCCCCGGCAAAGTTGGCTCGAGGCGCCGGCCTAGGCCCGGTTCGGGCGCGGTTTCGAGCGGCTCTTGGCCGCAAGTGGCCGATCATTTGCGGCACCCCGCGCGCGGGCGGAATGCTGCGCCTTCCGCTTTGCCAGGTTTGCGCGCAGCGCCTTGGCGAGCCGCTCCCGGCGCCGGGCCTCCTCGGCAAGCCCATCGGGCGAGCGGCCCGGAAATTCACGCGGGCGCGGCTGCCGTAGCTCCGTGCCCGTAGCCGGCGGGTCGGCCCCCTTTACGCGGTGGCCCGAATCTTTGTCTGGTCGCGTCATGGCTGCTCCGGATTGGCGCCGGGCAGTGCCCGGATGCCGCGATTCCTGCCGGGACCCGCGGTGGACGGATGATCGCGGCAAAATGGCTAAAATTTTACGTAAAATATAGGCGCAATTTTAATCAACTACTTTTAAGTAAAACTCGGGCTAGAATCACGCGTATAAAGTAAAAACAGCCCGATTAACGCTTCAGCAATAAATATTCCCTAGACTGCCCTTACAGCGCAGGAGTGATCGTAATGGTCCTCCTCGACAAAGGCAAACCGCCGGCGACGGCGGGACGCAAAGCTTCCGGTCTGGGACTTCCCAGAAAGCGGGGCTGCCGAAAGGGGACAGACATGCGAGATACGGGCGCCGCGAAGATTGGTGGGGGGAATGATCCCGGTCAGCGCTTTGTCGTTTTTGTCGCGCCAGGTTTGGTGCACATCTTGCGCGCGTTACCCCTTGCGCGCGGATGGAACGGCGAAGATGACGGCGCCACGCATCTCCACGAAAGAGGGTCGGATGGGTCGCAGGCCCCAATCCGGTCCTCTGCTTGGGCGGAAGCCGCGGAGGGTTTTCCGCCCGGCCTATACTACCTTCACTAACCCCTAGGTAGTTCGGGTGGCTCTCTTGGGCGGTGCGAAAGCACCGCCCTTTTTTTATCCTTTGCCGAATTCCCGGCATTACCCCGGCAACACCCCTTCCCAGCGGTTAAGCCTTCCGTTACCGGCCGCCGCTAAAACGGGCGAGAGCGTTGCGATTTGGGGTTTGGCCGTTTAAAGTTCCGGTCGCTCGCCTCGATTTTCGTCCGGCGCTGCCGTAGCTCAGGGGTAGAGCAACGCCTTGGTAAGGCGTAGGTCAGTGGTTCGATTCCACTCGGCAGCACCAGCTCCGGCCGTCGATTTTTCGGTTTCCACAGGTGTGGTACCGCAACGCCTGCGGAGCGCTTATCCGGCCGCCATCGCTCTGACGTAGGCGTCGTTTGAGCGCCTCGGCCGGATCGAGCCTATTGACGTGATTTCGCCGGTAGGCAAACGTCCGGTCTTCCGCCTATGTTATCGGCGGCCTCGCACACCGCAGGGCCATAAAGGGCCATTGGGTCGGACCGCACATGCTCGCCATTTACCGGGTCGAGGAAAATCGTGTCGTGCGTTCCGAGCTTGCACCCGGAAAGCCGGTGCCGCCGAACGCCGTCTGGATCGATCTCGTCGACCCGACGCCGGCCGAGGTTGCGGCGGTCGAGGGTGCGCTCGACATCGATGTGCCGACCCTGGACGAAATGAAGGAAATCGAGGTCTCGAGCCGGCTGCGCATCGAGGACGGGGCCATGCTGATGACCGCCATGGTCCTTTCCCAATCCGAGTCCGAGCGGCCGCTTTGCTCGGCCATCACTTTCATGTTGTCGCACGGACGGTTGGTGACGCTGCGCTACGCCGATCCCCAGCCGTTTCGCGCCTTTGCCTCGCGCGTGCCGCACCGGCCGGGGACGTTCGCGCATGGAGAAAACGTGCTGCTGGGGCTTTTGGACGCCATCATCGACCGCACCGCGGATATTCTTGAGCACATCGGGGACGAGGTGAACAACTTGTCGTTCCAGGTCTTCGGCCACGGCGGCGAGGAAGCAACAAACGGTAACCGCGACCTGAAAGCCCTGTTGCGGCGAGTCGGCCAACGGGGCGATCTGATCTCGAAGGGGCGCGAAAGCCTCGTCTCGCTCGGCCGCATTCTCTCGTTTATGGCCCAGCGGATGGGCGCGACCCTGACGCCGGAATTGCGTGGACACGTGGATACGCTGACCCACGACGCCACGTCTCTTTCGGACCATGCAACATTCCTCTCCAACAAGGTCAATTTCCTGCTGGAGGCGATGCTCGGCCTCATCAACGTCGAGCAGAATAACATCATCAAGATTTTCTCGGTGGCGGCGGTGGCAATGATGCCGCCGACGCTGATTGCGAGCATCTACGGCATGAATTTCCATTCAATGCCCGAGCTGTCGTGGCCTTTCGGTTATCCCGTGGCGCTGGCGCTAATGGTTCTTTCGGCGATCCTGCCGTATCTCTACTTCAAGGGAAAAGGCTGGCTCTAGGTGCAGCAGCACCACGCCTGGACCGGGCGCGTGGGATGCGGCGGTACGGAATAAGCGGCTATCGGGGCGGAGATCCGAGATCGTTGCCGTTGTGACTCACAAGCCGGTCTTCCTGGCCGGGCTCCGGCGACGTGCGGCAATCGGGCGCGGCAAGCGTGCGATAGCAGTAAATGACGCCCGGCCGTGACGCCACCACGGGAGTTGTCCAGCCGCTTGCCAATATTTGATTTTGCGTCGGCGCGGAATCGGCAAACGGATTGCCGCAGGCGGAAAGCGCCAGCAGTGCCGCGAGCAAAGCAAAATGCCTCAACCGGTGAATCTGCGTCATCCAGGGCAGGTTATAACAATACCGTGGAGATCGCCAGTAACCCTTTGTTAACCATAAATTATCCGCGTTATTAGAACAGTTTAGGCGTTCACGTCCACCACCACCCGGCCTTGAACCTTGCCTTCCAAAATGCGCCGGCCGATTTCCGGCACTTCGGCCAAGCGCACGACGTTGGTCATCTCGTCCAGAAGACGCATGGGAAGATCGCGCGCAAGCCGAGCCCAGGCCACGACGCGACGCGGCACCGGGCAATTGGTCGCTTCGATGCCGAGCAAGTTCACCCCCCGAAGCAGAAAGGGGATCACGGTCGTGGCGAGATCGCGCCCGCCGACAAGCCCGGTCGCGGCGACGCTGCCGCCGTATTTGAGCCGCGCGAGAATATTGGCCAGCACCACCCCGCCCACCGCATCGACGGCGCCAGCGAACCGCGCCGGTTGCAGCGGCTTGTCCGGCTTCGCAGAAAATTCGCCGCGGGGAATGATCGCCGCCGCACCGAGGCGCTTCAGATAATCGTGGGCTTCCTGGCGCCCGGTCACGGCTGCGACTCGAAAGCCGAGCGATGCCAGTAGTGCGACCGCGACGCTTCCGACCACGCCCGCCGCACCCGTCACCAGAATCTCGCCCGCCGCCGGCGTGAGCCCGTGCTCTTCGAGCGCCATCACGGCGAGCGCTGAAGTAAGGCCCGCGGTCCCGATTGCCATTGCGCGACGGGGCGTAAGCTTGTTTGGAAGCGGCACCAACCAGTCGCTGTTGACCCGCGCCCGTTGCGCGAAGCCGCCCCAATAAAGCTCGCCCATGCGGAAACCTCCGGCGATGGCCAGATCGCCGGGCTTCCATCGCTTGGCCGCCGATTCCTCCACCACGCCGACGAGGTCGATTCCCGGCACATGGGGGAGGCGTTTGACGATCTCGTCAAGACCGGTGAGCGCAAGACCGTCCTTGTAATTGACGGTTGAGTACAAGACTCGAAGCATGACATCGGCTTCCGCGGGCGCACCGGAACGCAGGGCGGCTTCATCGATTTCGCCGACCCGGGCGGCAATGCCCGTATCTCCCCGTGCAACCACGACCGCGGCGCACCGCGCAAGGGGAGGAAGCGCCGGCGTCTTTCTCCGCCGCGGTTTATGCGCGGCGGGCCTTCCTTTGCGCCGCAATTGAGGTGTGCCGGCACCCTTCGCTTTCTTGCGGGCTCGCGTCACAGCGTTTCCCCGAACCGTACCGGGCGGCCCGAAGGCTTGCCCAGCAATTCGCCTTCGCGCATGACGAGGCGTCCGCGAATTATGGTTGCGGCAGGCCAGCCCGTAACTTTCATGCCGGCAAACGGCGTCCAACCGCAGCGCGAGGCGATCCAGTCGTTCGTGATGGTGCGCGCCGCGCCCAGATCGACCAGCGTGAGGTCGGCATCGTATCCGGCCGCGATCCGCCCTTTGCCCGCGATGTTGAAGACGCGGGCCGGGCCGGCACTGGTCAAGTCGACGAGGCGCAAAAGCGACAACCGCCCGGCATTCACATGGTCGAGCATCACGGGAAGAAGCGTTTGGACCCCGGGCATACCGGACGGGCTTTTGGGATAGGGCTCCGCCTTTTCGGCCCGCGTATGGGGCGCGTGATCGGAGCCCAGCACGTCCACGGTGCCGTCGAGGACGGCACGCCAGAGCGCCTCCCGGTGGCGGGCACCGCGGATCGGCGGATTCATCTGGGCGAGCGTGCCGAGACGGTCGTAGCAATCGGGCGCCTCCAGGGTGAGATGCTGGGGTGTCACCTCCACGGTCGCGATGTCGCGATGGCCGCGCAATAGCGCCATCTCCTCGGCGGTGGTGACGTGCAGCACGTGGACGCGGCGGTGAGCTTCGGAAGCCAGCCGCAAAAGCCGCGTCGTGGCGCGCAGCGCCGTTTCCTCGTCGCGCCATACGGGGTGAAGGCGCGGATGGGCGTCGTCCGCCTCGGCGAGCGGCCGGCGCTTGCGCAGGCGATATTCGTCTTCGGCATGCACGGCTACGCGGCGAAACCCCGATCGCAACACCTGCAGCAGCGTATCGTCGTCGGCGACCAACAGATTGCCGGTCGAACTTCCCATGAAGATCTTGACGCCGCAGCAGCCGGGTAAACGTTCGTATCTGGCGAGCCGGTCCGCGGTTTCGGCCGCCGCGCCGATGTAGAAGGCGATGTCGCACCATGCGCGCCCCTCGGCCCGCGCCAGTTTGTCGGCCAAATCGGACGCATGGAGCGTGCTCGGGTTGGTATTGGGCATGTCGAAGACGGCGGTGACGCCGCCCAGCACGGCCCCCTTCGTTCCGGTTTCGATATCTTCCTTGTATTTTTGTCCCGGCTCGCGGAAATGGACCTGGGTGTCGATGACGCCGGGAAGCACATGGAGACCGCGGGCGTCCACGGTTTCGACCGATTTCGCCCCGGACAAGTCGCCGAGCGCCGCCACGCGGCCGTCGCGCACGCCGATATCGGCCTCGGCGATCCCGTTCGGCGTGACGCAAACGCCGTTTTTGACGACCAGGTCGAAAGCCTCGCCTGTTTGCTCCCCCATTCGTGCTCCCCGTGCGGCTTAGCCGCGCTGGCCGAGAGTTTCGAGAACATCGCCCGCGGGGTCCAGCCCCAAAATGTGACGGCGATGCCAGAGCGCGTAGAACAAGAGGACCCAGCAAGCGAGCTCGGCGCGCCTGCCGCTGGCGGCGAACAAACGGCGCACCGAGCCGGGCCGGCAGATTTGCGCGACACCGGGTTGGGCCGCGACCAGGTCGCCGAGCGCTTTGCTCCGTTGCGAAATCCACTGGCCGACCGGCACGGTGAATCCGCGCTTGCGCGAAAACGGCTTGGCGTCCGGCAAGTGCTGGGCCAGCCAT
Source organism: Alphaproteobacteria bacterium (assembly GCA_041498815.1). Lineage (GTDB taxonomy): Bacteria > Pseudomonadota > Alphaproteobacteria > DATDPM01 > DATDPM01 > DATDPM01. The sequence continues at coordinate 16,952 of JBGQJC010000031.1, forward strand.
TGCCGCAGCAGCCACTTTCCCATTCCGTTGCGGATTTTGAGCGAGTCCGGAAGGCGGAAGGCCGCATCGGCCACCACCGGATCGAGGAACGGCGTGCGCCCTTCGACTCCGTGAGCCATGAGACAACGATCCAGCTTGATCAGAAGATCGTTCGGCAGCCAATCGGCGCAGTCGACCGCTTGGGCCACTTGGAGCTTTGTTCGATCCGGTAGCGCGGCGTTGATTTCGGCGGCGGCGATCCCGTCGCGCCAGCTCGGCTCATCCGCGCGGAGTACGCCGAGCCCTTCGAGGCGACCACGCGGCCGCATTGCCCGCCCGCCGAGCCACCAGGGGCGAAGGACGCTTCGGTAGCGGCCGTAACCACCGAACATCTCGTCACCCCCCTCGCCGCACAGCACAACCTTGAGTTCCTGCTTGGCCGTCATCGCGAGCTTGAAGGTGGGCAGCACGGCGTAATCAGCGGCCGGATCGTCCATCGCGGAAACGGCAGCTGGCAGCAGGGTCCAAAAATCGTCTTCGGAAATCTCGACCTCAATGTGTTCGGCTCCGAGTTTTTTTGCGACGAGCCGCGCGTGCGCCCGTTCGTCGGCAACGCCGCTGCCTGAAAATCCGGCGGTGAAGGCGCGCACCGGGCGATCGTTGAGCCGCGCCATCATGACGAGGAGAGCGGTCGAATCGATGCCGCCCGAGAGAAACATGCCGTAAGGCACATCGGAGCGCTGGTGCATCCGTACCGAATCCTCAAGCGCCGCATCGAGCCGCTCGAGGGCGGCGCTTTCACTTTCGTCGCGCGGGCCGGCGCCGGGAAGTGCGACGCGCCGGCGCCGATCGATCACCCGTCCGCCGGAGACGACGAGGGTTTCCCCCGGGGCGACGCGGCGGATGCCGTCGAACAACGTCTCTTCGCCGGTCGTGAATTGAAGCTGCAGGAGCTCGAGGCGGCGCTGCGAATTGACGTGCGGAATAATGACACCGGCTGCGATCAACGCGGCGGGTTCGGAGGCGAAGGCAAAGCCGTTGGCCGTTTCGGCGTAATAAAGAGGTTTGATCCCGAATGGATCGCGGGTAAGCAGCAGCCGGTTGTGCGCCGGATCGTGCACCGCAATCGCATACATGCCGCGCAGCTTTTCCGAAAAATCCGCGCCGAGAAGGCGATAAAGATGAAGCGGCGGCTCGCAATCGGAGGCGGTGGCAAAGGCGACACTTGAAAGTTCGCGCCGCAATTCGCGGTAATTATAGATTTCGGCGTTGGCGGCTAGCACGGCACCGCCGGGCTCGCGGATCGGCTGATTCCCGGTTTCGAGATCGATGATCGCAAGTCTCGTGTGAACCAGGCCGAGGTTTTCCGCGATATAACGGCCGCGGCCGTCGGGCCCGCGATGGGCCAAGGCGGCCTCCATCGCGGCAAGAGCCGCATCGGAGGGGGCGCCGCCCAGTGTCATGATGCCGGCCACGCCGCACATCAGCGGATCACCTGTGCGAATAGGGCAAGGTAGCGAGCTATGACCGCCGGTTCGGAAAATTGGGCGGCGAGCGAAGCCCGGCCGCCGTCGGCCAGATGCTTGGCGAGGGCGCGGTCGGCTATGACCCGCGACAAGGCCGCGGCCAGCAATGCGGCGTCATCGATCGCAACGAGGAGGCCGTTCTCGCCGTCGCGGACGAGGAAACGCGGGCCCTGGCTTGCCGCCGCCACCACGGGCACGCCTTGGGCCCAGGCCTCCAGAATCACGTTCCCCAGCGGCTCATGACGCGAAGGTACCGCAAGAACATCCGCGGCGGCGAAGAAGGGCGCCGGATCGTCCTGCCAACCCAGAAACCGGATGCGCCCGGAAACCTTGCGACGCGCCGCCGCTGCCTCGAGCGCCCGCTGCTCCGGTCCCTCGCCTGCCAGCCACAAATACGCATCGGGCATACCGGCGATTGATTCGATCAGCACGTCGAAGGCCTTGTTGGGATGGAACCGGCCGAGGGCGAACACGAGCGGTGCCGTTGCCGGCGTGTCGAACTGGGTGCGGTTGGCGGGCGTGGCCATGTGCCGATCGACGAAATTCGGAATGAAATGTACACGTTCGCGCGGCCAACCATGACTCATGAAGTAATCGACAAGGTCCGGCGTGTTGCCGATCAGATGGTCGCAACGACGATAGTGTTTGAGATCGTAGTAGCCACCCAGCCGCGCGATGTGAACGAAATCGCCGCCGGGTACAAATTGCGTCGCCCGTGTCATGAAGCTAAGAACAACATTCGGGCGGAAGGACGAGATCATCGATGCCAGCGTGCGCCGGGTGGTGAAATCGAAAACTCGGCCGAAGCGCGCTTCGGCTACGGCGAGGCCGGCAGACTTCAGCGACCTGGTCCGTGCCGCATGGGGCCGCGTGACGGCGGCCTGCGCCAAGCCGGCACGGGCGAGCGCCAGAGCCAACCGGACGAAATAGACCTCCGCCCCACCGGCCTTTGCACCCGCCATGACCTGGAGCACGCGAATGTCTTTTCCGGAGCTCGGCACCGGTGTGGCCGCCAAATCGTCGCTCAAAGGCCTCATTCGTCCTCAAGCCGGGCCTTGAGATAGGACAGCACGGGATAGAGCGCCGCCATCAGGGCGATCAGGAAACCGTACGGGCCTTCGCGGTAGCCCTTTCGTGCAACGTAGCACTTCCAAAACCGCGAGAAGATTCGGCGGAGATTGAGGGCGAAGGTTCCGATGTCGCCGGATTCGCGGAGGTCCTTGGCGCGCGCCGTCGTGTACCGGTCGAGACGCCGCAGCATGTCGGAAATGTTTCGGTCCACATAATGGACCATCGGCGTTTTGAGACGCCGGCGGACACCGTGGAACTCCACCTTGGGATGGATTCGCTGCGGACCCCAGCGTTTTGCGCCTTTCGAGAACAGGCGCACGGTCGCCGAAACGCCCCAAGACGCGCCCCACCCGTATCGTACCAGGCGCGATCCGATGTAATTGTCATAAGGAATGAGAAAATAGCCCGGCGCGGCGTTGACAATCGCTTGACGGACCTCAACGGCAAGCTCCGGGGTGACGCGCTCGTCCGCGTCGACCTCCAGGATCCAGTCTCCCGTGCAAGCGTCAATTCCGGTATTGCGCCGATCGCCTTCGATTTCCCACGCGCCTTCGATCAGCTTTTGAGCGTAACGCGCGGCGATGGCACGCGAGCCGTCGGTGCAGCGGTCGAGCACCACGACGATTTCGTCGGCGAAACGCAAGGCTTCGAGGCATTGGCCAAGCTGCTGCGCCTCGTTGCGCGCGACGACGAGGGCGGAAAGCGCGGTCATCGTGGGCCCCGATATGCACACGGGCCACGCCATCGCCAAGTCACCAATTGCGCCGTTTTCGTCATCACCTTCGATCCTGGGCGTGGATGGGCCGACACTGCCAACTCTTGGCGATCTTGTTTAGCCCAAAGACGGGCGATTTGCGATGCTTGGACGCCCGACACGCGGGTGGGCTTTGCAAGATTGGCAGGAGGTAAAATCCCGCCTATACAGCCCGAACCGCAACGGCGCCAAGGTGCCGATGACGGCCGCGGCCAAGAACAGGAACCTTCCGATGACCCGATCGGCGCAGCTCGCGTTCCCGGCCGTGATCTGTCTCCTGCCCATTGTTGCCCTGTTGAGGCCCCAAGGCCTTGTTCCGCTCGGGGTCGCGGCGGCTTTGGCCCTATTGACCGACCGGGCGGTTCGCGCCCGCTTCCGCGCCCATCTGCGCGGGCCCCTTACAAAGACCCTTTGCTGTCTCTTGATCTGGGCGGCGTTGAGCGCGGCCTGGGCGCCCCACCCTTTCGGAAGCTTGCTGTTGGTTCTTCAGGTCGCCGGAGTGATGATCGCGGGCACCCTGCTGGTCGCGGGATTCGAGTGCCTCGATGACGAGACGCGGCGCCGCGCCATAGTCGCCCTTGTCATTGCCGGGCCGGCCCTATTGCTGATGGCGGGCGCGGAACTTTTGAGCGATGGCGTTCTCGCCCGGGCCGTGCGCGGCTGGCCATCCGATTCCACCTTCAACCCGGTCATCTATGACCGGACTGCGGCGATCGTCGCGATCATCTCATGGCCGATCGCATTCACCCTGTGGCGGCGAATCCGGCCACGCGCAGCCATAGTATTCCTCGTTCTCGTGTTCGTCCTCTTGTTGCAACTGGAGATGGCGGCGGCGCGGGGCGCGTTCGTGATCGCCGGCGCCGTGTTTACCGTTGCCTATTGGAAGCCGCGAGCGAGCCTGCTTGTCATGACGGCGGCGGTGCTGGCGGCGATTCTGATCGTACCGCCGGCGATGATCGCAACCGGGGCCGACCGCGAGTTGCCAGCCGTCGCCGCCGACCTGCCACAGCACTCGCCGAGCGCAAAACACCGGCTTTTCATCTATCAATTCGTGTTGGGCAAGATCGCCGAGCGGCCGCTTGCCGGCTTCGGATTCGATTCCTCAAGAGCGATATCGGGGGGCAAAACCGAGGCCTTCGCCGGAGCGCCGCTGTTGCCGCTCCACCCGCACAACGCGATCCTTCAAATCTGGCTCGAACTCGGCGCCGTCGGAGCCATGATCGCCGCGGTCCTGGTGATTTTGGTATTGCGCCGCCTCCTCGCATTTTCGGCGAACCCCGGACCGGCGGCGATGGCAAGCGCGACTTTCGCCGCATTTACCACCATCGCACTCTTGAGTTTCGGCATTTGGCAGAATTGGTGGCTGATGACGGCCTGGTTCGCTACCGTGCTGGTGGGGTTCGCAGCAAACGTTCGACCGTTACAGGATCAATTCGAGGCGTGATCGCGCGGCTTTGCCCACAGATTCTGCGCCGCCCGCTCGACGGATTCGACCGATAGACTTTCCATCAGATTGTTCGATGCAAAGCGATCGTAGCCGGGGCCGATCAGTTCCTCGTAGCTTTCCGGAGTCCGCACGACCGCCGCGCGGTTGCCCCAAGGCGCGTAGAGCCATTCTTTGCTCGGCCCAAAGAGCCCAAGCGCCGGGATTTCGGCCGCGGCCGCGATGTGCATGAGCCCCGAATCGTTGCCGACGAAGAAGGCGCAACGCCGCAGAACCGCGTAGGCCGTGAGGAGATCAGCGCGTCCCACCAAATCTATGCAGCGACCTTCCGGGAGCGAGTCGATCAAGGGAAGCGCCGCCTCCCGCTCCCCTGCCCCGCCCAACACGGCGATGCGGGCGCCGGGCAGAAATCCGCCGGGCCCGGCAAGCCGAGAGGCGAGCTCCGCAAAGCGCGCGGCGGGCCAAGCCTTGCGCGGCCAATTCGCCGCGGGCCCGAGCGCCAGGACCGGTGGGCCCGGTGGAACGAGGCGGGCCGCCGCCGCCTCATGGCGCGGCAAGGTCCACAAGCACGGTGACGGCGGCGGGTCGAGGGCGAAGACAGCAGCCAGCTGCCGCAACCGGTGTCCAAGCGCGTGGTTGTAATGGAATACCCGCCGTTCGCGTGCCGGCACGGTCCAAGCAAAGGCGGAAGCGCGAAGATCGACGACGATATCCCACAAAGTGGTGACCGACTTCGCCCAGAGCTTGAACCAATGGCCGCCCATGGGGCGCTTGGGGAGCGCGATCACCCGCTCCAACCCCGGAACGGCCTCGAACAGCGGGGCGGCCGCGGGACCGCAGGCAATGGTGAAACGAGCACCCGGACACCGCGCGATCAGATGCGCCAACAACGCGGTCGAGAGAACGGCATCGCCGATGCGGGTCGCCGTGATGAACAGGATGCGCAACTGAAGTCCCCGGAAACAGGTGTTCGGTCACGAGCAATGCCGCGCCGCGCAGCCATTGTCAAAGGCAGGCTGGTCCCTTACCTCTAGGGCGCGACGGATGCGTCCGCTTTGGAAGGCAATGGGCGCGGCGGATAAAGGACCAGATTGCCCATGAGCGACGCGCTTTACGTGATTTTGGAGGCACGGGGGATCCTGAAGATCGAAGGTCCCGATACGCGCGCGTTTCTTCAAGGACTGATTTCCAACGACATCAACAAGGTATCGCCGAAACGCGCGATCTACGCGACGTTATTGACGCCCCAAGGCAGATTTCTCCACGACTTCTTCATCGCCGAGATCGGCGGCTCCTTCTTCCTCGACGGTGAGGCGGCGCGACTCGAAGATCTCCAGCGGCGCCTTACCATGTTCAAGCTGCGCAGCCGCGTCGAGATCGCGGATGCGAGCGCGTCCTGCATGGTTGCCGTTGCCCTTGGCGACGTACGGGCCCCCCTAAAATTGGAAGGCGGGCCGGGGGCCGCTCAGGAATGGGAAGGCGGCGTGGTCTTCGTCGATCCCCGGCTTGCCGCCGCCGGGGCGCGAGCGATCTTGCCGCGCGAGGGCGCGGCAGGGGTTCTGGAGCAGGCTGGGCTCCGGCCCGGAACGTTTGCCGATTACGAGCGGCTGAGGATATCGCTTGGGCTTCCGGACGGGAGCCGCGACATGCCGGTGGACAAAGCGATCCTGCTTGAAAACGGGCTCGACGAACTGAATGGAATCGATTGGGACAAGGGCTGCTACCTGGGTCAGGAACTGACGGCCCGGACCAAGCATCGCGGCTTGGTCCGAAAAAGACTCATGCCTGTTGCGATCGAGGGCCCGGCACCAGCCTCCGGGACGAAAATCATGGCAGACGGCGAGGAAGCAGGCGAGATGCACAGCGCTTTCGAAAGCCAGGGCCTTGCCATGCTGCGCCTTGAATTCCTGGAGGGCGGCAAGGAGCGTGGGTTCACCGCCGGCGCCGCGCGGCTGATGCCGCGCAAGCCCGACTGGGCCGTCTTCTAGGAGCTTACCGGGCTAGGCCGCGGGCGATTTTCGCGAGCTTGTGGAAAGGCGATTCGCCCTCGGCGAGCCTCAAATTTCCCGCACGCTTCAGGCCATCGCGCCCGAAGCGTTCGCGCAACGAATCCACAAGCCAAGATTCCGCTTGGCGGTGACGTTTTCTTTCCAATTGGCCGCCGGCCAATAAGAACTCGCGATGGGCGGCCAAAGCCGCCATCAAGTCCTCGAGCCCGCGATCGCGCAGGGCCGAGATCGAGAGCACGCGCGTGTCCCAGCCTTCGGTTCCGGTTGGCCCGGCGCCGGCCACTCGGATCGCACCCTTGATATCGGTTTGCGCGCTGCGCGCTGCTTCCTCCATATCGCTTTTGGTCACGACGATGATGTCCGGGATTTCGATGATACCCGCTTTCATGAATTGCAGGCTGTCCCCCGATCCGGGCTGGACGCAGAAGACCACCGTGTCGGCCGTGCCTTCCACGTCTGTTTCCGATTGACCGACGCCAACCGTTTCGATCAGCACGACATCGTAGATCGCGCGCATGAGGACCATGGCGGCCACGGTGACTTCCGCCAGACCGCCCAAACGGTCGCGCGCCGCCATCGAGCGCACGAAGACGCCCCGGTCTTCGGGATCGGTGGCGAGCCGAATCCGGTCGCCCAAGAGCGCGCCCCCGGAGCGCTTCGACGACGGATCGACGGCGATGACCCCGATGGTCCGCCCGCCCGCCCGCATTTTTGCGATGAGCCTGCCCAAGAGCGTCGATTTGCCGACGCCGGGCGGCCCGGTGACGCCCACGACATGGGCACGCGCATTCGAATAGGCGCGAGTCAGGAGATCGATCGTTTGCGCGGCGTCCGCATCCGCCTCGATTTGGGCCAGCGCCGCGGCAAGGGCCGCTTTGTCGCCGGTTTTCAGATCATCGAAGGATATGCCCATGGTGCAGCGCTCATTCGGCCATGTTGCCGGGCCGCGCCAACCTGGCTTGGGCGGCGGCCAAGCGTGCGATCGGCACGCGGTAAGGCGAACACGAAACATAGTCGAGCCCGACCTCTTCGCAAAACCGGATCGACCGGGGATCGCCGCCGTGCTCGCCGCAGATGCCGAGCTCGAGGTCCGGGCGCGCCTTGCGTCCGCGCTTGCAGGCGATGCGGACGAGCTCGCCCACGCCCTCGACATCGAGGGTCACGAAGGGGTCGCGGGTGATGATCTTTTGGGCTTCGTAGAACTTGATGAAGCCTCCGGAATCGTCCCGGGACAGCCCGAACGCCGTCTGCGTCAGATCGTTGGTGCCGAAGCTGAAGAATTCGGCCGTCTCGGCGATCTCATGGGCAAGCAAGGCCGCCCGAGGCAGTTCGATCATGGTGCCGAGCTTGAAGCGGAGCTTGACCTTGGTTTCGCTTTGCACCTCCGCCGCGACGCGGTCGATCAAGGTTTTCAGCACGTCGATCTCGGCCTTGGTGGCGACGAGCGGAATCATGATCTGCGGCATGATCGCGGCCCCGGCTTTCTTCGACACGGCAAGTGCCGCCTCGAATATGGCCCGGGCCTGCATCTCATAGATTTCGGGATGCGAGATGCCGAGGCGGCAGCCGCGGTGGCCGAGCATCGGGTTGACCTCGGTAAGCTTCTGGGCGCGAGCGCGAACCTCGGCGACGGATTTTCCGGTATCGGCGGCAAGATCGGCGAGCTCCTTGTCGGTTTTCGGCAGAAATTCATGGAGCGGCGGATCAAGCAGGCGGATGGTGACCGGAAGCCCGCGCATGATGCGAAACAGCTCGACGAAATCGGCGCGCTGCATCGGAAGAATTTTCGCCAGCGCCTGGGCGCGCCCAATGGCGTCTTCGGCCATGATCATCTCGCGCATGGCGACGATTCGCTCCGGCGCGAAAAACATGTGTTCGGTGCGGCAGAGCCCGATTCCTTCCGCGCCGAATCGCCGTGCTATGGCGGCATCTTGGGGTGTTTCGGCGTTGGCGCGCACGCCGAGACGCCGCACTTTGTCGGCCCAGCCCATGAGGGTTGTGAATTCGCGGGAGAGTTGCGGTTCGACGGTGGGAATAGCGCCCAGCATCACTTCACCGGTCGAGCCGTCGATCGTGATGATGTCGCCCTCTTTCACGGTGCGGCCGGCGGCAAGCATTTGACGGCGCGCGTAATCGATACGCAGATCCGCCGCGCCCGCAACGCAGGGCCGCCCCATGCCGCGGGCGACAACCGCCGCGTGGCTGGTCATGCCGCCGCGCGCGGTCAGAATCCCCAGCGCCGCGTGCATGCCATGGATGTCTTCGGGGCTGGTTTCGAGCCGGACCAATATCACGCCCTGCTGCGGCCCGCGTGCGACCGCTTCGTCCGACGTAAACGCCACCGCGCCAGAGGCGGCGCCGGGAGAAGCCGGGAGCCCGCGCGCGATTACCACTCGCGGCGCCTTGGGATCGAGTGTGGGATGCAAGAGCTGGTCGAGGGACTGAGGATCGATGCGGGCGAGCGCCTGGTCGCGATCGATCAGACCTTCCTTCACCATATCCACGGCGATCCGGATCGCGGCCGTCGCCGTGCGCTTGCCGATCCGGGTTTGAAGCATAAAGAGCTTGCCTTTTTGAACGGTGAATTCGATGTCCTGAACATCGCGGTAGTGGCGCTCGAGCCTGCGGCGAATTTTCTCGAGCTGGGTGAAAACCTTGGGCATTGCCTCTTCCATCGCCGGAAGCTTCGAGCCTTGGGCCTTGCGCCCGGCAACCGTGAGGGCCTGCGGCGTGCGGATTCCCGAGACGACATCTTCGCCCTGGGCGTTCACCAGGTATTCGCCATAAAGCATGTTCTCGCCGGTCGACGGGTCGCGGGTGAAGGCTACTCCGGTTGCGCAATCTTCGCCCATGTTGCCGAACACCATCGTCTGGACATTCACCGCCGTGCCCCAGTCCTCGGGGATATGATGAAGCCTTCGGAACGTGACGGCGCGGGGCGTATTCCAGCTTTCGATGATCGCCGCGATGCCGCCCCAGAGCTGTTCGTTCGGATCCTGGGGAAAAGGGGAGCGGCGCTCTTCATCGACCTTCGCCTTGTAAACCTCGACCAGCTCGCGCAGGTCGTCGGCGGAGAGTTCCGTGTCGAGGCGCACGCCGCGGTCGTCCTTGTGCAGCTCCAGGAGCTCCTCGAACAGATGGTGATCCACGCCGAGCACAACATCGGCATACATCTGGATGAAGCGGCGGTAGCTGTCGAAGGCAAAGCGCGCGTCATTCGAATGGCGCGCCAGCCCCTCGACCGTTTCATCGTTGAGACCGAGATTCAAGACCGTGTTCATCATTCCCGGCATCGACGCGCGCGCGCCCGAGCGGACCGACAACAGCAGCGGATTATCGCGGTCCCCGAATTTGCTGCCCGATTCCGCCTCGACTTCCGCGAGCGCTCTTGCGACTTCCTTCGGCAGTCCCCGGGGAAAGCTCTTGTCGTGGGAAAAGAACCAGCCGCACACGGAAGCGGCGATGGTGAAGCCGGGTGGCACGGGAAGCCCGAGCCGGCTCATTTCCGCCAGATTGGCGCCCTTGCCGCCCAAGACAACGCTCATATGGGCGCCGCCTTCCGCTTTGCCGCCGCCGAAGCGGTAGACCCACTTGGTTCCGGTCGACTTGCCCCGCCGGGCCATGGCCCTAACCTTCGATCCGGGAAAAATCGGCGACCCGATTCATCGCGGCCACGATCTGCGACAGGAGCTTCAGCCGATTCTCGCGAAGGTGCCTGTCTTCGCAGTTGACCGTGACGTGGTCGAAGAATTTATCGACCGGCGGGCGCAGCAGGGCGAGCGCCGCCATCGCGCCCTCGAAATCCTCACGCGCAAGCGCGGTTTCCAAACCTTCGCCCACCGCGACCAGCCCCTTGGCGAGGGATTTCTCATCGGCCTCCTGAAACAGGGAAGCATCTGCCGCGCCCTTATAGCCGCGGTCGTCGCGTTTTTCTTCGATTCGCAGAATGTTGGCCGCGCGGCGGTAGGCCACCAAAAGATTGGCGCCGTCGTCCGTGCCGATGAAGCGGCCCAACGCATCGACCCGAGCCAAGAGCCGCACCAGGTCGTCTTCGCCGCCCAACCCGAATACCGCGGCGATGAGATCGTGCCGCACGCCCTTTTCCTTGAGATGCACCTTGAGACGGTCGGCGAAAAACTCGAGGAGGTCCGCCACGGCGCTGTCTTGCGATTGATCCCAGGATTTGCCGACCGAATCGCTCTCGCTCACTTTCTCGTCCTTTAGGATTCGCAGGGCTTTGACTTGCAGGAAGAGTGCGTGCGCCTCGCGGAAGGCGGCGGCGAGCGGAAGCCGAAGATTGTTTTCGAGGATTAGGCGGATGACGCCGAGCGCCGCGCGGCGCAGCGCAAACGGGTCTTTCGAGCCGGTCGGTTTTTCGCCGATCGCGAAGAACCCGACGAGACTGTCGATCTTGTCGGCGAGTGCCACCGCAACGCTCATGGGCGCGGTGGGGCAGCGGTCGGATGGACCCTGGGGCGCATAGTGATCGCGAATCGCGTCCGCGACCGGCGCTTTCTCACCTTCCGCCAACGCATAATAACGCCCCATCACGCCCTGAAGCTCGGGGAATTCACCGACCATGCCGGTCGTTAAATCCGCCTTGCAGAGCGTCGCCGCGCTGCGGACCAGATCGATATCGGCGCCCGGCACATGGGGCACATAGCCGGCGGCCAGGGCCGCGATCCGTTCGACCTTCTCGGCCATGTTACCGAGGCGGGCGTGGAAGACGATGTCGCGCAGCTTGGGAACACGGGATTCGAGCGCGAGCTTACGATCCTGGTCCCAGAAAAACTTGGCGTCCGAGAGCCGCGCCCGCAGCACCCGTTCGTTGCCGGCGACGATCGCCTTGCCGCCGTCGTCGGTCAAAACATTGGCGACGACGATGAACCGCGGCGCGAGATTACCCGCGGAATCGGCGAGTGCCAGGTAGCGCTGATGCGAGCGCATGGCGGCGGTCAAGACCTCGGGCGGAAGATCGAGGAACGCGCGATCGATCTCGCCCAAAAGCACCACCGGCCATTCGACCAGCCCCGCGACTTCGCTCAGGAGCACGGGGTCGGGTTTGAGCGTGAGCCCAACCCCTGTAGCCAGGCGGGTGGCATCTCCCGAGATCATCTCGCGCCGCTCGGCCGAATCAAGCACGACGTAGGCGGAGCGCAGCTTCTCGCCGTAATCGGCAAAATTCGAGACCGTGAATTCCTCGGGAGCAATGAACCGGTGGCCGCGGGAGCGGTTTCCGGCACGCAAGGCCTGCGCCGACGCGCCCGCCCCTTCAAGCGCGACCGGGACGACGGTGCCATCGAACAATGACAGGATTGAATGAAGCGGCCGAACCCAGCGCAGCGGCCCATCGCCCCAGCGCATCGATTTCGGCCAAGGAAAGTTGCGCAAGATGTCGGGGAGACTATCGGAAAGCACCTGCGCCGTGGCGCGGCCCTTCCTTTCCACCGTAACAAAATAGAATTCGCCCTTGCCGGTGTCGCGCTTTTCGCATTGATCGAGGCCCGCAAGGTCGGCGGATTTCAAAAACCCCTGGATGGCCGAATCGGGCGCGCCGACGCGCGGCCCGCGCCGCTCTTCGCGCACATCGGGCTGGGTAAGCGGCAGGCCGTCTATGACCAGCGCCAAGCGGCGCGGCGTGACGAAAGCACGCGCGCCCGCGAACGCAAGCCCAGCTTCATTCAGCTTCCCGGTTACGAGTCGCTTCAGGTCCGCGGCGGCCGTTTCCTGCATGCGCGCCGGTATCTCTTCGGACAGAAGCTCGAGGAGAAATTCCGCCATGCCTAGCGGCGCTCCCTGCCGGGCGCCGCCGATTCCCCAAGCCAAGCCTCGCAGCAACCTTTCGCAAGCGCGCGGACCCGCGCGATGTAGGCGGCGCGCTCGGCGACCGAGATCACGCCGCGCGCATCAAGCAGATTGAACAAATGGCTCGCCTTGATGCACTGGTCATAAGCGGGTAGCGGAAGGTTTGCCTCGATCAGGGCGTTGCATTCGGTTTCGGCGTCGGCGAAATGGCGCAGCAATGCGCCGGTGTCGGCGCGTTCGAAATTGTAGGCGGAGAATTCCCGCTCAGCCCGCAGGAATACGTCCCCGTAGGTGACACCCGCGCCGTTGAAGTCGAGCTCATAAACATTTTCCACGCCTTGCACATACATGGCGAGCCGCTCGAGTCCGTAGGTGAGTTCGGCCGAAACCACCTCGCATTCGATGCCGCCGACCTGCTGAAAATAGGTGAATTGGCTGACTTCCATGCCGTCGCACCATACCTCCCAGCCGAGGCCCCAGGCGCCCAGCGTTGGGCTTTCCCAGTCGTCCTCGACGAAGCGGATGTCGTGGTGCTGTTTCGAGATGCCGAGCTCGGCCAGGCTTGCGAGATAGATGTCCTGGACGTCGCGCGGCGACGGCTTGAGGATCACCTGGAATTGGTAATAGTGCTGAAGCCGGTTGGGATTTTCGCCGTAGCGGCCGTCGGTAGGGCGGCGCGAGGGCTGCACATAGGCGGCCTTCCACGGGTTGGGGCCGAGCGCGCGCAAGAGCGTTGCCGGATGGAATGTGCCGGCACCCACTTCCATGTCGTAGGGCTGCAGGAGCACACATCCCTGGCGTGCCCAAAAGCCCTGCAGCATCAGCACCAGGGTCTGGAAGCAAGTATCGGGATTGCCGCGCGCCGCCATGGCCTCTTTCGCGCAAGGGCCGATGTTCGCGGCGACAATATGGGCCGCGCCCTAGGGGGTCAAGGCCGCGCCACGTCGGGACGCGGCGCGGCACCCGCTCAGAACTCCAATGCGCGGCCTTCGCGAAGAATGGCATCGGCGGCGGGCGTAAATCGCCCGTCATCGCCATGAAGGACGATTCCGGGCAGCAGCGACATCGGGCCGCCCGCATTCTTGCGCGCACGCAAGATCGCCCGTTTGGCCGCACGGCCTTTCGCGGGCCAGAGCGGAAAGACGGCGATCCCGCCGAAGCGGCCGTCAAGCGCCGCGATCACGTGATCGAGCCGGTCGGCACGGTGGATGAGCGTGACCGCGCCGCGGTCGCGCAACATGGAATAAGCGAAGGTGATCCAATCGTCGACTGCGGCATCTCCCTCGACCATCGCCGCGGCGCGATCCGCATCGGGCGGCGATTGCGCCCGAGCGGGATCGAGATGAGGCGGATTGACCATCACGTGGTCGAAAGAGCTCCCGGTGAGACCATCCGGCGGATCGGCAATGTCGCCGGCGATGATATCGATGCGCTCCGAGAACCCGTTGTCGGCCGCGTTGGCGCGGGCGAGATCGGCAATGCAGGTGTCGCGCTCAATTCCCGTGATGCGGCAGGCAGGGATTCGCCACGCCAGACACAGGAGTGCGGCCCCCGCGCCGCAACCGGCCTCACAGACGAGATCGCCCGGCCCGGCGGCAACGGCGGCGGCAAGAAACACGGGATCGATCGCGGCGCGGTATCCCGAAACGGGCTGCCGCAATCGGACTTTGCCGTCCAACAGCGTATCCGCGCTCAGCGCGTGTTCGTTCCACGCCGCCGGTTCGTCCTGCGGCGGCTGGTCGATTTGATGTTGCAACGGCTTATTCATCGTCCACCGCTTTGGGCAAGCTTTCGCCCGCGTTCTGAAGCACGCGCCGCGCCTTAGCGTAATCGCGGTCGGCGACGACGAGGCGGCGCGGGATCGCACCGATCGAGCCTTCCAATACCGACGTATGGGTGTCGAGTATATCCGAGTCGATCCGGGCATCGGCCAGGAGCGCGGTTAGCCACGTGAGGCGCACGGTATCGTTGGTCCGCAGCAGTTCCTTCATTGCATAAAGCTTCGTCGCATGGCCGGATTATGGCGCGAAGTGCCCTTGACCCGAAATCCCCCGGTTCTATGCTGGCGTCGGGCATGGGCGCGCGTCAAGCAACCGCACCCCTAAATCTTCGTCGCATGACACAACCAGGGGCCATACGAGTGCCACTCGCGGCGGGTCGTGAGGACCAGACGCAGATGCGCGGCTTGACCGCGCTCGAACGGCTTGCGGCCTTGGTGGGCGAGGACCTGGTGCGGGTCAATACCGTGATCGTCCAGCGCATGCAAAGCGAAGTCGCGCTCATCCCCCAACTGGCCGGCCATATCATCGCGGCGGGTGGCAAACGGCTACGGCCGATGCTGACGCTGGCTTCGGCCCGCCTGTGCGGCTACGAGGGCCGGCGACATCTGGCGCTTGCCGCCTGCGTCGAATTCATCCACACGGCGACGCTGCTTCACGACGACGTGGTGGACGCCTCCGGCTTGCGCCGCGGCCTCGCGACCGCGAATGCCCTGTGGGGCAATAAGTCGAGTGTGCTTGTCGGCGATTTCCTGTTCAGCCGCGCCTTTCAATTGATGGTCGCCGACGGGTCGTTGCAGATCCTGCATATCCTCTCCGACGCCGCGGCAGAGATCGCCGAGGGCGAAGTCCATCAGCTCATGACCGCGAACGACACGGCGACGAGCGAAGCGAAATATCTCGATGTCATCCGCGCCAAAACGGCCGCCCTGTTTTCGGCGGCCTGCCGCATCGGCGCGGTCGTGGCGGACCGGCCGCAGGCGGAGGAGCAGGCGCTCGCCGCCTATGGTCTCAATCTCGGTATTTCATACCAGTTGGCGGACGATGTCCTCGATTACGCGGCGGCGCAGGACACGCTCGGCAAATCGGTGGGAGACGATTTCCGCGACGGCAAGGTGACTCTGCCGGCTATTTTGGCCTTCGCCCGCGGGGCGGAATCCGAGCGCGCATTTTGGCGCCGCACTCTCGAGGACATGGATCAGCGAGACGGCGATTTGGAACGCGCAATTGAACTTATGGACAAGTACGGCGCGATCGCCGACACGCTGGCTTTTGCGAGGGAATTCGGGGCCAAGGCGCGGGCGGCCCTTGGCCCATTCCGCGACGGAACCGAGAAGCGAATCCTCGCCGAGATTGCCGATTTTTGCATCGAAAGGGCGTTTTAGAGCCCAAAGCCAGGCCGGCACGGCGTCGGCATGAGCCAACCCTGGGGCCCAAGGCCGCGGGGTTTCGGCGCCTTCCAAGGCAGCGTCTTTCCATTGATTTTTCGGGTTGCGGGCAATTTGTTGCTGCCCTGGAGGTTGGCGCGCTATAAGGCGCCGCGGCCGGAGTGTAGC
>JBGQJC010000032.1:0-30168 GCA_041498815.1 Alphaproteobacteria bacterium
CCTACGGCGGATCGTCGCTGATCGCACTCGCCATCGGCATGGGCATGCTGCTGGCCCTCACGCGCCGCCGCGCGCCCGCGGGGGCCCTGCGATGAAGGGCATGCCGCGCACCGTGATCGTGCTCGCCGCCGGCGGAACCGGGGGCCATATGTTCCCGGCCGAGGCGCTCGCCCGCGAGCTCGCGGCGCGCCGCTTCGCGCTGGCGCTTGTCACCGACCGGCGCGGGGCGGCCTTCGGCGATACCACCGGCGTGGAAGTACATCGCATCCACGCGGCTCAGGTCGCCGGCAACACATTCCGGAAAATCGCCGCGGCCGCACAGCTGGCACGCGGGTTGTTCGAGGCGCGCCGGGTCTTGCGCGAGCTCGAACCGGCGGCGGTGGTCGGCTTCGGCGGCTACGCCTCGTTTCCCGTCATACTCGCCGCGATCCTTGGCCATGTCCCGGCCCTGATCCACGAACAGAACGCGGTGCTGGGGCGCGCGAACCGGCTCTTGGCGTCGCGGGTCGATGCGATCGCCACCTCGTTCGACCAAGTGCAGCGCCTGCCCGCGAGCGGGCGGGCCCATTTGCGCCGCACCGGCAATCCGGTGCGTCCCGCGATCGCGGCGCTTTCACGCATGCCCTATCCCGCCCCGGCCCCCGATGGGCCGCTCAACGTCCTGGTCACCGGCGGCAGCCAGGGCGCCGCCGCCTTCAGCACCATCATCCCGGCGGCGGTGGCAAAGCTCGCGCCCGAGTTTCGCGCGCGCCTTAGGATTGCCCAGCAGTGCAAGGCCGAAGACATCGAAGCGGTGACGCAAGGCTATCGCGAGCTTTCGGTCGCCGCCGAATTGCGCCCCTTCTTCGCCGACATGCCGGAGCAACTGGCGCGCGCCCAGCTCGTGATCGCACGCGCCGGCGCCTCGACCGTGGCCGAAATCATGGCGGCCGGGCGGCCCTCGATTCTTATTCCGTTTCCCGCGGCGATGGATGACCACCAGAGCGCGAATGCCGTCGCCCTTTTCCGTTACAAATGTGCCTGGCCTCTTAAGCAAAACGAATCGACGGCGGAGAAACTCAAGGAATTTCTCCAAGCGATGCTGGCCGATCCCACCAAGCTCACCGAGGCCGCCCGCCGCGCGCGCGACGCCGGCATCCCCGACGCCGCGGCGCGTCTCGCCGACGTGGTGCTGGAACTCATTTCGAACGGTGGCTCGAGCACGCTGTCGCGCGGCGCGGTGCCCCGGGAGGCGGCGGAATGAGGGTGCTTCCGCTTTCCATCGGCACGATTCATTTCGTCGGCATCGGCGGCATCGGCATGAGCGGGATCGCCGAGATCCTGCACAATCTCGGCTATCGCGTGCAGGGCAGCGACATGGCCGAAAACGCCAATGTCCGGCGTTTGCGGCTGCTCGGCATCGTCATCGAAACCGAGCATCGGCCCGAGAATTTGGGCGAAGCCCAGGTCGTCGTGGTGTCGTCCGCGGTAAAGCCCGACAACCCGGAAGTCGTTGCCGCCCGGGCCCGCCTGATTCCGGTGGTGCGGCGCGCGGAAATGCTGGCCGAGCTCATGCGCCTCAAATGGTCGGTCGCGGTCGGCGGGACGCACGGCAAGACCACCACGACCTCGATGATCGCCGCCGTGTTCGAGGCGGCCGGGCTCGACCCCACCGTGATCAACGGCGGCATCATCAACGCCTACGGAACGAACGCCCGGCTCGGGGCCGGCGAATGGATGGTGGTCGAAGCCGACGAGTCCGACGGGACTTTCGTGAAGCTTCCGGCCACGATCGCGGTAGTAACGAATATCGATCCCGAGCATCTCGATCACTTCGGCGATTTCGAATCGCTGAAGCGCGCCTTCGTCGCCTTCGTCGAAAACATCCCGTTCTATGGATTCGCCGTCCTGTGTCTCGATCACGCCGAGGTCCAGGCGATGATTCCCCGGGTCTCGGACCGCAAGGTCGTCACCTATGGCCTCAGCCCCCAGGCCGACGTGCGCGCCGTCAATTTGACGCTGGCCACGGCGGGCGCGCGGTTCGATGTGGTGTGCAGCGACCGCGCCTTCGGGCACGAACACACGATCACCGGCTTCCTCCTCCCGATGGTCGGAGAGCACAACGTTCAGAACGCGGTCGCCGCGGTGGCCGTCGCGCGCGAGATGGGAATTCCCGATGACGTCGTGCGGCGGGCCCTGGCCTCGTTCGGCGGGGTCACGCGCCGCTTCACGCGCACCGGCGAATGGAACGACATCATCGTGGTCGACGATTACGGTCACCATCCGGTGGAAATCGCGGCCGTGCTCAAAGGTGCCAGGGCCATCTGCAAGGGCAAGATCATCGCGGTCGTGCAGCCGCATCGCTTCACGCGCCTCAAGAACCTGTTCGAAGGTTTCTGCAGCTGCTTCAACGACGCCGATACCGTGATCGTCGCCGATGTCTATCCCGCGGGCGAGGCGCCGATCGAAGGCTTCGACCGCGACGCCCTGGTGTCGGGCCTGCGATCCCACGGCCATCGCAATGCCCTGCCGCTGGCCGGCCCGGAGGCGCTGGCGGACATGGTGGCGGAACTGGCGAAGCCCGGCGACATGGTGATCTGCCTCGGTGCCGGCAGCATCACCAATTGGGCCCACAGCCTGCCCGAAGAACTCGCGCGCGGTGACGCCCACGGCGCCCATGGGGCCCCGCGGCCGGGCGCGACCCGGAGCGCATCATGATGCCGGCGCGCAAGCAAGAACCCGGGCTCATCGATCGGCTGCCGCCGGTTCGCGGCCGCCTGACCGAGACGGCACCGCTCGCCGCCATCACCTGGTTCCGGGTCGGAGGTCCGGCCGAAGTCATGTTCCGGCCGGCCGACCGCGACGACTTGGCCCAGTTCCTGGCGCAGCGCCCCGCCGATGTTCCCGTGACCGTGATCGGGGTGGGATCGAATCTTCTGGTGCGCGATGGCGGCATCCCCGGCGTCGTCATTCGCCTCGGCCGCGGCTTTGCCGAGATCGCGGCGGCCGGCGAGCGATTGACCGCGGGTGCCGCGGCGCTCGACATCAACGTGGCCCGCGCCGCTTGCGAGGCCGAGCTTTCCGGCCTGGAGTTCCTTTCGGGGGTCCCGGGCACGATCGGCGGGGCGCTCCGGATGAACGCCGGCGCCTATGGCCGCGAGATGAAAGATGTGACCGTCGACGCCGAGGCCATGGACGACCGTGGCACGATTCATCGCCTCTCGGCCGCCGATCTCGGCTTCACGTACCGCCAGTCCGCGGTGCCGGAAAACCGGATATTCCTCGGCGCAACGCTGGCGGGGCGGAAAGGCGAACGCGCCGCGATCGAGCGGCGTATGGCCGAGATCGCCGGAGCGCGGGAGGAAAGCCAGCCGCTGCGCACCCGCACCGGCGGCAGCACCTTCAAGAATCCGGAAGGACAACCGGCCTGGCGCCTGGTCGAGGAGGCCGGATGCCGGGGATTGACCCGGGGCGGCGCCATGGTGTCGCCGATGCACTGTAATTTCCTGATCAACACCGGAACCGCGACCGCGGCCGAGATCGAAGCCTTGGGGGAAGAGGTCCGCCGCCGCGTGCTTGATATGACCGGCATCGCGCTCGAGTGGGAGATCAAGCGAATCGGCGTGCCGGCACCTGCCGTGCGCCGCGCGGGGGCGCCGCGATGACGAAGCACGTCGCGGTTCTCATGGGCGGCTGGTCGGGCGAGCGCGAGATTTCGCTCATCAGCGGCGCCGCCGTGAACGACGCGCTGAAGGCCGCACGCTACAAAGTGACCACCATCGACATGGGCCGCGATATCGGGGCACTTCTGCCGAAGCTCAACCCCCGGCCCGACGTGGTGTTCAATGCGCTCCACGGGCGCTACGGCGAGGACGGTTGTGTCCAAGGCCTGCTCGAGATTCTGAACATTCCTTACACCCATTCCGGCGTCATGGCTTCGGTGCTGGCGATGAACAAGCCGATGGCAAAAAGACTCTTTGCCGAAGCCGGAATCCTCTGCCCGCCGGGCGAAGTCGCACCACGCGATCGTGTCCTGGCCCGCGATGTCATGCGCCGGCCTTACGTCGTCAAGCCGCTGAACGAGGGTTCGAGCCTGGGGGTTCGAATCGTCACCAAGAACGACGAAGCCCGGCCTTTCGAACACGCCGCTTGGCCGTACGGCGAAGAGGTCTTGATCGAACGTTTCATCCCGGGGCGCGAGATCACCGTCGCCGTGATGGGGGACAAGGCTTTGGGCGCCTTGGAACTTCGTCCTCATGGCGGGTTCTATGACTACGAGGCGAAATATTCGTCCGATCCCAAGCGCGCGGCCGAACATGTGGTTCCAGCACCCCTGCCGCCGCGCGCCTACAAAGAGGCTTTGCGGCTGGCCCTTGCGGCCCACCGTACCCTCGGGTGCCGCGGCGTGACCCGCGCCGACTTCCGCTACGACGACACCAAAGCGCGCCGCGGCAAGATCGGCCAATTCTATCTCTTGGAAATCAATACCCAGCCCGGCATGACGCCGCGCTCGCTGGTTCCCGAGATCGCCGCCGAGTCTGGCATTTCATTTCAGGAATTGGTGGTTTGGATGGTGGAGAACGCCCGATGCGATTCGTGACGCCTGCGCGGGGGGCCGCGCCGCGCCGCGGCCGGACGGCTTGGCCGGTTCGCCTGCGCCGGATCGCGGCGGGGCTTGCCTCGGGCCTTTTCATCCTTGCCGCGCTCGCCGGCATCGCCGGCCTCGCTTTGCTTTGGCGCTCGGGCGCAATCGCAGACGCGTTGGCAAAGGGTACGGCGGCAATCGATACGCGAAGTGCCGAGCTTGGGCTCACGGTTCGCAGCGTCCTCGTGGAAGGGCGCGCCGAAACTCCGGCGGCCTCGGTGCTGACCGCCCTTTCCGTGCAGCGCGGACAGCCGCTGCTCGCTTTCGATCCCGGCGCCGCAAAGCTGCGCCTCGAACAACTGGGGTGGGTCCGCGAGGCGGCCGTGGAACGGCGGTTTCCGGGAACCATCCTGGTAAAACTCGTCGAGCGGCATCCCTTGGCGCTGTGGCAGCACGACGGCAAGCTCGCCCTCGTCGATGACACCGGAACCGTGATCGCGCGCGACCACATCGAGCGGTTTGCCAGTCTTCCGATCGTGGTCGGGGACGACGCCCCGCAATACGCCCCCGCGTTGCTGGCCATGCTGGGTAGCGAGCCGGGGCTGAAATCCCGCGTCACCGCCGCCGTGCGCGTCTCCGGACGGCGATGGAACCTGCGCCTCGACAACGCGATCGACGTCCGTCTTCCGGAAGAACGTGCGGAAGCCGCCTGGAAGCGCCTGGCGGATTTGGATCGCGCCTATGGGCTTCTGCGGCGCGACATCATCGCGATCGACCTCAGGATGCCGGATCGTCTTGTTCTGCAGTTGCCGCCCGAAGCGGCGCACCGGCTTCGGGAACCAGGAGCCGACACATGATCCATTGCCAGAGTCTGAACCGGCGGGTGCGCCGGTTGGAAAAGGAGGAGCGACCGTGAAATCGCGGCGGAACGTCATCGCCGCGCTCGACGTCGGAACGACAAAGGTTTGCTGTTTCGTCGCCAAGATCGAGCGCGATTTACGGGTCATCGGATTCGGACACCATGCCTCGAAGGGTATTCGGGGCGGCACCATCGTCGACATGGAGGGTGCGGAGGCTTCGATCGCAACTGCGGTCCAGGCCGCCGAGCAGATGGCGGGCGAAACCGTCAAGAGCGCGTTCGTCAACGTCTCGGGCGGTTTGCTCGGCTCCGACACGCTTCAGGTCGAGGTCGCGATCGCCGGGCACGAGGTGAACGACGGCGACCTCAAGCGCGCGCTGGCCCAGGGGCGCGCCGGGTATCAAAAGCCGGACCGCGAACTCATTCACTCGATTGCGCTCGGCTACTCCATCGACGGCAGCCGCGGCATCCGCGATCCCCGCGGCATGTACGGGGAGCGCCTCGGCGTGAACATGCATTTCGTGAGCGCCGCGGCGGGGCCGATTCGCAACTTGGCCGCCTGCATCGGCCGCTGCCACATGGATGTCGAAAGCTTCATCGTCTCGCCTTACGCCTCGGGACTGGCCTGCTTGGTCCCCGACGAAATCGACCTCGGCGTCACCTGCGTCGACATGGGCGGCGGCACCACGACGATCGCCATCTTCTTCGACGGCAACGCGGTGTTCACCGATTCCGTGCCGGTCGGCGGCGTCCATGTGACGAGCGACATCGCCCGCGGATTGTCCTGCTCGATCGCCCATGCCGAGCGCATGAAGACGCTCTACGGCAGCGCGCTGGCCTCGCCCCAGGATCGTGAAGAAATCATCGATGTCCCTCTCATCGGCGAGGACAGCCCCGCCCAGCCCAATCACGTGCCGAAATCGCTTCTGACCGGCGTCATTCAGCCGCGGCTCGAGGAAACCTTCGAGCTGGTGCGCGAACGTCTGGAATCGAGCGGCTTCAACAAGCTTGCGGGTCGCCGCGTCGTCTTGACCGGCGGCGCCAGCCAGCTTCAGGGCGCGAGGGATCTCGCCGCCCAGGTGCTCGACAAGCAGGTGCGGCTCGGCCGGCCCGCGGCGATACCGGGCTTGGCCGAGGCGACCAACGGCCCCGCGTTCGCCACGGCGGCGGGCGTGCTGCTGCACGTGGCGAAGGCGGGGAATGGATCCGTGCTTTCCGATGTCACCGGATTTGAGGAGGCGAGCGGCGTCATCGGCCGGCTCGGCCATTGGATCCGCGACAACCTTTAGAACCGTACCCCGGCCGCGGCCCACGGACGGGGATGTGCAACAAGATGCCGGTGACGGGAATACCGGCGTCAGGCTGGGGAGCCTGAAATAACCGGAGGGATACATGACCATCAAACTGACAATGCCTGAAGTCGCAACCGAACTGAAACCGCGAATCGCCGTAGTCGGCGTTGGCGGCGCCGGCGGCAATGCCGTCAACAACATGATCAAGTCGGAGCTTGAGGGCGTCGAATTCATCGTCGCCAACACCGATGCCCAAGCGCTTACGCAATCCATGTCCCAGCGCAAAATCCAGCTTGGCGTGTCCGTCACGCAAGGATTGGGCGCCGGCTCCAGACCCGACATCGGCCGCGCCGCGGCCGAAGAGGCGCTCGACGATATCCTCGAGAACCTTCACGGCTGCCACATGGTGTTCATCACCGCCGGAATGGGCGGCGGCACCGGAACCGGGGCGGCACCCGTCATCGCACGCGCCGCCCGCGAGCAGGGAATCCTGACCGTCGGCGTCGTGACCAAGCCGTTCCATTTCGAAGGCATCAAGCGAATGCGGGTGGCGGAATCCGGAATCGAAGAATTGCAGGAATTCGTGGACACGTTGATTGTGATCCCGAACCAGAACCTGTTCCGCGTCGCCAACGAAAAGACGACCTTCGCCGACGCCTTCAAGATGGCCGACGATGTTCTCCATTCCGGGGTGCGCGGCGTGACCGACCTGATGGTGATGCCGGGGTTGATCAACCTCGACTTCGCCGACATCCGCGCGATCATGACCGAAATGGGCAAGGCGCAAATGGGAACCGGCGAGGCGGACGGCGACAAGCGCGCAATTCGCGCCGCCGAAGCCGCGATTTCCAACCCCTTGCTCGACGATGTCTCGATGAAGGGCGCGCGCGGCGTGCTCATCAACATCACGGGCGGCCCCGACATGACTCTGTTCGAGGTCGACGAAGCGGCAAACCGCATCCGTGAAGAGGTGGACCCCGAGGCGAACATCATCTTCGGCTCCACCTGCGATAACGCGCTCGAAGGCCGCGTCCGGGTTTCCGTGGTCGCGACCGGCATCGATGCCGCGGCCATGACCGTGCATCCGCAGCCGGTGGCGTTGTTCGCCGAGCACCGCCGTCCGCAGGCGGAGCCCACGGCGCCAACATGGCCGCAAGCGGTCGCGATTTCCGAATCGCCGGCGGCCGCGGTCGTACGCGGGGCACCGGTCATCGGCCGGGCCGAGGCGGTGGCGGCAACGCCGGCATCCGTCTCCCAGTCCGGGACGACCCAGACCATGCCGGCCCGCGAAACCACGGCCCCGGCAGCACCCCGCACCGCGGAGACCACGCCGGCACCGCGCAGCGAGCCGCTGCAGTCCATGGCGGCCCGCCGCCCGGCGGAGCCGGCGTCGGCAAGGCAGCCGGCCCGCACGCCCGATCCATTCGCGGTCGCGGCGATGGCGAACGGCGGGCACGAGCCCAGCCGGACCCTGCCCCGCGGTCCGAGCCTGATCGAGCGTGTGACGGGTGTCGGCCGCGCCCCGCGGCCGGCCGAGGTCCGCCCTCAAGCCGAAGCCACCGAGCCGAAGATGATCGGCTTGGAGCGGGCCGAGGCGGCTCCGGTTTCGAACGAGGACGACATCCTCGACATCCCGGCGTTCCTCCGCCGCCAAGCCAACTGACGCCGGGGGAAACCAAGGTTTCGCCGCCTCAGACGCGGCGCAACAATATGAAACAAATAGTGATTTGAGCGTCCCCAGGGGAGGTTGTTACACCTCCTCTGGGGCGTTTAATAATAAAAAAGGGCGGGGAATGGGGGTTTCCAGCATCGTGGACAATCGCGCCATCGGTTCCAGGGGAAACAGGACCGGGGCGGCGCACCGGGAACCGGCCGGCGGGACCGCTTCGCCCGCGCGCCAGAAAACACTCAAGACATCGATCCAATGCACCGGCACCGCGCTCCACTCGGGCGCCAAGGTGACGATGATTCTGCATCCGGCGGAGGCCGGAAGCGGCATCGTATTTTGCCGGACCGATGTTGCCGACCCGACGATGGTCCCCGCCGATTGGCAGCACGTCACCGAAACCCGCCTCTGCACCACCGTGGGCCATAACGGCGCGGCGATTGCGACCATCGAACATTTGATGGCGGCGCTGTCGGGGTGCGAAATCGACAACGCCCTTATCGAAATCAACGGCGGCGAAGTCCCGGTCATGGACGGCAGTTCCGAGCCGTTCGTGTTCCTGATCGAATGTGCCGGGGTCGTCGAGCAGGACGCGCCGCGGCGCGCCATCCGCGTCTTAAAGCCGGTCACGGTGCGCGAAGGTTCGCGCGTGGCCTCGCTCGTGCCCGCCGATTCGTTCTCGGTCAGTTTCGCGATCGAATTCGATAGTCCGGCGGTGGCGCGGCAGGAATGCTCCTTCCGGCTTGTCAACGGCACCTTCAAATCGGAGATTTGCCGCGCCCGCACGTTCGGGTTCCTCGATGAAATCGATGAAATGCTGGCGGCCGGGCTTGCGCGCGGCGGTTCGCTCGAGAATGCCGTGGTCGTGAGCGGCGACCGCATCTTGAACGAAGGCGGGTTGCGCTATTCGGACGAATTCGTGCGCCATAAGGTGCTCGATTCGATCGGCGACCTCTATCTCGCGGGGGGCCCCATCCTCGGTCACTTCCATGGCAATCAGTCGGGCCACGCCTTGAACAACCGCCTGCTGCACACCTTGTTCGCCGATCCTTCGGCGTGGTGCTTCGTCGAACTCGATGACGCCGAGATCGCCGGGGCGGAACCCTGGGGTTCCTTGCACGCGGCAAGCGCCTGATACCAACCTCCCCTCGGCGACGCTGCCCCGGGCCGCTCGACGCGGTTCGGGGCTTGTTTTTTCGGCGTTTCCCGGCCCCCGCCGGGGCAAATCGCTGGAGGCCCTTTAAGTCTCCGTGATATAAGTCCGGCGGAGGCGTTTTCCGATCCCATGCTAGGCGTTAGGTCCGCCCTCGGCCGTCCGATGGCCCGCCAGTGTGCCGTGTGCCGCGTGGCAGCGGCGCTGGCGACGGCGCTCGCCCTAGCCTTGGCCGCCTGCGGCGGGAACGAGGAGGAGGAAATCGTCCCCGAACAGCCGGTCGAACAGCTTTACAACGACGCGATGGATCAACTGTTCGACGACCGCTACGACAAGGCGGCGAAGCTGTTCGACGAGGTCGAGCACCAGCATCCCTATTCGGTTTGGGCGACCAAGGGACAGCTGATGGCGGCATTCGCCTATTACCGAAGCTCGGACTACGCCGAGGCGGTGGTGACGCTCGACCACTTCATCGAACTGCACCCGGCCCACGAAAATATCGACTATGCGTATTATCTTCGCGCTTTGTGCTTTTACGAGCGCATCACCGATGTGTCGCGCGACCAGCAGATGACCGAGCGCGCGCGCGATTCGCTCGAAGAACTCGTCAACCGCTTCCCCGACAGCAGATACGCCGCCGACGCCAAGCCGAAATTGATACTGGTCCGCGACCAGCTGGCGGGCAAGGAAATGGAGATCGGCCGGTACTATCAGGTGCGCGGCAATTACCTTGCCGCCATCAACCGTTTCAGCATGGTCGTAACGAAGTACCAGACCACCTCCCATGTGCCCGAGGCCCTGCATCGCTTGTCCGAGCTTTATTTGGCGCTGGGCGTCATGGATGCGGCGCAAGAGTATGCCGCCGTGCTGGGTTACAACTTCCCGGGCAGCGATTGGTACGAAGACAGTTACGATCTCCTCATCCACCAGCATCATGTCGCGGCGGCGGCGGCGCCCGCGGCACAACCCGCAAACTACGCGCCGCCGCAAAACGGAGCGCAGCCCGCGGTTCCCGAATCCGGCGCGCCCCAGCAGGCCCCGGCAGCGGCTTATCCAGCCTATCCAGCCTATCCGGCCTATCCGGACTACCAGAGCTATCCGGGCTACCAGAACTATCCGGGCTATGAGGCCTATCCGGCACCCGCCCCGGAAAGCCCGCCCGCGCCAGGGACGCCGGCGGCCCCTGCTCCGCCCGGGGCCGAAGCAGCCCCTGCCCCAGTCCCCCCGCCTGCCCCAGCCCCCACCGCCGCGGCGCCAAACACGGATGTTTGGGGTGGTGCCCTGCCCCAGGGCAACCCGGCACCCCCTACCGCGGCGCCTTACCCCGGCTATTAGCACGGGATGCTGCGCTCGCTCGCGATCCGCGATCTCGTCCTCATCGACCGCCTCGATCTCTCGCTCGACTCCGGACTGACGGTTCTCACCGGCGAAACCGGCGCCGGAAAGTCGATCCTGCTCGACGGGCTGGGCTTGGCCCTCGGCGAGCGCGGCGATACCGGCCTCATTCGATCCGGCGCCGACGCCGCGAGTGTCGCCGCCGGATTCGAAATCCCTGCGGCCCATCCTGCCGCCCAACTTTTGGCCGAACACGATCTGGCGCCGGAGGACGGCTCTTTGGTCCTCCGCCGGGTACTCGGGCGCGACGGGCGCAGCCGCGCTTTCGTCAACGACCAGCCCGCGACCGTCGCTCTGTTGCGCCAACTGGGCTCCCTCTTGGTCGAGGTCGAAGGCCAGTTCGCCGAACAGGGCCTGCTCGATTCCCGCAACCACCGGCCGATCCTGGATTCGTTCGGCAAGCTCGAGGGCTTCGCCGGCCGTGTTCAGGCGGAATATCGGTCTTGGCGGCAGGCCGGGGATGCGCACCGGGCGGCGGAACGGTCGCTCGCGGAAGCGCGCGAACGCGAAGAGCAGCTCCGCTCGGCGCAGAGCGAAATCGCCGCGCTCGACCCAAAACCCGGCGAAGAGGCGGAACTCGCCGATCTGCGCACGACCCTCATGCACCGCGAACAGCTCATCGAGGCGATGAATGCGGCGCAGGCAGCACTTGGCCAAAGCGGTCCTGCGGCCCGGTCGGTCGGCGATGCGCTGCGCGCCGCACAGCGCGCGCTTGCGCCCGCCGCGGCCAAGGCCCCCGGCAAGCTGGACGAGGCGCTCGCGGCACTCGATCGCGCCGCGGTCGAAGTGGCCGAAGCGGAATCGCGGATCCAGGCGCTGGGCGCAACGCTGGATCACGATTCGAGCCGGTTGGAGTCCGTCGAGGAGCGGTTGTTCGCGCTGCGCGCGCTCGCCCGCAAGCACGCCGTGCCGGTCGATGGCTTGGGCGGCGTGCGTGAGCGCATCGCGGAACAGTTGGCGGCGCTCGAAGGCCGGGGCGCCGATGCCGGCCAGTTGAAGCGGGCGGCCGATGCGGCACGCCAAGCCTTCATCGCCGCCGCGCGCGACTTGAGCGGACGGCGGGCGAAAGCGGCCGCGGGTTTGGACCGGGCGGTTGCGGCGGAACTTGCGCCGCTGAAGCTCGAGCGCAGCCGTTTCGCAACCCGGATCGCGCCCCTTCCCGAGACCGATTGGAATGAAATGGGAGCCGAGCGGGTAACCTTCGAGGTCGCAACCAACGCGGGCGCGCCCATGGGCCCGATCGAGCGCATTGCCTCGGGCGGCGAACTCGCGCGCTTTCTGCTCGCGCTCAAGGTGGCTGCGGCCGGCGACGCCTCGCCCGGGACGCTGGTCTTCGACGAATTGGACCGGGGCATCGGCGGTGCCGTGGCGGCGGCCGTGGGCGACCGGCTGGCCCGCCTGGGCGAAGGGCTTCAGGTCCTGGTGGTGACCCACTCGGCCCAGGTCGCGGCAAAAGGCCGCCACCACTTCCGGGTCGTGAAACAGGAGAAGCATAAAAGCGGCACCGTGCGGGTCGAAGCGCTTCAGGGTGCTGCCCGGCGCGAAGAAATCGCCCGCATGATCTCGGGGGCCCGGATCACCGACGAAGCCCGGGCCGCCGCCGGTCAGCTGCTCGAGGGCGCGGCTTCAGATCCCGAAGCCGCGCGCGAAACGGTATGAGCGATCCCGGGTACCGGGCCCCGGCAGCCCAACTCACGGAAGCGCAGGCAAAGCGGGAGCTGGCGCGGCTCGCCCGCGAAATCGCCAAGCACGACGAGCTTTATTACGCCAAGGACGCGCCCGTCATATCCGATGCCGCATACGACGCCCTTCGCCATCGCAACGCCGCGGTCGAGGCCCGGTTCCCGCATCTGGTGCGGCCCGACAGCCCGAGCCTGCGCGTGGGGGCGGAGCCCGCCGAAGGTTTCGCCAAGGTCACCCACGCGGTGCCCATGCTGTCCCTCGACAACGCCTTCGAAGAATCGGACATCGAAAAGTTCTTCGCGCGGGTGCGGCGCTTCCTCAAGCTCGCGCCCGATGCCGCGATCGACATCGTGGGGGAGCCCAAGATCGACGGTTTATCGATTTCGCTGCGTTACGAAGTGGGCCGTTTTCTCGTCGGCGCCACCCGCGGCGACGGCATCACGGGCGAAAACGTCACCGCGAACCTGAAGACCATCGCCGACGTGCCAAAAACACTCACCCATGCGCCGGAAGCGTTCGAGGTGCGGGGCGAGGTCTACATGCGCCGCGACGAATTCCTAAAGCTCAACGCCGCGCGTGAGATACGGGGCGAGCCGCCGTTCGCCAATCCCCGCAATGCGGCGGCAGGCTCCTTGCGCCAGCTCGACCCCAAGATCACCGCCGAGCGGAAGCTTCACTTCTTCGCTTACGCCTGGGGCGAATCGGGCGCGCCACCCGCAAAGACTCATTGGGATTTCCTGAGCCACCTCGAACACCGGGGATTCAAGGTCAACCCACTGGCAAAGCTTTGTCATTCGCCGGACGAGGCCATCGCGTTTTATCGCGAGATCGGCGAAACCCGCGCTTCGCTCCCCTATGACATCGACGGCGTCGTCTACAAGGTCAACCGTATCGACTGGCAGGACCGCCTCGGGATGGTAAGCCGCGCCCCGCGCTGGGCCATCGCCCATAAGTTCCCGGCGGAGCAGGCAAAGACCCGGCTCAACGACATCGTCATCCAGGTCGGGCGCACCGGAACGCTTACCCCGGTCGCGGTGCTGGAGCCGGTTACGGTGGGCGGCGTCGTCGTGGCGCGGGCAACCCTCCATAACGAAGACGAAATCGCGCGCAAGGACGTCCGCATCGGCGATACCGTCATCGTGCAACGCGCCGGCGATGTCATTCCGCAGATCGTCGGCGTCGTGCGAGAGAAACGGCCAAGGGGAGCCAAGGAGTACAAATTCCCGACAATATGCCCAGTGTGCGAGAGCCTTGCGGTGCGCCAGATCGACCCGGAAACCGGCAAGCCGGAGGCCGCGCGCCGCTGCACCGGCGGCCTCATCTGCCCGGCCCAGGCGGTCGAGAGGCTCAAGCACTTCGTCTCGCGCAGTGCCTTCGACATCAAAGGGCTGGGCGAAGCAAATATTCAGCTTTTTTTCGATAAGGGGCTCATCAGGCAGCCGGCCGAAATCTTCAAGCTCGAAGCTCGGGCCCAGGACGTGACGCGCGTGGTGGCGGAATGGCACAAGCAGCAAAGCGCGGCGCGACAGACCGCGAAGGGCCGTCCAAAGACCGCCGGCACAAAGCGCAAGAAAGATGAGGACTACAAGAGCGTCAGCAAACTTTTCGCGGCAATAAACTCGCGGCGGCGAATACAGATGCATCGATTGATATTTGCGTTGGGTATTCGTCACGTCGGCGAGGTTACTGCAAAGAATCTTGCCAAAAAATACGCAGACATGACTGCATTTTTGGAAGATGTGAAGGTGGCTTCCGGAGAGCGGCCCGGTCCGGACTTCATTGAACTTTCCGCAATCAGACAAATCGGTCCTGTTCGAGTAAATGACATTCTTACATTCTTTAAAAGCAACACAAAATTGAATGAGCAATATAGAGATTGCAAAATTGGGGAGACGTTGAAGAAACTGAAAGATAAGTCAAAGTTGAAATCGATAACGGGGCCTGCTCGAGACGCGTTGGAGAAACATTACAAGCGTTGGGATACGTTCTGTGATGCGATTTTTCAGGCAATAGAGCAACAACCAGGCACCACATACAGTGAAATATCTGAGCTGCAAGGAGTTGGGGTGGTCGCCTTAGAGTCGATCATCGACTTTTTCGAAGAACAACGAAACATCGAAGCAGTTCAAAGTCTCTTAAATGAGATTGAGGTCTATAATGAGATGACGGAAACCCCGTCCGGACCTTTCAGTGGAATGACGATAGTGTTTACCGGTCGTCTTGAGAAGTTGACGCGCGACGAAGCGAAGGCGTTGGCAGAGCGGCTTGGTGGGCGCATCGCGAAATCCATTTCGAAAAAGACAAACCTCGTCATCGCTGGGCCGGGCGCAGGTTCAAAACTCGAAGAGGCGCGAAAATTGGGAGTGAAAGTTATTGATGAAGCCGTATGGCTGAAAACGGTTGAAGGAAGATGACGTTACTCATTCATTTCACAAACGAGCGTTCTTCTTCAAATGGGTCTGACTGGCTCATCGATACATTGCCCTCTCCAAGGCTTTCTTCGCTTTGCTCAATTCCAACATTGCGGCTTTTTGGATTTTTTCGGCTTCGCGAAACCGTGCATAAGCGGCTTCGACATCGCTTCCGGCTAATAGCGCCTTAATTTCCCGTACCTCATCCACGTTTTTACTAAGAACCGCTGTAACATCGCCGTCCATCAGGGCGAAGCGGTGCTTGCAGTACGATCTGTTCTGTCCGGCCTGACAGGTGCAAAGCACTCTTACGTTTTGATCCTCCTTTTCAAAGGTCACCAAGTATTCATCGCCCTTACTTCCTTTTACGACGAATTTAAGGCATCTCATTTTTGCCCCCGTCGAAGTGGAATCACAGATTGAATTATCGCACAGCTATGTGTCGGCGGTTATCGATGTAATCGGCCAACTGCGATGGTATGCAGGCTTCCTAGACCGAGCGTTGTAAGGCCGATCGGGGGAGATTGTCCCGCTAGTCCCTGCCAATTGGCTGGGTCGCTTCCTTCAGCCAAGCCGCGGTCTCGGCATCGACGATAGGCAAAAGCTCTTCGCGCACCCGGGCGTGATAACGGTCGAGCCAGGCGATCTCGCTTTCGGTCATGAGGGCCGGCTCGATCAACGCGCGGTCGAACGGCGCCAGCGTCAGGGTTTCGAATCCCAAGAGCTCCCGTTCCGCGCCTTTCACGTCCGCGAGCGCCACCACCGTCACCAGATTCTCGAGCCGGATGCCGAAGGCGCCGGCTTTATAGTAGCCGGGCTCGTTCGAAACGATCATCCCCGGCCGAAGAGGAATATCGCCGCCGGTCTTGGCGATGCGCTGCGGCCCTTCATGGACGCCCAGATAGCTGCCCACGCCATGGCCGGTGCCGTGGTCATAGTCCAGCCCCACCTCCCATAAGGCGCGCCTCGCCAGCGCATCCAATTGCCCGCCCGCGGTGCCGCGCGGAAATCGGGCGGTGGCGATGGCGATATGTCCCTTGAGCACGCGCGTATACCGGTCGCGCTGCTCGGCGCCTGGGCGCTCGTGGCCGGCCCCGGCGATGAACACGGCACGGGTCACGTCGGTCGTGCCGTCGAGATATTGCGCGCCCGAATCGACGAGATAGATCTGGCCGGGCTCGAGCCTTCGTTTCGTTTTCTCGCTTGGATGGTAATGAACCACCGCGCCGTTGGCGCCCGCCCCCGAAATGGTGGGGAAGCTCAGGCCCTGAAACAGCGCATTTTCGCGGCGCAACGACTCGAGCTTTTCCGCGGCGGAAATTTCGTCCAGCGCGCCCTTAGGCGCTTCCCGCGCGATCCAGCCGAGGAATCTGGTCAAAGCCGCGCCGTCCCGGACATGCGCGGCGAAGGCGCCTCGAAGCTCGACCTCGTTCTTGCAGGCCTTGGGGAGCGCGCAAGGGTCGGCTCCGGTGACGATGCGCGCCCCGGCATCGCGCAGCCGTGCGAATAAATAAGACGCGGCGGTCTGCGGGTCGATGAGAACGCCGCGCTTGCCCAAGCCGTCCAAGGCGGGACCGAGCTGGTCCGGCTCGCGCACCGTCACGCCGGAGCCGAGGTGCGCGCGCAAGGCATCGCTCACCTTGCGCCGGTCGATGAAAAGCTCGACGCCGCCGTCGCCGTGCACCAGCGCGAAGGCGAGCACCGCGGGCGTAAACGGAATATCGCGGCCTCGGATATTGAGGAGCCAATCGATCGAATCGGGGGCGGTCAGAACCGCGGCCTCGGCGCCGGCCTCGAGGATCGCGGCGGCGATTTCGGCTCTTTTGTCGGCGCTGTTGCGGCCGGCAAATCGCGTCTCAAGAACGCTCGCTTGCTCGAAAGGCGCTTCCGGCTGGTCGGGCCACACGGCATCGAGGGGATTATCGGGGCATGCTTGAAGTTCGCCGCCCGCGCGCTCGCACGCGGCGGCGAGCGCCTTCCCCCCGTTCTCGGCGTGAAGCCAGGGGTCGAAGCCCAAACGCTCGCCGCGCCGCAAATTCTTGGCGATCCAATCGGCGGGCGGCGATTCGGTGAGGTGCAGAATCGCGAACAGCGATGGATCCACCTCCGCCCCGGCCTGCAGCGTGTAGCGCCCATCGACGAAGACGGCGGCCCGATCGGCCAGCACCACCGCGGCGCCTGCCGATCCGGTAAAGCCCGTGAGCCAAGCCAGCCGCTCCGAGCGGGGTGCTACATATTCCCCTTGATGCTCGTCGGCGCGGGGCACGATGAATCCGGCCAAACCGCGTTTCGCCAATTCCGTGCGCAGCGCGGCAACCCGCGCGTCGGCATCCGGCGCCCCGGCGGCGGGCAAATCGCGAATCTTTTCGGCTCTTGGCGGCGTCATGGCCCTTCAAAGCTAGGCGCGCGGTTGCCCCGGCACAAGCCTTGACGGCCGCCCCCGCGGCCTGGCCGCTCCAAGACCAGCGTCCGCCAAGGACCGATCCCGATCCGCGCCACGAGCCCCAGTCCCAGGTTCCGGTAGCGCCGCTCCACGGCCATCGATTCTTTATCGAGGAATCCGGCGAGCACGATCGCGCCGCCGGGGGCCATCGACCGGGAAAGTCCTCGCGCCATCGCCATCAGCGGCGGCGCCAGAATATTGGCGGCGATCAGGTCGAACGGCGCGCGGCGCATGACGATTCGGCGCGACGGGCCCTCGGCCGGGACCACCTGCACCCTGGCGCGCATGCCGTTGCGCCGAACCGCGGCGCGCGCGACCGCGACCGACTCGGGATCGTTATCGCAGGCAAGCACCCGCGCCGGCCACAACCGCGCGGCGGCAAGGGCCAAAATCCCGCCGCCGCAACCGAGGTCGAGCGCGCTCTTCACGCGCCGCGATTTAGCAAGCGCCGCCAGAGCCAACAAACATCCTTGCGTCGATTCGTGGCGCCCCGTCCCGAAGGCGCCGCCGGAATCTATCGAGAGCACGAGACATCCGGCCGCCGGGCGGCCGCGGAATTCGGAGTTGTGAATGAAGAAGCGCCCGATGCGCAACGGCGCCAATGCCATGTTCCATGCCGCCACCCACTCTTGTTCCGAAAGCCGTTCGATCGCGGCTTCCGGTTCCGCGATCTTGAGGCTCGCCGCCACCAGGGCGAGCGCCGCGCCGACCAAGGCCGGATCGGGATTCGCGGCCGTGGTCGCCTCGATCCGCGATTGGCCCCGGCTGTCCGGTTCCGAGAAGGAAACGGCGTCGGCGAAGGATTCGAGCGCCGCGGTGAACGGCTCGCGGAACAGGCCCGGCACCGTGACGGCGATCCGCCACGCCGTCGCGCCGCGGCGGGCGGGCGGAACGCCCCGATCAGGCCGGCTCGACAAAGCTGTCGAGCACCTTCTTGACGCCGGTGGCGAACGCGATCTCGAGCTTGTCGCCCTCGACGGAGCGCACCTTGCCGTAGCCGAATTTCTGGTGGAACACCTCGTCCCCCAACTTGAATCCCGCCGATGACTTGCGCGGGCGCTCCGGCACCCGGTAGCTCCGCCCTTCGATGACCGGGCGGCGCGGCCCTTTCCGCCACGGCCCGCCGAAACTGGCTTGATCCTCGCTGAGGCCCGAGGTCTTTGCGGCGGCGCCGTAAAGGCCGGGGTCGCTCATGGGTTCGATATGGGCATCGGGCAGCTCATCGACGAAGCGCGACGGGATCGCGCTCTGCCATTGGTTGTAGACGCGGCGGTTCGCGGCGAAGGTGACGATCGCGCGGCGCCGCGCGCGCGTCAGCCCGACATAGGCCAGGCGCCGCTCTTCTTCCAGCGCCTTGACCCCATTCTCGTCGAGCGCCCGCTGATGGGGAAACAGCTGCTCCTCCCAGCCCGGCAGGAACACGGTGTCGAATTCCAGGCCCTTGGCGGAATGGAGCGTCATGATGTTGACCATGTCGACGCCCGCGGCCTCGGTATTTTCCATCACCAGGCTGACGTGTTCGAGAAATCCCGAAAGGCTCTCGAATTCGGCGATGGCGGCCACGAGCTCCTTGAGGTTCTCCAGCCGGCCCGGGGCATCCGGCGCTTTGTCGTTCTGCCACATCGCGGTGTAGCCGGATTCGTCCAGCACCAATTCGGCAAGCTCGCCGTGTGGCAATGCGTCGAGGCAAGCGCGCCAGCGATCGAAATCGTTCAGCAGCGCGGTCAGCGAATTTCGCGCCTGGGCCGTGATCTCATCCGTTTCGGCGAGCGCGCGGGCCGCGCGGGTGAGCGGAATGCCCCGCGCCCGGGCCGCGCGGTGAAGCGTCTGAAGCGTCGCTTCGCCGATGCCCCGGCGCGGCACGTTGACGATGCGCTCGAAGGCGAGATCGTCGTCGGGCTGCGCCACCACCCGCAAATAGGCGATGGCGTCGCGGATTTCCTGCCGTTCGTAGAAGCGCAGGCCCCCGACGACCCGGTAGGGAATGCCGATATTGAGGAACCGCTCTTCGAACTCGCGGGTTTGGAAGCCCGCCCGCACCAGAATCGCGGTCTGCGACAAAGCATGGCCCCGGCGCTGCAGGGCCTCGATCTCGTCGGCCACGAACTGCGCCTCTTGCACGCCGTCCCACACGCCCCGCACGCGGACCTTTTCGCCGCCGTCCGACTCCGTCCACAGCGTCTTGCCCAAGCGCCCCGCGTTGCAGGCGATAAGCCCCGAAGCCGCCCCCAGGATATGCTGGGTCGAGCGGTAGTTCTGTTCGAGGCGGATCACGCGCGCGCCCGGAAAATCCTTCTCGAATCGCAGGATGTTGCCGACCTCGGCGCCGCGCCAGCCGTAGATCGACTGATCGTCGTCGCCGACACAGCAGATGTTGTGCGATCCCTGGGCCAAGAGGCGCAGCCACAGATATTGCGCCACGTTGGTGTCCTGGTACTCGTCGACGAGGACATAGCGGAAGCGCCGCTGGTATTCGCCCAAGACATCGGCATGGGAGGTAAAGAGCGTGAGACAGTGGAGCAAAAGGTCGCCGAAATCGGCCGCGTTGAGCGAGATCAGGCGCTGCTGGTAGCCGCGATAAAGCTCGACGCCGCGGCCGCCCGCAAAATCGCGCGCATCGGCGGCGTTCACCTTGTCGGGAATAAGCCCCCGGTCCTTCCAGCGCTCGATGAGGGCAACCAGGACGCGGGCCGGCCAACGCTTCTCGTCGATGTTGGCGGCTTCCAAGACCTGTTTGGCGAGCCGGATCTGATCGTCCGTGTCCAGAATCGTAAAATTGGATTTGAGGCCCACGAGCTCCGCATGTTGGCGCAAGATCCGTGCGCCGATGGCGTGAAAGGTTCCGATCCACATCGATTCGGTCGAGCGCCCGATCAGAGCCTCGACCCGTTCCCGCATCTGGCGCGCCGCCTTGTTGGTGAACGTGACCGCCAGAACTTGCTGCGGCCAGGCGCGCCCGGTGAAAAGGATGTGGGCCAGCCTTGTGGTCAACACCCGCGTCTTTCCGGTTCCGGCGCCCGCCAGCACCAAGACCGGGCCGTCGACGGCCTCGACCGCCTCGCGCTGCTTCGGGTTCAGATCGGCGAAATAGGGCAGATCGTCGGCGCGCGGCGCGGGCGCTGGCTCGAGGGACGGCGCAGGTAGTTGGACGGTTGGTGGAAGCGGCATTCTAAGAATCTATATAGCACGGGACGGCGCGGGTGCAGCCCGGGCCCGAAAATCGCCGCCGGGCGCGCGGAGAACGGCCGGCACGATCTTCATCGTCTAGTCGCAGCGCCCGTTCGACCCTTCGGCGCAGATCTTTGCACCATCGGTCCAGGTTGCGCCGGACAAATCGGCGTTGAGAAGATCGGCGCCGACAACCCGGGCGCCCGTCAAATCCGCCCCCCTCAGATTGGCGCGAAAGAAGTGGGCGCGGCGTAAATCGGCGCCGCGCAGCGACGCGCCGGACAAGTCGCCCTTGGTGAAATCCGCTTCCTCGAGTTTCGCGTCGTCGAAGCGCGTCTTGGCCATCCGGGCGCTCAGGAACTTGGCGCCGAAGGCGTGCGCGTGCGCCAGGCTTGCTCCTGAAAGATCCGCCCGGGTAAAGCTCGCGTCCCGAAGATTCCCGCCCGATAGATCCGCCCCGCGCAGATCCTGGGCGTCGAAATAGCAGCGTTGCCAATCCACGTTCGGTCCCGCCGCGTCGCTGCAGGCGGCAAAAACCGGCTGCGAGGCGAAACAGAGCGTGAGGGGAAGGAAAACGGCGAACGTCCGGAATGGAAGCCAGGGCATGGCGCACAGATTAGTGCGCCCAAGCCGCAGCCCGCAAAGCGATTTCAACGGCCCGCGCCGCGAGGCCCTCATGGATGGGACCGAGGTGCCCGGCTCCGCGACGGCATGCCGCAGCGACGTGAAGCGGTGCCCGATGTTCCCATGCCGCGGCCACGATCAGACCCAATTCCGCGGCTAAACCACTGTTTTGAGTGATTGTCGTTCGCAAGAAAGTTGTTGCGAATAACTCGCAATATCGCTATATCTGAGAGGGGCGAATGTGGTCCAGTCCCGGCTGACGGCGTAGCACCTTGAAAATTAAGGGAGATTTCTGAAGTGTCCATTCGTTCGACTGCCGTCCTTGCCGGCGCCTTGGTTGTTGCCCTTGGATTCGCCGCCCGCGCCGAGGATCAGTCCGTCACCCTCACGATCAAGAATCACCGTTTCGACCCGGCCGTGATCGAGGTGCCGGCCGGCCAGAAGGTCAAGCTTCTGGTCCGCAATCAGGATGCGACGCCCGAAGAGTTCGACAGCTATGCCCTGAACCGCGAGAAGGTGATCCCCGGGGGCTCCGAAGGGATCGTGTTCATCGGGCCGCTCGACCCCGGCACGTACGAATTCATGGGCGAGTTCAACGCCGAGACCGCTCAAGGCAAGGTCGTCGCCAAATAGCTCGGTACCGGCAGCGCACATCGAAATAAGGAATCGGACGGTAGGTCATGCTCGCAAGCGCATTGGTGGTCTTTCGCGAGGTGTTGGAGGCCGCGCTGGTCGTCGGCATCGTGCTGGCGGCGACCGATGGCCTGCCGCGCCGCAATTTTTGGATCGCGACGGGAATCCTCACCGGAGTGGGCGGGTCGATCGTGGTCGCGGCGTTTGCGGACGTGATCTCCACGGCGGCCTCCGGCATGGGCCAAGAACTGATGAACGCCGCCGTGTTGTTCATCGCGGTCGTGGTGCTGGGCTGGTCCATTATCTGGATGCGGCGCCACGGGCGCGAGTTGTCGCAGCGCGCGAAGGCGGTCGGCCAGAGCGTCGCTTCCGGCGGCGTACCCATCCATATGCTCGCGGTGGTCGTCGGGCTTTCGGTGCTGCGCGAGGGCGCCGAGGCCGTCCTGTTCCTGTTCGGAATCGCCTCCGCCCAAGGCACTACGGCGCTGCTGATGCTGGTCGGCGGCGCGATCGGTGTCGCCGCCGGGTGTGCGGCCGGATACTTGATCTACCGCGGATTGGTGCGTATTGCCGCGCGTCACCTGTTCGGGGTGACGAGCTGGCTGCTGGCTTTCCTTGCGGCCGGCATGGCGTCCCAGGGTGCGGCCACACTGGTGGCCGCGGGAATCCTCCCCCCCATTGTCCCCACCGCCTGGGATACCTCGGCGGTGCTTTCCGAGGGCAATTTGCTCGGTCAAGTCCTCCACACCCTGATCGGTTACGATTCTCATCCGGCGCTCATCCAGGTCCTGTTCTATGCCGCGACGCTCGGCACCATCGTGGTCATGATGCGCCGCGCCGATGTCCGTAAGACGCTGCCTCATGCTGCCGCCATCATCGCCGCCGCCGTATCTCTGGCGCTGCCCGCAGGCGCGCGCGCCGAAAACAAGGTCTATTCGCCGACCGTAGTCTACGGAGAATTCGCCATCGAGGCGCGCGGTGAATCCGTCGTCAATCGCGGCGACCGGGCGGAAGAAACCCAGAATCAGAGATATGAACTCGAATATGGCGTGACCAGCTGGTGGCAGACCGCCCTGGTCGGCGAGGTTTCCAAGGACGCCGGCGCGCCGTTCAAATACGAAGCCACGGGCTTCGAGAACATTTTCCAGATCACCGAGCCGGGCGAGGCCTGGATCGATTCCGCCATCTATCTCGAATACGAATTCGCCAATCAAAGGGATGCCGCGGATGTGGCCGAAGGCAAGCTCCTTCTCGAGAAGCAGCTTGGGCAGACGGTCGAAACCGTCAATTTCATATTCGAGAAAGAGGTCGGCGATCACGCCAATAGCGATATCGACGTCGAATACGCGGCGCGCACCAAACTGCGTTGGAAACCGTATTTCGAGCCGGCGATCGAGGCCTTCGGCGACATTCACACCCCGCCGAGGGACGAGCACCAGCACCAGATCGGCCCGGTCATGCTCGGGTTAATCCCGCTCGCCCCAACTGTGGGCTTCAGATACGAGCTTGGCTGGCTGTTCGGGTTGACACCCGCCAGCCCCGACCACGCGATCAAATGGCTGGCCGAACTCGAATTCCACTTCTAACCGGTTAAACGCGGCCCGGCCGAAGGAGCCCACCCGGGCACGAACGCCCGGGTGGATATTCCGCTACATCTTATTTCCGAATTTCTTCTTCAAGGTGTCGAGACCGCCCTGATAGATGCCGGTGATGATCTCTTTCGCCTTGGCATCGGGGACGCCCTTGGCGTCGAAAGTCGAACCCCAGATCACCAGCGA
The DNA here is from genome assembly GCA_041498815.1 of Alphaproteobacteria bacterium. Lineage (GTDB taxonomy): Bacteria > Pseudomonadota > Alphaproteobacteria > DATDPM01 > DATDPM01 > DATDPM01. The sequence goes on from JBGQJC010000032.1 coordinate 23,670, forward strand.
ATGGCCGTTTCCGGCGTCGGTCACGGCGAGGAAGGATTCATAATTCGCGAGCGGCAGCGGCCCTTCCAGAATGTCGTAAGTGAGCCGCGTTGCGGAGTCGCTGTAGGAGGTGAGTACTTCCTTGATGTCGCCCCCGCCGTTGAGATGCAGGATACGGTTGCTCCCCGGCTGGGTGGGGGGGCCGTCCATGGTCGTGCTCTGAACCGCGGGATGCCAATCCTGCAGGTGGTCGAATTTGCCGACGACCTTCCACACATCGGCGGGCGAACCCGCGATCTCGGCGCTTTGAATCACGGTGATCTTGCCCGCGGCCGAAGCAAAGGGCGCGGCGAACGTCACGGCCGAAAGCGCCAGAACAGCCAAAACACCGGTCAGCCAGCCCCGTTCCCCGGCGTTGATTACCCCTGTAAATGTCATTGTTATCCTCTCCCAGGCCTTGCTCTTGAACGAATGAGCCGACGTTAGCCGGCCGATCAAACGCCGCCGAGGATGCACGTACCGAACCCCGGGAGCAATAGGCTGGTCGAAGAAGCAGCCTCGAGGAGTGACGCCGGCGGGGCCGGCGGCCGGGCTAGACGGTGAAATACTTCGCCTGGGGATGGGTGATGACGATCGCCGAAGTGGATTGCTCGGGCTCCAGTTGATCCTCTTCGCCCATGACGACCCCGACGCGCTCCGCCCCCAGCAGTTCCAGGATCCGGCGCTGGTCGCCCAAGTTCGGACAGGCCGGATAGCCAAACGAGTAACGCGACCCGCGGTAGCCCTGTTTCAGCAGCTTGGCGATCTCCCGCGCGTCCTCGCCGCCGAAACCGAGTTCGCTCCGAATGCGCTTGTGGACGTATTCCGCCATCGCCTCGGCGATTTCGACGCCGAAGCCGTGCAGATAGAGGTAATCCTGATACCGGTTCTCGCCGAACCACTGGCGCGCCACTTCCGAGGCCCGCGCGCCGGCGGTTACCACCTGGAGCCCGACGACATCGCGCTCGCGCTCGGAAATGTCGCGCACGAAGTCCGCGATGCAAATGCCGTCCTCGCGTTTTTGCCGGGGCAAGGTGAACCGCGCCAGTTCGGTCGCTCCATCGGTATCGAACAGAACCAAATCGTTGCCGTCGCCCGCCGCCTTCCAATAGCCATAGGCCGCCTTCGGTATGACGATGTTTTCATCGGCGCATTGCTTGGCGAGCTTGAGCATGATCGGCCGCACTTCGCGTTTGGCCCACTCGGCGAATTCTTCGCGGCTCTTGCCCGCTTTCTTGAAGCCCCAGTGGAACTGGAACAGCATCGTTTCATTCACAAACGGCACCAAGGTCCGGATCGGCACCTTGTCGATCACCCGCGAGCCGAAGAACGGCGGTTCGGAAACCGCGATGCCGCGGGTGAGCTCGGCGCGGCGCAGCCGGATTTCCTCGAGCTCGACGGGCCGCGCCTTTTCCGGCGGCCTGTCCACGGCCTCGAGCCTGCGGTCGGGCCGGCGCTCGCCCTTCTCCGCCGCTTGGCGCGCGCGCTCGGCCAAATGCCCGTCGAAGCCGCCGGTCATCACCTTGTCCATCAGATCGAGACCGTCGAAGGCGTCGCGGGCGTAGGCGACGCGCCCGGAGCCGTAAGCCTTGACGCAATCGGTTTCGACGTATCCGCGGGTCAACGCGGCGCCGCCCAGAATCACGGGAATGTCGAGCTTCTCGCGCGTCATCTCGATCAGGTTCTCACGCATGATGACGGTCGATTTCACCAACAGCCCCGACATGCCCACGGCATTCGCCTTGTGCTCCTTGGCCGCCGTCAGGATGTGTTCGAGCGGCTGCTTGATGCCGAGATTGACGACGCGATAGCCGTTGTTGGTCAGGATGATGTCGACAAGGTTCTTGCCGATGTCGTGCACGTCGCCCCGGACGGTCGCCAGCACCATGGTTCCCTTCTGCTGCCCTTCGACGCGATCCATGTGCGGCTCGAGGTAGCCGACGGCCTTCTTCATGGTCTCGGCCGATTGCAGCACGAACGGGAGTTGCATCTGCCCCGAGCCGAACAGATCGCCGACCACCTTCATGCCGTCGAGCAGGAACTTGTTGATGATGTCGAGCGGCGGGTGGCGCGCCATGGCTTCGTCGAGATCGGCCTCCAGCCCCTGCCGGTCGCCATCGATGATCCGCAGCTTGAGGCGCTCCTCGACCTCGGCCGGGCGCTCGGGGGCCTTCTTGACCTCGCCGGTGCGGCCCTCGAACAGGCCGAGATAGGCGTGGAGCGGATCGTAGCCCTCGCGCCGCCGGTCGAAAATCAGATCCTCGGCGATTCGCGATTCCTCGGGCGCGATCTTATGGAGCGGCACGATCTTGCTCACGTGCACGATCGCGCCGGTCAAGCCGCGTTTCAACGCCTGGTCCAGGAACACCGAATTCAAAACGTGGCGCGCCGCCGGGTTGAGGCCGAAGGAGATGTTCGACAGCCCCAGGATGATCTGGCACTCGGGCATATCCTTCGCGATTCGCTCGATCGCCTCGAGGCTGTTGAGCCCGAGCTTGCGGTCGTCCTCGTTGCCCGTGCAGATCGTGAAGGTGAGCGGGTCGAACAACAGGTCCGACGGCGGCAGGCCATAACGGTTCACCGCGAAATCATAGAGGCGGCGGGCGATCTCCAACTTGTGCCCGGCCTCCTTGGCCATGCCCCCTTCGTCGATGGTGAGCGCGATGACGCCGGCGCCGAATCTCTTGGCAAGCTCCAGCTTCTTCGCCGCCGGCTTCTCGCCGTCCTCGAAATTGATCGAGTTGATGATCGCCTTGCCGCCGTAGAGCTTGAGCACCGATTCGAGGACCGGGAACTCGGTCGAATCGAAAACCAGCGGGGCATCGACCGATCCCCGCATCCGGGACACGACCTCGTGGATGTCGGCCGATTCATCGCGCCCGACGAAGGCGGTGCAGACGTCCAACGCGTTCGAGCCTTCGCGCGCCTGCTCGCGCCCCATCTCGACGCAACCGTCCCAATTGCCGGCGTCCTGAAGCTCGCGGAAGCGGCGGCTGCCGTTGGCGTTGCAGCGCTCGCCGATCGAGAAATAGGCGGCTTCCTGGCGCAGCGGCACCTGGGAATAGAGCGAGGCGACCGAAGGCACCCAGAACACCTCGCGCTTGACCGGCACCGGGCGAAGCTTGTTGCCCGCGCGCCGGCGCAGCATCGCGTCCAAGGCCTCGATATGGGCGATGTCGGTGCCGCAGCAGCCGCCGATGATGTTGACCCCGTCCTCGGCAATGAACCGTTCGAGCCAAAGGGCGAGCTCGGATGGTCCCAGGGGATAATGCGGCGCGCCCTCGATAAGCTCGGGCAGGCCCGCATTGGGCAGGACCGAGATCATGCCGTCCCAGTTCTCGGCCAGCCATTTGATATGCTCCGACATCTCTTGCGGCCCGGTCGCGCAATTGAGCCCCAGGATCGGCACATCGAGCGCCCGGACGATGGTCGCCGCGGCCGCGATGTCGGTGCCGACCAAAAGGGTTCCGGTCGTCTCCACCGTCACCTGGACGATGATCGGGATGTCGGCGTTCGCCTCCTTGCGGGCGCGTTTGGCGCCGTTGACCGCGGCCTTGATCTGGAGCGGGTCCTGGCAGGTTTCGATCAGGAAGGCATCGACGCCGCCCGCCGCCAGCCCCGCGCATTGCACCGCGAGCGCGTCCTCGACCGTCTGATAGTCGATGTGCCCCAGGCTCGGAAGCTTGGTCCCCGGCCCGATCGAGCCCAAGACGAATCGGCTCCGCCCGTCGCCCGAAAATTCTTCCGCCGCCTCGCGCGCGATCTCGGCCGAGCGCTTGTTGAGCGCGAATGCCTCTGCCGAGAGCCCGAATTCGCCCAGGGTCACCGGCGAAGCGCCGAAGGTGTTGGTTTCCACCGCATCGGACCCCGCCGCGAAGTAGCCCATGTGGATGTCGCGCACCAGATCGGGACGGCTCTTGGTCAGCACGTCCGTGCAGTTCTCGGCACCGAGGAAATCCTTGTCGATCGTGAGGTCGAGGGCCTGCACCCGCGTTCCCATGGCGCCGTCCGCGAGCAGCACGCGCTCGCGCAGATATTCAAGAAGATCGGCCATTACCGGATTTCCGCGCGCGGGATCGCTGTTTCGGCTCGCGCCGTCTGCTTCGAGCGCAGGCCCAGGATATGGCAGATGGCGAACGTCAAATCGGCCCTGTTCAACGTATAGAAGTGGAATTCGCGGATGCCACGCGCCTGCAACATGCGGCATTGTTCCGCCGCGACGGTGGCCGCCACCAGCTTGCGGGTTTCGATGTCTTCGTCCAATCCCTCGAACAGCTTGGCCATCCACGGCGGGATGCGCGTTCCGCTCGTCTTGGCGAATTCGACGACGCGGGCGAAATTGGTTACGGGAAGAATTCCCGGAACGATCGGCACCTGAACGCCCGCCGCCCGCGCGCTGTCCTTGAAGCGTAAGTACGCCTCCTCGTCGAAATAGAACTGGGTGATGGCCCGACTGGCACCGGCGTCGATCTTGCGCTTCAGATTGTCCATATCCGCTTGTGCCGAAGCCGCTTCGGGATGCACCTCCGGATAACACGCCACCGAAATTTCAAAGTCCGCGATCTTCTTCAGTCCCGCCACCAGGTCGCAGGCATAGGGATATCCGCCGGGGAACGGGGCATAGCGTTTTTCGCGCTCCGGCGGGTCGCCGCGCAATGCCACGATGTGGCGCACACCATCCTGCCAATAACGCCTTGCAACGTCGTCGATCTCGCTGCGGGGCGCGCCAACGCAGGTCAGATGCGCCGCCGGCGTCAGCGTGGTATCCTTCAGAATGCGCCGCACCGTCGCGTGGGTGCGTTCGCGTGTGCTGCCGCCCGCGCCGTAAGTGACCGAAACGAAGCGCGGCTCCAGCGGCTCGAGCCGTTTGATCGACAACCACAGGCTTCGCTCCATCTCTTCGGATTTCGGCGGGAAGAACTCGAAAGAAACCTGCAGTCCTTTCGTGTCGGGGACAAAGGGCGGTACGGGCACCTGCCAAAGGTCGATTTCGCGGGTCATGCTTCGAGGCGCCTTTCCGCGGCCCGCCCCTGACGCCGCGCCGCGCCGGCGGCGCCTTCGCGCACGGGCTGCGCCGGTTTGCGCCCGAGCCACACGACCACGGTGAGCGGCTTACCCTTGAGGTGCACGATCTCGACCGGCTCGAGCCCAACCCTCCGGCCCCAACGGGTGATGTCGTCGTCTCCAAAGCCGAGGTGCCTGTGGGCGTGCTCATCCCGCAAGTTGGTCAGCTTATGGGGCGCAAAATCGACCACCAACAGCCGCCCGCCCGGGCGCAGCACGCGGCCCGCTTCGGCAATCGCCGCGGCGGCATCTTCGGCGTAATGCAGCACCTGATGGAGACTGACCGCGTCGAAGGAATTGGCCGGCCAGGGCAGCCGGTACATGTCGCCTTGGCGCACACCGCAATTGTGAAGCCCCGCGCGGTCGAGCCTCGAGCGCGCGAGCGCCAGCATCTCGCGCGACAAGTCGAGTCCGATTCCGGTGCCGGCATGGCGGCCCAAGACCTCCAGGACACGGCCGGTTCCGGTTCCGATATCCAAGAGATCGCCGACCGGCTCGGCGCGAAGCCGCTGGGTCAGGGCCTTTTCCACCTCGGCCTCGTCCACATGAAGCGAACGGATTTCGTCCCAGCGCGCGGCGTTGGCCCGGAAATACGCCGCCGCCGCCTGGGCACGCGACTTCTTGACCGCCGCCAGCCGCTCGAAATCCGGGGAATCCGGCCTGCCGCCGTTCGGCCGGTCGCGCGACAGCATATCGGTCACCGCCCGGGCCAGTTCGGCGCCGGTTCCTTTTTTTTGCGCCAGCCGGAAATAGGCCGAAGTCCCCTCGCGCGAGCGATCCAAGAGCCCCGCTTCGCAAAGCAGCTTGAGGTGCCGCGACACCCGCGGCTGGCTTTGGCCCAGGATCTGGGTGAGTTCCGCGACCATCAGCTCGGCTTCCGCGCATAGCGCCAAGATGCGAAGCCGGGTCGGCTCCGCGGCGGCGCGCAGGCCCGCCAGGATTGCTTCATGAGTCATGCCGTCGGTACCTCCGCGCCGCCCCCGGGGGCGCCTATGAGAATTACAATATAAACATATGTTTATTAAGAAAAGAGCGAAACCCGCATTTCGGACCGTGTCCCGGCGATCGAAAATAGCTGTAGTTTTTTTGCAACAAATGCAACGCGAACCACACAGTGTTGATCGCTAGCGGCTAGTGTTTTCATTGATGTTGTGATACGTGAAGGAAATTCGTTAATTAGGCGGTCTGGCCGCCGAGAGTGTAGCAACAGTGCGGCCCGTTCCTGGGCCTCTGTGCACCGGAATCTAGGGGACGGTGCAAGGGGTTAGGTCTATGTGGGCCGAGTGGGCTAAAGACCCGATGCATCAAGGGGGAGCTTCATGCGATCGCGGCGATTAAGGGAAGTTTTAAGGAACCTGGCGTGTAATATTAACGCTCCTCCCGGCCGACCATAAATCGTTGCCCGGGATCCACACCC